>DXJG01000002.1:223102-612202 GCA_019056805.1 Candidatus Baldrarchaeota archaeon | reverse complement strand
AGAGAAATCCTCATAAAAGAGGATTAAGAGTAGTTATAAGAATTTTAACGACAGAAAACTGTTAATCAAAGTAAGTAGTATTATTATAGTTTTAAGATTTAAGGTTGGTCTAATTGTAGACATTTTTAACGAACTTTCGGGAAATAAATTTTGTTTAATAAAGGACTTATTTCGTTGATTAGAATTAGTATTTGATTAGGTTTAGTTAAGTGTTTTGTCGGTTACTTTGGTTCTAGTAGTTTTTTGGTGTGTTTTAGTTCTTTTTCTAGTTCTTCTTTGGTTTGGATTGGTGGCCATATGTTTTTTTCACGTATGTATTCCATGAATTTCCATATGGTTGTGTTTGCCATTTTTGCTCCTTCTTCTATGCTTATTAGTCCTTTTTGGTATTTTTCTGCTGCTTTTTCTAGTTTATGTTCTGTAATTTTTGATAGAATCCATTTTCTGATTAGTGTTGCTTTATCGATATTTTCTTCTTGAGCTATTTCTTCCAGGATTTTTGCATCTTTTTCTTCTAGCCTTGTTGAGATCAACCTACTTTTTTTCATTTTATTCACCAATTTTTTCAAGTATGAATGTAATACGTTCTGGAGTTGTACCTCCAACTGCTAATAGCCGGTTTAATGCATCCAATAGTTCTCTTTTGCTGATAAGTTTCTTGAAATAAGCATTTAGAAACATTAAATCTGTTTGTACGACTTTTGCGTTACGTCTAAACATCTTTTTATATGCTACTCTATCGGAAGTGACCGCTATGGCATTTTTCTCCACTGATAACATGTACGTGCTTGCTTCTCCTTCTCCAACAAAATAATCAATTTCTTTTGATATATTTACTCCGACTATTTCTATTATTTTTTGTTTTTTAATAAAGTATTCTAGTAGGTATGCATCAGGGTATCTTTCTTCCATACCTTTAATTACTGCTTCATTATAAACCTCTTTATCAATAATGTATTTGTAAGGTAGTCTTTTTAGAAAGTCTAACAGTCCTGCCTTCGCTAAGTAAATTAATGTACATGCATCGATGGCAATTATCATGTATTCTTTTGTAGACAAAAGAATATAAAAATGTTTTTAATGTATACAAACTGGTTATAAGGAATTTTTAAACAGATCTCTAAGAAGAAAATAGAGTTTTTTCTAGTTCTTTTATGTTTGGTTCTATTGCTGGTGGTAGTTTAAACTGTTTAATCACTATATCAATGTCTTTGAACCCGCTGCCTGTGATTTCGACTACTATTGTTTCATCTTTATCGATTTTGTTTTCATTTAGCATTTTTATAAGTCCAGCAAGCGATGCTACACCTGAAGGCTCAGCAAATATGCCTTCATATTTTGCTAATAGTTTTTGTGCTTCGAGAATTTCTTTGTCTGAAACTGCAACACCACCTCCATTTGATTCTCTAATGCTTTTGAGTGCAGCATCTCCATCCCATGGGTAAGGATCTGAAAGTCCTCCTGCAACAGTTTTCGGTCTCTCCCACCTACTTATGTTAAGTGGATCTTCACCTTTCTTAAAAGCTCTAATTAATGGGGCGCAACCTTCGGGCTGCACGGCAATAATTCTTGGAAGATTTTTTACGAATCCTAGTTCGTAAAATTCTTTGAATCCTTTCCAGTTTCCAGCTAAAAGTCCGCCTCCACCAACTGGAACAAAAATTACATCTGGAGAATTCCAGTCGAATTGCTCAATGATCTCGTAGGACATGGTTTTTGCCCCTTCAGCTTGGTATGGGTTAAAGGGTCCAAAGCTGGGGCAAGGGTACCATCCATATTTTTCACTTGCCTCAATTAGCATTTTTACTGTGGGATCCTCTCCTTTTTCTAAACCTTTAAAGCGTGCAACTTTAGCACCGTAGAGAAAAAGTTGTGCTATTTTGCTTATGGGTGCTGTTTCTGGAACAAAGGCGTAACATTCTAGACCTGCTTTTGCTGAGTATGCTGCAAGACTTGCAGCTGCGTTCCCACTGCTTGCTGTCACGGTAGTCTTTACTCCGAATTCCAAGGCTTTTGTAACGCCTATAACCATTGGTCTATCTTTGAAGCTTCCAGTGGGGTTTCCGATTTCATTCTTAACGTATAAATTTTTTAATCCAAGTTTTTCACCTAATCTCTTCACTTTTATGAGAGGTGTGTTACCCTCTCCCAATGTAATTATTCTGGTTCCATCTTTAATTGGAAGTAGTTCTTTATATTTCCACACTCCCGGTTTTCTTTGCTCCAATTTTGATTTTGATAGTTGTTTAGAAATTTTATCATAGTTATAGTATATATCTAGTCTTCCGAGACCTTTGCACCCAGGTGTACGGCACATTGTAACTTTTTCTTCTGGAGAATATTCTTCACTGCATCGAGAACATTTTAATTTTATTACAAAACTCACTTTTATCACCAAATATGTGAATAACAGCTTTCTTAATTTAAATAAGGTTTCAGATAAATTAGTAAGGATAAATAAATTGAAATGGTGATTTGTTAGGTTCTGCCGCCCATTACTAGTGCTAGTACAGCCATTTGTACGTGAAGTCGATTTTCTGCTTGATCATAGATTACTGAGTGGGGGCCGTCCATTACTTCGTCTGTTGCTTCTTCTCCTCTGAAAACTGGTAGAACATGCATTATTATGCTGTTTTTATCCATGAGATCTACTAATTCTCGTGTTAACATCCAATCTCTATATTTTTCATGGAGAGCCAGCTCGTTTTCTTTCCCGAACTTGTTTATTCCCATCATAACACATTGATGGCTTGCCCAGCTTCTTGGAAAAACTATGTGAGCTCCCTCTAAAGCTTCTTTGTAATCGTTGCTTATTTCGAAGCTTCCTCCAGATTCTTCAGCGTTTTTTCTGCATATTTCATAGATATTCGGGTCTAAATCAAATTCTGGTGGATTGGCTATTACCACATCTAATCCATATCTTGTCATTATTAGAGCTTCTTCTTGTACACTGCACCAAGATCTTATTTTGTTGGAATATGCCCACATTATCACGTATTTTTTCTTTTCGTATTTTGGAAACTTTTCTTGCACTGTCATGATATCTGCTAGTCCTTGACAAGGATGATACATGTCATCAGCCATGTTTATGACTGGTATTTTTGCATGTTTAGCGTATTCTCTTATTACAGCATTACCTCTTCCATACACGTAGTCTACGGCCGATTCTAAAACTCTTATTCCAAGTCCATGCCCATAACGTTCATACATTTTTGCAGTATCTTTTATAACTTCGCCCTCACCGATTCTAGTAGTAGATACATCTACGAACTGTGCATGTCCACCTAGAAATGTCATAGCAGCTTCAAAAGACGCTCTAGTTCTTGTTGAAGTGTTATAGAAGAGCATAAAGAAAGTTTTGTTTTTCAAAAGTTCCGGCAAATCTCTAGCATAGAACCGTCTTTTCAATTCTTTTGCAAATTCTAATGTGAAATCTAGCTCTTCTATTGTCCATTCTTGCGTAGTTATAAGATCTTTCCCATAAAGATCAATATAGGTCATATAGTTCACCTATTTCCATTAAATTCGTATTATTTAACTATTATACCGATGTTGAATAAACTTTATTCTCGAGTTTTATTTTGAACTTACATGAAATATCTTCCCAATAAACAGCTACAGAGTTAGGGGCTGTAAATAAATTTAAAACATTAAAAAGAAAGGTATTAGAAGAATGTTCTTAGTCGTAGCATTTGCATATTATTATTTAGTTCGTTGGTAGTAGGCTAGTTGTTAAGGTGTGCGGTATGATTAAAAATCTTGTAATTGTAGGGGGTGGTGTTGCAGGTATTAATGCTGCGTTGTCAGCTAGAAATTCCAATAAAGAGGTAGTTATTACGATTATATCTCTTGAATATCCATATAGAAAACCTAGTTTACCTTCTTTGATCGCTGGAAAAATAGATGTAAAAGACATTTTAATTTATCAAGACGAGTTACTAAGTAAGGAAAATATTAATTTGAGAATTGGTTGGAAATGTGAAAAAATAAACGGAGAAAAGAGAGAGCTTATTATTAGTTCTAATAATCGTCGTGAAGCCCTTGGATTCGATTCATTGATTTTTGCAAGTGGTGGTGTACCTATTAGACCAAGAATTCCAGGTGTAAATTTGGAGAATGTTTTTACTATTTGGAGTCTAAAAGATGCTTTAAAGATTAAACAAAAAATTCAGAGAGCAAAACAAGTTGTTATTGTTGGTGCTGGTTTTGTGGGATTGGAAGTTGCTGAAAAACTTCGAAAAATTGGTTTAAAACCTTTAATTGTCGAAAAGATGCCTAGAATTCTATGGAGATTATTGGAAGAAGATTTGAGCCGGATTATTGAGAAGAGAGTGGAACATTTTGGTGTTAAGCTTTTAACGGGAAGAACAGTTAACGAGATTTATGGAAATGGCAGCGTTGAAAGCGTAGATATTGACGGGGAAAAAATTAAAACAGATCTAGTTATTCTTACGGCTGGTGTTTTGCCTAATGTCGATTTAGCGAAGTCTATTGGAGTTAAAATTGGTAAGGTTGGAATACTGATTAATGGTAGGGCTAAAACTAATGTTGAGGGTATTTTTGCGGCTGGAGACGTTGCTGAGGTTCCAGATTTTATTTCCGGTAATTATCTATACATGCCAGTTGGGAGTATAGCTGCTCAAACCGGGAAACTGGCTGGTGTTAACGCTGTTGGTGGAAAACTTGAAGTGAAAGGCTTTCTTAGGGTTCAAATTCAAAAGGTTTTCGGCTTAGAAGTTGGGGTTGCTGGTCATAGTATTGAAACAGCAAAAGAAGTTAATATTAAGGCAAAAACTGTTTCTATTAATTTTGAAAAAGATTTTAAGGGACATATTCCAATTATTGAGAAATTTAATCCTAAGATGCATATAATTTTGGATGAAAAAGAACGAGTAATTGGTGGGCAAATAGTTTCAGTAAAATATGCCTCATCCTACTTGTATGGTGTAATAGAAGCTATAAGAAGAAAATTAACTTTTGGAGAATTTCTGGAAGAATGGAAATCTTTCACTTCGATCTTTCCCTCATTCATAACCAACATTGTTGGCACATAGCTTGTAAATTAACTATTTATTGAAAAAGAAAAATTAAGTTTTACATGATCTTTATATCCAAAATTTGTATATCTAATTTCTGTTTATATTTGTGGGGTTGAAATCGGCCATCCGTATTCTTCTCTAAGCACTATGATTGCAGCGTGTGGTGGAATTATTCCCTTCTCTGTTATGATATATTTTATGTATTCAGGTGGAATGTAGTCAAATGCCGGGTTTCGAACAGTTACGTATTTTAGATCTTTTATTTTCTCTGGATCAATTATTTCAGCAGAGTCTCTCTCCTCTATTTCTATTATTTCTCCGGTAACGCTTTCTGGACAGAACTTGTAGGTTTCTGCACCTACATATAAAGGCACATTGTACTTTCTTGCTGCTAATGCTATTAAAAACAGTCCTATTTTGTAGATAAGCGTGCCGTCCACAAGTATGGTGTCTGCTCCTACAATAACTTTGTCAACTTCTTTCATGAAAAATCCAGCTGCAGAATCGACAATTAAGGTCGTAGGTATACCACTTTCATTTAATTCTTTTATTGTTAAATGTCCTTGGTATCTAGGTCTTGTCTCTGTTGCATAAACCTTTATTTCTTTTCCTTGTCGATGTGCTGTTTTTATTATGCTTAACGCGATACTACTATTACAGTGGGTGAGAATAGTGTCTCCATCTTTAATTAATTTTGCTCCTATTTCTCCAATTTTGTCTTTAGCAGTATTTGTCTTCTCTATAAATTCATTAGATACGTTTATTGCGATAGATTTAACTTGATCAAGCGATAGTCCTTCTTCAACAGCCTTTTTAACTCTATACAGCACATATCTTATGCCGTTGGGTAAAGATACTGCAGATGGTCGGGTAGCTTGTAAAAATTTTCCGATTTCCTTAAACTTTTTGTAAAATTCTTGAACAGTTTTTGCTGGAGTTTTTTGAGCAGCAATTTTTAATCCTTCAACAGCAGCCTTAGCGATAGGTGTAGCACCACGAATCCGCATTGTACAAATATCATCTGCTATCTTTCTGATTTCCTCTGGGATTATCAAAGGTAAACACCTCTCAAAACACTTAGGTTTCCTCGCATATTTCTATCTTACTTAATTTAAAAGACAAATAAACTATTAATATTGGCCACCGATTTAAGAGTATGTAGTGGAGGGTAAGCTTTGAAAAAGAAAATACAACCTCATATTATGTGCGGTGTAGGTGACGTTGCTAAATATGTACTTTTACCAGGTGATCCTAAGCGATCTAAAATAGTGGCAGAGAAGTTTGATGAGTACCGTCTAGTTGCTGACTTCAGGGAATTCATAACATATACTGGCACTGTTTCAGGAATCCCAATCTCAACAACATCAACGGGGATCGGAGGAAATGCGGCTTCAATAGCTGTGGAAGAACTTGCAAATATAGGAGCTAAAATTCTGATTCGTGTAGGTACAACAGGTGCCTTACAACCAGATATAGAAGTTGGAGATCTTATAATTCCGACCGGCGCTGTTAGACGTGAAGGAACAACGCATGCATATGTTCCACCAGATTTTCCAGCGGTTCCGGATTTAGATGTTGTAAATGCTTTGATAGAAGCTGCTGAAACCCTTGGTGTTAAATATTATCGAGGTGTAGTGGCAACTAGTCCTGCATATTATGCTGAAATGCAATATGTTAATGAGTGGAGGAAAGCTAGAGTTTTGTCCGTAGAGGGAGAATGTTCCGCAATATTCATAGTTTCCCATTTAAGGGGATTAAAAGCCGGAGCAATATTGGCTGTTGACGGAAACCTCGTAAAAGGAACAAAGAAACTGGAGTTTGAACCTGGCCAAGAACTTGGAGACCACGCAGAAATTGTGAAAAAAGCCATTGACACAGAAATAAAAGTTGCCATTGAAGCAATCAAAATCCTACATGAGAAAGGATTCTGAAATATTGAAGAATCAAAATTAAAGCTGATATTCATTAACCCGAAAATGAAGACACCGCAACATGACAATTTTAATTTTTAGTTAAATGTATCTTATTTCTTTAAGAATTCCTCCAGGACAATGATTTAACATAAAAGTCCCATAATGGAAGATAGACCGAGATTACAACATGTACCAAGAAATATTTTGTCTTCTAAAAGAAGATTAGGTTAAACTTTTGGTTCTAGTTCAAACCAGTTTTTGTGGATGGTTACGGTTCGTAGGTTTTTGTAGTCGTTGAAGTTTGAGGATATTTTGTAGTCGCTGGGGTTTAGAGAATGTTGTTTTATTAGTTTAGAGAGATGTGCTGCAATCATGTCAACTAATTCTCTTACTAGGTGTCCGTGTTTCCATTTTTTTCTTAATGCTTGTATTCTTTTCATTTCATAGTGTCTATAAATGAGAATTAGGAGTATGAAGATTGGAATTACGGTTGCTTCAACTATCCAGAGGGGTAATGACCGTGTTACAGCGAGGATAGATAGAATTACTGATGAAAGAGCTATGAGACCGAAAATTTTGATATTTGTACGTCTTGCAAAATGTTCATATTCGCGGTAAACCGCTAAAAACTTTATTAAATGATTTTTAAGGATTTCCCATTTCTTTGAGATTTCCGGGTCTCTTATGTTTTCGATAATGGCGTGTAGTTTTGTTCTTTCCATGGGTTTTAGTTTTCTAGTTTTTTTAACTTGTTCTCGTTCTAGTTTTCTATAGGGAAAGGGCGGTCGTCTAAAGCCATCTAATACATCTATAGCATAGCGTAGGTCTTCAGCCTTTTGAATGTATAAAGGCTTTTTCTTATCGGTTTTGCTTTTCTTCAAGGCTTACCCCCGTTATAGATCGAGTTTCTCTAAGTTTTATGCCACATACGGCGCAGTACATTGGAGTGCTTAAGAACTCTGCTCCACAGCTGGGGCATGTTGTTTTTATTGGGTACATTTCTTCTGGCATTTCTTGTTCTGGTATTTCAGGTTTAAGTAGTACTGCAGCACTTATAGCACTGCCTATTGCACCAATAAATGCAGACATAAATGCGTAGACTAGTTTTGCTATTGATGCAACATAGAAAGGCCTATAATAAACTTCATCTGGGCTCCTGGCAAATAGATCTTTGAAAACTATTCTTATGTCGATTCCTTGTTCAGAAGCTAAGACAAATATTAGTATTAGGCCGAAAACTACACCTGTGAACATTCCACCAACTAAACTGCTTTCTGGTTTGCGTATAATTGCACCTGTTATAAGACCTGCTATAAACCATAAAGCAAACATGGTATAAAATGTGTTTCCTGTGTATGCAACTGGTAGATTTGATAATGCATCTATTGTACCAATAATTAATGCTATCATGTCATTATATCTTGTAGCGTATGCGATGGTGTAAGTTTCTACAATATCTGGTAGAAGAATATTTACAGCTATCAAACTAATTACTGCTAATATTGTGGATGCTATGAGGAATCTTCCTTTCATATTTCTCACCTATTATATTGCTGTTGGAAGTACTATGCCGTAGCCTTGTATTCGTAGCCAGAGGAAGAACACTGTGAGTATTATGGAGAATATCACTAGGATGTAGTCTCCTAACTTAAATTTAATCTCGTAGTATGATGTTCTCTCTTTTTTTAATAGAAATGCTCGACTTTCGATAGCCATTACTAGTTCTCCAGCTCTTCGAAGAGTAGTTATAAAGAGGGGAGCTATTGTCGGAACTGTGTTTTTTATTTTCTGAAAAATACTCCCTCTTCTTAGATCAACTCCTCTAGCTTCTTGGGCGAGAAAAATTAGTTGAGCCTCCCCATACATGGTTGGTATGAAACGGAAAATTGTGGTAAACCCAAAGTTTAATCCATAGGGTATTCTCATTTTTGCTAATGCAACTGAAAGATCTTCCATTCTAGTCGTTGCAAAATATACGAGCCCTGCAGTTATCATCGCAAAAAATCTCATAGACATTGCTAATGCATAAAGAACTGTCTCATAGTAAATGACCTTTTTACCGAAAGGAAAAACTAAGGTGTATATTGGTGTGAAGCCTTCTCTAAAGAGAGGCCACATAATTGCTGCCATTATGAATAGGGAGATTAATCCTTTGATTGCAAAGCTAAGATGATGCATTGAACGAGATGTGACCGCAAAAACTATTACAACAAGAAATATGACAAAAGTCCATGCTGGATGATTAAAAGACATTGCCCATAACCATACACATACAAGCCAGATTAACTTGGAACGGGGATCTAGTCTATGGAGAATCGTATCTCTATCAACATAGAGAGTAAATTGTACCATTATTTACACCTCCATATGGGAAATTAACTCATCAACCGATAAGAAAGTCTTGTTAAACATGGTTTTGGAGAATCTTGCAATTTGCGGCGGTTCTATAAATGACTCACCTAGAAGTTCTATTTGAGAGAATACGGAACGGGGATGACCATCCATTAATAATTCTCCATCTCTTAAAACAATTACACGTTGGGCATATTCAGCAACCAACCACATGTCATGTGTAATAATTATAATTGTTTTCCCCGCCTTATTTAGTTCAAGTGCAAGTCTCATGATATCTCTAGTTTCACCTGGTGTTAATCCGGTTGTTGGTTCATCTAAAATTATTATTTCAGGTTCTAATGCAAGTATGCTTGCAACAGCAACTCTCTGCCTATTTGCCTTATTGAGGAAAAACGGATCTTCATCAGCAATATCTTCAATATTAAGTAATTTTAAAACTCTTTCAACCCGTTTATCAACCTCGTCCTTTGGAAGTTCAAGTTGTTTTAAACCTAATTCTATCTCTGATCTAACCGAGCTGGTTACAAGTTGGAAATCGGGATTTTGGAATATATAACCAACTAATCTACCAGCTGCTTTAACCGTCATGGTTGTTACTTCATGACCTAGAACTTTAACTGACCCTCTTGTTGGTCTAACTATTCCATTTATGCTCATAGCCAATGTTGTTTTACCTGATCCGTTATTCCCGATGAGGGCAACAAATTCACCTTTATTTATTCGCAGATTTATCCCTTTTAAGGCCCAGTGAACATTATCATAGGTATGCCATAAATCTCTTATTTCAATAGCTGGTTCATTATCCGATGCTTTTTTGGGTGGATTTTCCGGAGCTTTTATTTTTTTATTTTTTGGAAATCTTTCCATAGCTTCTTCCATTGAAATCGGATATGGTGGTTTTTCACCCATTTTATAAAATAACTCTGTAACTTGAGGTGGATTAAGACCCATCTTAAGTAATTCGTCTACACGAGAAAACACTTCTCTAGGCGTCCCTTCATAAATAATTTGACCACGATTTAATACAACTATTCTATCAGCTATTTCCGCAACTTTATCGAGGTGATGATCAACCATGATTAAAGTAAGGTCCTCCTTTTCTCTTTTTAACTGTTGAATTACCTGATAGATTTCAAATTTCCCTATAGGGTCAAGATCTGATGTTGCTTCATCTAGGACTATTATGTCTGGTTGCATCGCCAAAATAGAAGCTATTGCCAATCGTTGTTTTTGTCCACCGCTCAACTCAAAGGTGTAACGTTTTTCTAAACCGTTCATACGAGTCCATTCGAGACATTTCTCAAGTCTTCTCTTAATCTCCTCTCGAGGAAGGCCGAGATTCTCTGGTCCAAAAGTTATTTCTAACTCTACGTTAGTTCTAAAAATTTGACTTTCATAATCTTGAAAAACGATGCCAACTATTGGTGCAAGTTCTGAAACTCTATGTTTTTTAACATTTTTTCCTTTGACGGTAACTTTTCCTTTAAATTCTTTAACTTTTACAATATTAGGTATTAGACCATTTAAAAGCATACAAAGAGTGCTTTTTCCAGCATTCGTGGGCCCAATGATGGCAAGCGTTTCTCCGGGTCTCACTTTGAGGTTTATTTCTTTCAGAGCATAATCTTCTTGACCGCGATGTTTAATCCAGACATCTTCTAGTTCAATTATATATTTATCCTCCGCCATTGTCTCCACTTTTCTCCTTTTCGCTATTAAGGGTAGTTAAGTGAGGTATATCCTTCGACATTAAAGTTTACTGGTAGTGCATTATTAACTTTACCTTTTAAGCTGATTCAATATAGTTTGTATCAAAACTATTTACCACTACTTAAAACTTTAGCATCAAAATAACAATCGAGTTTTATAGATTTGTTTTCTTTGATTTTTACAATTTATTTTACACGTTATTTCTTAGGTTTATTATACAAAAAAATGTATAAATAATATTAATAAGTGACCGGTAATTAAAATATGTATGTCGATTGGGGAGTGGTAGGACATGAAAGAAAACTTAAGCATGTTTGCCTATACACAGATGATAGTGTTCTTCTCGCTTTCAGCGGCATTCTACGCAGTAATTCTTTGGATTTTCGCCATTATGCCCTTATGGATAATTCCTGGTGTAACCGCGCTTAGACCTGGAAATGCTATTCCAATCGTTACAAGTCTTCTCTGGGGACCAGCAGCTACATGGGGAACCGCAGTTGGTAACCTCATCGGATTTGATATTCTCGGCGGAGCATTGACCATTGGTTCAATCGGCGGCTTCATAGGAAATTGGATTTATGGTCTTCTACCATACTATACATGGCATAAAATGTTCAAAGAAGAACCAGATTGTAAATCCTTTGCAAGCCTCATAAGGTTTGAAGCAACCGCATTATTAAATAGCAGTGCTTGTGGTATGACCATCAGTTTATGGACGGAAGCCATCGGCTTTGTGCCATTTGCAATTCTATCGATAATTATCACATTTAACAATTTCATTCACGAAGCAATTCTAGGACCTATACTCATGGTTCTATTCTATGATCGTGTTAAGAAACTTGGATGGCTATGGACTGACGTTATGCCAGAGTACAGCTTGACATGCGAATCGCCAAGCAAAAGAACTGTTCTCGGCTATCTACTTGTATGGGTAGGATTTGTCATTGGAAACTTCGTAACGCTAGCGGTCGCTATAGGTCTTACAGGAGCGTATTTCAGTCCTCTCTATGGAGCCCACGTACCAGGCAATCCCTTCGCGGGTATGCCAGTTGTAGCTTCAGGTCTCTTCTTCGTAATCATCGGAATCGTTGGACTAGCAATGATGGAATATGGTGGACAATGGCGTAAAGTGGAAGAATAAAATTAACCCAATATTTTCTCTCTTTTTCTATATTTTATTCACCTAATAAAACTAAATTAATAAAGGTGCTAAGAAGTTATGTCATATCTTTGTATTTGGATTTAACTAATTTACTGATTTTTTCGAGGTTTTTTATGCGTTTTTCGATAGGTGAATGGGTGCTCATTAATGTTAAAAGTCGGGGTTGCTTTGTTTTCTTATTATATAGACTTTCTAGTTTTTTTAGCGTTTTTATGCAGAGATCAGTGCCATAGAGTTTTGCAGCTTCTATATCAGCTTCAAGTTCCATTTTACGTGAGAAATAGCATACGATTAACATTGGTATGAAAAGTATCATTAGGGATGTTATTAGTAAAACTAATACTAGCTGAAGGGGGGAGGGCGATGATACTTGTAGGTGTGGAGCTATTAGTGTTCCATAGGTTATTATGAATGCTGAGGATAATGTTAGGGCTAAGATTGTTGCCAGTTTCTTGGTAATTATAAGTTTCATTACATGTTTTTTCTTGGCATGAGCAATTTCATGTGCCATAATTACAGTTATTTCTTCGATTGAAAAGAACTTTTTCAAAGGACCAATAATATATATGTAATTGAATTTACCAGCAAGTTTTACGTGTACAGCATTTAAAATAGGCTTCTTTGGTGTAATTACATATACCCCGTGGATTTTGAAGTTCATTCTCTCAGAAACTTCTTTTATGATATCTTTTATTTCAGGGTCTTCAAGTGGCTCCACTTCATTTATTCTTTTGGAGAAATAGGAAAGAACTCGCCAAGTAGTCATTTTAATCTCCATGATGAAGGTAAATTGTATCTTAAGATTACGTTTGATCGTTAAATATTAGTTTTACAAATATTTATGGTAAATGTGGAGTGGTTTTGGTTTGTTGCCCCTATTTGTAAGGAATGGAAAAAGTCAGCAATCGGCAAATTCTTCATCTTTCTATCGTTGTCCCAGCCGTCATCATCCTGATAATTTAAATGTTGAAGCCCTTTAATAATTTATGCTAGAACAAATTTATGTCATAAAATTTTGTAAGTAGTATTTGCTGTACATGTAACGTCTATCTAATATCCTTTTTTTCAAGTTGTTTTAGTCTTTCTTTCACGTGTTCTATCCTTTCTTTTGCACCCGTAACGTCTCCTTGAATTATTAGCGTTAGTGCTTCTTCCAAATCGTCTGTATTTCTTTTTCTGTCATAACCTGTGGCGATTAGTGACAATTCAATTCTTTTTAGTGATTTTTTGAAATGTTCACTAATCACATCTAAGATTTGTATTTTTTCTTTTATCTCTCTGTTTATTTTAAAGTTTTCAAGTCCTGCATCTAGCATTCTCTTATATGCTGGGAGTATTAGAATTCTTACTTCATTTTGTGTTATTTCCATTTCTTTGATTAATGTTTGGATTGTAGTAATTAGATCTCTTATTGATCTGTAAAATTCCTTTTTTATTTTCAGATAGGTTTTAAGTTTTTCAACTTGGTGGAAAAGTTCAGTAAAATTTTTCTCTACAATATCTAAGTATGCCTCGGGGATCTTATATTGTGAAAAGATGCTATCCGGATATTTTTGAAGATTTAACTTTATCATTCTTTCAATAACAAGTAATATTTCGTTTAAAACCTCTGAAATTTCGTGTTTTATATTTTTCAACTATTTAACCTCTAAATATTGTTTAGCTGTATAATCCATCTTAACGAGGGTCTACGGGTCATAGTAGAGATTAAAAATGGATAATGAACTATGTATTACAGTATTTATATAGTTATCCTTTAGAAAATCGCGGAAAAATGTCTATAAACTTAAAATATTCGCAAAAGAGATACATACAGCGGAACCGTTACCTTTAAAGTAAAAAGCTTAGTTACCATTTTACTTCTAGCTTTAATAGACACGGCTAAGAGATGTGCCAAAAATATTTAAAATAATAGTTTTCGGTTTTTAATATCACAGTCCATTCTTGATACTCAGATAAATGCTAGTTATCGAAGGGCGGTCATGGTGTTAAAAGAGTTCAGATCATTTCCATTAGCTGCTAAAAGGCTTATAATTTACTATACTCTTGCTTCACCTTTCCTCATCGTTGATGTTATATTTCCAGTTTATCTGTTTAAGCTAGGTTTTAATGTCGAAATGGCTGGTATTCTTTATGCCGTTTCAGCTTTAATGGGTGTTGTATTCACCTTCTTAATAGGTAGAGCATTAGACAAAGCGTTATCTGTCAAGACTGCTATGTCTATTATAGAAGTAACTTTTGCTTCCGCAAATTTTATTTATGCTTATGCAACATCTCCAATTCACATCATACTAGGTAGTTTTTTAGAAAGGATTGGCGGAGTTTTCACGGTTTCATATCAAGTTTATGAAAGAGATGCCTACCCTGAAGATATTAGAGAAAAAGTTTATGTTTACCATATGGCTCTACCTGAAGCTGCTCAACTTATAACCTTCCCGATTATTGGTATTTTACTTGGTTTTTTCTTCACATCCCTTGAAGCTTTTAGAATGCTCTTTATTATCTCCGGTTTATCTTCCGTCTTCTTTCTAATATATATTCAAAAACTTCTTCCTGAAACCTCACAAACTGTTAGGTTGAAGGAAAAGGGTAAAGCAAAGATTCCTAGGGAGATTTTATCTGTGGCCGCTGCTGAGATACTTATAGTTTTTAGCTTTGGACTAACTTATGGATTGGTTTTAGATAACTATATTTTCAACGTTTTATCACTTAGCGTATTCTTTGTTGTTCTCATAGAAGTTGCTATCTCAAGTACAAGTATTTTCGCGTCTTTCATCGCCGATAAAGCTGGTAAAGAAAGTAGATTCAAAATGCTTTATACAGGAGTAATTTTGATGACCATTTACGCGATTTTCACCGGAACCTTAGAATATTGGAAATTAAGTTCCATACAAATTTTTACGCTTCTTTTTGTAGCCACCATGGTTATGGAACTTGGTCACACTATTTGGCTTATATTCCATCGATCTTATCTTTTCGAATTCATCCCATCCAATATGAGAGGAAGTATTCTAGGTACAATCTCTTCAATACATAGAACTCTTGGAATCTTAGCACCTTTAATAGCTGGAACAATGGCACATAGAATTGCACCATTAGCACCTTTCTATCTGCAGTTCACTTTGCTTATCTTTGCAATTGTACTTTACAAATTATCACAACATTAATTTAATAATAAGGCATCTTGTTATTTTCGTAACAAGAATTATACCATTTTAACAATTAAAATATTATTTGTCGATTTTTTCGATTTGCCACAATGAGAAGCAATAAATTATCTCTGTGTTACACTTTTTGATACCTATTGAGGGATTTGTAATGGGATTGCGGAGATATATTCTTAGACGATTAGTGGATTCGATGGTTACTTATATAATTGTGTTCTTTATGGGGTTTTATGCATTCTTTTATCTTCCACTTTCTAAGATTTATCCTCAAGTTTCAATCTTACAGAGTTTTTTAGCTTATCTTAAATTTATTTTCGTTGAAAAATTTGGTAAATCTCGCTGGGGTATACCTACAATTGAAGCTATAGAGATCGGAGTTTTTAGAACTCTTATTATTCTGCTTCCAGCAATAGTTATATCAATAATTATAGGCTATATTATGGGCGCTAGAGGTGCGTGGAAACGTGAAAGCATAGAAGACGATGTTTATACTGGTTTTTGGCTCTTCATGTATGGTTTGCCTGTTTTTTGGATCGGTATGTTGCTTCTTCTAATTTTTTCTGTTGGTTTAGGCTGGTTTCCAACCTTTGGCTTGCATGAAATCCCCCTTAGATACACTTTTCCCGAAAATCCGGCTGCCTACATTTTGGATCTTGTAAAACATATTTTCCTACCAGTTCTTTCTCTTACTTTAACAAGTACAGGAATTTTTTACATTATTATGCGAAATTCTATGATTGGAATTTTAAATGAAGATTTTATTAGAACCGCTAAAGCCAAAGGACTTAGCGAAAAAGATATTATTCATAAGCATGCTGCTAGAGCAGCTATTCTTCCTTCTTTAAGTATGTTTGGTTTAAGTTTAGTGCTTTTCTCCACAAACATTATTCTCACGGAAGTATTATTTTCGATACAAGGGCTTGGATTTTTACTTTACAGAAGTGCTACAGGGTTTATTTTTGGCCCAGATTTAGGTTTGCTGCTAGCTAGTTTTTTGCTTTTCTCTCTCGTTGTTATTGCGACCATTTATGTGCTTGATGTTTCATACGCTTTTCTAGATCCTCGAATACGTTTTGAAGGAGAGGGCTAACATGGAGACGTCTCTAAACATTAAAGCTTTCCTGAAGGAATTTGCTAGGAATGGTAAGGCAAAATTTAGTTTAATTGTGCTTTCTATTTTTGCTTTCTTTTCTATCTACGATCTTATATTTAATCCGCAAAATCCATATAATTTTAGGGAAACGTTCGCCTTACCCTCTTTGAAACATCCTTTTGGTACAAATGGTTTTGGTCAAGACGTGTTTTTAATGCTTATTAAATATACTCCCTTGACTCTCTTAATGGCTTTTGCCTCGATAACTATCGCTCTTGTCATTGGAATTGTTGTGGGTTTGATTTCTGGTTATTACACGGGAAAATGGTTTGCATATATCTTAGATAGAATTACTGATGCTCTTCTAGGAATACCCTTGATAATTTTTGTTGGATGGGTTTTTCTAGAAACTACACCAAATTTACTTGGTTTTATTGGCATTGTTGGGTTAACTACTTGGCCTATTACCGCAAAAACAGTGAAATCCTACGTTTTAGTTGTAAAGGAAGAGGGATACGTAGAAGCTACGAAGGCTATTGGGGCTAGTGATAGGTATATACTTTTTAAAGTAATTCTCCCAGATATTGTACCTGTTGCTATTGCCTCTCTAATGTATACTGCTGCTTTATCTGTTCTTCTTCAGGCTGGGTTAGCATACTTAGGTTTTAAAAGAAGATTAGGAACTTCTGAACAACAAGATGTGCCTTATATTTTTACTTGGGGTGCTATGTTGGCTTATTCGCAAAGTATGGGTGCACTTCAAGTTGGTGCATGGTGGATTCTTGTACCTCCTGGTGTCTGCCTTGGATTTCTGGTTTTAGCAATCGGAATGTTGGGAAGTGCCATTGGAGAATGTTTGAACCCTCAGATTCAAAGAAGATTTTACGCACTTACAGAAATAGCTAAAATCGGGAGAAAAGAAGTTGATATAGAAAAAATATAATCTAATTTTCTTTTTTCTACACAAATTAAACTTATGATTCCGTATTATGTAACAATTTAGGTTACTGAATTGCTAGTGCTGATTTCGGACAAACTTCAACGCAAATGAAACATTTTATACATTTATCGCCTATAATCGGCTTTCCATCCACAAGCTGAATATTATTTACTTTGCAAGATTTAACACAAACACCACAACCGTCACATTCACCTACAAGGATAACAGTGCCTTTCTTTCCTTCTCCAACTTCTTTTTGAGCCTTACTTAAAGTAACCATTTGTGGACCGTAAAGTTTCTTTGCAAATGGATGTAGAAGAGGATTAAGCATTCTACTAGCCCAGATTCTACTAACAAATGATATTATTCTTCCTGTGAAACTCGGTTTGAATTTTTTGATAGGTTTAGCTTCCTCACCAACGACCTCGATATCTTCTATCTCTCCAAGACATCTTTCAGCAGCAATGCTAATAATTTTTATTTTTTTAGGGTCAAATCCCATAACTCTGCTAGTTACTGCATCTACGGCCACTGGATCTCTTCCAGCTATGATGAGATTCATTTTTACTATTTCTCCAGGCTCTATAGGCCCATAGTATGGGCCTGAAGGTTTTACTTGATTTGCCGCATAAGTACCATCTACAATTGCATATTTTATCTGGTTTTTTAATGCTTGAAATAGATCTACTATTGGTTCGTGAAGCCCTAAAACATGTATTTTTGTTCTTTGATCTTGAGCAATTAAGCCTTTTAGATTTTTTATTGATAAGGTTACTCCAGTTAAGAAATGATTTTTCATGACAGGTAAACTAATAATTCCGTCTACTTCGAAAGCCCTTTTCAATATTTTAACTGATTTAAGCTTTTTTCCATCTGGAACTTCTATTTTTATGAATTCCTCTTCACTAAAATCTAGAAATTGTGCACCAACTTTTTCAACTTCTTCCTTTATTCTAAGTTCCTGATAGACTTCTTTGGGATCCCATCCAACTATTGGCATATCTCCTACGAAAGTTTTTACATTCATTTCTTCAACTAGATATTTGCAAACAGCTTTTATGACTTCTATATTTGTTATTACGCCACTATCATAGGGTTTTGGTGCACATAGATTTGGTTTAACGATTACGGTGTCTCCCGAACTAAGGTCTGGTTGTTCAGCTGCTTCTATTGCCTTCTTCACAGCATCATAAACATTGTCGTTTTCAATTTTTATGATTGCAACCCTCTCCAAATCTATCACCTAAATTTCACCGTAACTTGCCTCAACACCAATATCCTCAGAAACATAAACTTTCATCGATAAGTTTCTATATTTACTCTTAACTTTATCATAGATATATTTTGCAAGTGTTTCACACGTTATAGCTTTTAACGGTAAAAGATGCACATCTTCTTTAGGCAAAATATATAGTTTACCTCCCTGCTCTAATTCAACCCTATCGTTTTTCGCTTTGACATTTACGCCAGGGGATACAGCTGGTATTAGAAGTTTATGATCTAATGGCTCAATGATCTCTTTCAAATATTTTTTAACATCCATAAAATCTATAATCATTCCGTCTTCTCCTACTTGTCCTTTGAACTCAACTGTAACCAGCCAGTTATGTCCATGTAAACGGCCACACTTAGGATGACCTACGAGAAAATGAGCTGATGAAAATTTTATTTTAACTCCTCCAACCCTTAAACTATACATTTACATTCCCCCCGTTTATTTCTCTTTTTAGTTCTCCAAGTGTTAAAACTCTTTCAGCATACAGATTATGTCTGTGAATAGATTCAAAGCTTTCTTGTTGAGCTATTAAAAATGTATCATCTGAAAGCTTTTCTCCATATTTTTCTAAGAATTTTATAAGCATAATTCGAACGACATCTTCAGCAAACTTTGGTTTTTCATGTGCTTTTATTACGAGTTGCTGTTCATCTGGACGTTTTAAAAGTTCAAGTATGGGTGAGCTAAATGAGGCTTCAACAATTTCAATTAAGTCTTTAAAATCAACTTTTTCATGATCCCATATGTGAACTATAAATGTTGCTTTTCCTCGTTGTAGATGAGAAGCTATTGGAATGTTTTTCATAATTTTATCTATTAAATTTCTGTTTAGACCTATATCTAGAAGTTTTTGTTCTACATATCCTCTTACTAGTTCTTGAGCACATGGACAAACTGTTAAACCTTCGACTTCGATTCCTATCCACTTTCTACCCTTTATTTTTTCGTTTTCTTTCCAAACGAATGCTCCTGCATGTATTGTGTACATTTGTTGTGTTGAAAGTTTTGTTATAGGAGTTTTTTTCTCCATCGAATATTCCGCTTCTAAGCTTACCTCTGAATTTGACGCATATTCGTGTTTTTCTAATAGTTTTTTAGCTAGTTCTGTGCAAAAGTCTTCAAGATTAAATATTTTGCCTTTTATTGCTTCTTCTATTATCTCATTAACCGCTTCCAAGTTCCTAGATACATGTGCCCCTTTTAAAGTGGCTGGAACATTCACATAGGCGTTAATCTTTGCATTTAACACTTCTATCGTTCCATTACACTCTCTGACAATCTTCTTTTTTAAGTTTTTAACTCCAACTCTGTTGATTTTTAGTTTAACAGGAGGTAGCAATCTGTGAATATCTTTATAGTTTCTCATTTAGTGTCACTCTCTGCTTAAAGTACAAGTCGATATCTTTTAATTTTAATAAAAACTTATCATTTGCGTTTACACAACTTTCTTACACTGATATGTTTTGTGTTTAAATTTGTCGAAGGAAATTTTAAAGGGAAAAGTTTCTTTATAGAATGAGAAAGAGGTGTCATAGTTGCCTCGAATCTATGCTTTATTCATCATCAATCGCAACGGTGTTCCCCTATTCACTAAAACCTATGCTCCAAGCAAGGTTGACCCAAATTTGGTGTCAGGTTTCTTGACAGCAGTATCATCTTTTATAAGAGAGATATCTCCAGAGCACAAAGGGGCTTTAAAAAGCATAGATGCAGAGGATATGAAAATTATGCTTGAAAGCGGAGAAAATACGGTGTGCGCACTCGTAGTGGATTATGAGGATAAGCTTTCAAGAGAAGCTTTAAGAGCGTTAGCTGAAAGATTTGAGGAAAAATATGGAAAAATGTTAAAAAATTGGAATGGAAACGTCGCAATTTTTGATGAATTTGAAAAGGAAGCAGAAAAAATTTTGTGGGTTTTGACGCTTAAACCTTATCACATTCCAATTTTAAAGAAAAGAGTTGAAGAAGATGTTAAAATTAGTAGAGATTTTTGGCCTCTTTTTGCCACGATAAATGGTCATAAAACGATTGAAGAAATTGCAAGAGAAGTTGAGATAAACGTGGATGAAGCGATTGCTAGAATAAAAGATATTGCTAAAAATGGTTTAGTAGATATTGATATTGTTTATCCTGTGCAAAGAATAGTTGAAATCGGTAAAAAATCAATTTACAAATTAATTCAATTCATTCATGAAATTTTAGGTGGAAAAATTAGTAAAAAGTTTATAGTTGAAATTGTTAAACCGTTAAGCGAATACATAGAAGTACATGACCACACTATAGAATTTAAAGATGTTAGAAAATTAGCATGGCATTGTACACCTTCCGAAATTATGGAAATTATACAGTATATCGGTATCGCGTTCACTAAATATTTTACTCCCCTGATTGGAAAAATAGCTCTTAAACATTGGAGAAAAATTGAAGAAGAAATCATTCTAACAAAAAAAGAAGAAATAAAAAAATTACATGCAATTTAAGATTAGAGGTGACTTAAATGTTAATTGAAAACCTACCAATCATTTTAGCCGTAATGTACATCATCTTGATGATATGCAGCTTCTCCATATCTTCTAGTCTCTCTGGAAGTAAAGTATCTAAGAACTACACAGCAATAGCTATTGCATGTCTAATTGGTACGCTCATTTCCTTACTTACAACTTTACAGCAACACCTAGAAATCTTAGGTTCCATAGAATTTTTGAGTCTTGATGTATTATATGCATTGTCGATTCTCCTTCCATTGACAATCATAGTTTTATCGTTCTTAAGCATCGCCATCACCTATTCCAAATATACTTAAGGCTCTAGAACTACAGACTTCAAGGATTTCTCGATTTTACCTTCCGTCAAGGTGTAGTTAGCAAGTCTCCCTTCTAGATATTCTTGATATGCTTGTAGATCGAAGAACCCATGTCCTGAAAAGTTGAATAGTATAGTTTTTTCTTTTTTCTCTTTCCTAGCTTTTATAGCTTCTTCTATGGCTGCCTTTACTGCGTGGGCAGTTTCTGGTGCTGGTATTAAACCTTCAGTTTTGGCGAATAGTTTTGCGGCTTCAAAGACCTCTATTTGTCCATATGCTTTAACCTTTACAAGACCTTCTTTAACTAGGAGAGATAGAGATGGTGCAGCTCCATGGTATCGAAGGCCGCCTGCGTGGATTGGAGGCGGTTTGTAAATGTGTCCAACCGTGAACATTTTAAGAAGAGGCGTCATTTCTCCAGTATCACCATAATCATAGGCGTATAATCCCTTTGTGAATGTTGGTACAGCCAACGGTTCAACAGCAATAAACTCTGTAGATGTTTCTTCTTTTATTTTGTCGCGTAAGAAAGGATATGCTATTCCTGCGAAGTTAGAACCTCCACCCACACATCCAATTATGACATCTGGATATTCGTTAATTTGTTCAAATTGTTTCTTTGTTTCCAAGCCTATTACTGTTTGATGTAGTAAAACATGGTTCAAAACGCTTCCTAGGCTATATTTTGTGTCTTCATGAGTTAAACAGTCTTCTAAAGCTTCACTTATTGCGATGCCAAGAGATCCTGGGTGATTCGGATCCTCTTGAAGGAACTTCCTACCTATTGATGTATTGTTGCTTGGTGATGGTAAAACTTCAGCTCCAAAGATTTCCATTAGAATTTTTCTGTAAGGTTTTTGTAAATAGGAACTTCTAGTCATGTATATTGTTGTTTTTAAATTAAACATGGTTGTAGCAAGGGATAAGGCACTGCCCCATTGTCCAGCCCCAGTTTCAGTTGTCAATCTCTTTACTCCTTCTTTGAAGGCATAATAGGCTTGTGCTATTGCAGTATTTGTTTTATGGCTTCCAGTAGGGCTAACATCTTCTCTTTTGAAGAATATTTTTGCAGGCGTGTGCAAAGTTTCCTCTAGTTTTGTTGCTCTTTGAAGTGGTGTTGGCCTTCCTACCCTAATATATGCTTCTCTTACCTCTTTTGGTATTTTTATGTAGCGTTGAGTTGATACTTCTTGTTTTACGCATTCTTCTACGAAAATTCTCTTTAAATCGTTTGAATTAAGTGGCGTTTTTGTTTTAGGATTAAGTGGCGGTGGGAGTGGTTTTGGCAGGTCTGATAATATGTTATACCAGTAGTTTGGTATTTCATCTATGTCAAGTAAAATTTTCATTTTATATCACTCCATAAATTAGTTCTTCTGCTACAATTTCACCTACTTTTGAAAGTCTTGCTAAACTGCCCTTATTGTATTGATCTCCCGCTAAAATTAGTCCACATTCTCTTAGTGTTCTTAGTACGTGTTTCACTGTACTTAATGGCATTCTGAGTTTTTTTGACAATTTTAAAGCTAATTTAGAAAATGTACAGTCCCCGTACTTCGTTTCGTATAAATAGATGAGAATTTTCTTCTGTTTTGCTGTTAATCTATGTTTACAAATTTTTATCAAAGTTTTAAGAACTTCATCGAGAAAAGGCGAAATTTCAACAAAACTAGAACCAAAAGACTTTAAAATTAGAGGGTCAGACATTATCGAATTGTTTCGCTGGCTTTTATAGCCAAACATATCCACCTTCCAAAGATATTCACCTCTACTTACAGCAAATAATTTACACTATTTTCATATATAAAACATGTTGGATAAAAAACCTTAACCAATCTTTTTCAACTTAAAATGTCCCGTTATGTTGTATTTATACTGTAAATTCAAAATTTTCTCCATGAGCACCTTCTACATGTACTTTTCCTTTTAGGGTATGTTTTAAAACTTGTAATACATATTCGGGAGACTCTTTCCATGTCTCCTCTTCTAATCCAAGTAACTTACAAATTTCAGATAGAAGCCTTGCATATCTTTCGTCAATCGTAGGTTCTGGTACTACGGGTTTAATTGCACCAAGCTCTTGCAAAAGAAGTGCTGTCATACCTCTAAAAACCTTATCTACGTTTTCACCTGTCTTTGCACTGGTCTCTGAGAATAAGGCTTTAATTCCAAATTCTTCAACAAGTCGACGTTTAAGTTCCAGTCCCTCCAACGTAGATATGTAATTCGCTTTGTTTCCTCTGAGATCTATTTTATTTCCAACAACTACTATTGGTACTTTCTTTTTAGCATGTTTTATGAGTTCTGCAACCCACATTCTAACATTTTCGAAACTTTCTCTGTTCGTAATATCGTAAAGCACTATTCCCCCGGAAGCTCCAACATAAAAGGCCTTTCTAACTTCTTTAAAGTGAGGTTGCCCCCCAAGATCCCATATTTGCAGTTTTACCCTTATATTATCGTTAAATTGTAATTCTTTTATTGCAAAATCACAACCGATAGTGAACATATAATTTACTTCGAAACCCTCTCCCATCCACCGTTTTCTTAGAGAGGTTTTTCCAACTGCGCCGTCACCAATCAACACTATTTTAAACAAAAAACTTCTTTGCATTACCCTTACCCCCTCTTTTAAGCAAGCAACGCCCTCCTCACTATTGTAAAATATTATAGTTCCATGAATATTTTAATGTATTCACAAAATTTGTAATGAATGATAACAAATTTTGCTAATGTTATATAATTCGATTTAATTTTAAAAGTCGCCCTTAAAGATTTTTTCTCTAATTTTTTCGCCCGTAGGTGTGGTTGCAATACCTCCACGAGAGGTTTCTTTGAGATCTGGATGCATTAAACGACCTACTTCACCCATTGCTTCAATAACCTCATCTGCAGGGATTAAACTTTTAACTCCAGCAAGGGCCATTTCAGCTGCTAAAAACGCTAGAACTGCCCCAAAGGCGTTCCTTTTAATACAAGGAGAAATCACCAAACCAGCAACTGGATCACATATTAAACCCATAATAGATTTTAGAGCTATTGCTACGGCATGATCCACTTGCTCTGGTGTGCTATTTGCTAATTCTACAAGTGCACCAGCAGCCATGGCAGCTGCAGCTCCAACTTCAGCTTGACATCCAGCTTCAGATCCAGCGATAGAAGCTTTGTTAGCTATTACTAAACCTATACCAGAAGCTGTGAAAAGAGCTAAAACAATATCCTTTTCTTTTGCATTAAGTTTTTCTGCAGCTGAACATAGTGTTGCTGGCAGTACTCCTGAAGCTCCTGCTGTTGGGGCGGCACATACGAGACCCATTGCTGAATTATATTCACTTACAGCTAGGGCCCTTGCCACAACTTTACTCATAAAATCATCAAGAAAAACTCTTTTCGCATTAAGAAATTTTCCAGCAAATCTTTCTGTTATTTTACACGGCAATTCAAAACTTTCTTTTAATCCATCTTCTATAGAGTCTTTCATAACATTCCAATGTTTAACCATTTTATTCCAAACTTCTTCTTTACTTATACCTTCAACTTCTGCTTCATATTCCCAAACTATTTCCCCAATCTTACAATCTCTTTCCCTGGCTAATTTTACTAAATCACTTAAAGTTTCAAAATCAACCATGGAATAATCCTCCTTATATCGGTTTTAAAGCTCTAACCAATCTTACCTCTTTAATTTTCTCTATCTCACCGACAACTTCTTTTGAAATTTCATGGTCAACTTCTATACTTGAAAACGCTAAAGCTCCCCTCTTTATCCTGCTCACCCTCATTTTAGCAATATTAATCCTATGTTTGGCGAGAATAGTTGTTATTTTTGCCACCATTCCAGGCTTATCGTCGTGAATAGCAATCAAGGCATAATAATCTCCACTTAAATCTGTTTCAAACCCATTAATCTCGGTAATTATAATGTTTCCCCCTCCAATACTGCTTCCAATAACCTGTATTTTTAAACCACTTGCATCTTCCAAAATTATTTTAATCGTGTTTGGATGATATTCTTCACCTAGATCCACGGTTTTGAATTCTATCTTTAATCCTTCTCTTTCGGCTACTTCCAAAGCTTTTCTTATTCTTAAATCATCTGTTGAAAAACCAAGTATACCGCCTACAACAGCCTTATCCGAACCATGACCGCGAAAAGTTTCAGCAAAACTACCATGAAAAAGTATTATTGCTTTTACAGGTTTCGTACCAAGTATTTCACGTGCAATTTTGCCTATACGTACGGCACCAGCGGTATGACTAGAACTAGGACCAACCATAATAGGCCCGATAATCTCAAAAATGCTTTCAACTTTCTTCAAACTACATCACCAATCACAATTACATTTAGACCGCAAAAATATTTATAAGAATTTGCGGCAGACGACACACCTACAAGTAGGTGAGTAGTTCACATTCTGAGATTTAGCGACGATGAAAATAAAGGGTGGACTTCAAGACTTAGATTTGTTTAATACATCTGTGTTAACGAGATTTGGAGGTATCTTTCCTTCAAAAAAGGCTATGAGATTTTTTGCTACCATTTCAGCCATTTTTGACCTAGTTTCGTGACTAGCACTCGCTATATGAGGAGCTACAACTACATTTTCCAGCTTTAACAATGGGTTATCTGCAGGTGTTGGTTCTTCTTCAAAAACGTCTAGTGCAGCGCCTGCAATCCACTTTTTCTTTAAAGCTTTGTAAAGGGCTTTTTCATCAACCACTTTACCCCTACTGGTATTGATGAGGAAAGCTGTATTTTTCATTAGTTTTAATTCTCTTTCACCAATTAAATGGAAAGTTTCTTTTGTTAAGGGTACATGAATCGATACAAAATCCGCTTCTTTAAGTAGAGTTTCAAAGTCTACAAATTCTAGGCCTAATTCTTTTTCAAGTTCTTCTTTCCTTTTTCTACTATAATATATGACTTTCATGTTAAATCCTTTAGCTCTTCTTGCAACTGCTGTACCTATTCTTCCAAGTCCTATGATGCCGAGAGTTTTTCCATGTACATCTGTTCCTAAAAGCATTTTTGGATGCCATCCAGTTTTACTTTTCTCCCACTCTCCACTTCTAACAAATTTATCTGCTTCAACTACTCGTCTTGCGACCGCTAAAATTAGTGTCCATGTAAAGTCTGCAGTAGATTCTGTGAGAACCTCAGGTGTATTTGTAACGTAAATTCCCCGCCTTGTACATTCCTCAACGTCAATATTATCGTATCCCACCGCATATTGAGCTATTATTTTGAGGTTTTTAGCAGCATCTAAAACTTCTTTATCAATTTTATCTGTTAAAAGCGTAACAAGAGCGTCAACGCTCTTAACTTCTTCAATTATCACTTCTTTTGGTGGTGGAGTGTATTCTCTCCAAACTTTTGCATCAAACCTCTCTAATATCATGTTAAGACCTTTGTCAGGGATTTCTCTGGTAACAAAAACTTTAGGTTTAACCATACCATTACACCAACAATTCTCTACATGTTTATAATATAAAAAGAAGAATAGTGTTAAATTTTATTCGCTACGGGTTATATTATTCCTGCTTTCTTTGCTTTTTTCGCATTCATTTTTTCGCCGTCTTTCCAGTATATTTTGCTTTCAACGTCATGTTGATGTATTGTAAATGAACATTCAGGATTTGTACAAACCCAGCTAGAAAAAACTATTGGTATTCCTTTGTCGCTGGCTGCGCTCAAAGGAACTAAATATCCTTTGTCGCATTTTGGGCAAGGGGGAAACATACATTTCTCACTCAATATTATCACCTTAATAATATTTTAATATCTTAACAAGTTCGTATGAGTTGATATGGTTATAGGTTTAGGGTTTTAATTAAATTATCTATTCCCTCGCCGCTTTTAGCATTTGTACAAACAACTTCTGCTTTAGGATTTATTTCTTTTGCGTCTCTAATCAATTGGTTTATATCGACTTCCATGGCATCTGCTAAATCTATTTTATTAATTACCACTATATCTGCGCCTTTAATTATCATTGGATGTTTTCGAATCATATAGGGACCTTCTGTAACACTTACCACAACTATTCTTTTATGTGAGCCTAGTGGAAAATCTGCTGGACAAATAAGATTCCCAACATTCTCAATAAAAATTAAGTCTAACTCGTCGAGATTTAATCTTTTTATCGCTCTTCTAATCATTAATGCATCAAGATGGCATTCATTTCCTGTATTTATTTGAATTGTTCGGACACCGTGTCTCTTGATTCGATCTGCATCAATAGTAGTGGTCACATCTCCAGCGATAACAGCGATTTTATATTTTTCTCTAAGTTTTTCTACAAGTTTCTCAAGTATCGATGTTTTTCCAGATCCTATTGATCCCATTACGTCTATAACTTTTACATTATGCTTATCAAATATTTTTCTATTAGCATTTGCAAGTTGCTCATTAGCTTTAAGTAAATCTTCTTCAATTTCTATTTCAAGCATCTCTCCTTCCTCAACCTTAATAACATCCATATCTTCACCCATTTCATACACCTCTTGAGACAAATGAATCTATATGAGGCTCATAAACATATTTTAAGTAAAAAGTTTTCCTATAAAATGAAGAGCACAAGCTGATAAGTATTCTAAGACGTAAAAATTTTGTTGTTTTCAGCCTAATGAATATAACAGTTACTATCATTGCTTTTAAATTAGGTCTGTAAACACCTTAAATAACAATCAACAAACATTCATGTTCGATGCTCGTTTTTCTGTGCTCGTTTTGGCTACTAGTGTAATTTGTTGTATCACATACAATTACACACTGTTATATACTTCTTTCTTTCCCATAATTTTGTGTTTATTGGTGGAAATTGAGGTAGCTTAGTTGTCAGATGAGTGTGACATTCAAAAAAAGTCCGCATTTAAAGGTGTAGCATTTATAGAACAACATCCCGCAGGTTTCTTTATTAAAGGATCATTTCCAGCGAATCTTTTGATGAAAAAACTGGTGTCTTTGCCATCTTTTATTGGTGGATGATATTCTAATTTGTAAGATGCATCTAACCAATGATATGTTGGAAGTTTTTGAAGTACTGAAATTTTCCATTTTGTAATGTAAAGTAGTATACGGGGTTACCTATTTCCACACCTCTTAGTTTCTCTATTGTCATCTTTCTCACAAGTCTGTTTTTAATGAATTTTCTCTCAAGTCTAATTACACCATCAACCATATAATCAATCATAGATGTACCATGCCTTTCAGTTACAAATATTATCTGTGACTGCATATTTTCAGCAAAATTTACGAGCATTGAACATACTTCCTCAACAGGCATTTTAACATTTGCAGCAAGTGCATCAATACTGTCCACAACGATTAAAGGTGTTTGTTGCTGCGAAACTCTATGCGTAATGGAATAAAGTCCCTTAAGAAAATCAGGTAATGAAGAATAATCAATGACATACGTGAAATCTACCTTCTTCGGTATGATGTTTTTAGTTGCATCTACCACATTTTCTATCGGGATTTGCTCCTTTATCCAAGGGAAATGCTCATAAAGAGACCTGGCGTCCACTCGAGTTGAAAAATATACTCCTGCGACTCTATCTTGAAGATCTTTAACGCATTGCAAAGAAAAAATGGTTTTACCAGTCCCCGGAGGCCCTTTTACCAGTAACGAGTTACTTTTTCCAATAGAAAAGAAACGACAAATTTCTGGAGGAATTGCACCGTTGTTAATCATTTATTGTACCCACCTTCATTAACATATCTGATTTGATGGTAGTAACCCTTTTATGTAGTAGTGTACCTTATAACACTCGCTGAGTATAGTCTAATGTCTATATATTTTTTGTAATTTTTTGTAATACGTCGTCATCTTTCATACCCCCTATACATGATCCTTAGATTTAACAAACTACTCCATTTCCACTTAAAATTATAAAATAACATAAGTTATGACAGAAACCTTATATTCTGGTATAGCTACACAAAGTGCCTCACCTAATTTGCGTCGGGCATTTTCTCGTTGGAAGCATGAGAAGTATTCCTACCCCTTTTGACTTGCAGATATAAAGTGTTGTCAGTGAATTGATTTTCACGTTTTTAAGAGCTTTAAAATACGTACATTTCAGGGAAGAAGAGAATATTTATTTCATTAAATTGTGATAAGGTAAGGTGATGAATCGTTTTAGACGGGATTTAGGTGGTGTTGTCTGATGAAAATGTGCGTTGAAAATATGTGTTTGAGGGAAAGAATGACTATGAAACAGTTTATAGAGGAATTGAAGAAATGTGGAGGATTTATGGCTCTAAATCTGGCTAGAGGAGTAGATATTGTTAGAAAGATGTTTTTGGATGAGAATTGCACAGTTTTTTTGTCTTTTACAGCTAATCTTGTCGCAACTGGTTTGAGATCTATTTTTGCCGATTTAGTTAAGCGTAATCTTGTGAATGTGATTGTTACTACTGGTGGAAGCATTGATCATGATGTTATAAAGGCCTACGGTGGAAAATATTATGTTGGGAATTTTGAAGCAAATGATGTAAAGCTTCATAGAGAAAATATAAACAGATTAGGCAATATTTATGTTCCTAATGAGAATTATGAGCTTTTAGAAAAAATTCTACAAAAAATGCTCTCAGAAATATATGAGGAGAAGAAAATTATTTCTATTAGGGAATTAATTTATGAAATAGGTAAAAGAATGAAACCGGATGAAAATTCTTTTGTTTACCAAGCAGCTAAGAATAATGTGCCAATTTTTTCACCTGGATTTCAAGATTCAGCCTTAGGCCTACAAGTATTTATGTTTAATCAGGAACATGAGCTTGTCGTTGATGCAACTAAGGATATGAAGGAGCTTGCAGATATTGTTTATGATTCGGAGAGAACTGGAGCAATTATTCTTGGTGGTGGAATTTCAAAACATTACACCATTGCTTCAAATCTTTTGAGAGGCGGTTTAGATTATGCCGTGCAAATAACAACCGCACAACCTTACGATGGTAGTCTCTCAGGTGCAAGACTCACCGAAGCAATATCATGGGGTAAAGTTCAAGAAGAAGGAGTAATATCAACCATCCAGGGAGATGCAACAATAATATTTCCTCTACTTATAGCAGCAGTTTATGAAGAAATTTTATAACAATTGTCGGTGTTAAGGGATTATAATGATGCAAAGAAGATTAATAGTAATAATTGTTCTTGTTATTGCAGCTTTTAGTGGGCCTTTTGGAGGGAATATGATTCTACCTCTTTTTCGACATATTGGTACTGATTTTAATGTAAATCAATTTTATCTTGGTTTAACTATAACGTTATATATGATACCTTTTTGTATTTTGCAATTATTCTCTGGCATGATAAGTGACATGTTTTATGGTAGGAGAAAAATGCTTTTACTTGGTGCAATAATATATTCACTCGGGGCTTTATCATCCTATTTTTCTCCTTCTATCACAGTTTTCCTATTATCTAGAATGTTACAGGGCATGGGTTCAGCGTTTATAACCCCTATCTCCATGGCATTGGTAGGAGATGTTTTTGAAGCAGATGTAAGAGGAAAAATTATGGGGTTTGGAGCTTTATCAACCACTTTAGGTGCGACGTTAGGTCCTTTAGTAGGGGGGTTTATAGGGTTAATCTATTGGAGATATGTATTCTTGGTGATGCTTTTATTCGGCCTAATATTGTTATCTTTAGTTTATTTTTTCCTACCTGAAGTAGATTTTGAACGTTCCGGTGGAAAAGAAATATTTACAACTTTAAAATATGGCATATTTAATTTTTCTGTTATTTTAATAGGGTTTATGGGATTAGCATTGTTCTTTACTAGACTTAGCATCTATACTTTTTTGTCCAACATTGTTTTATATTCACCTTATAACCTTCCATCTAATTTATGGGGATTTTATTTGTTTGCTGCTGGTCTGGGAGGGGTTGTTGCTAGTCTTATCTCTGGGTTTTTAACCGATTTTGTAGGTCGTAGAAAAGTAGTTTTAATAGGTTTTTTGAGTTTAGATTTTATAATTTCACTCTATCTGCTTATTGATTGGTTTAGATATCTTCCTCTACTATTGTTTACTATGGGTTTTATTATAACATTTAGTTTTACTCCTCTCAATACGTTGGCTGTTGAAATAGATCCAAAACTTAGAGGTACGATATCTTCTATTTACGGATCTTTCCGCTTTATTGGATATGCTTTAGGTCCTGTAGCTCCCTATCCTGTTTTTGTACTTTATGGTTTTAGTGGGGTAATATTTCTTGACATTACGCTTATATCAGCAGGGTTCTTACTGTTTCTCTACCTATTTAGGGAAACAACAATATCATAAAACAAGAACTGGGTGTATGAGTTGAATACGTTTATTGCTATGATCCTTTACGGTTTAGCAGGATTCACTATGAAAGTAACTGATGAAGGAGTAGAAAGAAAAAACATTATTCTCTCAAGTATGTTTTTTGTGTCTGGTCTCTCTATAGGAGTCTTATTCTCTCTATATCCTGGAGCTAATATGATTTTTGCAGCAATAATTCTTGGAACAGCTGTAACTGGTAAAATAGATAATATTTGTCATTTGTTAGGCTTATTAACCATAATTTCAACTGTATTTTTCCTAGGTATTCCAAAAGAATGGAACATTGCCATTATTTTCATTTTAACAATTTCAGCAATTTTAGATGAAGTAGGCGATTATTTTTTCGAGAGAAAAGGAAAAGGACGAAAATATCTTAAAATTTTAAGATACCGGCCTTTTCTGAAAATTGTATGCATAATTTTTGTTCCTATATTGAAATGGAACACACTTGGAATTCTAATTTTTGACTTTTCCTATGAAATGGCATATTTTACTGTGAATTACTTCTACGGTAAAGATTCTGATTGATTTGGAAAACAGAGAATTTGAATGATAACGTACGTTTTAGATAAAACTTTTAAGTAGCAACATCAAACATAATTGAGTCTTGTTTGGTGAGAGTAGTTATGAGGAGGAGCGTAGCCCTTGTCATTGGAATAATGGCTGGAATTTTCTTTGGCTTTGCATCTATTTTTATAAGGCTTTTACCAAATGTTGATAGTAATTCCATAGCCTTTGCTCGTCTTTTTATTGGTTTCTGGATTCTACTCCTAATACTCCATTTTAGAAGAGAAATAAAGCTGTTTTTTCAGTTGATAAAAAATTATAGCTGGAAACATATTGTAATGGGTATTTTTCTCGGGTTACACTTCATATTTTTTGTAGCATCCGTTAAACATACAACTATTTTGCATGCTACGATTTTTGTAAATACAACCCCTATACAGGCTTTGATTATATCAACTATAATTTATGGGTTAAAACCTTCAAAAAGAGAATTATTTGCAATACTACTGGGTTTTGCGGGTATTTTAATAATTGCTTTAACAGAAATCACAACTTTAACTGGAAGTATCATCGGCGATCTAGAGGCAATTTTAGCAGCAACTTTTGAAGCCATCTACTTGAATATTGGGGCAGATCTTAGAAAGAAGATTGATGCGAAGATCCTTATGGTTTCGAATTTTATGCTGGGCTGCATGATGGTATTTTTATACTCTCTTCCAGTTCAGGGAGGAATACATATACCTTTAGAGTTTAATACGCTTCTCGTACTTTTAGCATTAGGATTAATACCTACAGCAATCGGCCACACTCTTTATATTGCTTCTGTTAAAGCTTTAAAACCCTATGAAACGGCCACCATAGTTCTTCTTGAACCTGTTTCAGCAACTATACTTGCAGTGGTGTTGTTTAGTGAAATTCCAGCAATAAATTCTATAATAGGTTCTGTTTTAATAGCTGTAGCAATACTACTTTTATTTTAACCAATTTTCCGTATATATTGCAAAATTTAATATTGCTACAAGATATAATAGTGTCATAGTGTGAGAGGGTGAGATTCTATGGCTAAAGTTTACATGATAGATTTTAAAGTTCGAAAAGAGGAAGATAACATTAATGCTAAGTTACCTAAACTTTTCAATGAAGCTGGACTAGGAAATATCATAGATAAGGGCGATCTTGTCGCGGTAAAAGTTCACATGGGTGAAGAAGGAAATTTTACGCATATAAGACCTATACATGTCAGAATAATTGTCGAAGAAATCAAAAAGCTTGGTGGAGTTCCTTTTGTAACAGATACCACTGGTGTTGGTTTAAATAGGCCTCGTGGAACCGCTGTAAATTATCTTAAAGTTGCTGCAAGTCACGGATTTACTTCTGAAACGGTTGGTGCTCCAATAATTATAGCAGATGGTCTTAAAGGTCTTAGTGGTGTTAAAATTAAAATAAATGGGAAAGTACTTAAAGAGGTTGAAGTTGCTCAGGCCATAGCTGAAGCTGACTGTTTAATTAGTCTTGCACATTTTAAAGGGCATCCTCGGACTGCTTTTGGTGGTGCTCTCAAAAACGTTGGCATGGGATGTGTAACAAAAAGAGGAAAGGCTCAAAATCACCTTAAAACAAAACCTTATGTTAAACCTGAACTTTGTAATGGTTGTGGTGAATGTGTAAAGTTTTGCCCTGTTAGCGCTATTGAAATGGTTGATGGAAAGGCTAAGATAAATCAGGAGATATGTGTATGGGGCTGTGGATGCTGGACGATTTGTCCAGAGAAGGCAATTTCTAAATGGGGTGAAATGCATAGAGATAGTAATGAATTCTGCATGGCGGTTGTTGAAACGGTTTTAGTAGTGGTAAAACATTTTGGAAAAGATAAGGTTGGATATCTAAACTTTCTCTACGATGTAACTGTGCATTGTGATTGTTTTCCTTTTAGCGATAACCCTATAGTTCCAAATATAGGTGTGCTAGCTTCCACGGATCCTGTGGCAGTTGATAAAGCTTCTTTAGATCTAGTGAATCAAGCACCCGGATTACCCTATTCTGTGGCAGAGGAGTTAGGGATATTAGAGAAAGGTTCTGACAAGTTTTCGAAAATAACAATGGTAGAATATCTTAAACGATTTCCACCTATAGTAGATTCTTTAATAACGTTGAAATATGCTGAAGAATATAAGTTAGGTGAAATGGCATACGAAATCTTCAGAATTTAATATTTAATTCAGAATACTACTGAATAATAGGAGTGGAGAAAGAATTAAGTTGAGAGAATATCTTTACGTTGTTGTTAAAGGTAATGTGCCTCAGGAAACTGTTGAAAATATTGTTTCGGAGATTTCTGAATGTTATGAAAAACTTGATGCAAAATTAGAGTTTTGTGAAGTTTTAATTTTTCGTAGTAGATATGAAGCTGATAAGTTTATTGATGAGGAAAATGAACGAATATATTCTAAGATTGGTATAAGAATTTCAGAGATTGGACCAGAGAGTTCTGCTACTCATTTTGCATGGAGAGGATGGCCTACAATAGCTGTATGTGTAAGCGATATGGAAAATAGACCTTGGGAGGTTGCAGTGGCTGAGTTAAGAAGAGCGATTGCCCATTCAATTTTACATGGTTCTCCTGAATATTATTTTATATCTTTGCCGCAAAATTTACTTATCTTAAAAAAAGAAGAAGTAATACGTCCAGATATTTTAGATTTAGCTTTTTACATGCTTACTACTGCCGTTAAAAGTTTCGAAGTTACAAGGTTCCTTGTAAATAAGGGATTTATAGAATGTCAGCAAAAGCTATATCGTTATCATTTGAGAATTCGACCTGGTGAAAAAGAAATTTGGAAGAAAGCTGAAAACGAAATAAATCTTCTCGTCCCATTGTTAATGGATGTATTTAAGGTTTTATCTGGTGTAACACCCTTAATAAAAACTACAGAAGACCCTGTTCTAAGATCTCTCTATGAGGAAAATTTGGCGTTAATTCCTAAAAATGTTGAAAAGTCTTTTAAAAGAATGTTGACTAAACTATTGGAATTAGGTGGAGATACATTAAAAAACATAGCTGATATGGCCGATGAATTCTACGGATTGCTAAAAAACCTTTTAATTTAGTTCCTTTTTCATTTTCTTCTCTTTTAAATGATCCAGTATGTAAGGACATGTAAATCCGTTGATAAAAACTCTTCCCTCGCAGTCCCAGTGTCTCCTGCTCGATGGGTCAAGTTGACACTTAGATGGTAAACTAGGATTATAAAAAGGACATTCCTTAACCTCAGAGGTATAATCTGTAAGTAAAGCCATGATTCTACTCTCACGGCTCAGCGGGTCAAGTCTTTTAAGTTTTAAGAGTTCAACGAACTCCATTGCTACAATTCCTACTTTATAAGCCAAGCTAAAATATAAAACTAGGCCAAGAACCCATATCAGAATTAGCGCTATGAAATACGCAATAATAAGAAATTCTGGATAAAGTGCTGCTACAATAAGTATTTGGAACCAGCCGATCAAGCTAGCAATACAGGTCGTTCCTATACCAAGTAGTCTTTTCCAAACAGGTTTGCCTCTAATTTCTAAGCTAGCTTTAATAAAACCAAAACCGGAAATACTAGCATAAATAATGAAATATGTGAATAAAGCTAGGCAGACAAATGTCGGGCGAACAAGACGGACTCTGTAACCTATGCTTTCCGTTTCTACCTTGGCTAAAATCTCTAGAATTGCTGTGACTAAGGCTTGAATAAAAGCTATGTAGGCTATCGCTCTCCACTTTGGTAAAGCTATCTCCATTGAAAGTAAAACCATAAAAATAAACGCGATCATTATAAATATGTCCATAAATTTCTCTGCGAGAGGAAAAGGCTCTAGTGGGGAGAACGTATATGCTGTGTAAACCCAGATGCTGTGACAAATGAAGGCTAATGAGAGAAAAAACACGCTCCAGATAAAATACCTTAAAATTTTGCTTCGATAGTTAAAATATGTCCTAAGAGCAAGTAATAAAATAATGACCCAAGGAAGGAACGAAAACATATCGAACAGGAATAAAATGAGGGATAAATCGGTCATAACGTACCCAACCAGTTAAATACTTCCCGTATTTAAACTCTACATGCATTTATAATACCCCCTCACTCCACATATATAAATTTATACTTGATTCTCATTTACATAATAAAGACGCAGAAATTTGAGAACAACACAATAAGATTAATTGGTCTCTAACATTCTTAAAGAATTTAAAACCATAAACGAGAGGGAGATGAAAATGACAAAGAAAATGTTAATTGTTTACTATTCTGAAACAGGTAATACAAAAAAGATGGCTGAAGCAATAGCTAAAGGTGGAGGAAAAGTAGAAGATGTAGAGGTTATTTTAAAGAAAGTTGAGGAAGCAACTAATAAAGATTTACTTGAAGCAGATGCTATAGTTTTAGGTTCTCCAAGCTATTTTAGACTTCCAGCATGGCCAATTAAAAAATTTATCGACGAGTCAATAGAGATTTACGGTAAACTTAAAGGAAAAATTGGCGGCATATTTTCCTCTGCTGGAGGAGAAAAAGACGCAAAAATATGTATACAAGGTTTAAAAGATATGTTAGAGGAGCATGGTATCAAGATCGTTGGAGAAGGAATGTATGCTATAGAAACTCCGAATGAAAATGAAATTGAAAAATGTGAAAAATACGGTGAAACAATCGCAAAAACTCTGATAGGCAAATAATAAAACAGCTAATTTGATAGATAATCGGTCAACAACCAACATAGTTATATTAACAACTATCTCAATACTTTCCAGTAATTGGTGACGTAGATATGTGTGGAATTTCAGGCGTTATCGGTGAAGATCTTGATTGTACATTAAAAATTTTGAAGATTCTTGAGGAATATGTTGGTTCTAAGGGTTACTATCAATATTCTATTTCTCATAATATTGATGAGGAAACTGCTAGAAAAGGTTTTGGAACAGGTTTCATGTGGATGATTGAAAAAGGAGAAACTGAGTATATTAAGAGAAATGCACTGATCGAAGACCTGGAGGTCTCTATTAAAGAAAAATGTAGATACTTCATATTTTTTGTCGGGCATACAAGGTGGCCAAGTAAAGGATCCCCTATAGGAAAGGCTAGATTTACTCATCCCTTTGTAGATTGCAACAAAAATATTTTTGTTGTTCATAATGGTGGATTTGCCAACTATAAGGAAGAATATAAGAAATTGAAGTTGAAAGGTCATCGATTTGAAAGCGAACATCGCGATTTAGTCGTAGATAGCGAATTGATCCCTCATTTAATAGAAGAGCAGTTGAAAGATAAGGAGATCAACAGCCGAAACGTTGTAGCATCCGTAAGATATGTTTTGGGAAAAATGGTTGAACTTAGTGTTGATGGAAAGCCTGGAAACTTCATAGTTCTTATAAGAAATTTTCCATATCTTATTTTGGCCCAAGAAAGAATGACGAGTGGAAGTAGATTTAAAATATGGAAAAAGAATGGAAAATTACTTTTCTCCACGTACAAGGACATAAAAGAGGCTGAAGATGGTCTTAAAACTCTACCAGATTTAAATATAGAAAAACTTGTAGAAATGAATAAAAAACTTGACGAAACTATGGCAAAGCTAGGTTATATGCCACTAAGAATTCTAAAACCGGGAGAGATAGTTTTGGTTTCGAAAAATAAGGAAATTAAAACGTATCATGTACAACGCTAAATTTGACTTGCTTCAATATTTTAGCCGATTTCTATATTTTAATTAAAATTTTACGTAAATCTATACTAGATGGCTGCAAATCACTAAAAATATCGAACTTTAAATTTAAATTTGTTACAAAAAAGACTTTTAAGAAAATAAAACAAATAACCTAATAGATAATTATCATAGTGCAAATTTAATTTAAACACTTAAATGATAGACAAGGGGTGGAACAGATTTTAGAAGAAAAAGTAGTAATGAGAACAGCAATAGACAATTTATTTAATCCCAGAAGCGTTGCCGTGATAGGAGCTTCAAGACATCCAGGAAAAGTAGGCTATGCCGTTCTTTACAATCTGGTTTACGGAGGATATGGAGGAAAAATATTTCCGATCAACCCAAATGCGGATGAAATCTTAGGGTTACAATGTTATCCCTCTGCTCTCAAAGTGCCAGAGGAAATAGATTTAGCTGTAATAACAGTACCAAATAGATTAGTGCCAGAAGTAATGGAACAACTTGGTCAAAAAGGAGTTCCAACCGCAATAATAATTTCAGCAGGTTTTAAGGAAACGGGTGGAGAAGGGGTTAAACTTGAAAGAGAGGTAGTAAAAATAGCTAAAAAACACGGTATAAGATTTCTTGGACCGAACTGTTTTGGAGTAATAGACACTTGGAATTCCCTTAACACGACTTTTTCTGCTCAATCACCCTTAAAAGGTCACATAGCCTTTATATCTCAAAGTGGAGCTTTATGTATCTCAATTTTAAATCAGGGTATAATGGAGAAAATAGGATTCTCAAAGTTCATAAATCTAGGAAATAAAGCTGATATTGATGAAACAGATCTAATAGAATATTTAGGAAATGATCCTAAAACAAAAGTCATCACATTATATTTAGAAGATATAAGAGATGGAAGAAAATTTGTTAAAGTGGCGCGAGAAGTGGTGAAAAAGAAACCTATACTTGTAATAAAGTCTGGAAGAACGGAGGAGGGTGGAAGAGCTGTATCTTCTCACACAGGAAGCTTAGCTGGAATGGATATAGCTTACGAAACTGCTTTTAAACAAACAGGAGTCATGAGAGCGTATAGAATAGATGAACTTTTCGATGCAGCGGAAGCATTTGCAAGAGTCCCCCTACCGAAAAGCGAAAACATAGCTATAATAACAAACGGAGGAGGAGTAGGTGTACTTTTAGCGGACGCAGCAAGTCTAAACGGCTTAAAATTCGCAAGATTCACGCAAAAAACAATAGAAGAACTACATAAATATCTTCCACCATTTGCAAGCTTCAGAAACCCTCTGGACGTAACAGGAAATGCTAACGAAGAAGTGTACTTCAACGCTTTCAAAACAATTATAGAAGATCCTAATGTGGATGGTGTAATTACAGCCTCGCTTCCAGTGCAAATCATAGATGAAAGAAAATTAGCCCATCTAATTGGTGAGGTTGCAACTCGAGTGAAAAAACCAGTAATTGGATGTTTCATGGGTGGAGAAGAGGTAGAAGAAATAGAAGATATACTAAGAAGATACAATATTCCAAATTACACAGAACCCGAAAGGGCAGTCACGGCATTTGCAAAACTTGTAAAATACAAGAAAATACTTGAAGAGTTAAATGTGGAGGAAAAAATAGTGACTTTCGAAGTAAACAAGAAAGGAGTAGCTGAAATATTCAAAAAACTTAGAGAAGAAAACAGAACAAGGTTAACGGAGATTGAAGCAAAACAGGTATTAGAAAACTACGGTATAATGGTTCCAAAATATAAGGTAGTGAAAAGTTTGGATGAAGCTGTAGAAGCAGCGGAAGAGATAGGTTACCCAGTTGTATTAAAAATAGTTTCACCAGACATTATACATAAAACGGACATAGGAGCTGTAAAAATAAATATAACTGACGAAAAAGAGTTAAGAAACGGCTATCTAGGAATAATAATGAATGTAAGAAAGTATGCGCCAAGAGCAACTATATATGGTATAAGCGTACAAGAAATGGTGCCAAGCGGAATAGAGGTTATAATAGGAGGAATAAGAGACCCGCAATTTGGACCACTAGTCATGTTTGGCTTGGGAGGAATATATGTAGAAGTTTTTAGAGATGTTGCATTCAGAGTTACTCCTGTAAGTGAAAGAGAAGCAGAAAAAATGATAAGTGAAGTAAAAGGATACAACATAATCAGAGGTGTAAGAGGAAGACCTGGAGGCGATATAAACTTCATAAAAGAAACTATAATGAGAGTATCCCAGTTGTTAGAGGACTTTGAAGAGATAAGTGAACTTGATATAAACCCCTTAATGATTTATGAGAAAGGTGGATTTGCAGTAGATGCTCGTATGACAATAAAATATTAGGATGGAGGTTGGAAAGTTGGAAAATTCAAAATTTCTTATAGTAGGTTCAACAGAAAGACAAGTTGGAAAAACTGTGTTCATAGTAGGATTGGCGAAAATCTTGATGGAAAGAGGGTACAAGATTGGATATTTCAAGCCTTTAGACCAAAGAATATACGTGCCTGAATCCAAAGAGTGTGGAGACGCTGACGCTTGCATAATAAAGGAGAAATTAAATCTTCCAGACCCTGTACAAAAAATAACACCATACCTTTATCACCGCGAGTTTCTACATAAGATATTAACTGCAGGAAAAACTGAAGAAGTAAGGAAATATGTAAAGGAAGTAGCAGAGGAGATTGCAGAAGGGAAAGACCTAGTTTTAACCGAGGGATTAGATTATCTTTGGACAGGTATGTCCTTAGGACTTTCAGCTATAGACTTGTCAAACTTGCTAAACTCGCCTTTAATCACACTTATAAGCTATGATCCCCTCTACATACTTGACCAAGTAAAACTAGTAGAGTGCATTGTTGAGAGAAACCACGTAAATCATTTAGGAGCGATAATTATTGGTGCAAGAGCTGAAAAAGACCTTGAATTTAAAGAATACATACTTTTAGAGAAAGAGTTGAAAGGAACAAGAATATTGGGCACAATACCTAGCATAAGGGAACTTATACCGATAACTCCTAGAGAAATAGCAGAAGCGATAGATGCAAAAATAATCGTAGGTGAAGAGTGGTTAGATAGATCTTTAGAAAACTTTCTGATAGGAGCAATGACTCCTGAAAAAGCACTAAGATATTTAAGAATAACTACCGATAAGGCTGTGATAACTGGAGGAGATAGAACCGACATACTTTTAGCAGCATTAGAAACTCCAACGGCAGCTCTGATATTAACAGGGAACATTTATCCTGATGAACACGTGATAACAAAAGCTGAAGAGAGACATGTTCCAATCTTGTTAACACCTTATGATACGTATACAACGATGAAAAAGATAGAAGAGTCAGGATACTCGGTAAAAAGCATGCAAAACTCAAAAATAAACAATCTAGCAAAGGAAATTGAAAAAAGAATAGATATAGACAGAATACTAAGTGAATTGAATCTCAAATAGTATTAACGTAAATAATTTAGATACTTAGATTGTACTTAAATCTTAGATTATCTATGGTTAGCTGCATGAAGTATATGGCATCCCTAAGAGCATCTAGTAGTCTATTTTTTTCTCTAATAAGCTTAGTTTCTAACAGTTTCATTTTTTCTCCTCCAGAAGTCTCAATTATTTCTTTTATTATGACGTAAAGCCTTGGTATGGGCTTCTCTAGAACGGAAAATCCATAAGGTTCTTGGTCGTATGGGTCAACTGTTGATCTGAAAGCCGAAGTTAATATTCTACTATTTTTCAAAATGCATTTGTTGACTAATTTAGCAGCCTCTTCAATCTTAGCTTTATCTTCTTCTTTTCCATTTACATATGCTTCTTCGATTTTTGCAGCAATTGCATTAAGTTCTTCGACTGTATCTCTGAACTCCTTTACTTTTTCGAATAGCATGTTAAGTTTGACTTTACCTTTTGATATTTTTTCTAGTTCTTCTAGCTCCTTTGTTATGTAGTCGGCCACAGTTACAAAATCGAAGGGTATTATTAAGCTACAACAAAGACCTACAATGTATTTTGCGTAAATTTTGAAGTGTTCTTCTAGTAATTCTCCATCTATTTTATCAAGTGTATCCTCGACGCTATGATACCACCAACCTAAAGATGCGTGATTCAGGGTTTTCTCTAATTCTTCTTGAGTGTAAGTGGCGAAGGTAAAGATGTAGGGTATACCGATTCCTAGAACAGAGTTATCAGCTATCTTAACTGGAACATGTTTTTCGATGTTGATATTAATTTCTTCTTCTATTTTTTTCAAAAAGTTCCATGTCTCAGGAGACGCGTAAGCGATATATCTTGTTGCATCTTTTAATCCAGGTGAATCTATGTTTAGATATGCTACACAGCCCTCTTTGAGTTTATCCCAGAAATTGTCGATATACCATGTTGAGCCAGCTGCTTCAGCAATTTCGTGTCCATCCCAGAAGGCAAAAATTACTCCACGTCTTAAAAATTCTCTATGTTTAATAAGGCATCTAGCTAGTTCAAGCATTAAGGCGTTCCCAGAGGAATTGCATGTAGCTGTTTTCCCCCACGCGTCCAAATGACCACCAACTAGTACAAACATGTTGGGCTCGGTAGTGCCAACTATTTCTGCGATGGGTTGCTTAGCTTTAACCCATGTTTTAACATTTTCGACCCTTAACCATGCTTTTACATCCTTTTTGCCTATCATTTCTTTTAAACGTTCTCCTGAGGCTTTTGAAATATTTATTGATGGTATTTTTGGTAATAGTTTCCAGCTTTCTGGTGTGGGATTACCCCAAACCCATTTTATGGCACCTTTGCTAACAATCGATTTATCGCTAGGCCCCCAGTTCATTATTACTAGGGCTTTGGCTCCATATTTCTCCGCATTTTTAGCTTTTTCTGGTCTAGGAGGGGAATAAGATAATTCTGCTAGAGCAATTTTACCTTTTACATCTTTTTTCTTAAACTCTTCTTCACTACCTGATCCAACATATTCTAGTTCTCCTTCAATTCCCTCCGGTGTGGTCGAGAAACTGTGCAGATTAGGAAAACTTTCTACTACAATTTGTTCGGGATGAAGTATTTTGAATTCTGAAAGTTTAGGGAAACTAGTATAAACATAAAATTCATCTATCCTCGGGTCTAGTCCGTACGCTTTTAAAACACTTTTAATATACCTTGCGGCTTTCTCCATTTCCTTAGTACCAGTTAAACGTTCACCGATTTCTACTAAAAACTCAACGTGTCTATAAACTTCTTCAATGGAGAAAGAGTCGATAACACTCTTCTCTAACTCTTTTAAATCAGTGTTTACAGGCATTTGAAGCCTCTCCTTCAACAATGCAACACAATCAGAAATACCACAGATATAACTCCAATATATTATCTTTTCTGAAATAAAATTCCTTCTAGAAATAAATACACATGCAAACAAATCGACCAAAATTATTGAGATATCTAAAACATATATAACTCGAAAGCTAGTTAAAGTAAAATAGAAGATTTTAAGTTTGATTTAAAACCAGCCCTTCAACTTACTAAGTAACGGAATTAATACGTCATTCATAAACATATTGTATGTTGAACATATCTGCTACCACTTTTTCTAAAGCACCAACATTACCCTTAGACAAATCCTCCAAAGAATATTTTCCAAGAGCCGAGGCAAGCATTTGCGCTTCAACTTTTATAGCTTCAACGAAATTCACTACACCATCTACTTGATTGCCAAGCTTCTTTACTGGTTTGTTTGCTGGACCAAAACGCCCTTCACTTGCAATAATAAATGGTCTACCCATAGCTACGCCATCTGCACCTAGACATAAACTCTTTACCAGGTGACCTCCCTCAAATAATCTGCCCGCTATAATCATACTTGTTTTAATTCCACGACTTTTAGCATCTGTAATCTTTTTGAGACATACTAGCGTTGGATATCCTAGTTCTCTCATCGCAGCTATAGGGCTCATACCTGTTCCACCTTCTGACCCATCTATAGTTATGCAATCTATTCCTGCCTTAGATGCAACCCCTATAATCTCATCTAAATCTGCATATGGTCCCAATTTCAACCATAGCTTAACCCGTGGATAATTGTTTTTTGCAAGTTTTATCATATCTTTTAAAATTTCCTTTGTAAATGTTCCAGGAACCGAATGACGCTCATATAATTCTTTTTTTACCTTCTCTGGATCATCTGGGAAGAAGAACTTATTTTTAAGCTTTAATGCTAATTCTCTATTCACTTTGACCTCGCCGTCAAGCCCTGGCTTCGCACCTTGACCAGCCTTTATTTCAAAACCTATTAAACCACGCTCTATATACTCATCTAAATCCTTATCAGAATACACCTTATTCCATAGTTCAGCATTTGCATCTTCAACATTCTGCTGTATCAATACTCCCCCATAGTCGCTATCAACATTTTCCAAATACTTTAAAATTCTCTCTTTAAGACAAGGTTGACTACTAATCCTTTTGTCGTAACCTCTCATATTGATAACATTTTCACCTATAACTTGTATTATTCCTGCTTTAGCACTACCCTCACTTAACACTAATCCTCTTTTATTAGCTACATCTGTTGACCCCATTGCGGCTACAACAAGAGGTACCTTAACTTTAAAACCACCCAGCGTAGTCTCGGTGTCAACATCTATAAACAACGGTTCTCTGCCAAGTTCAACGGATTTACTCAATCTATCGGGCAAAAATAAACATGGAAGAAGCACCACATGATCCAAATTATAGAAGCGAGTATAACCCTCAAAAAATATTTCTCCGCCTGCTTGAACATCACCAAACTCCTTTGAAGGAAGAAAGGGATATAATGCATCTCTTCCATAAACAGCTTTTCTAGCTATTTCACATGTACAACAGAGATCACAATAGGGACAACCGCCTCTAAGAAGTCTAAAAGGCATAAAAATGCCTCCTTAGGGTGAATATATTCCAGCTACCTTAGGATACGGTCTAGCTTCCCAAACGGCTTTCAATCCACAAATGTACCTTGTAAGCCTCTCTACCCCTATTCCAAACCCTGCACTCGGCGGAATACCATATTTCAACATTTCAATGTACCAACCGTATTTTGCAGGGTTCTCACCAGTAGCTCTCATCCTCTCAATAACCTTCTCCGCTCTATATTCTCTTTCAGCTCCTGAGACAGCCTCCCCGTAGCCTTCTGGATAAAGCATATCGAAATCCCTGAGAATGCCAGGTCTTTTAGGATCTTCACGATCATAAAATCCTCTAGCGCCACGCGGATAGTCATATATGAAGAAAGGATCCTCAAACATGAATGAAAGTTCTTTTTCAGCTTCCCAAGGTATCTCATGTTCATAACTTGCTTTTATGCCATGAGATCTCAATATATCAACAGCTTCTCTATGCGTTAACTTTTTGAACGGTCTTCTTGGTACCTTAAGCTCTCTACCTAAATCCTTTAAGTCTTCTTCATGTTCCTTTAACACTTTTTTAACTACGTATGTTAATAGTCCTTCTGCAATTTCCATTGCATCAAAATAGTTTGCATATGCTTGTTCGATATCTATTTGTACAAATTCTACAAGATGTCTGCCAGTTTTAGCTGAATCTAAAGGTTCAAGCCTTATGTTTGGAGAGAAGAAATATATTTTGTCAAGAGAAGCCATAGCCATTTGCTTATACAATATTGCACTACTCATTACCTTGTATTCGCGTCCATAGAAATCAAAGGTCACTTGTTTAGCGCCTCTAATGCCTGGATCTGTAACTGGACCTATTATTGGAGGAAGAAGTTCTATGAAGCCAAGTGAGTTAAGATATTCTCTTGCAGCCATGCATATAGTAGCTTGTATTTTAAGTACCTTTTTCATCCGTGGATGCCTTATTGCTATGTAACTCTTGGGTAAAATGTTTGGAGAACTTAGATCTAGTTTTTTCAGGTGTACAGTTTCTGTCATTTTTCTCACTAAGGGCTTGAATTAAGCTATTCTTACCTTAAATTTTTTGCATAAAAAATTGTAAAAATTATAAATATTACCAATTTATCCTATAATATCATGTATAAATTACATGATAGATATATCCGACTTAAAAGAATTACATAGGAACCTCTAGAGAAAAAAGCATAAAACCTGTTGAGGAGTCAGCTGAGAATGTAGAACCTAAACCACTAAACTTTTAACCAATTCAGGTTAAATAAGGTTAAACCTAAGCGGCTTCCAGGGATCAGAATGATAGCAATAATAGACTTTCACGGTCAATACGTTAGCGTTATAAAGAATCGTTTAGCAGAACTTGGTGTAGAATCCATCAGTGTAAAAACATTTGAAGAACTAAAAAATGTTTCAAACCTGAAGGGAATAATTCTAAGTGGTGGTCCATATTCTGTATATGAGGAAAAAGCTAAAAGAATTGATAAAAGAATTTTTGATTTAAAAATTCCTATTCTAGGAATTTGTTACGGTCATCAGCTAATTGCTTATCTTCTAGGTGGAGAGGTAAAAAGAGGAACTCCTGAATTTGGATTCACCTTATTTTACCCGAAAAGCGACGTTCTTTTTGAGGGTTTAGGGAAAGAAGAAATCGTTTGGATGAGTCATCGCGACGAAGTTTTCTCAATACCAAATGGAGAGATAATAGGCTCCACCGACAACTGTAAAATTGCAGCATTTCGCGTAAGAGATAACATTTATGGGGTACAGTTTCACCCTGAAGTCTCTCATACCGTAAATGGTGATCTTATATTCAAAAATTTCGCTTTCAAAATATGTGGTGAAGAACCTAAAAAATGGGATGTAAAGCACTACCTAGACCAAATAATCCATGAATTACAAAGCACAGTTAAGGGACCAGCGATCCTAGGTTTATCTGGAGGAGTAGACTCAACCACATGTGCCGCTCTTGCTCAAAAAGCAGGTATAGATGTACACATAGTTTACATAGACCACGGCTTCATGAGATATGAAGATGAGTGGATAAAAACAACAGATCTCTTCGACATCACTTATATCGACGCCTCCAAAATATTCTTCGAAGCAGTAAAAGATGTTTTAGACCCTGATGAAAGAAGAAGAATTATTGGAAAACTATTCATAGAATTATTCGAAAAAGAAGCAAGGAAAATCAACGCAAAATATCTAATTCAAGGAACAATTGCACCCGATGTAATTGAATCAACTCGAGGTGACGATGTCTCTGGACCAGGATTCATAAAGTTACATCATAATGTTGGAGGCCTACCAGAAAAACTAGGCATGCAAGTTGTAGAACCTCTTCGCCCCCTCTTCAAATATCAAGTCCGCATATTAGCGAAAGAACTAGGATTACCCGATTACATTGTGAATCGTCAACCTTTCCCTGGACCTGGGCTAGCAATTCGAATTCTAGGCAAAATAACCCAGCAACGCCTAAAAACCCTAAAAGAAATCACTGACATGGTAAGCAAAACCCTCGGAAAATATAATTTTTCCCAGTATTTTGCTACTCTAATACCAAATAAAGGCCATCTCATAAAAGATGGTTTTCTCTTTGATGTGCAAACAATTGGTGTAAAAGGTGATAGCAGAGTATTTGGGAAAATCTTAAGCATTAAAGCAGATGCTTCATATTTCAATTTATTAAAGCTACAAAGTCATTTAACAAGCAGATATTCAGAGATCACTCGTGTTGCACTCAAAATAGCTGGGTCCTATGGCAAAGGTGATGCTTTAATTATTAGGGCTGTGTTGACAAAAGACTTTATGACTGCAACCCCAGCGAATGTGCCTAGAAAAGATCTTGAGAAAATAGCAGAAATAGCAATGCAACACAAAGATATCAAATATGTTGGTTATGAAATAACTACAAAACCACCCAGCACAATAGAACTCATATGAACTTCTCTCTTTATATAATAATCTAATGAATTATCGTTTATAGTTTTATTTCTAGACATTTCACAGGACATTGCCTCTCGCATGCATGACAGTTAACGCAAGCTTCTGGTTGAGCCAACTGAACTTTATTCTTGCTTGGAACCATTTGATATACATTTTTTGGGCAAACCTCAATACATATACCACAACCTATACACTTCTCTTCATCCATAGTTATGTTTCCATATGGAGCCAACTCGTAGACTCCTGTGAGGAAAGTCATTTTCTTTGCACCACGTTTATATAAAAATTCTCCTAAACCACTCTTTTGCGTAGGTGTGGTCCCATTAAAGTCTATAGTAAGTATTAATGACACAAGAATAGATAGTAACATGAAATGAGAATAGCTGAAAAGGTTTTTTGTAGTTATCCAAGAATACAAGGCGATAATAACGAGGAAAATTATTTCACCTATCATAACTTTCAGTAATCCTGACTTCACAGGCATACTAGGAAGTATGAGATACATGCTGTAGACCATAATTCCAGCAAATAATATCATTTGTAATATCCACCATGGCATCGAAATTGGAACCATTTTAGGAAACAACAGAGCTAAAGCAAAAAGAATTGGAACTAAGATAGATACCATAGTAAAAAAGTATATTGAAGCCATTTCAAGCCTATCTCTAACAGTAAACTTAACTTTACGCATATCCTCAGTTTTCCTGAAACCGTTTTTCACATATTCTGGAATATATTTAGCGTACACGGGGCCAAAACGAATATTCCAACCAGTTTCCTCCCTAACCTTTTCTACATCGATACCTGGTGCACTTAATTGAGGGGCTATTATTGTACGATGCTTCACCTTATCGCTAATCCCGGTAGTCTTTATGACAGAAATTACCGAGTGAGCATTAAAATCTCCGCCACAAGATGCACACCAGACATTAATTCCTTTAGTAGGTGCAACTAAAAGATAGCAATCAAGATTTTTCAAATATTTACTTACCCTTCTAACAGTTAAATCATAATTACATGTCAGAAAAACTGGACTATTTTCATCTGGGTGACCAAATTCTATTAATCCCGGTTCCACCGGTACTTTAACCCATCTAAAAATAAACTCGACCAGATATGTAAATACTCCCCGAAGCCTTGTCATTTACACCACTTTCCTTGCAACAATTAATATTAAAGAATCATAAAAGAATTTAAAACACGACTCTATCTCAAATCCCGCTTCACTCAGCTTTTTTTCGATTCCTTTTACAGGTTTCGTTAACGATTGAGAAATAATATAAGTAATGAGCGCAAGTGGAAGGTGAACAATATAATAGGCAATTTTCTTCCTTAAACTTTTAGGCTTCACCTCATCCTCAATTATTAATCGACCATTTGGTTTTAAAACCCTATAACACTGCTTAAGCGTAAAAATCTGCTCAGTTTCTGAAAGCTCGCTAAAAACAAGAGCCGCAACTACAACATCAAATGAATTTTCTTTTAAATGAGTATCCATTTCCACGACACTCATTTCTTCCAAGTGAACCTTTTCTTCAAGCCCTGCGGATTTAACTTTCTTACGTGCTATCTCAAGCATCTTCGAAGAAATATCAAAACCAAAAACATATGCCCCTTTCTGGGCGCAGAGAACTGCTAATGTCCCAGTGCCCACACCAATGTCAAGAACATGATCTCCTTCCGAAATATATTCAGAAACAATTTTCTTTTTAACCTCCATATCCATCCCAAAAGTAAGAATACGAATACCCATATCATATCTACTGGGTGATGATTCAAGAATTTTCATAAACACGGAAACTGACATTTCTCAGATTCCCTCTAGTCATCAAATTAAACTTAAATTTCTAATAGAAACTTAGAAGTTCAAACTGTTAAAATTTTCTTAAAGCGGGGTTGAAATCTATTCCAGTGAGCCTTTTATTAAAATTTTTAAGGAAAAAATGACCACCCAAATGGTTGCTGAAACCGCTGCTACCAGTTCAGGTATAGCCACCGCACTTGTTGGATACGTCCAAAATACTATGGGCAAAATAATGATATGACAACCAATAATAACGATACCAGCAGCTATTGCAATCCATCCAAGCTCCCTACGATTTTCCTTAAGCAGGGTGTATCCAATTATAATAGATGATACAGCTGTTAAGCTGAAGAAAAGAAGCGAAACAAGAACATGAACCGCTAAAAAAGGCTCCATCTCTGGAAAAACTCCAATTAACGCCAAGGAAACCACAGCTAGTAAGAAAATAATAGCTCCACTTCTTCCCAAACGTGAATGCGAGAAAAATCTCTCAAGAAATAGGGCGAAAGGAATGAGAACAAGTCCTGCAGCTATAAGCCCTAAATTGAAGATAAATCCAGCCTCACCAGTCCCCAAGTCGCTTAAAGCATTTCCACTCCAATCAAACCAAGGTGAAAAATGAATCGCCAAGGCAATAGCTAAATAAGCAATCACAGGCCCAAGAATACCACATAACGCTACAATTCTACCAAACTTCATGTGACAAACAAACCAAATTAAACAATATAACTTTTATGCCATCTTGAATTTCATAAAGGCCACTAATTTTCTGGCGAAAATCCAAAAATTACTTCTTATCAAAATGCAGTTTATCTTCTTTCTAAACAAATTAACAAAACAGAAATAAACCAAACATCAAAACAAAACATACAACAACATAAGAAACAGACTTCACTATGTCATTTTCATCCCCAACCCTCCAACTCTCTCCCTTCCATCATTCTTCAATCAAAACTTAAAACATCGGCTGGAATCTTCCACCTACCTCTTCTATAATCGTAAAGCTCCAAAGGAAGCTTAAAAGTTACACCAGAAACATAACGACCAAACCACGCATTAAAAGGCCTACCAAAATATTTTTTCAAAACCCTAGCAAACCAAATACCCCCACCCTCAGGAAGAAAGATTGCACTCAAAATAACCTCTGTGCCCTTGCCGCGAAGCCTATAGGTAAAATGTAGAGGTAAATCATCTAAAGCAGCAATAAAAGCACGATAAACTTCCTCATCCATCTCAGCCATAAAAATAACCATTTCACATAAACCAATATTAGAAGCATCGGCCCCGCTAATAATGACCCCTCGAGCCCTCAAATCTTTAAGCCTTCTAGCAGCCTCATTCATATTAATCCTTAAAGCCTTCCTAACACTACGAACATCAGCAACCCTACAATCCCACACATAGTTTAAAATTCTCAAATCAATCCTATCAAATTTCTCAGCTTCAACATCCTCAGAAATGGGACCCTCAACACCCAAAACCTCATAATATTTACCTTCCAACAAAACCTTCTTAAACCAAAGAGCCCAAGCCTCCCATTCAATCCTCCAACCAACATTTGGGACATAAAAACCAAAATTATAATGCTTATACCTCTCAAACCCTAAAAACCACTCAGCGGAAACAACAAACTTATACTTCAAAAGTTGTTCGCAAAAATTTTCTAACACTCTCTCAAAACTCGAAGGCGCCGTAAAAAACGCTATAAAAGGCATACCATCATCAACAATCTCTAAAACACTAAAAAGAAAAGGACATTTATATAAAACCTCTAAAACATAGTCTCCAAACTCAAACTTAGGTTGGAAAACCAAGACAAATGTCCTTAAACCAATCTTAGGGAGAAAAATCCTGGAGTAACTACGTAACACGTAAAGAGATTTTAAACGAGAAAAAACTCTAGAAACCTTAGAAATATCCCTACCAACCCTCTCAGCCAACTCCTGTCTAGACAAACCAGGATTATTCAAAAAAACTCGAAGAACATCCACCTCAAACTTATCCAAAACATAGGGAAAATTAGACATAAATTCTTCTAAAATCTCAACATACTCCTCAAAACTTAGAACATACTGGTAGTGATCCAACTGATAAAAAATCTTAAAAACTTCACCAAGAAAACGTCCTCCAGACAGCCTCTCAAAAATAGGGAAACCAAAAGGAGCAAAATAAACAACATTCTTGACAGAAACCTGAGGACTCACCTTAAACCATGTGGAAACCCAAAGTTTCTCCTCATTGCCATGTAATTGCATCCTAGCAAACTCCCAGGCTAAATCACCAGCTTCCTCAACCTTTTCCAAGCACCTAGGTATAAAAAGGCGAAAAGCCTCTCTAGCTAAAACACCCCTCAACAAACCTGCATCAACCAACTTACGAGAAACAAAAATAGTATCTCCCTCCCTACGAACACCAAACCACCTACTATTCAAATCAACATCAAAATTGTCCAAGCAAACCCTAGGAATCCTACGAGGAACGGTAACATCTAAAATTCTAGCAGCAGAATGAATAAACTCCCTAAAAACGCTATCCACATCCAACACAGATCCCCCAGCATATTAATAACATAACCATGACTCTATGCTAATTCTTAGTTAAAAGTGTTACCGAAACATAAACTGGAAAAAGAAGGAGATAAAATAATTTCATCAAAAATTTGAAGAGAAAGAGCATTAACGAAAAACAACAGCAATTTATACTGTTAAAAAGCGAAAACACCCAAGAATGCTCTTTTTAACATTAAGATTTAGCTACCTAAATAACCCACCTTGACTAATCTTAAACACGATAGGATCGCTAAGATATCAAAAAGTAAAGTAAGGGAAGAACATGGAAGAAGCCAAAAAGGAACTGAAAAAAATTATAGATGAACTGAAAAAAGAAAAACAAGAAACGAGAATCATAGTATTTAAAAACGGACAAATAGTCATACTCAGAGAAAACAAAAAAGACATAGAAACATAGAAAAGCGATGGGGCTTGGGGGGGGACCTCCTATTTTTAACAAAACCTTACTAAGAAAGTTAACATCATCAATAGGCAAACACTTTTCCAGCACACGAAACAATGAAAAAAATAAAGGATAAATTAAAGGTACACTGAACCTTTGCACACTGTTGTCCTCGAACAACATCAGAAACTTATCATTAACCTCCAGGAAACGGCCATGGATCATTTTGTGGCCAAGCAGCAACGCCGGTTGCGGTGAAGAGTATAATTGCCACAAATATCGCGGCGACCACTATCAGTTTTTTCCAGTTCATGGTGATCGCCAAACATTTAATAATATAATTAGATAAATTGTTATTTGATTAAACTGTTATAAAAGAAAATAAACGGTTCAAAGAAAAAATTTAACAGTTCAAAAATCCTAAAATACTCTTGAGGGGAAACATAAATTGTCAAACAAGACACTATATATAGCAACTGTGGGGGAACACAACAAACCAATAGAAATCGGCCTAGTTAGACACCGCGTAGATAAAATCGTATTACTACCATCAAAAGACACCATGACATATGCAAAAAGACTAAAAACAAAAATAGAAAAAAACTATGGAATAACGGTCGAAATCGTAGAAGTAGACCCATTCGACCTCTTTGACGTCCTACAAAAAACACTAAAAATCATAAAAAACCATGAAGACTACGAGCCCCTAATAAATATGAGCTGCGGTACAAGAATAATGAGTATAGGGGCACAACTAGCAGCAGACATAGAACATGGAAAAGTCATCTACATATTATACAGAGAGGGAGAACCACCAACAGAAACAATAGAAATACCAACACGAAAACTCAGTCTAACAAAAAAGCTAGGACAAATACCACTAGCGATCTTAAAAGAACTGAAAAAGGGAGAAGCAGAATCAATTACAGAACTAGCAAAAAGACTAAGCACCCCATATAAACGAAGAAAAAATCCATGATAAGCCAATATGTCAAAGAACTAGAAAAATTGGGTATGGTCATAAAAGAACCAGGAGGATCTCACGGAAAGAAAAGAGTAAAGTTAACTAGACTCGCAGAACTCTACCTAGATATCCAAGAAAAAATTTAGATAAATAGAGTTGAGGTAAGTTTTTACGCATCTGACACTTAGAAAACCGATGACGTAATCGGGAAGCAGTAAGAATGCAAGAAAAATTAGCTGTAACTATAATATCTTTAAATATATGGTATAGTTCATTAAAGTTCATGTGTAATCTTCACAAATTACGATGAATAATTAATTCTCGTTTTTGCAATGGTTTTCTTATCTCCAAGAATTATTTTTTAAGACCTCAATTTTTCTTGAGGTCTTTTTCTTCAATCGGAATTGAACTAAATTTTAATAAATTATATTAAAACACAATAATATTAAAAGAATAAAAAGATAAATAAGGAGGTTGTAATAAGATATGAGTAAAAATGCAGTAAAGATCGTGGTAGCAGTTGTTTTGTTGCTAGTAATTGCGATGAATATTGTTGTGCCACCTCTTGTCATAGCCATTTCAGGTTCTGAAAAATTTATGATTAACGAAAAGACCGATGACAATGAGGAGAACGGGGAAGTAGATGATATTGAAGAAGAACACGAACTTAGAGTTTACTTTAGTACAGAAGGTGGACTAGAAATAGAAAGTGATGATAATGAGATAGAATTTGAAGATACCCCAAAACTTCGGTTCGAATACTGGGGTAATAATTCAGAAATATATTTCTATGCTTGTATTATTGAAATTTCAGAATTTGTTGACAGTAACGGAAACAATGTAATGGATGAAGACGATGAAGAAATACTAGATGTATTGTATTTAGATGGTATAGAGTGGGATCTCAAACCAATGGAAGGATTTGATCCTTTGACAAATAACACATGGTATGGACTTACCTACTCTTATGATGACGGGGAGTACAATGTGACTATAATTATGCAGGTTTTTCAGAAATCTACTGATTTCATCGATGGAGGAGCAGATGAAGTCAAGATAGATATCAGAATTTACAAGTGGCCTTGGCAGGATGATAACAGTATTTTGGCAGTAACTTCCGTGGTGGAGTTATATGCGGAGGCTGAAGGATCAGTGCAAACTATAGATCTTCCAGAGGTTGATGGAACAGGGATCTTCCTTGAGATGTCTACTGGAGTTTTCGTTAAGTACGTTTGGACATCCAATATAACAGTGGATGGAAATAGTGACAACATTATTAATTCATATTACAGAGAATATGAAATGGAGTATGAGGAAAGCACCGAAGGAAACTATACAGAAAAGGAAGTTGGTCTGGAAGTAGAAGTTATAACTGTATATCCACGCTTTACATCCAGTTTGATTCATGATCCAAGCGTTGGTGTAGAAGACGACTCAAAAGATTTACAAACATTAGAAGAAATAATCCAACCTTCTACATCTGAACCAACACAGCCAACCGAGCCAACCCAACCTCAACCGGAGCCGTGGTACCGACAAAGGATCATTGTATTGGCATTGGGTTTTCTGTCAACACTTCTTGTCGTTGCCGCTGCAATAATCAAGAAGAATAAAAGTAAGGTATAGTGAAGTTAAAAGTGCGTTCTCAGTAGTCGCAATTACACTAAACATTTTCTCTCTTTTTATTAATTTATGTGCTAAAAATTTGAAGATCCCAAAATAGCTATTCCGGTGAGTACCATGTCAGAGGATCTCTTTAGGTTACTTACTCATCCCACTAGACGAAAAATAATTCGTTTATTAGGAGAAAAAGGTTATGCTACCTTTACCACTCTTTCAAAAATAGAGCCACGAGTAGGACTCTTATACTATCACTTGAATGCAATGAAACCTCTAATACAGCAAGATAAAAAGAAAAGATATGTGTTAACCGAGTTAGGTCAAAAGATCTATAAATCTCTTATTATGAAAGAAGAATTAATCGAAGAATATGAAAATCACGCTAAAATCAGGGAAGACACGAAATATTTTCTTTTCACTTCTCCAGTCTTAATAATTAAAAATTTTACAGAGTCTCCCTTGATAATGATCCTTATTTCAGTAATGATAGTTGGAGTGTCAGGGATTATATTTCAGATGTCTAGTATAATTCCTGTTGTTGCCTTTTTGATTCCAACTGAAGACGTGAACATCCCCATCCTTCTAATTTCATATGCCAATTGGCTGAGTACCTCAATAGTTTCACATATTATCTCTACCTTGGCTTATCGGAGAAAAGCACCTACTCACTTTGCCGATCTATCTCTTTCTTTCGCCATGGCACAATTTCCTCTTATAATCTTTTCACTACTGTGGTATCAATTTCCCGGACTAAAAATTAATGAACCTGTCTCAGCGGTTTTGCTCGTTGTCTTTCAGGCCTGGAGTTTATGGTTATATACATCGGGAATAAAAATGACTCTTAAACTAAGCACAAAGAGAGCTGCCTTAATACCGCTTTTAACACAATACCTAGGCGCACTAATCATCCTATATTTTTTGTAAAGATACGCGAAAAGGAAACAATAACCTTACAAAAATATCCTAAAATTAATTTAGAACTTTGAAAAAGTGTTACAATACAGAAGTGAGAACTATGGATAGTAAAACTTTCTCGTTCCTTGGTTTTCTTTTTGGATCTAAATATTAGGGGGGTTACAGAGTAAGGTTTTCGAACATTCGGCTGATGCAAGTAAAAAGATAAAGCTGGGTCAACCTGACGCAGAATATGCAAAAATAATCCCCTAGAAATATGGCCAGTAAAATGAGGTAATACCACATCTTCTCTGGAAACTAACTCCAGCGAAACTTCAACTGGCATACATAACCCCCATATACATCAAAACTCAAAATATATACACTTTGATTTTGTTAATGGTCCATAACTAGATTTAATAACACCACTTCCTAAATACCACACATTATTTATCTCGTTGATAGATTCACCAAGATTTCCCTACGTTACCGAGCAGACTTTATGCGTAGCAAGAGAAATGTACGAGATTCTCGTCCTTTTAAATAGATAGAATGGGAGCTTTATCTTTTATTTACACTCAACAAAGCTAAGATTTTACGAAATAACCACCAAATCGGTTTCTACATTTTTAACTGTTTCAATTTCCCTTTCCTAGATACATAACTTACGGAGAAAGGTCAGAAACCATTTTAGCAAGTATTTTATTTTGAAAGTTGTTATCGCTGTTCATCTTGCTGTGTTATCGAACACTATAAGTATATTAGGTTCGTTAATATATTTTTGTGTGGGGAAGTTTATGAATAGTTGCTATGTAGACTTTTTGAAGAGAAGGGCAAAAGCATTTTTGGAGAGTGCACAAGCAGATTTTGCTAGAGGTAATTATGATTTGGTGCTATTTCACGTTGAACAGTTCCTACAACTCTATCTAAAACATTTGCTATATAAGAAGATAGGTGATTTTCCTAAGACACACTCCGTGGTACGCCTCATAAAAGATGTAATAAGAGTTTATAGTGGGGATCGTCTTAGAGAATTTTACGAGAAGAACTTAGAGACTCTGTATCTTCTTGAGGAAGCATACATATCTTCAAGATATTTGCCCAGGGAATACGATAAAGATATAGCTGAGCGGGTATTAAAATTCGCAGAGAAAATTTTAGAGGTGCTGGAATGGTTGGAAAAACACTTATAGACCTTAAACTTGAAACCGTAAAAGAATGGAAAAAATACTATGAAACCCCCAAGGCTTACGCCGAGAAAATAAAAAATGTGGTAAAGAAACATGACATGTCAGCCAGAGTTATGTTGTTTGGAAGCGTGGTTAAAAAGGAAATGAAACCAGACAGCGATATAGATATTCTAATCATAACGAAACTGGCTGAAGAGACAAATAGAAGATTAAAGCTAAGAATGGAGATATCAAAAGAGATAGGAGAATGTACACCCTTCGAAATACACATAGTAACACCGGAAGAACATGAAAACTGGTACAAGAAATTCATAAATAAATACATAGAAATATAAACAACAATATTGCAAAGGTTTATACAAACAAATCTAGCTACAATCTGCAAGTCTCAAAAGTTTCTAGTCATCTAATATTTAGTTTATAAGTAGTTTAAGAAATTACGGTGACAGAACGGTGAACTAAACCTTGATAACACTTTTATCCAAAATAGCTATATTTTAAAGATTATGCTACTCGGAAGTATATTGCCAAGATAAAAACAAAATAGGGAAGTCTTAATTTTCCTAAAATTCTACATTTCAGTCAATTAAATCAATTTTTAACACGTTTAAACCTTAATTTACTTGATATATGGGTAGTGTCCAAAAAGACGTTTAGAAATAGAAAAGAATCTTAGCCTGCTACTGCTCAAAATTTAGTAATATTACAAGTAATAGCCCCCCTTGCCAACTGTTCTTAACCTTGTTTATGAAAAGAAACAAGAAATATACCTATTGCGTTAAACATCATGTGGTTGATTTGATATTTTTCCTCTAAATTGACACCAAACTCTATGAAATGCAGAAAAACTATTTTTGGCGATAAATAAACCTTTTATATACTTGTTACCCCGACATAAGCATACTGTGTAAAAATTTACCAAATCACCAAATGATATGACATAACACTAAAAATGTTTTTACGGATTTGATGTCTCAGTAATGTGATTCCTCGCACATGAAGTGGTTTAGTTACCAACTTTAAGTGAAGAGTAAGAATAGAGGGAAAAAGCGAGGAAGAACAATGGATTCAAAACCGGAAAACCCCAAATAGGGAATTGAAAGATATTTTCACCTCTTAGATCCTTCACTAAATTAAAGGTTTAGTATAGAATGTTGAAAGATGATTTTCCAAAAAGATTGTAGGAGAGGACGTCTGTATCGATGATACTCATTCTTTAACATCGCCGTGTAGTGTCTTTCCTCTTTCAGCATTAGCATTCTTCATTTTATCACTGGTGTAAAGTTTAATTTCATTAAATTCTTTAATTAATTCTTCTCTGTTAAACCTTCTTAAGACAATAGTATCACCAATTTTTCAACTAAGAATTCATCATTTGGTTTTAAATTATCTCTAAATTTTTTAGGTATAACAATACGCCATTTACTATTAATTTTAACAATTTCTCCCATGTTTATATCCCATCTAATATATTAAATCCAGTTATTAGAACCTATTCAACCTATTAAATTGTTAAACAGTTAGGTGGAATATTCCTTTCCATCTTTCTCCTAATTTTATGATTCTTGCTACCCATATCAAATGTATTTTAAAATTTGGAGAGAAGAGCGTGTTTTAGGTTATTTCCCAGTATATTTTTGGTCTGCCTTTTTTGTTTCTTTTTTCTGGTTTCTTTTTTACTTTTCCTTTTAGTTGAAGTTTTGAGAGTTTATCATATACTGTTGTTCTTGGATAACCGGTTATCTTTGCGATTTGGCTGCTGGTTAAGGGGCCGTGTTTTTTAAGGACTTGAAGTATTTTTTCTTCTTTCATTTTAATCCCTCAAATCTAAAATGTTATTTCATCGCTATTTTGAAATAAAAGTCTGAATATTACGCTTCTAACACCTTCTTTACATGTATCTTAAATAATTTAAATTCTTGCACTTCCTTCTTTCGCAACGAAACAGCAATTAATATTTCATTCGGATATCTAATTTGTAGCTAACCATGTTAACCTAAATAGTAGAAATGCAATAATATTAGTTGTGGTGGAGTTAATGAATATTCTAAATAAGCTGCATCGGTATATTCCGGGATATGGACCTGAATGGGGATCTGGAGGGATCTTTGGACTCAAATATCATCGAAAAACATTATATTTCACCTTGGCGTTTGAAGCAAAAGCACATTTCCTAACGGAGAGTCGTGAAACAATTTATGATTTTTCTTTAGTCGGCAGTCCTCCAAGATCTGGCGGCGATACTTACAATGCTGTGACAGCTATAGATGAGAAGATATATTTTGGTGGTTGGGTTCATGCACCAGCCTCCTATAACAGGGAGCGTAGAGAACTTTCTTTCATTACAAAATATTCGCATTTACATGCTTATGATATCTCTAATGATGAAGTAGAGTTGCTTTGGAAAGAAGGGGCTCGACAAAAAACTACGTGGGCTGGAGAAGTGTCAGAAATTTTATATGATGAGATGGAGCATCGACTACTCATTGCGAGAGGTGATGGGTTTAGAAATCTTGGCGTATATTCTTACGACCTAGATAACAGAAAAATGTCATCTTTAACGAATAGTGCGGCAATTAAGGGAACAATTTTCTTAGATCATGCTATTTTTAATCAGGGCGGATTATTTTTCAACGGGCTACAATGTGTAGACTTAAACTCCGGTAAAGTACTAAAAATAGATCTGGATAGAACTGAAAAGGCATCTAGGGATGGTGCAGGAATAGAAAACCCAAGAATACTTGGAAACATAGGAACTACATCCATGAACATTGCTGTCTTCGTAAAAGGGGGAATATTTATGGGAAATCCCCTAGAACAGCGGGAGAAAGAATCAGCGATGACGTTTATCAGGCTTTTCGATTTTCCTTTGAGTCAATGTTCACCGTTTAGAACAAATTGTCTTCCCGTAAGAGGGGGACTACTTACTGCATATAATTCTCTTCCAGATATGTTAGGATTAAAGCGGTCTGTAGTAATGCCCACTCTTCTAGTATTCGTATCACCGCCTATGGTAAAGATAGTGGGGGTTTATGGGGCAAGAATAACATCGCTTGAAAAGTTTGGATCAAAAATTTTGGTTGCGAGCAATACAACCCCTAATACTGCGAAACCTATAGCGATGGATAGCGGATATAGAGAAATCACGGTTCTTAACGATGATATAATCGATAGAAGACCACCAGCATACTATTTAACTTTACGCGGAAATATAGTTAAAGATAAGGTGTGGGGAGGTTTTCCACTTGCTGGTTACAAAAATGCTTCTTTAAAAATCATAGCATCAAAAAGTAATAAGTTAACAGTTTTTGAATATAATACTGAATTACCTGTAGCGGGAGAACCTCTAATAACGAAATACCATTTAAAGGAAGGGAAAAATATTATAGATCTTAAGGGATTTCATTGTATGACGTCGCTTAAATTTGAAAAAACTGATGATCAATCCATAATACTCGGGGAATTCTCATAGACCTTCTGATTTTCAATTCTCTTTAATAAACGATAAGACTTTGAATGGATTATTATTGAGAAGTTATACCATTTACACATTAATTATGCTACCATATGAGGAAGGGATTGTCCTAGGATGAGTTGTTTCAACTGTATTGTGGATATACGTATATATTTTGCTTAATTTTTGCTATAATATCTATTATAAATGTAAAAAGGCTACTAGTTTAATCCGATAAAAAACATAAATCTGCCACAAAGATGCAGATGCGTTCAAACCGGTACATTGTTATTGTTTCCAACATTATTACATCAATTGCCTGCTGACGTTTCCTGTTTGCCTGTTTTAAAAAAGTTTTTAGTCGGCACGTAAAAATCTTCGAAAAAGCATCCACAGATATTTACGCACTCATACAAATCATCAAAATAAGAACAAAACGAAAATACACCTACTCGCAAAAAGAGGTCCTTATAAGGGAGGGATAAAAGTGTCGATATAGTTTTTATGGGTTTGTTTGACTATTTGGAGGTTTTGGATGTAGATTTGTTTTGTGTTATTTGGTTATGGTTGTTACGTATCCGTGTTTTCGTAGTTGTTCGAGGATTTGGCGTGTTTGTTCGGGGGTTATGTTTATGCCTGCTTTTTGTAGGAGGAGTGTTAGTTGCCATATTGGTAGTTTTTTGTCTAGGTTTGCTACTATTGTTGCTGTTGTTTCTCCCATCCATGCAACTAGTGGGAGGAGTTCTTCGATGTTTTTGTATTTTGGGGATATGGTGTATATTGTGTTGTATTTTTGTTTTGTTTCTTCGTTTATTTCTTGGCTTATTTGGTTGAGGTAGTTTTTTAGTAGTTTGTTTAGGGTTTGTTGTAGTTGTTGGATTGTTTTTCTGCTGTGTACTATTATTTCTGGTACTGATAGAGGTGATAGGGCTATGAATATGCGGTCTGTGGATAGTGCGTAGAATACGAGGTTGTTTTCGTCTAGTTGGTCTGATTCGTAGTCGTTTACTTGTATTTTTCTGTGTTTTTTGTAGATTTTTAATATTTGTTTTAGGGTTTTTGGTTCGATTTCTGTGTAGATTGGTTGACCGTCTCTAGTGATTACAGCTGCTTTTATGCCTGGTGGTAGGTTTCTTAGTGCTTCTTTTATGGTTTTTTCGATGTCTATTGCCATCGGTGCCACCAAGTTGTAGAGGGTTGGATAGTTGAATTTAGGTTTGTTATAGTTTTACATTTAGATATATTGAAGTTTTATTTAAGTTATATGTGGGTGGGCTTAGTGTTTTAGTTATGTTTAGGTTTTGGGTTTCGGAGGTGGGTTGATGGAATTTTGGGGAATATGTGTTTTCTTATTGGTTGCTTTGTTGTGTTTTCGTTTTGGTGAGGGTTTGGTTGACGAGTTTGATGGGGGAGTGTGAGAAATCTTTATAATGTTGGTGGGTGCGTAGTTATTTTATGCTTGAGGGTATGAGGGTTTTGGAGTTAGCGCAGTTTTATATTGGTCCGTTTTGTACTCAGATTCTTAGTGATCTTGGAGCTGAGGTTATTAAGGTTGAGCCTCCTTTTGGTGAGCCGTTGAGGTTTTATGATGTGTTGTTTGCTGTGTTTAATAGGAATAAGAAGAGTGTTGTTATTGATTTGAAGAAAGAGAAGGGTAAGGAGAGGTTTTTGGAGCTTGTTAAAGAGGTTGATGTTGTTGTTGAAGGGTTTAGACCTGGTGTTGCTAGGAAGCTTGGTGTTGATTATGATAGTGTTAGAAAGGTGAATTCTTCTATTATTTATTGTTCTGTTTCTGGTTTTGGTCAGGATTCGGAGTTTAGGGATATTCCTGTTCATGATATTAATGTTTTGTCTTTTGCTGGGATTTGTAGGGTTACGGGGTTGAGGGTTGGTAGGCCTGAGGATCCTAATGTTCAGCTTTCTGATTTTGCTGCTGCTGTTTACGCGGCTATTTCTATTTTGGCTGCTTATGTTCGTAAGCTTAGAACTGGTGAAGGTACGTATATTGATGTTAATATGTTAGATTCTGCGTTCGCTGCTATTCCTGTTCATACTGCTCATATTTTGAATGGTCTTGGCGATGTTCGAGATTTTATTAGAAATCCTGGTTATGGGATTTATAGAACTAGGGACAGTTACATTTCTTTGGGGATTTTGGGGGAACCTCACTTTTGGAGAAATCTTTGTAAAGCTTTGGAGCTGGATTTTGGTGATTTGGGTTATCGGGAGAGGATGGAGAGATATGAGGAGATTAGGAATGCTATTCAGGATAGGTTGAAAGATATGAGTACGAGGGAGGTTTTTGAATTGTTGAAGGCTGCTAATGTTCCTTTTGGTGTTGTTAATAGTGTTGAAGAGGGAGCAAAGATTGTTGAGAAGAGGGGGATTATTGGTAGGGTGGAATATAAGGGGAAGTTTTATAGATGTGTTTCTTTTCCAGTGAAATTTTCGAATTATGTTGTTAGAAGAGCAGGGAAAGCTCCCAGGCTTGGGGAAGGTTGAGGGTTAGGGTTTATTTGCAAGGTTTTTATGTTATTTTGATTAAATTTAGGTAATTGTGGATTTTTGGAAAGATTTAATATGTTAGTTGTTAGTTAAATTTACTACAGTTGTTGGGTTGAAAAGTGTATATTGTTATTTGGAGGTTGATGTAAATGAGTTTGGATGAGTGGAGGGGTATTGGTTCTGATCTTATGGATGTTTTGAGGCTTGAAACTTATCCTGTAGCTGTTAAGTTGATTAGGGGTGACGAAGAGTTTCCTGGGAATGTTAGGCGTCCTCGTGATCTGTTTGGTTTTAAGATAAATTTGTGTCAGGCTTTTGGTATGTCTAGGAGATATGGGTGGACTATGGGTGTTTCTAAGGATGAATGTGCTTGTAATTTTGCTCGTTTCTTGTATGGTTGGGCTTCCTTAGATAGCGAGGATATTTTGGTTGATTTTCTTTTGGAGGCTGGTTTCTTTAAGGATCGTGAAGCCGCTTTAAAGGGTGCTAAGTTTACTGTTGAGAATTGTAAGCTTGAGACTGGGGAATGTCAGGGTATTGTTACTTCTCCGTTGAATAGGACGAAAATTGAGCCTGATGTTGTGCTGGTTTATGGTAATCCTACTCAGGCGTTTATACTTGTTCACGGGTATTTGTATAATGTGGGTGGAGCGATAGATGTTCAGTATACTGGTAGGCATGCTTCTTGTGCTCATGGTGTGATTCAAACTTATTTGTCTCAGAAGTTTAATTTTGTTTTGCCTGATGAGGGAGATAAGATTTTTGCGGCTACGGAGGATTATGAGGTCATTGTTGCTGTTCCGGCAAATATGCTTCGCGATGTGATGAATGGTGTTAAAAGTATATTTGAGAGAAAGGTGATGCGGTATCCAACACCGTTTTACATGCGGTATCAACCAGTGTTCCCAGAGGCTTTTAAGAAACTTGGAGAAAAACTAAAGGAAACGAAAGGTTAATAATATTTTGTCGATTAATTTTATATTAGAGTTGGAAGAATGGCTGATCCCATTTATTTAAGTTTAAATAAAGTATTTGTTCTGGGCTCATGCCATGCTATGAAGATTAAGGAAATAATTTGCTTGGGAGGTAGGTGGGATAGTTGGAAAAAGAATTTCTAATTGTTGGAATTTTAACTATGTTTTTGGGATTCTATTTGTGGTTTACTATTGGTTACATAGGGTTTTTGCTTATAGATGTGTTAGGAATCGCTGTTATTATTTCATGTGAGATTGCTGAAAGAAGTAGTCGTGCTGTTAAGAAGAAGAGTGGATATTGTCTTTACTGTGGAGCCCCTGTACCTCCTGGTGTAAAAATATGTTCTAAGTGCGAGGCTATTGCGGAAAAGAGAAAGGCTTTGTTATATTCTAGACAGGAAAGATGGCCATGGCCATTTTAAGCAAATCCTTTTTATTTGATATCTCTTGTCTATTTTATTTTTCAGGTTTAGTGGTTCCATTGAGAATAATCTTGTGTTTGGTGAGTTTTGGAAATTGTTGATATTTATGTGGAGTTTATTTGTTGTATTATATTTTTGTCGTATATTTCGTAGAATTTTTCGCTTTTTCTGATGTTTTCTATTCTTTTTATGTTTAGTTCTTTTAATATTTGTTTGAGTTCGTGGATATTTGGTTTTTTGTGAAGTTTTTCTAGTGCTTTTTGTTTTGTTATTAGGCCTACTCTGATTTCTTGTGACAATAATGTTTTTTCTAGTTTTTCTGTGTGAATGTTGTGAGCGAGTGCTGATATCTTGCAGTCTGTTGCGGATGCTTCAGATATTTCAGGAAATTTAAAGCCGTGTTTTCTGAGTATTTTTTCTTGTATGTTTCTGTTTGAGATTTCTATTGCTTTTAGGTGTATTGTTATGTTGTTTTTTGTGAATTCTTCTATTTCTTTTTCTTTTAGCCAGTATTTTTGAATTGCTTTCATTATTTTTTGTAGTTCTTGTTTTATTTTTGCTTGGTGTTGTGATTTTATATCGTTTAGTAGTTCTTGTATGTATTGTTTGCTTCGTTTTTCATATATTTTTGGATCCGCTTGTTTTATGCTATATATGAATGGGTTTTCTATTCCTAGTAGATTTTTCCAGTATTTTAAGGGTTTGTAGTATTGGTAGTAGGTTTGTGCTAAGTCCATGCCTAAAATTCTAACTTTTATGTTATGTTTTAGCTGTATTTTTGCCATTATTGGTGGGTTAATCAATCTTTGACATATAGCACATGGGTCTCCAACTTTTATTGAGAAGTAGAAAACTTTTTGTGTAAGTGTTTTAGGGATTTTAAAGGTTATGTGTTCTACTCCAAGCTCGTTTACTATGTTTTCGATGTTTTCTTTGCATTCTTTATGTTTAAATCCGTGATCTATTGTGAAGGCTAAAACGTTGAGGTTATATTTTTCTTTTGCTAGAATTAAAGCTGCTGTACTGTCTTTTCCTCCACTTAAAGCAACCAACGCATCGTATTCGTCTCCTTTAATATTTTTGAATATTTTTTGTAGGTTTCTTCTTGCAGATTCTCTGAGTTGTAGGAATTCTGTTTTTTCTTTTTGATATTGGTGACAGAGGTTGCAGAGTCCTGATTCCTCTATTTTTATGCTTCCAATTTTATATTTGAGTCCTCCTTCTATATCTATTGGAAAATCTCTATAAGTTTCGTCCAAAAGACATAGTTGGCATGTTTTATGTTTCATTTTAATACCCTTAAAATGTTTTAATTCTCATTTTTAAACTGCAACAAAAATCACAAGCAGAGGAATGTGTAGGGGATAATTTTCTTTTGTTTAAGAGTTAAAAGATAGAGTATAAAGAGTAGAAAAAGTTGGTGAGTAGTGTTGTTTAGGCTATTTTGTGCTGGGGATTAGGCATAGGAATTTGAATGTTGTTTTCCCTGTGTTTTTAAGTTGATGTTTTTCGTTTGGAGGTATGTAAATTACATCCCCGGGGCCAACTTTGTGTTCTCCTTCCTTGCTGACAACTGTTCCTTCGCCTTCTAGAATGAATACTTCATGTTCCCATGGATGCGTGTGTAGTGGAGAATAGCCTCCTGGTTCCATTTCGAATAGTCTCATGAAGAAGTTTTTTGCGCCGATTTTTTCATCGATAAGCCATCTAACTGTTGTTCCTTTAGCGCCTTCTTCCGTTACCTTTTCAGCTTCAACTTCACGGTAATTAAATATCTTCATTTTCTCCACCATTGTCTAATAGTTGTTACAATTAGATATAGAGTGTTGCATGTTAAAATTCGTTGCTTACTTTTATGTTGGTGTTGTGTAAATTCTTGTTTGTTGGCTAGTTTGTTCAAAAGTTTTATTAAATTGGTTTTAAAAAAGTATGTAGTGTGCGGGGTGCTTGATTTGAATGATGAATCTAAGGTTCGGTTGCGTCAAGGTTTGTTTGCTGTGGTTGCTGGTATTTTGATGCTTATTGGGGGGTTTCGTGGTAGAGCTGGAGGATTACTTAGATTGATTATTGAAGCTACTGAGGCGGGTCTTTTGCCTCTTGAAGTTTCTAGGTTTATTGGTAATATTGTTGTTTGGCTTGCGTTTTTTGGCGGTGTTACTGTTATTTTTGGTGGTTTTTTACATTTTGTTAAGGCTCCGAGATTTATTGCTAGTTTTTTTGTTTCTTTGGGTAGTGGGGTGAGTGTGTTTAATCTTACTATGACTTTGATTGCTTCTGGTCCAGCTGTTAAATTGTCACTTTTGAAATCTAGTTTTAGTGGGCTTGTATATATTGGATTCGATTTTGCTTTGCTTTTATTTGCTAGTGTTTTTGCGTTTTTTGCTTTGGTTAATGATCCTTTAGGTTTTATTTTAGGTATGATTGCAGGAACTTTAGTTAATTTATCTGGTTCTTTGACTGAGTTTAAGGTTATTACGAGGTTTTTGAGTATTTTAGGTGTTTCTGAACTCCCCAAACTGGTAGCTAATTTTCTTTTATTCTTGTTTTTCTCCGGAGTTTTCTTTTTTGTTGCTGGAATTTTTTACGGTTATAATTTCTATCGACTTGGCATATTCTTTTTCGCTTTAGGGTTTATACTTTTTTCATTACCAGTATTTATCTTAGTTTTAGGCTTTGTATTTGACTTAGTGAATACTATAAGATTACTATTTGGTTTAGTAGGTATGTTTTTTGCTGCTATCGGCTTATGGTATGGTTTTAGAAAAATTATACAAAAGAAAATGAAAAGTGTTGGATAATGTTAGTCACCTGAGTTATCTTTGCCCAATAAGAGGTGTATTATTGCTATTATTATTGCTGTTGCAAGTATTCTTAGTTTTTTTACCTTTTTTACAAGTTTTTCTGGGTTTCCTGTAATATCTTTTTTAAGAACGAGGTAGGTTATACCTAGAGATACTATGGAGATAATTATGGAGGCTGTTACGAGGAATCCTTCGCCCATTGTTAGAAGTATGTTTGCTCCTATTGTTCCTAATATGGAGTAAATTCCTATAAGTCCTGTTTTCCCTATCCAGCATGGTATAATTATTTTTTGTAGTGGGTATTTTTTGGCTCCTAAATAGATGAGAAGTAGATCATCTGGTAGAGGAGTTAATGAAAATATGAAGACCGTTTCTTCTCCCATGGTGTAAAGTACTTTATCTAGCCATGCGAAGAAGTCTTTCATTTTCGGTGAAAGTTCTATGTCTGTGGAAAATTTGTTTGAAGCAATATCTATGGTTTTTTTACCAACGTAGCCTAGGTAGTAGCTTGCCAATTCTCCCATCATAGATCCAAATCCTGCACATATGGAAATGAATAAGGGGTTGTATCCCTGCGCAAAAAGAATTATGAATAGTACAATTGAGGGTGCGAAGGAAAAGAAGACTCCAAATGAACTGAAAAATCCTATTAATGTAGCAGATATCCAAGGATTGATAGATATGAGACTTTCAAGCCAAAAATATAACTCGTCAAATATTCCCAAAGTTAAACACCTAAATTCTACATGGAATAGCCATAAATCTTGTTAGAAGGAATATTCTTATTTGTAGTTATAAATATTACTATTTTTGTTTCGTTTTTCTTCTACCCCTATAACTAAAATAGAGAATTTTAATGCGTTATTATGAAGTTTGCATCTTAGATTTCATTTTATAGATAAAAATAAAGTTCAATATTTTAGGTTACTTGTTTGATATTTTTATTCCTTCTTTTCCTATTTCAAATACATGTTCCTCTAATTTGTGTTTTGTTCCTCTCATTTTTCTTACTTGTATTTTTCTTATCCATCTATTTCCTTCTTTTTTAAACATCAATTTTATTATTCCTGATGCTACGAATTCCTCCATTCCATATGTGCTTAATTTTTCTGCTCCCTCAGGTATCTCCGTTGTTATCAACGTTGTACAGCCAATTCTTCCCAGTAGGGTACATAGCATTAATAATGCAGTTCTTAAATCTTCTACACTACTTGTTTCCGTAACTAAATTGGGTACAGAGTCTATTACTACTCTTTTTATATTATTTTGCTTTACTGCCCTATATATTGTCGATATCAGTTGTTTTATGTCGGTTGTTGTAAGCTGAAACTCTGTGAATCTCACATCCGCTGGTATCCCAATTTTTACGCTTGTCAAATCTATCAATACGAGTTTTCCTTCCTTTTCAAATTGTCTTAAATCCCATCCAAATTGTAGCATAAATTTTTGTAATGTTTCGACATCTTCTCCAGCTACTACTATGAGACCTTTTTCATTGAACATTTTTATTCCATTTACTATATATTGCACTGCTAGAGTTGTTTTCCCTGTTCCTGCTTCCCCTGTAATAAGAACTGTTGATCCCTTTGGTATTCCACCTCCGAGCAACTCGTCAAGACCATTAATTCCAGTTCTAACCTTCTCATTCAACATGTAAATAATCCCCTCCACCAATCAGCTTCCAGACCGATTTGATACTGCACTAAAAGAATCTGATTATTATTTTGCTAATTTGATTTTTGGTTTTATTTTTGTTGCTTTTATATTTTATATATCTTTCTTTTTACAAAATACAACTAAGGGATTTTTGTTTCTGTGAAAAGAAGGTTAATTAGGGGTTCGTACAATCTAAAGTTTTGTCGGGCTATTTTGTTTAGTTAATAGAAAAAGAGGGTTAGATGGATTTCCATATTTTGTTTATTATGTTTTTGGGATCCTCCTTTGTGGTGAAGAAAATCCATTTGTCTTCTACTTTAATTCCTGCGAAGTATTCTTGTTGTGGTATGTTTAAAGCTATATATCTGTCTTCTTCCACGGTTAGGGTGATATATTTTGTTCCCTGAAGTGTTACTGAAGGTTCTTTATTTTCGATCGTTGATATTATATCGGGATCGAGAGTAAGAGATCCTTTACTTGTTAGTATATTACCTGATTCGTCCATTATTACTAGGTTATCTACTTCAGCTTCTAGTTGTTTTGCGATGTTCTCAATTGACATGGTTAATCACTGAAATCTTTGCATATCATTATCTATTTTAAAGTTGCGATCATAATTCTCTACTATAAATATCTGTGACCTATGATATAACACACTTAAACTTAATATCATAAGTACTTGAAAAGGTGAAGACCGTATTAGCTATGAAGAGAAAAGGAGTATTTTCGCTCTAATCTAGATAAAGTATTTATTTTATGTAAACTTATCATTCAAAGTTTAACCTTTTGAAAGGTGAAATGGCCTCTGAGGCTTTTAAAATTTATTTAAACAATAAATAACACTTATTGTTTGTAATCGAGTATTTTGACGGTTCTTATTGGAATCATCTATTCTTTGTAACTCCGAATTACCACCAGAAAATTTTAATTAAGAGTTTTAATGTGAAAGTTTCACAGTTAATATGGGGGTGTTGCTGTGCAAATCGTATGCCCCGGTTGTGGTGAAACTGTAGAGTTACGTATATACATTAGAGTACGCGTTAACCCTGATACAAATGCTATTATTGATGTTATGCCCTTCTTCGAATGCCCCATATGTGGATATGAAGAAGAAATATATGATAGAGAATATGAAATAATAGAGGAATAAAATGAGGATTACTGTTATGCTGTTATGTTATAGTTCTTATTTCTCTCCAATTTTTGAATTGTTCTGGGTATTGAAGGAAAACATATAAATTCTCGCTGTTTGTTTCTTCTTTTAACTGTACAAGTGTTTTTAGTTCTTCTTCGTTGGGTGGCCAGTACATGAGTGAAAGTTTTTTGTTCACTTCACGTCTTAATTTTTTGATTCTTTGAACTAATTCATTGAAACCTTTGCTTCCCATCCTTGGTAATAGTACTTCCCATGGATTTACCATAATTATAAAATGGTTGAAAAGATTCGCAACCTTTTTTACATCTATACCCAAAGATTCCTTTAGACCTTCTTCGAAGCGAAGTATAGGATCAAATTCAATAGCAAAGACGGGATTTATGTTTAGTTCTTTTGCTTTTTCAACTGCTTTTGAGAGAAATATTTCAATGTTGTTACTCCTCCATTCTATCCACTCATTATATAGTTCTTTTTCTCCTTGTAAAGTAGTGAGATTAAAGTCTTTGGGCATCCTTCTATCCATGGCGAATGTTGCTTTGCATTTTTCACAGAAACAATACGAACCGCTTGCATACCCAGTTAATGCAAAAATTAGGTTTTCAATGTTTATTTGTGATATTTCTTCAAGTATTTTTAGGAATTGTTCTTCGTACATTTCATTTAGAGGACATATAAATCCTTCAGGCTTTTTGCCACTTGTTTCAACTGTCCCACATTCTTCCGCTAGATATTCATCATAATGAACATATATGAGTCCTTTCACCTCTATATCTACATCTTTTAGCAGATTTACCATTTTTAGTCCCAATTCTCTTAGTTTTTCACTTTGAAATGAAACCACACTTGGGTAGTATGCTTCTCCATCTCCTCCCTTAAGAACTACCACTGCTTCGCTAAGAATGCCCCCTACTTGAAGCAACAATTCTTCGATTGATGTTTTTAATTTAGGTGGATCAAAAACTAGTTTTACTCCTTCATATACCAGTTCTTTAATTTCCACTAATATCCCCTCTATTTTATACTTCTTAACGATCTTTGACTATTATTATCTTTCAGGTTATTATGGTGCATTAGGCCTTTTACCTTTAACTGCGTATTTGAGTTATAGTGTTTCTTCTACAGGTAGTTTACTATTTTTTATGTTAATCTTTCTGTTTTTCTCGTTTGCTACGGGCTCGTTTGCAATTTTAGGTGATCACCTAGTAACTTTAAAGTTATATAAGACGTAATATTTTATTTATTTTTAAGGCTGCTTCATCTACCTCTTTGTCGATTGGATAGTACATGTTTCTTTTCTCTAAAATCGTCGGTTAGGTTAGTTGTTTCTATCGACAGTGTTGATTGTTATTATAGCAATTACTACATATAAATTTTGAGATCACTATAAATAAGATTGCGATATATACAAAAAGATAAGCAAGTTCAGCGAAAAATACAAGCGTTATAATATACTGTTTCAGAGAAATGTACGATGCTTTATTTCTATAAGTTTTTAAAATGGATTTTAAATCTCTAAAAAAGGAGTTAGATTGTTTTTGTTTATTTTTCTTCTTTTTGTATGAAGGCTGTTATTAGTTTGATAGTGTTTTCGAGATCATTAATGTTAAGTAGTGATAGTGGACTATGTATATAGCGACAGGGGATGCTTACAACGCCTGATGGAATTCCTCTTTTTGTGAGGTGGATAACTCCCGCGTCTGTTCCTCCACTTACTGTTCGTTTAAATTGAAATGGAATATTGATTTCTTTGGCTGTTTCAATAAGTTTTCTTAAAATTTTGGGGTGTGCTATTACACTTCTATCAGCTATTGTTATTGCAGGACCCTGCCCCATTTTTGTGGATGTTAAGTGTTCAGGGGTTCCAGGAGTATCTGAAGCTGTGGTTCCTTCTATTGCTATTCCTATGTCTGGTTCTATTTGCCATGTAGCTGTTCTTGCTCCCCTCAATCCTACTTCTTCTTGAACTGTTGCAACCGCATATACTGTGCAAGACGTGTCTTTAATGTTTTTCATTATTTCTATTAGAGCGGTACATCCGGCACGGTCATCAAAAGCTTTCCCCATTACTTTGTTGTTTCCTAGTTCCTTGAATCTTGGAGAAAATACTGCAGTGGATCCTATTGAAATTCCCTGTTTTTCAGCTTCTTCTTTGGATGATGCACCTATATCTATGAAAAGTTGTTCAATACTTGGTGCCTTTTTTAATTCTTCTGGCTTAAGGAGATGTGGAGGCTTCGCGCCTATATAGCCGTATATGTTTCCTTCTTCGGTTTTTATCATTACTTCTTGGGAATAGAGTACTCGGGGATCTATGCCTCCTAATGTATGAAATCTGAGGAATCCGTTTTTATCTATGTGTGTTATCAGAAGGGCAACTTCATCCATATGTGCTGCTATCATAATCTTTGGGTCACTGCCTTTATGTTCTGCTATGACATTTCCAAGGTTGTCTACATAAACTTCATCAGCTATTTTCTCCATTTCACTAATTATGATTTGACGAACCTCTTCCTCGTATCCAGGTGGACCATAAGCATTTGATAACTTTTTTAGAAGGTTAACAATGGCTTGTGTCACATATTTCTCCTCCTTAACCGTGGTTTCCATATATCATGTATTTCTTCGTGAAAATATGGAAGTATGTATTTATGGTATTCAAAACCTATGAAACTTTTCTCTTTTAATTAAATTTCATGAAATGCTACGTGATTATATTTTTATGGGTTCGGGAATTATAAGTGGTTCATGTGTAAATTTAAGTGAAAACTTTGGTGTGGTATGCGAGGGGAAATTATGAGAATTAGGGCTGTGTTGTTTGATCTATACGGAACACTTGTCCATGTTATAAATGAAGTTTCTGATGATGAGGCTTCTGAATATCTTTTTAATCGTGGCTACGAAATTTCTCCACAACAGTTTAAGGCAGCATGGTACTTTGTATCCATAGTAGATTATCCGAAGTATGGTTACGGAGACTGGAATTCTTTTTTGAAACGTGTATTTTGGAGATTGGAAGTCGAAGTTGATGAAGAGACATTTGTGAAATTTAGAGAATTATCTAGAAAAAGTAGAAATGTGTTGTACCCGGAAGTTGGAGAAGCGGTTAGTAAGGTGAAGAGTTACGGTTTTCGAACTGCCATTGTTACTACAACTCCTCATTTCTTTTTTGAAGAAGCAATAGAACCGATTAAAAAATATTTTGATTTTATTTGCACTGGTTATGAAGCTAGATGTGATAAATCAAATCCTAAAATGTATAGGAAAGTTCTGGATGTTTTAGATGTTAAACCAGAGGAGACGGTTGTTATTGGAGATGATCTGCGGATTGATGTTTTACTTCCTAAAAAACTTGGTATGCGTACTATTTTATTAGATAGAAAAATGGAGAGTAGAGATAGTAGTATTCCAGATGCTGTTGCAAAAGATTTGAGAGAAGCCGTGGAAATTGTAGTAAATTGGTCTAAAGTCAAATAACATCTTTGAAGCTGTCTTGAGATATGTGAATAGTGTAGTTTCTTTAATTCTAAAATAATTTTGAGTGTTTCTTTTTCTTCTATTTCTCATTGTATTTTAATAGTTTGTTTATGTGGTTATTTTTGTTTCTTTGAAAACTAGGCATGGTGACATGAGGCATGCCGCTGTTCCAAACATTGGATATGTTTTTATGTCTCCTGCTAGGCACTCTAGTTTGTTTAGGGTTTCTTGTATTGTTCCTGAAATAATTGCTCTTGTGATTGGTTTTTTGATTTCTCCGTTTTCTATTAGTAATCCGTTTGTTACTGTTATGGAGAATTCTCCGCTTGCAACTTTGGAGCTATGTCCTCCAACTATGTCTCTAATTAATACTCCATGTCTGATGTCTTGAATTATGTGGTCTAATGGTTCTATTTGACCTTCGATTATGAAGTTTAGAGCGGATATTTTTGGTGGATATTTGTAGGATCTTCCATACCACCAATCGTAGCGTATGGCGTTTCCTGTGCTTTCAACATTATTTAATAAGGCTGTTGCATGGTCATAGAGTAAATTTTTTAATATTCCCTTTTCTACCAGGGTTTTTCTTTCTGTTGGAATTCCTTCGTCATCAAAACTATAACTGCATACTCCTTCCTCAAGTGTGCCATCATCTATGATGTTAATCTTTTCTGAAAAGACTTGTTTTCCAAGTTTTTCTGAAAGGAAAGACGCCCTTGTTGCTATGCTATCAGCGTAGAAAGCGGGTATAAGGACAAATCCTAGTAGAGAAGATAAAGCGGATGGTTCAAATATGACTGTATAGATTCCTGATTCTATTTTTTCTTTCCCTAGGTTTTGTAAGGCATTTTTGAGAGCTGAGGATCCTAGTTTATCAGGGTTAACATCAAGTTTTCTTGATACATGAATTTCATAGCCGCTTCCAACATCATCTTTTTCTTTAACCTTTACAAAAACCATAGCACTTAAAAAGGTGCCTTTATCAGTTACTTCAAGGTTATTTAAGTTTGTTACTACTCTTTCTTCGATTTCAACATCTATTCTCCCGCTTACTGCTTCAACTTTTTTGTTATTTGATGCTTCTTGAACTATTGCTGAAAGTAATTCCGTTAAACCAGAAGAATCCGTCTCCACGAGTCTTTTATCATATATACCGTTAACTTTGGTTGGTGTTTCTGGTTGTGGAAATTCTTTAATTTTTTTGGTTTCTGTTTGGGTTTTAGCGGAGCTTATACTAAGTTTTACTAGTTCTTCAAGTTTTTCAATGTCGTTGGTTGTTGAGAATCCTATTTTTCCATCGATTATACATCTTGTAGCAAATCCTATTATACTGCCTTTATAGCCTATTTTTGCTTCTCCTTTTTCGAATTCTATGCTTAAAGTTTCTTTTTTTATGCCATACACTTCAAACTGTGTAACGTTCAGTTTTTCGGCAATGTTCAAAATTTTTGAGCATTGTTGTGAAAGTTCTTCTTTTTCCATTTTAACCACCTATTAAGATTTCTTTTAATCTTACGTAGGGCATTATTCTACCTTGATTCATGTATTGTCCATCTTTTCCGCAAGCTCCCGGTATTATTTCAACTTTTTTCCCTAGTGCATCCACGTTTTTTAGCGCATCGAACATTGATCCTGCGATGCTTGATCCTTTGGTCACTTCTTTTATTTCTCCGTTTTTTATTAGGTGGGCGTATTGGAAGCCGAATTGAAATGTTCCTATGCTTGTGGCGGCTGTTCCTCCGCTACTGGAGCCAATTAATAAGCCAGATTTTATGTCTTCGATCATTTCTTCTAGGGTCCAGTCTCCTGGCATGAGCATTATGTTTGTTTGTCTTACAATTGGGAGGTATTCGTAGCTGACAGCGTAGGAGTTTGATGTTGGTTGGGCTTTAAGTTTCCATGCTGTTTCTCTATTGTGCATGAAGGTTTTTAGTATTCCTTTTTCAACGAGGATTGTTTTTTGGGCTGGTGTACCGTCATCGTCAAACCAGTAAAGGCCGTAGGCTTCTATTGTTGGGTCGTCGACTATTGTTACTAGTTCGGAACCTACTTTGCTGTTTATTTTGTTTGCTAGGATGCTGAATCCTGCTGCTACTATGTCTCCTTCCATTGCATGGCCTAAAGCTTCATGTATTAGTGTTCCGGCTATTTGTGGACTTAGAATTACGGTTGTTTTTCCCGATGGTGGTTTTTTTTTTGCTTTTAATAGATTTTCTGCTTCTTTTGCTCCTTCAATTGTTTTTTCTTCTAGTTCTTTGAAAGTTATTTTTTCCCATCCTCCCACTCCTCCGATTCTCTTAATTGTTTCAGTTATTTTTTCGTCTTCTTTTGCAATTGTTTTTATTCTTATGGTGTATTCTGATCTCTGCATTTCTGCTTTAACGCCATCTGTTGAAACGAGAAGCTTTCTTTTAACATTGTCTTCATAGTCTATTTCAACTTTGATTACATTTTTTGAGGTTTCAAAAGCTAGTTCTGTCGTTTTTCTAAGTAATTCGATTTTCTCGTTGATAGGAATATTACTAAATTCTTTTTTAACGTTTAATGCATATTTTCCTTGCACCCTTTTTGCATCTGAAAGCTCTATTTTTTCTTTTTTGTATTTTGATGTGGCTTTTGCTATTTTTATAGATTCTTGTATTGATTTTTCTATGTCTTTCTTATCTGTTAAACTGGTGTGTGAGAATCCCCAAGAGTTTTCGACTAGGATTCTTGTGCTTATCCCTTTTGTTGTTGAGGGGATTATTATGGCTTCTGTTCTGTTATTTCTGGTTCTTTTTATCGATATAGAAGTTGTAAAGACATGTTCATATCTTATGTCTGCATATTTTACATTTTTAACGGAAACGAGGTTCATTAAGCTTTGGAGATCATCTAGGTTCAATATTTTCCTCCTCTCTAATCAGTCTTATCTTCAATGTTTTTCTTATGGAATATAAAGCATAGCATTAATTTTAAATCGATATTGAACAGAACGTAATCGATGATTACTTGTGGGGGATGTATGTGGAGAATTGGCGTTTGATTGATTTAGGTATGGCTGAACCTTATGTGGCTCAATGTTTTTATGAGGCTGTTGCTCTCGCTATTGATAGAGGTTTATCTCCGAACACTATTATTTTGGTTCAACCTGCGAGTCCATATGTCTGTTTGGGGTATCACCAGATTTTGGAGAAGGAGGTTGACGTTGAGTTTTGTAAGAAACAGGGGTTGCCTATTATTAGAAGGTCTCAGGGCGGTGGAACCGTTTATTTGAATAATGATCAAGTTTTTTATCAGGTTGTTGCCAGCGAGGATAGTAAGGTCATTCCACATAGGGTTGATGAGCTTTTTGAAAAATTGCTACAGGTTACTGTTTATGTTTATCGTAAACTTGGTCTTGAAGCTGAATTTAAACCCTTAAACGATGTTGTTGTTAATAATAGAAAGATTTCTGGTAACGGTGCGGGTAGAATTGGTAAAGCGATCATTCTTGTCGGTAATATTATTCTAGATTTGGATTATGATCTTATGGCTCGTGTATTGAAGATTCCTGATGAAAAATTTAGGGATAAAATGGCTAAAAGTATGAGAGAATGGGTTACTTCTTTAAAAAGAGAATTAGGCTATATACCTTCTGTAGATGAAATTAAGAAGCTTCTTGTAGAAGGATATGAAAAAATTCTTGGAATCAAGCTTATTCCATCTAGTCCTAGTGAAGATGAACTCCATATTTTTGAGAACGAGGTTAAACCGAAACATATGTCTTATGAATGGCTTCATATGCCTGAATTAACACACAGAGAGTTGACTATCGATAGAGCTGTTAAGATTGCTGACGGTGTAAAGGTTATCGAGGTTGTTCATAAGGCTAAGAAACTTATTAAGGTTACAGCAGAGGTTATAGGCGATAAAATTTTTGGATATTATGATTACTGGAGACTTCTTTATGGTTCCTGAGGACGGTGTCTCAAAGATAGAAACAGCATTAAAGGGTATGACTCTTAATCATGAAGACATTGTAGAGAAGATTAAAGAAGTGTTTAAGAAATATGGTATACAGTCTCCTGGAATTCCTGCTGAGGATTTTGCAGATGCAATAATGAAACTTAAGGAATATACTGAGAAGTATCCTCCAGAACTTCGTCCCTTCGCTGAGCCAGAAGGAAAAGAATAAAATATTTATTATATTCTATGTTTTGTGAACAGTTCTTGTGCAGCTTCTAGTCCTGATCCAGGTTCAACTTTGTATCCACATTTTATTAGTGAATTCTCTATTGCTGCTATTGTTGCTAAAATATCTGAGGGTTGAACTGTTCCCATATGCCCTACTCGAAAGATTTTTCCCTTAAGTTTTCCAAGACCTCCAGCAACAATGACTCCATTTTCTACCATGTTTTTTCTAAATTCCTCGTCTGTTACGCCTTGGGGATAGTATATTCCTGTTACAGTGCTTGCAGCATATTCTTCGCTTACGGGAACTATTTTTAGTTCTAGTGTTTTTAATGCTTCTCTAAAGGCTTTGGCAATTATTTTATGTCTTTTAAATCTTTCTTCCATTCCTTCTTTCAATATCTGTTTTACGCTTTCATGTAGCGCATATATCATGTTAACTGGTGGGGTTGCGAAGTAAGCTGGTCGACCTTCAAGGTAAGCGTCCATTATGGGCTTCCACAATCCGATATCCATGAAATATGATTTTACTGGTTCCTTTCTTTTTTGGTATATTTCTAGGGCTTTTTGAGAGAAGGCTATTATTGCTAGTCCAGGTGGAACCCCTATAGCTTTTTGGGATGCTGTGAAAAGTACATCTATGTGCCATTCATCCATTCTTTCTTCTTCTCCTGCTGTTGCACATACGCCGTCGACAATGAATATTGCATCTGTATCTTTTACTATTTCTCCTATTTCTTTTACTGGAGCTGATACACTTGTACTTGTATCTACATGGGTTAAGGTCACTGCTTTGTAGTCTTTTTTCTCAAGTTTTTCTTTTACAGTTTCGGGGTGAATATTTTCACCCCATTGTTTAACTTCAATATAATCTACGTTTAGCTGATATCTTTCACATATTTCTTTGAATCTCTCCCCAAAATACCCATTTGAAAGAATTAACACATTGTCACCTGTTTCACACGTATTTACGATAGCCATTTCCATAGCTAGGGTTCCACTTCCGGCTACGATGAACATTTCTCCTTTTTCGGTTAAAAACACCTTTTTTAGTCCTTTGAGTGTTTCTGAGAATATTTCTATGAATTTTGAGCTTACATGGGATAGTGTTGGTTTAGATAATGATCTTAGGACTTCTGAGTCGCACATTGTTGGTCCTGGTATCATTAAGAGGGTTCTTCCTCTTTTCAAGCTTTTAACCTCCGATTTTATTTAGAATGACCATGTATATAAGTCGTTAGTATTTTTAGAGGTTTTTGTTGGAAAATAACTTTGTTTTAGTATGTATTACTACATTTTCGATGCATTTATAAACATGCAGATCAACTAAAATATTAATTTATGTTTGGAGTGGATATGAGTGGATTCCTGTCCGCATTGTGGAGAGAAAATAGATAGCCCAGATGCGAAATTTTGTACAAAATGCGGTCAACAACTAACTACTGAAGCAACAATACCATCTTCGGGTCGAAGCGGTCTTTTAGATCCTTCAAGGAAATATTATTTCATTAAAGAAAGGTATTGGGATCTAGGTTACGGAGATATTTATGATGAAAAGGGAGATATCATCGGCCGTATGCACCGGAGATTAATTTCTTTGAGAGCTTTGGTGGAGCTTAGGGAAGCAGATAATGAAACGATAGTTGGTGCTGTTCATAGGAAAATTGTTGCGGTACGTCCAACTTACGATATTAAAGATGCAAACGATAGGCTTGTAGGTAGAGTTGCAAAAAAGATTTTAAGTTTTTTCCGTCCATCTCTCTGGCTTCAAGATGAAAAGGGTAAAAAGCTTTTAACTGCAAAAGGTAATTTGTTCGGGTGGAACTTTAAAATCTTTGATGCAAAAAATAAGTTAGTGGCGGAAGTTAGTAAAGGAGATGCTCTTCGAGACATGTTTATAGGTGGAGTATTTGACTTTAGCGATAAATATGCGGTTCATGTTTTCAAAGACGATGTAGACAGATTACTACTTTTAGGTTTCGTAGTGGCAATAGACAACATAGTTCATGATAAGAAAACTATAAAGCTATTCCGTTAACCTTTTATTTTTAATTTTTGTCCAGTATTTTTAATTTACACTAACTGTTTTCTAAGACGATAATTTATATAGAGTTTCAATATATTTTTGACGAAATTCTACTTTGGCCACTTGTGTTTATAATGATTTAGAGTGGTGAGATCATGAGCAGTCATCGTGATGAAGTTTTTGAAGAGAAAGCACCTCTTAGCTTGAAAATAGCGAGAATAGGAATATTTTCATCTCTATATGTTGTCTTCACATTAATACCCGTTAGTAAGTTCATTGGAGGACCTGGCTTTATAACTCTTAATATTATTTGTCCAGCTATGTTTTCTCTTCTTTTTCCTTTTAAGGAGGCGTTGTTTATAGCTTTAATTGGTGGTTTTCTTGCTGGATTTACGCCTACGGAGGCTATGTTTGGATTATTATGGATTTTTCTCCCTGTTACAGGTGTTATAATAGGATCACTCGTAAAGGCGACATTTGAGGGTAAAAAAGTCTTTACATTTGTTCCGCTTATTTTCTTTGGTATAATTGCCTATTTTTATTTAAGAATTCATATCGCATTTCCTTACTGGATAGTTCCTCATTTGGTTGCTGGACTTCTTGTGGTACTTGTAATTTTTATGAATGTTAATAAGTGGGGTGAAATAAAGCGTTTTGTGGTCGCTTTTAATGCTACAATGGGTGAACAAGCAGCAATGCTTATGATAGCTGTGTATATTATGAATCTTCCAACAGAAGTGTTTATGATAGCTTTTCCATTAATGGCGATTTGGGAAAGACTGATACTTGGTACAATAGTTGCTACAATGATAACCAAGGTTGTGGAAAGAAGATTGGAATTTAAAAGACATAACTAATTTACATGTAAGAAGAAATATTTTTAATGAAATAGTGGAGGAATCAAAAGAAGATGCGTTTACATGAAATTCCATACGATAAAGTTAATATTTAAAAATATGGGAATAAACCATCCTTAACAATCTGTTTTAATGTTAGATGTAGTGTTTTATTGCTATCATTCGTATTTGGTCTCCTGCGTCCTCTGCTGTGTCTATCGCAAATTCTATTAGGTTTATGAAGTCTCTAACGGTTAGAAGTGTTGGTGTACTGATTTTGTTGCTTATTTTAATGATTTTGCTTGAAATTTCGTGATATAAATCGTCCATGTCGGTTTCTAGTTTTTCGATTTCCTCTACTATCTTAAGAGTTTCCTCAACATTAATTCTCAGGGTTTCGATTGCTTGTTTAACTAGATCTGAGATTTTTGTTACCCCTTTGGAAAATCTGGCGAAACATTCTTTAATATCTTCGGGGAAGTCTTTAGGGTCGAGTAAAGTAAGTCTGCGGCCTGCACCAACAACGTATCCAGCAACATCATCTACAAGTTCTGTTAATCTTAGGAAGTCAGGTCTGTCTGGGGCTTCTAACACTCCCATGGATAATCTAAGCATTATTTCTCTTTTGACTTCGTCTGCCTCTCTTTCAAGTGTTTTTGCTTCTTGTACGAGGTGTTTTGTTGTTTCTATGTCTCCATCGGTGAAAGCGCGTACTGCTAATTCTACTCTTCTTGCGGCTTCACGTATTATCTCGGCGTGTTTAATGGAGAATTCGAAAGCTGGCCAGCCGGGTCTAGTTTCTTTAACAACTACTAATACAGCTCCTGCACAAATGATTAATAAGGAAAAAACCATAGAAAAGGCTAATTCTATATTATAAATGTCAACGATAAGACCTAGGAGAATTGGGCCTGTGAAATAGCCTGCGTCTCGAAGACTTCTATATAATCCTAGTGCTGATCCTTTTAACTCTGGTCTTACAACGTCTGCTGAAACAGCGGGTAGAACTGGGTAATATAGACCTACACCGACTCCAGCCATGATTACAAAGATGAGTATCATTTGGAAACTTTGAGTCCAAAGGAGAAGAAATATGAATATTCCGTTAAGTAGAAGACCTGTGATACATGGAATTTTTCTGCCAACAATGTCACTTATTTTACCGCTTAGAGGCATTGAGAGTGCCCAAACAATTGTAAAAACACCTTGAATAATTCCAACTTGTCTTATATTAAATTGAAGTATTTCAGCTAAGTATATGGGTAGAAAAGCCCATATTAGGCCGTCTCCAATTTTTGTTACGTGCGCAGTGAAATAGATAGTTAGAAGTCCGGGATTTTTAGCAAATTTTGATAAACTTCTTTTAGGAGATAATTTTATCCTAGAAACATAACTTTCCTCAGCAAATTTTTTAGTTTCTTTAATGAAGATGGCTGACGTTGCGAAGACAAGAAGCGCCATTCCAACGGTGAAGAATAGCGGTATTCTAAGCGACTGGTAAATTACTGCTAATAATCCTGCTATTAATGCACCTGCACTTAAACCTGCATATACAGAAAACTCCATTAATCCGAAAGAAAAAGCTCTTTCTTCGTAACCTCCCACATCACTTAAGGAAATCATTGCAGCTGCAAGAAATGTTCCAGTACCTCCTCCAATTAAACAGTTTGCAATTAAAATTTCGAGATAAGATCTTGAATATGCGAGAATAATAGCTCCAAAAATATATATTACACTACCAATGAGAAATGCTCTTTTTCTTCCGATTTTGTCGCTGATTATGCCGCTTGGCATGTCCATGGCTGCTTTGAAAGCTCCAAAGGCTGATATTATAGCTCCTAATTGAACGCTTAGTGTAACGTAGTTTTCTGCGTATAGGGAAATTATGGTTCTTTCTACGCCGGTTGCGGAACCTAATAGGAATACAGCTATGAGAATTATCAATGCTATTTCTGGATGTCTTTTTATCCCGACTTTTTTGGTTTTTAGATCGTCTTTTAACTTGTTCACCGAGCGTCCCTCGTGTGAAGGTGTGAAATGGAATGTTAAGAACTAGGGTGAGAATATAACATTTTATAAATTTATTTAAACTTATTTGAAGAAAACTTTTGTTAAGAAAAACTCCTATGATGAAATTATTTAGTTTTATAAAATGGAATAACTGGGTTGTAATTAGTTTTGAGTGAAGTTTTTTATTTTGCGAGTAAAACGCTCATAAAGGTTGTATCTTCTCTTATAAGAATAATTTCTGTGTTTTCTGTTTCAACGGTTAATCCGACAACCTGTGTGCCATCAAGTTTCTTTGCAAATTTGTCTAATTTACCGAGAAGGTATGCCATTCTGGCGGTGAATTCTTCAGTTATATCTGTATCTAAGGTGGATTTCACCGGTAGACCGTCGTTTGTGGATAATATAACGCCTAGAAATCCTTTCTTTTCTTTAAATCTATCAATTAACTCTTTAAACATTTTATCACTTAGGGTGATCTTCTTAGCCATATTGTTCACCTTAAAATAGTTAATTATATGTGTGCATTAATCTGCATGTAATCACAATATTTGATAAAGCAGTATAAAAATGTGTGGTGTACCTAATATGTCAAACTCTAAAATCATAAAAGCACAGGAATATCTTAAAAAACACGACATAGATTTATGGTTAATTGTAACAGCGGAAGGAAAAGATATTCATAGCCCTTTTCTTTTAGGAACTCGTTGTTATGGTAGACACGCTATAATTATACCTAAAGAAGGAGAGGCAACTGTCATATGTACTTTGATGGAGGCTCCCATGGTTCAAAAAGCGAAACAAATAGAGAAAGTAGTAGCATATAAGAAGAGTGAGGAGTTTACTGAAAAACTTAAAGATATGGTTTATGAAATTTCTAAGAAACCAGTTATAGCCCTTAACTATGTGGAAAATCTTTATACAGAAGGAGGAGAGGCTGTTAACACGATAACGCATGGAGATTACCTCGCATTAAAAGACCTTTTTCCAGATGCTACTTTTGTTTCCGCTCAAAAACTTTTAGAAAATTTAAGAATGATAAAAACTATGGAAGAAGTAAAATTACATGAAAAAGCGGTCAAAATAGCTCTTGAAGCTATGAAAAAAGCAATAGAAACTATAAAGCCTGGGGTTACAGAAGTGGAAGTAGCTGCTGAAGCCGAATACTTTATGAGGAAAAGAGGTGCTACTCCTAGTTTTCCTATAATTGTGGCATCTGGCCCAAATAGTGCAGATCCGCATCACCAAACTGGAGAAAGGAAGATTCAAGAAGGAGATTTAGTAGTTATCGATCTTGGAGCAGAGTATAAATTGAGAACTAGTGATATAACTTGGACCGTGTATGTAGGGGAGCATCCACCAGAATTATTTCAACGAATGTTTAATGTTGCTTTAGAAGCACAGAGAGCTGCAATTAGATCTGTTAAACCTGGGGTAGAAGCATGGAAAATAGATAAAGTGGCTAGAGATATTATTTTGAAGCATGGTTTTAAGGAAGAGGACTTTCCACATTCTACAGGTCATCCTATAGGTATTGATGTGCACGACATAGGACCATTACTAGGTGAAAAGGGTAAGTCTAAAAAAGCGGAGATGAAACTATTGCCAGGGATGATTGTAACAATAGAGCCGGGAATCTATATTCAAGGTAAAGGCGGAGTGAGGATTGAGGACGACGTGCTTGTAACAGAGAAAGGTCATAAAGTGTTGTCAAAAACTCCTGATAGGCTAATTTGTATTTAATAGTCTTATGTATTTCAATAATCTTAGGAGAGGAAAATTTTGGTTGAAAAAATTGTGGTTGTTGGTGGAGGGGCTGCTGGTGTTTCAGCAGCTTTATGGGCTAGAAAGGTAAATAGAAAAGCGGAAATCATAGTGATAAATCGCGAAGAGTTTCCAGAATATTCAAGATGCGGCTTACCTTATGTTATTAGTCAAATAATTCCTAACCCTAAAAGCCTCATAGAACATCCTACTTCTTGGTACGATAAATTTTTGAGAATACGGTTGAAGTTGAACTGCGTTGCAGTAGATGGGGATCCTGATAAAAAAATTCTGGAAATAAAGAATTTAAAGCATGATAAGATGGAGAAGGAAAGTTATGATAAATTAATAGTTGCGACAGGTAGTTCTCCTTCGATTCCGCCCATAACTGGCGTTGATAAAGGAAGAGTTTTCACACTTAAGACTATAAATGATGCTACAAGGATTAACGATGTCGCAAGGAAAAGTAGAAGTGCTGTTATTGTTGGTGCTGGGTTAATCGGGCTTGAAGTTGCTGAAGCTCTGCGTCACTTAGAGTTAAAAGTTACTGTTGTAGAACTTCTCCCTCAGATTTTACCCACCATCCTTGACGCTGATTTTGCAAGGATCCTGCAGAGTAAGATGGAGGAACACGGAATTACCGTGTTAACTGGGAAACGTGTAGAAGAAATCATGGGCAATGAAAATGCTAAGGGAGTTGTTGTTGAAGGAGAAGAGATACCAGGAGATTTTGTTGTTGTTTCCACTGGAGTTAAGCCTAATACGGATTTTGCTCAAAAGATGGGTGTTGAACTTGGTAAGACTGGAGGAATAAAAACAAACGAGTACATGGAGACGAGTGTGGAAGATGTTTTTGCTGCAGGAGATTGTGTAGAAACAAAATATCTTGTAACAAATGAACCTATTTTAGCTGCGATGGGAACAGTTGCTGTGAGACAAGGAAAAGTAGCTGGTATAAATGCTGCTGGGGGAAAAATGACTTATTATGGAACCGTTCTTACAAGAACTACTAAGCTTTTTGGATATGAAGTGGCGTCAGTTGGTTTAACAAGCCAACAAGCAGAGAAAAGAGATATAAAAGCAATTGTTGGAACTATAAGAGGAAGAACAAAACCGGAGTATTTCCCTAGTAGTAAGACTCTTTATGTTAAAATTCTAGTAAATTCTGAAGATGGCCGTATCATTGGTTCGCAAATAATTGGTGAAGAAGGGGCTGCAATAAGAATAAATGTTATATCTTTGGCATTACTGAGAAAATTGACAATTGAAGAGTTTTTGTCTTTGGAAACTGTTTATGCTCCACCGATATCACCTGTGTGGGATCCTCTAATCGTAGCAGCTGATTCAGTTATGAGGAAATTGGAAAAAAGGAAAAAGAAGACGTAATTCTTAGATTTATTGCACGTAAATTGTTGAAAGTCTTGATTGCTTATTTCCGATTTCGAATATTTTATATTTCCTTTTTCATTTCTATAATTTGGGGGTTACTGTCTAAAATGTCAAGAAGTTTATCAGAAGAAAGAATCGTTTTCCCGTTTACAGCTATAGTTGATCAAGATCTCTTGAAATTAGCTTTAATTTTAAATGCGATAAATCCCAAGATAGGAGGTTTATTAGTAAGGGGAGAAAAAGGATCGGGTAAAAGTACTGTGGTAAGAGCTTTGGCAGATTTATTACCTGAAATAAAAGTTGTAAAGGACTGTCCTTTCAATTGTAATCCGGAAGATCCTACAAATATGTGTGATGTCTGTAGAGAGAAATTTGAAAGAGGAGAGAAACTACCTGTTGAAAGAAGAAAAATGCGTGTTGTTACACTGCCTATTGGAGCTACAGAGGATAGAGTTATAGGGTCGTTGGACATAGAAAAAGCTTTAAAAGAAGGTGTAAGAGCTTTACAGCCTGGAATTCTTGCAGAGGCTAATCAAAATATTTTGTATGTTGATGAAATTAATTTATTACCTGATCATATTGTGGATGATATTTTAGATGCAGCTGCTTCAGGATGGAATATTGTTGAACGAGAGGGTATATCCATTGCCCATCCTTCTCGTTTTATACTTGTGGGAACCATGAACCCGGAGGAAGGGGAATTAAGACCACAACTTTTGGATCGTTTGCCTTTATCAGTTACGATTCGAGGAATTCAAGACGAAGATTTGAGAGTTGAGGTTATTAAGAGAAATTTGGAGTTTTCAGAAGATCCGATAGGGTTTAGAAATAGATATGAAGATCAGCAAAGGGAGCTTAGGGAAAGAATAATGAAAGCCATTGAAATCTTTCCAAGTGTACAAGTACCTGACCCTATTCTAAGGGCTGTAGCGAAATTATGTTTAATCCTTCAAGTTGACGGGCATAGACCTGATATAATTATAGTTCAAGCGGCAAGGGCTCTTGCGGCTTTTCAGGGCAGAACTATGGTTGAGCCAGAGGATATTAATATTGCAGCAAAGCTTGCTTTGGGTCACAGAACTAGACGGGGAGGGTTTGAAGAGCCGGCAACTCCCGAAGAGATAGATAGTGTTTTCAAAAAAATAATGGGGTCGATGAAAGGCTTTTTTCGTTCAGCGAGAAGGTAAGTATGTTTTAAGAAAAGCTGATGCTAAGGTGAAAGGTAGGGAGAAAGTAGTTCCAACTGTTGAGGTAGAAGGTAGACGAGGAATTTCAACGGATAAGCAGCCTACATTTCAAAGAATTTTTTCACTGGTTCCTTTGATGGCTGTAGAAAAAGAAAAATTGCCGAAAATTTTTAGGAGAGGAACTTATCTTTCCATTTTTAAGGAAACGAAGGCAAGTCGTTTCAATAGGGTTACTAGAAAGTTAAAGGCTCTTTGGAAACGGACAATATCCAAAGATTATATACTGAGAGGGAGGCAAGAGAAAGAAAGGGACGAAGCAAAAGTTATGGTAGAAATCGCTCCGATGGATTTTTCAGCAATAGATGTCTCTAGGAAAGTGCCTTTTGCTCCCGGTAAAACTGTGCTTAAAGAACTTAAGTCACATAAAGAAAGGTTTGAATTTGGTTTTGATGTAAAAGTTAAAGCTAGGAAGAGGAGGTATCTTTCTGGTAAAAGGGCTTTGGCGGTAACATCTGTTCATAAGGGTCGAATTGTAGGATATGAGATTCCTAAGAGCCCTACAATTGATATAGCTTTTGGACCAACGATAAGAGTTGCGGCGCTACGTCAAATGCGGTTAGCAGAACAACTAGCTATCCAGGTCGAACTTCAGGATTTAAGAACAAATGTTAGGATGTATAAGACTCCAATTACGATACTACTGGTTTTGGATTTAAGTGAAAGTATGGTATATCATCTTCAAACAATTGCTGAAGCTGTTTTTTCTTTGCATAGGAAGGCCTATCGTTATAGAGATAAAGTAGGTTTAATTGTTCTACAAGGGGAACGAGCTAGAATTGTGTTTCATCCAACTACGAATATTAACATAGTTGCAAGGAAAATTATCAAGTTAAGGGCTGGGGGTAGTACACCTCTAGCTGATGGATTGTTAAAAGCTACACAGGTATTAACGCAGGAGTTAAGAAGAAATCCTGATACGATTCCAATAGTTGTATTAGTTAGTGATGGTTTGGCAAATGTACCATTAAAGCAGCCGTTAAACATATCATTGAGAGAAAAAATTCCAGCACCAGCGCAGGCTGATGTAATAGCTGCAACTCAAATTTTGGCAAGGAAAAATATCCCAGTTATAGTTGTTAATCCGGTTCATATTGATAAGTGGGATGCAAAACTCATAATATCTCCCACACACCTCTTAATATGGATAGCGCAAGTTACTCGAGGAAGATACTATGGTTTTAAAACTGGATTGTTTAAAACAACTTTATCACCAGAGAGAATGACTAAGGCTATTGAAAAAGCAATAACAAGTATAACTGTTGCCAAAACTGGAAAAATTTGACCGTTATTAATTTACTTGAGCATATTTGGGGTGAGAAAGATGTTGGAGCTTAATGTTTATTTTAGAACTCGATTTGAGGAAAGTTTTGATGAAGTTCTTTCACATAACAAAAATAGGGTAATTGGAATAATATATGGGGAAGTAGAACCTTTATCGTCGGTGGTGGGTACAATAGTTGATTTGAATGTTAAGTTAAAGAGCGGTGAAGACGCTGTAAAGATAAGTGTTAGAGGGAAAGAATTGTTAGTTAAGAAAAATAGTATTCAATCTGTGGTTGTTTTTTCTAGGGAAGATTCAGGGTTGCGTGAAAAACTGTATTTAATTCGTAAGGAAATTATTAAATTATTTAAAAATGTTGTTAGAATTCTTCAGTAGTAACTAAAGAAATTACGAGAATACTTCGAAAAGCAGAGGCTCATTGATTAACAGCTTATATTTTTAGGAGTAAAATTTAACTAAGTTGAAAATTAAATTGATAGTGTACTAAAATTTGAAGGGAGTATGATTCTATGTATGCGATTATATTGGCCGGGGGGTTGGGTCTCCGTTTAAGGCCTCTAACCAACCGGAAACCGAAACCGATGGTTGAAATCTTGAGAAAGCCTATTTTAGAATATCAAATAGAGTGGTTAAAATCTCAGGGAATCAGGAATTTTATTATTGCATGCGGGTATAAACATGAAAAAATAATGGATTATTTTGGAAATGGGGAAAAATTTGATGTGAACATACAATATTCAATTGAAAAAGAAAAACTTGGAACTGGAGGAGGTATAAAACAAGCCTTAAAGTATATTGATGACAACGAGAACGATATTGTGGTAACTAATGGCGATATAATTACAACAATAGATTTGAGACCAATGTTTGAATATCATAAACAATCTAACTTCATGGCTACAATACTTTTGGTACCTTTCAAAAGTCCCTATGGAATTGTTGATGTAGATGAAACCAATAGGATAAGAGGATTTAGAGAAAAACCAGAGCTACCTTATTGGATTAATGGAGGAGTATATGTACTACGGAGACAAGTTGAAGAATTTTTACCGGAAAAAGGAGATATAGAAAAAGAAACCTTCCCGATTCTTGCAGAAAAGGGATTATTGGGTTCATACAAGTCTAGAGGATTTTGGAGAGCAATAGATACTATAAAAGATCTCTCAGAGATAGAAAAAGACCTAAAAAAATTGTTAATGAAAGCCCTTTTGGAAAGTACATCAAAAACAGCTTCATCAAAGTAATAAAATAGCTACAAGCAGTGAGATCTCTCTAATTCCCATTTTAATGCAGGTAACGATTTTATGGAATCTTCGCCAGTATATCTTCATCTATTTCATGTATGAAGAAGTCTTTTAGTTTGTATCTGTATTTTTCTCTTGCCTTTTTGTGTTTTTCTAGGAAATTAATTACATAATTTGTTAATTTTTGTTTACACTCACCACATAGAATATTTCCGCTAATACAATCGTTTCTCAGTTTCTCCATTTCTTTGTCATCTTCAACAAAGTATACGTTTAACATTTCATAAACTACGCATATATCCGGGTTTCCGCCTTTCTCTCGCTGTTCCTTAATTGTTGGTTGACCTCCTGTAAATGCCTCCCAGATTTTTTTCCTTGCTTCTTCAGGACTGTCTGTTGCGAATATACATGTTTCTGGTTGACTTGCACTCATGGGCTCTCCGGTTAACCCTTTGAGATACTTAAGATATAGACCAGCGGGTTTAAATACTCTAATTTTATCCGCTACATCTCTACTAATTCTTATGTAAGGATCTTGATCAATAGCAACTGGAACCACGGTGGGTAATTTATGTACCAAGATGGGATAAAGTATGTGCGCCATTTGAAGGCATGAATAGAAGATTTCTCCTGGGTTATTTTCTCCTTTGAATCCGAAAACAGCCTTTACAGTACTATATGTTAAGTGTCGTGATAGTTTTATTGCAGTTTTATATACCCATGGAAGTTCCGTAGAAATAAAAAGTTCTGTCTTGTTAGGATCGTAACCAAGAGCTACGATATCTAAGGCGTTGTCTAAGGCAAAATATTTTGCTTTTTCTAAGCTCTCTACTTTTTTGAAAACGTATTTTTCATCGTCAGATAAAGGGATATAAACATTGGCACCCATCTTTTTTTGAAGATAGAGATTAAGTTCGAAGAGAATTAGATGACCTAAATGTATTTTATCTGATGGGCCTCGTCCGCTTAAAACGGCGAAAATGTTGCCTTTATCAACTTCATCTAGTATTTTGTCAAAGTCTCTATGTGCAAAGACTATTTTTCGTCTTAAAAGTCTATGAGGATCTTTAAATCTATCTAAAATAGGATCTATTCTGGATACGCCAAAATATTCTATGAGCTTATCATAATCTGTAATTTTCTTAACTTCGCCGCCTTCTACAAGTGACATGATTCTTCTCCCTCTTTATTTAAAGCTTAAAGTATTAAATTCATTTATAATTTTGATTTAAATTATCTAAAGCAGTAGATAAGATTACATTTAACTTTGTTGTACTTCTCTTCTCACATGTTAATTTTATGCTTTAAAGTTTATTTAACCAGAAGAACACTACATATTATTAGTTTGTACACGGATCATCTTTCAACATTGCGTAAAGTTAAGCTCTTCAATCTATGGCAAGTGAACCTAAAATTTAATATTATATTTTCCTACGTAATCTTAACCGTAAGAGTTAAGAAACACTAGATTCAATAACTCAATATTAAATCCTACATTTGAGGTTGAGTGCGATGGTCTATCTCTTTAAGATTGTGTTAATTGGCGATGGCGGTGTCGGAAAAACAACCTTGAGACGACGTTTTATGGGCGAAGGTTTTACAGCATCATATTTAGTTACTATTGGTGCTGACTTTGCTGTAAAAAATGTTGAGACATCTGACGGGACTCAGGTTAAGTTTCAAATATGGGACTTAGCTGGACAACCACACTTCAAAGCAGTAAGAGAGGGATTCTACAGAGGATCGCGAGGTGCTCTTCTGGTATATGATGTGACTAGAAGGGAAACTTATGATCATGTTGAGCTTTGGGTAACTGAACTTCTTGAGAATGCAGGAACGAAAGTGCCTATAGTTTTGGTTGGTAATAAGATAGATTTGCGTGTTCCAGGTGGAAACCATATTACTACTGAGGAAGGCCTTAAGAAAAAACAGATTATAGAGGAAAAGTTTGGAGTTAAGGTGCATTTTATAGAAACTTCTGCAAAAACTGGGGAAAATGTGAATACTGCGTTCATAACACTTGCTGATTTGATTTTAAATATGTCTAAAGAATGATTTATTTAATTTATTTTGTCTTTATTTAAACATTGAACCTCTCGCAAAATAACGGTTCTATTTTTTAGATTTCCTCAAATTTTACGTTTAAATGAGGCTTTACGTTATCAAAAAATTTATAATCTTTATCGTAATAACTTTATTAACCCCAACCTTACTGGAGGACGGGGTGCGAGGTATAGGTCATGAAAAACAGTTATCTTTTCAAAGTTGTCTTAATTGGCGATGGTGGTGTCGGAAAAACGGCACTTAGACGAAAATTTATGGGCGAAGGTTTCGACAGTGCATATATAATGACTATTGGTGCTGACTTTGCAGTGATGGATATCAAGTTATCTGATGAGGTTCAGGTTAAGTTTCAAATATGGGACTTAGCTGGACAACCACACTTCAAAGCAGTAAGAGAATCCTTTTATAGAGGCACAAGTGGAGCATTACTTGTTTATGATGTAATGAGAAGAAGTACCTTTAAGAATACAGTCTTTTGGATGGAAGAGTTAGTGAAAAATACTGGAAAAGTACCAGTAGTTTTAGTTGGAAATAAAATAGATCTTAGACCTAAGATAGATACACCACCAGATCCAAGCCGTGACTGGGTCAGCAACGAGGAAGGACAAATACTAAAAAGATATTTAGAGGAAAAATTTGACGTTCCGATAGTTTTTATAGAGACTTCCGCCAAAACCGGTGAAAATGTACAGCCAGCATTTCAGGAATTAGCACAATTATTAATATACGCAATCAGGAAATATCAGTCAGTGTAAGCTTGCGAAGTCGTATTTTGGATAGTAATGTGAGTAGTTGATAAGAGAAAGTTAAAATGTTTGGTGATGGTTTTTACAATAATATGGAAATTGAAGTTAAAGCGAAAGTTGACGATGTAGAAGAAGTGCGGAAAAAGATAAGGACTATTGGTGGGAAATTGGTTTTTAAAAATTTGATTAGGGATTTTAGTTTTGACTATGGAAATAGAGAGTTTCAAAGGAAAGATTACGTTTTTAGAATACGGGTTTTTGAGAATGGCGAGGGTATGATAACTTTTAAAGGTCCTAGAATAGCCGATAAAAAATACAAGGTTAGAGAAGAAGTTGAAGTTCATGTTAGTGATGGTTTTAACGCGATTAAGATTTTTGAACATCTTGGTTTTAAACAAGTGTTCAGAGTGGATAGAATCAGGGAAATATACGAGTTTAAAGATAAAAAAGTAAAAATAATGTTGGATATTTTTCCAGAGATAGGGTCCTTTATTGAGGTAGAGGGAAATAAAGAAGATATAGAGGATATTATACAAAAATTGAAAATAGATAGAAGTCGTTTTTCAGCTCGTACCTTGCAATACTATGTGGAGGAATTTAGAAAAAAGTTTGGTAGATATCCGAAGCTAACTTTTGACGACTAGTTTTTTGACGCAGGTACGTTCAATTGTAGGTGGATGAACAATCTCCATATCGATATTTGGGGCAATGGCTTTAACAACTGACTCAACATAGGGTAAGCATAGAGTTTCGCAGTATATTTTTCCTTTGGATTTAAAAAAGTTCCACATAGGGCAATTTGGATGGTAAAACTCTATTTCCTTATCGCTAGTTTTGCGGGTAAACATTTTGACTTTGAAAATGTTACCCATAATAATCCATGCATCAGCGGCATCGTTTATATCGTTGCCGAGCTTTAGCTCTTCTTTTAATCTTTTTCCATCTTCTTCTCCAAATTTTCTTAGAAGATCGATAAGTAGTTGCTCACCCTTCTCTCCAAAGTTCTCTTTAAGTAGGTCGGCTATACCTACCATTAATGTATAAAATTTTTCTCCTATGAGATTAACACGCATACCGTTTGTGATAAAACCATGCTTTGCAAAAAATCTTTTTACACTCATAAATATACCTCACTTAAGATTCTTCAATAATGTCTCCAACCCATGCAAATATAGCGGAAACGATGAAAACTATGAAGGCTGAGACCAAGGTGAATGTTTTTTGAAGGGGTGCTACCTTTAAAATTCCAGCTATAACGAACAAGCTACCTAGGAAAATACCTGTAGCTATAAATAAAAGTGCTACCGAGATCCCTTTAAGCTTTAATTTACTTAGTATTTTCTTTATTTCGCTTTTCATCCCTGAACCCCAACTTGATTTATTTGAATAGTAGTTTTTGATAGTTACGATGATATAATTTTTTCTCCCCCTTAAGATACAAGTAAACGTTAACACAATACCATAAATATCTTTCCATATAATTAGTTTAGGAAAATAAAATAGTTAGAATACTTTTTGAAATTAAGACCAATTACCAAATATATGACCATTAATATAATAATTTAATTATGGAATTTTAGGAAGCTTTACAAATACTACCGATCTCGTAGGAGATCTTTCAGAAAACTCGTTTAAAAGTGTAAAGACCACTTCTTCAACCTTTGTAGTTATTGCTCCGGCTGCTTTTTTATGCCCTCCACCGCCTAGCTTTTTGGTAACTTCTTCTGCATCTAATGCCTCGCTATCGCGTCTAACTCTAATGGAAATTCTAATTTTTGAAGGTTCAGTTATATCTCTATAGAGAACAGCAACAGCATCACAACCACGATCTAAAAGCATATGTGCAATATCTTTGGCTGAATGATAAGGAATTGCGTCAATTTCGTCAACTATAACAAATCCGCTATTGACGCTTAGAGAATTGACAAAATTCTCCAGGGAAGCTCTAATCTTTTGAAGTTCTGTTTCAATTTCTTTCTGTTTTTCCTTCAGCCACTCATCGCTTAAAAAGTCTTTGCCTTTTTCGGCAAGGATTTTAGCAATTCTTAAGAGATTTTCCTCGTTATTTTCAGATGCTTTAATGATTTTATCTAAAATTAGAGTTTCTTCGGTGTGTCTAGCAGTGTCGGCGGCGACGGCTATTTCAACGATTTCCTTGGCTTTTTCATTTTTCTCTAAGTTTAGATATTTCATGAGTAGAAGGGCTGCGGCAGGAGCTTCGGGGTCAATTATATCTTGTGAAGTGAGCGAGCCTTCGTTTTTTAGCCTTTCTAGGTTGCTTTTGTGGTGATCTATGTTTATTTTGCACTTTTTTGGTTTAGGGAGATCCACAACTAGATCGAATTCTTTATCGACTTTAAAGATGCTTCTAGGATTCAGAAATTTTATTTTGGCGTTTGGAAATTTTAAGAGAATAAGAGCTGCTGAACATATACCGTCGCAATCATCGCCATGAACTGCAACGATCACTATTATCGCTCTCCATCATATTTCTCATTTAACAGTTATAATTCGTTAATAATTCTTTCTATTTTATAGTGTAATTTTTCTTACTTCCATTCTTCTAGTGTCTAAAATCATTATGGTGGAAACATGTGATAGATAGCCGCAAACTTCACCCGGATTTAGAACAAGGGTTTCTCCAATTTTCTGTTGATCAACTTTGTGAGTATGACCGTAGGCAACTACATCATATTTACCAGTTTCAGCAAGCTTGTAAGCAATGTTAATGGTCATATCTGGAGAACGGTAGCCATGAAAAACTAGAAATCTTAGTCCTTCGATTTCAAGGGTATGTGGTCCATCATGAAGTTCAAAGCCAAGACCAGAAAACTTTTCAGTAAGAGTATATTTATCTCCGTCATTGTTTCCAAAAACACCGATTAATTTGCAATTTAATTTTCCAAGCTCTCTTATAACAAAAGGAGAAATAAAATCTCCACAATGAATAACTAACTCGACTTTCAATTCGTTGAGTTTACTAACAGCTTTTGCCATTGCATTTAGGTGATCATGAGTGTCAGAAATAATGCCGATAAGCATTTATTCCACCTCCCAAATATCAAATTTATAACTACTACTATGCCTCCTTTTTATAGCTGACTTTATCTTTAAATGAACAATTAGTTATTCAAAATTATATTGCCAAGCCGCAAATATACATCTTACGAAAGATCAATTCAATTAAACCTGTACAAACATCATAAGAAATCGTTAGATAAGTTCAATGTTAAATTGAAAACACGTTTAATTTCGGAGAATGTTATTTCTTTTCAAAGTGGTCATAGAAAAGTTTATCTATTTTCCGTAAGTTTCCATTTTAAAGGTGGTTTTGATGCTTACAAAAGAGCAGGTAATGGAAGCATTAAAAAATGTATATGACCCGGAATTAGGTGTAAGCGTAGTTGATTTAGGCTTAATATATGATGTCAAGGTTGAAGATGAAAAGGTCTATGTTAAAATGACTTTAACAACGGTTGGCTGTCCTTTAGCCTTAGTGATACCAAGACAGGTAGAGGATGCAGTGAAGAAACTTGGAGCTAAAGAAGTTGAGGTAGAGTTAACTTTTGATCCGCCATGGAATCCAAGTATGATGTCTAAAGAACTAAGGAAAAAATTCGGGTTTGAATAACGAAAAACTACCACCCCACGTATATTTCTTTACATCGGCAGATTTCAACTTATTCAGATTTTGATCGTTTTTTGATGTTTCCATAAGTATATAGGGCGTATGCCGCCGCTACGGTCCTTTCAGGTATAGGATAAACGGGAACTCCTATTTTCTCTAATTCTTTTGACATTTTTCTTGTGTAAGGTCCACCAGCAGCGCCAACAACGATGGGTTTGTTGGATTTTTCATTTATTTCTTTCATAACATCGAGAATACCTTCATCTAGAGGTGTATCTTGGAAGACGAAGAAAGGCATCAAAATATGTACGTTAGGATCTTCTAGAAGAGTTTCAAGAACAATTTTGTAATCTTTACTATTAGCGCTACCAGTTACGTCAACGGGATTATTAACGATATAGTAGGGAGGGAGTTTTTCTTTAAGGATATTTATTGTTTTTTCGGTAAGTTTAGCTATTTTTAGATTTTTTTCGACGCATGCGTCAACTGCTTGAACCATGGGTCCAGCTCCATTACTTACCATTGCAACGTTTGGACCTTGGGCTGGAAGTTGCATAGCTAAGGCTTTGGCCATATCGAAAAGTTCTTCAAATGTGTCTGCCCAAATTATGCCTGCTTGTTTGAAAGCTCCTCTGTAAACACGGTCTTCACCGCCAAGCCAGCCTGTGTGGCTTTGAGCTGCTTTAGCGCCCTCCTTAGTTCTGCCTCCTTTAAGAACAATTATGGGTTTTTTCTTAGCAACGTATTTTGCGGCTTCAATAAATTTTCTACCATCACCTAAGCCTTCTATGTAAATAGCAATTACCTTTGTGTCCTCGTCCATTGCTAAGTAGTGTAATAGGTCTGCTTCATCAACATCGATTCTGTTACCGTAGCTAACGAACTTACTAATGCCTATGCCTTCTTCAGCGGCCCATTCAAGAAAAGCGCATCCATAAGTGCCGCTTTGGGTGAGAAAAGCTATAGGGCCTGGAGGAGGTCTAATCATACGTTCTCTGCTTTGAAAGAACGTGTCAAGTCTTGTTTTTGAATCAAAAACTCCTATGCAGTTTGGTCCGATGATTCTAATTCCATATTTTTTGGCGATTTCTGCTGTTTTTTCTTCTAGTTCTTTTCCGCGTTCTCCAAGTTCTTTAAAACCACCGGAAATTATTACGATGTTTTTTATGCCTTTTTTTCCGCATTCTTCAACAGTCTTGGGTGTAAGTTCTGCGGATACAACTAGGACAGCTAGGTCGATATTTTCAGGTATGTTGAGAACTGATGGATAACATTTTAGGCCTAGGATTTCGCTTCTTCTAGGATTAACGGGAAAAATCTTGCCTTTATATTCAAAACAAGCAAGATTGCGAAGGACCTCATATCCGATTTTACCAGGTGTTGCGGAGGCTCCTATAACAGCTACAGATTTAGCTTTAAAGAATTTGTCAAGGTCAGATACCTGTTTTTCATTGTTCATGGCTACCACTTTTCTTTTTAAAATTCTTTGAACAGTACAAGATACCTTTCCGTTTTTGCATATTAAAATTTACTACATCTCAAAATTAAAATATATGAAAAATACGTTACACTAATTTTGATTAAAAAATATAATGGTATAAGTTTTCAATTTTGTAAGTTTGGATAACTTACGGTTTAAAAATAATGTGAATTTTGTATGTAGTAATGATGTTATTTGGATTTCTTTTTTAAGGGTATTTTGAGCTCTAAGATTCTGTTTTTGAATTCTTTTTTGATGGAGGTAGGATCAACATCGTTTTCTATCTTAATTTCGTGGATCATTTCACCATTGCAGAAAATTCTAACGGCTCCATCTTTGATTTCAAAATTTACGTCTCTTTCGTCAAGTGTAGGTACTTCGGCGATGACTATAACTTCGTTTGGTGTTCGGATTACATCGCTTAGAAAGCTTGAGACATCTTGTTCCGGTTGGCTTTCTTTAATTACATTCAGTATTGGATGGTTGTTGATTGAGGGCGTTCTTCGTTCTTTAATTATCTTTTTACCGTTGGGTAGTGTAATTTCTATTCGTTCATAACCGAAAAATTGGGCCTCTCCTGGATCGATTTCTGAAATTATCGTGAAGTTTTTTATCATTTTTTCAAGTATTTTTCTTATTTCTTTTTCTAGGGGATCTTCCCAGTCTGCCACTTGAATTCACCTCCTAATAGGAAATGTCACTATTAGGTGACTATGGTCACTAATAGGTGATACATATATAAAGGTAACGATTCTATTATCTAACATAGAGGGTCCCTGCAATGACCAATAGAGAGTCCGAAAAAGAATTAGAGGACATAATAGAGCTGTTAAAGGCTCTTTCGGGTAGAAACTGTCTAAAAATACTTCAAGCTCTTAATGAACCAAAATATTGGTCTCAACTAATAGAAGAGCTGGATATGCATAGGTGGGTCCTTAAAAAATATATAGATAAACTTCTTCGATGTGGACTAATTGACTCTTTTATAAAGCCAGTGGAAGGGGGGCCGCCTAGAAGATATTTTCAAATATCTCGTAATCTAACACTTCTATTGGAAGTCTCACCTAAGGGTGTACACGTGCATCAATTATCAACTCCCTACACGGAAAGAAATGTGGAAATATTGAGTAAATATCCATCGATTAGGAAGCTAGTCAATAGGTTCGAGAAAATAAATCAAATATCAGATCCGATTACTCGTAAAGAATATAAGGAACAATTGAAAAAACAAATAGAGTATGAACTTTCCTTATTGGAATCAGCAATAGATCTTATTCATCAATTATTGAAAAGATTGAAGAAATAATAGGTAAGAAAAATTAGACAGATATTCTCTTTTATATTTTTGGAGAGCGAAACTTTCCTTGCTGAAAAGCGAAAAGTATTGAAAATTTTATCTCTTCCTGGGGGATTATAAATAAATATAAGGTTCAAGCTTTGATTTTGATAAATTAAAAAATTTCGAGTATTGATACAAAATGGTGGACTTTTTATTAATTCAAAACCACAAATATGTATGAAATTGAAACTAGTATACAAAGGTAATCGTATTTGGGTACCAGCTCAAATACAAAATAAGATAAACAATGGATTTTTGGAGATAGGAATAACTACGAATATTGGAACTAAATTTTTTGTTACTTATTTCACCAAGGGAAGGAGAATCATTATTCCCAAAAAGTGTAGAGAAGCTCTCCAACTAAAAAAAGGTCAAATCATCACTATGCATATTAAAAAAGTGGAAGCTGCACAGAAACCAACTAAAATGTTAAATGGGAATTCTATAGATCTACTTTACTTTTTAATCCAAAAAACTATGTCAGGTTTTCCTATATGTTGTAGGTGTTATAAAAATAATATATTTTTGTGGTATCCAGCTAAAGGTAGACCTAAAGAAATAGTGTTTAACAGATACGTTTCGAAGAGTTTTGCAAAATTGTTGGGTTATCTACAAGCGGAAGGGGGAAAAACCATTCTAAAGCGGCGCAGGGGAAGGGAATTTAGCTTTACTAATAAGTCGTTGACAATCATTTCTGACTTTCTTCAACTATCTAAAACTTTTATTGATATATCGTTATTCAATGCGACTATCTCAATAAATCCAAAGTTTAATCAAGTCAAAAAAGTAAAGTCATTTTTGATCAAACTTGGAATTCCAAACAAAAATATTTTCACAAGAAAAATAGAAAGAGTAAAAGAATTTACAATTAAACTTTGGGTAACAAATTCCTTACTGGCGGAATTTTGCTATAATGCAATGAATGAAATTAGAAGATATTTAACAAAATCTAATCCTGATAAGGACATACTAAAATTCTTTTTACAAGGACTGTTACTTGGAGATGGTAATGTATATTGTTATAGAGACAAAAACAATTCTTTAAATGTGAGATTACAAATTTTTGAAAGCAATGAACAGTACATAAAAGATTATGAAAAAATACTGAGTCATGTGAACATTAAAGGTAAAATTAAAAAATCTAAAGCAAGAAACCTTTTCATCTTGACCTCGTACTTGAACTGGCGCAGCTTAATTGAAATTATGCAAATCTTTCCTAAGGATTCCAAACAATTCAATATACTCGCATATGCTTTAAAATCTCATCGAAAATATAGAGTACTAAGCTACCTTAACATTATGAATTCTAAGTTTACAACGCTCGAGCTTCAAAATTCCATAAGAAGAAACGGCTATTTTATTATGCGACTTCTAAAATCGATGGAAAAAAGCGGTATTGTTAGACGAGTTAGCGGAAAAAATAATCAAGAATGTTGGGAATTAACAGACTTTGGAAAAACCATCAAAAATATAGTTTCTATCTTATAATTTTAACTTCTTTAAAAACGTTTAACAATTTCCTATTTGATGGTCTTTCAAAATACTTCCTGATGGGATCTAGTATATTTGAGATTTCTCGCGCGACAGATAGTTTCAAATCTAAAGGATGGAGATTCCCTTTAATGTATTCTTTTTCCAACTCTTCATAAGAAGAAAAAACTATATCTCCGCCATGTTTACTTTCCCTCTCAACTAAGAACTCCTTTTTTTCGTGAAAAATTATGTATTTAACCAATTCTAATACAGGGTTGAATTCAACCTGCCTCTCGGGACACCATGCTTTTAATAGTTTTTTCTTTATTTGTTCTTCAGAGTCATGAATAAATATACATGTCCATGGTTTGCTTTTACTCATTTTCATTGCAATTACTTTCTCTAATTTATCCTTAGTTTTTATTCTCGGTGGTCCTGCCAAACCCATTAACAAATGATGATGAAGTGCTACGGGTTTTTTCCAACCAAGTTTTGGAAATACTTCTCTTGCTAAAACATGAACCTTTCTTTGATCCATCCCACCATGTGGTATATCTTCACCCAGATATTTTATATCCACAGCTTGCATGGGCGGGTAAATATATTGCGCAAAATTTAATTTTTCCTTTTCACTTCTTCCCATTATTGTTAGGCAACGTACATTCCTGGCCAACGTTATATGCGAAGAGAATCTTATAACATCTTTCCAATACTCATCGTTATGATGATATAATTCTGATCCAAGAACAATTTTTGCTTTGGGACAAAAGAATTTAAAAGCTTTCTCATAATACTTTGCAGCCTTTAGAATGTTTTCCCAGTTTCCACCTAGCTTTTTATTGATAAAACTATGCCAATCTGCAAGATAAACTGTAACGTCAACACCAGCTTCTGCTAAGTCATTTATCTTATAACCACATATTATTAAAGTTCCTAAGTGTAATAAACCGGAAATTTCAAATCCTATGTAATGCTTAGGATGGGTAGTGGTTTCTAGAAGCTCTCTTAACTCCTCTTCTGTTATTATTTCTTCTGTTGGTGGTCGTTTAATCAAATTTAATCTTTCTTCTACATCCATGTCTATATTCCTCCTTCTATTGAACTTTTATTTTTCTGAATATCATGTTAATTTAACAACTTTGAAAAATTTAACTTAAAGCATTTTCGCATAATAGAAGTCTAGGAACTATCTGGCTAGCTTATGGGAAACGTAGTTTTTGTTTTCTTTCTGTTAGATCAAGGTTCTCTAGAACCCTTGCATTAAATTTTAAGAGCAGAAGGTGATATTCGGAATCTTCCGCTCAAAAAGGTCAATAGAAATATCAGGAAGAAGAATTTTTAAGATCCACGCGATAACATTAGAATTTAATTTCTATATAGAGCCCTGAAGAGGAATCTACGTAAGTCCTGAATATTTTCTCTGAAGCAATCTTCTTGACATTGAAGCACCATCACTTCCACCCAAGATATGAAAAATACCTGAATTTTAAAATATTGCGGATAAATGGACTTAACTGTAAGATTTTTGATGTTCTTAGCGCGCGCTAAGCAGCAGATGTTTTTCTTCTTGATGTGGATGTAGCTTATGGTGGAATGGATCAAAGAAGTGTCCACATGTTATGTAGGGATATTGCACCGAAACTTGGTAGAAGAAAGCCGGTAGCTGTTCATACACCTCTTCTCTCAGGTTTGGCTGGGGTAGGAAGGATGGATGTTACGGGAAAATCAAGAGAAGAAATTCTTTTAGATACGAAAATGAGTAAAAGTCTGCCTGAAACATGTATATTTGTTCATGATACACCGGAAGATATAAGGAAAAAGATTAAACAAGCTTATTGTCCACCAAAAGATATAGAATTTAATCCGATTATGGAAATAAATAAGTACTTATTATTTGCACGAGATGATTTTACATTAGAGATACATAGACCCGAAAAGTATGGTGGAGATTTAATTGTTGAAAGTTATCCCGAATTAGAACAAATATATTTAAAGGGTGAACTTCACCCATTGGATCTAAAAAATGCCGCGGCAGAGGCACTAATAGAATTTTTGAAACCTGTAAGAGAATACTTCGAAAAAAACTCCCAAGCCAGAGAGCTATTGTTGAGATTGCAGAAGATAAAAAAGACAAGATAACATTCATGTAAACCTTGTACTCTATCTTCTTCTACGAATTTCTTTAACTATCTCTATTTCTTGTGTCGTCAATGTTAGGAGTTTTTGAGCGAAGTATCCGAAGGATTTTGTGTATAGTGGATTTCCGGTAAAAATACCAACATTATAGGATACAATTGGTGACCATTTCCCAACTAATGTAACTAAGCAGTTAGTATCGTCAGCAATATAGCAACCAAGTGGTAATTCGCCATAAGTCCAGAGATATAAAGTAGAGATTTTTGATAGTTCACGAACATAGTACTTATAATCATCATTTGTCTTTATTCCCACGGTAATATCCACATTCCTTTTGGCCAAACGTCTAAGCATTCTAACAATATTTTTCCCTTCGATCTCTAAGACATCGGGGGTGATGATTGTAATTAGTTTGGATTGAGCAGATTCAAGGACCTCTCCAATAATTCTAGTGATTTTTTCTTCATCGTTAATAAATTCTATTGTACTCATGGCTGAGAGTTTAGATTCACCTAAACTCCTGTTAAGCATTTCCTTAAACTGTAATATTGTTTCATCGATTAGTTTTAGGCGTTGTTCATATCTTTTACGTAGCATATCTAGCATTTCTTGAGGTATAATAGCTACATATCGTCCTCCTCTACTAGAGGCCTCTTTTAAAACAAAACCCTTTTCTATGAGTTTATTTATTGTTTCATAAACATTGGGACGGGGGACATTTGAATAATTTGATATTTCGGATGCATTTAGCGGGGCGCCGGAGAAAAATAGAACTAAGTATATTTTGGCTTCATTTTGCGTAAATCCTAATTCTTCGAGTATTTTAAGTAGCTTTTTTTGGAGCGATGTATTCATTTTGATCATCATGAAAAATGTTATAGTAAATATTACATCTTAATGTGGTAATATATTTTACTATTATTTATAATACTCGACAAAAAAGGTCGAAACAAGATGAAAACATTTATGAATCCTTTTCTAAGAATTCAAGAACTAAGAAATTCTAGATATGTGTTTTTGATTTCATGTGCTTTTAATATTAAAAAAGTGGATACCATGAAATGAATAACTATTATTAGAGAAATACTTATGAGAAACAATTAATAACAATTAAGAGGAAAACAATATTTTTTCTAAGAACCATGAATTTATGGAATAAGTTTTAAATTTTAAATGGAATAGGTGAAGTTGGAGGAGTATAAGAAGTGGGAACTCAAGAAGTTCAGTATAAACCACTTTCTGTTAAAGAACTTCTTAAAGAGATGAAAAATCTTTCGTCTCTCATGATAGATTTGGCATATTCTGCTTTTCTATATGATCATAAAAAACTTGCAGAGGAAGTTATGAGACTAGAGGAAAGAGTAGATTATCTCGGTTATCTTCTCGGTATACAGGCAGCTTTAGCAGCCCGTGATAGAGAAGATGCTGAACAAGTATCAGGAATACTTAAAGTTGCATCGGCAGTTGATAAAATGTCAGATGCAGCAGCAGATATAGCAAATCTCGTACTCCTCGACATATCTGTACATCCAACTATTCATTCAGCTTTCAAGAAGACTGAAGAGATTATTGGAAGAATTAAAATACGAGAAAAAAGCGTATTAATAAATAAAACTTTTGAAGATTTAGAGTTAGAAACAAGGATAGGTGTGGATGTCATAGCTCTTAGAAGGGGGAAAGACTGGATTTTAAATCCAAACAAGAAAATTAAGCTACAAGTTGGAGACATTTTAATTGCTAGGGGGAGTGTTGAAAGTATAGAATTTCTTGATAAATTGTCTTCAGGTAAGGTTAATAAGCTTCCGGAGGTAGCTAAGTGACAAGTGAAGAAGAGTGGATAATGATTGAAGACATGATAAGACAGTTGAAAAACACATGTGAGTTTATGATAGATTTGGCATATTCCGCTCTGATCTTCGATGACAAGGACTTGGCAGAGAGAGTTATGGATTTAGAAGAATACGTTGATAAATTGCATACAAAATTTGAGCTAAAGGTTTTAAAGATAGGAATTAAAAGAAAAGAGGATGAAAAGAACTTGCTAGGTCTTCTAAGGCTGGGTGTGGCAACAGAGAACTTAGCTGATGCAGCTGCTGAGATAGCGGATATCGTTCTTAGAGGTGTTGAACCTCATCCAATATTGAAAATGGTGATGGAAGAAGCTGAAGAAATGGTGATGCAAGCAACAATTTCTGAAAACTCTATATTAAATGGTAAAATGATAGGAGAAGCAAAACTTGAAGAAAAAATCGGAGTAAAAATAATAGCGTTAAAGAGAGAGGACAAATGGTTTTATAATCCACCGAGTGACTTTGTATTAAAGGCTGGAGATATTATTATTGCAAGAGGTTTTATAGAGGGAAAAAATGCTCTCAAAAAACTGGCAGAAGGGGAAATCTAAAAAATGGTTTGATTTTATGATCTATTTCGAGTTTCTACAATAGATAAAGTTCTTAATAGTTTTTCTTTTAATTCGGAGAGATCGGCGTATTCAATGATCTTGAATTTGGGATCTTGAATTCCTCTAATTAGTAGGGAACATCTTTCTTTCAGTTCCTTTTTTAGTAAGCATATTACAGATTTACCTAGAAAAAGAGCTTTTGCGATTTCAAAGCCAACTCCCAAGCTAGGATAGGAAACTTCTGCAATTAAAACGTTGCTTTCTTTAAGCCACTTCATATCTCTTAAGTATATTTGCTTAGGACTTAGCCCCTCTTCAATTGGATTTTCAGAAACTACATGTTCGGTTAGAATAGTATATCCGGCTTTTTTCAGAAAATCTACAATAAACTTGTTTGTTTCAAGATTGGAGCGATCTCCCTTAATGGGGGCTGAAAAATATATTTTTAGGGGCACAGATACCCCTCTTTGTTACTTTGCTTCGAGCGATGCTCCGCATCTGGGACAGAATCTCGCGCCGGGTGGTATTTGTGCTCCGCAATAGGGACAGAATTTATAGGTGATTGTTGGAGGTTTTTCGGCTTCAATTTCTTCTCGAGTTTCAATGTAAGGTGTTGGCGGTGGTGGAGGAGTGACAGGGGTTGGAGGAGGAATTGGTGGAATTTCTGCTATGGTTTTTCTAGCTGAAAGATCGAAGTATAAGACGGTTAATATTACTGCTGAAATCGGGGAGATAAAGCTTGAAATAAGTTTTCTGACGAAGATAGCTAATACAGGTGGTAGTAGCCAAGCAAATATTCCACTGATAACCCCACTAATTAGGGAGGCTATAAAGGTTATTATTATGGTAACAAGTAGCACAACGAATGCGTGAAACCAGTTGCCCTTGACGAGTTCTTTACTTCTACCCATAGCTTCAAATGCTCCCTTTCTCTCCAAAACTATGACTGTTGAGGTTAAGCAGAACCATACCCAAAATATTATTCCTGGAATAATGAAAAGCATCAAACCTATTACTATGACTATACCTACTATGATTGCAGCGACAATTAATGATAAAATAACTCCTAAAGCTGCGTCAAAACTCTTTCTAAGACCAGTTTCTTGGCCTAGAAACTCGTCAGCTGCCATTTGTGTAACTATACCTGTGCTTAAAGCGTTGAAAATCAATGTTAAGATGAAAGAAGCAAACCCTCCGAATATAAGGATTCCCATTAAGGCTGGGTGCTGTGACCGAATATATAAAAGAGCCGAAAAGATTACAGATATTGGCCATTCAATTAACGATAGGATAAAGAATGGTAATACAAATGCAAAGTATCGTTTAAATAGAATAGATAACCCTTTACTAATAATTTCAGAGACGCTTAAGGGCCTTAATGATTGACTACCTGCTTCAACCAAATTTTTCACCACGGACTCATTTTAGAGATTAAACGTACATTTACACTACACTCTCAGCTATATATACTTTTACTAGCGGCTTACGTATGCTATAATAAAATAAGTTTTTCACGAGAATTACCATGGTTTAATTTTTCTGTATAAAAAATGTTCTGGTTTTTTATGTATTTTGGTGGAATTTTCGGTGCCGCCATCTGTTCTAGGGATATGGAGGTCTTGTGGATTTTAAGTTAGCTTGATAGATACTATTCTCCTCCAATTATCAGTTCGTCTATCAGTTCTGCGGCATATGCTGCTAAAATGCTGAGATCGACAACTTTTACATCTGAGAAGTATGCTGATGAACTTATGTTGAAGAAGCATGATGGACATGATGTAACTATTAGATCAGCCCCTAGATTTTCAGCGTCTTCTATTAATTTGTTGCTCATTTCTGTTCGCATGTCCATAAAGGGTATTCTTATTGTTCCACCGCAGCATTGAGCATTTTCGCGGTTTTTTGTAAATTCAATTATTTTTATTCCGGGAATTTGAGAAAGAACATATCTTGGCGGATCGTAAATCTGTTCCCATCTTCCTAGATGGCATGGATCTTTGAAAACAACAACAGAGTCGACTTTTCTTGTAAAATTTATTTTTGCACTTTTTAGTAGGTCGCTTAATAGTTCCGATAAATGTATAACCTTGATTTTGCCGTCAAAAGGATAATCTTCTTTAAGGGTTGTATAACATAGGGGACATGGGGTAACAATCTGCTTGATGCCGAGAGAAAATATTTTTTCTGCTTGTTTAGCTACATATTCCTCAAATTTCTTTTCGACACCAAGCATTTTCGCATAACCGCTGCAACATAGATTTTTATCCTCGAAAACTGTGAAGTTTATTCCCGCCTTTTCGAGAAGCTTAATGCAAGCATCTTTTATTTCAGGATTTTTTACTACAGCCATGCAGCCAGGAAATAGCAAAGTTTCAACTGGAGATGATATAATGGTTTTTTCAAATTCTAACGATTCTCCAAAAATATTTCCAGTGGTAAACATGGTATCTATCATTTCTTTATGTTCTTTTAAGGGGGCTAGTTCTAATTCTGTAAGTTTGCTTCTCACTATCTCCATTATGTCCACAACTTTAACTTTAGATGGACATACAACTTCGCACGCTTTACAGAGTGCGCAACTGTAAAGTCTTTTCAAAACTTCTTCATCAACTTTGAGACGCCCATCAATTACAGCTTTTATAATCATGTTCCTTCCTCGAGCACCCCAAGACTCAGTCATCTTGACTGCGAGAGTTGGACAAGCTGGCCTGCAAAATCCACATTCAGAACATTTAATCAACTGTGTTTCAAAGTCATCTGGAAGCAATTTCATGCATTTCCCTCCAAATATTCTTTGGGGAAGATTTTTCCGGGGTTCATAATGTTATTGGGATCCAGCGCTCTCTTTATTTTTAACAGCAATTTTACTAGTTCTGTTGGTGCTTCATGTCTGTACATGTTCATTTTTAATGTTCCAATTCCATGTTCACCGCTCACTGTACCTCCAACTTTTATTGCAGCCTTAGCAATTTCTAATGCACATTTTTCCATTCTTTCAACTTCATCGCGATTTCTAATATCTAACAGAATACATGGGTGAAAATTGCCATCACCTACGTGGCCAAAGGTAGCTACGGGAATATTAAATTTCTTGGAAATTTCTTGAACAACTTTTACCATATATGGGAGTTTACTAATGGGTACGGTAACGTCTTCTATAACTACGGTTGGTTTTACTGATGATAATGCCGGAAGAGCTGCCTTTCTAGCCTGCCATATTCTCATATTTTCTTCGGGTGTCCTAGCAACATCATAGCTTAATGCTTTTTCTTCTTTAAATATTTCAATTAGTCTTTCGAGCCTTTTTTCGACGCTTAATTTTTCACCATCAAGTTCTATTATAATGGCAGCCTCTCCAGGAGGAAAACTTGTTCCAGTATATTTGCTAATAGCATCTAGTGTTATTTGGTCAAGAAATTCAACCTTTGAGGGTTCTAGTCCCTCTATAATAATTTTGTATACGCAATGAACTGCTTGTTCTAGGCTGCTAAACATTGCAAAAGCTGACAATGCGGTTTCTGGGAGTGGTCTAACCTTTAGCAAAGCTTTTGTAATGATTCCTAGTGTTCCTTCACTTCCAATAAATAATCTTACAAGATCGTATCCGGCAACCCACTTCATTGCCCTCCGCCCAACCCATAGCACTTCGCCTGTCGGTAAAACGACCTCTAAACCAAGTACCCACTCTCTTGTAGTACCATATTTGACTGCTCGAATTCCTCCTGCATTTTCTGCCAACATACCGCCTATTGTGGCTGCACTACTACTTGCAGGATCTGGTGGGAAAAATAATCCATGTTTTGCAAGTTCTTGATTTAAGTCATCTGCTACAACTCCAGCTTCTACAAGGACTTGAAGATCTTGTGTACTTATTTCGAGTATTTTATTCATACGTGATAAATCTAAAATAACTCCACCATATTTGGGAACTGCTCCACCACTTAAACCTGTGCCTGCCCCTCGAGGAATTATGGGAAAATGATACTCATTAGCTAGTTTCACTATTTTTGAGATCTGTTCTGGTGTGGTTGGCCATACTACGAGATTTGGCATTCCTGAATCAATTGATGCATCTGAGGAATAAGTTATTAGGTCTACTAGTGATGTGGTAATATTTTCTTCCCCTACAATCTCTGAAATTTTCTTTGCAATATTTCCCCAGCTAATGTTCAAGTTTAAGCACCTCTATCGTAATTTAGCCATTTTTAACGTTTTATTCATTTGCCATAAAATATTTTTCCTATTAAATTTTTGGTAAGAGTTTCGCTTAATTTAAAGCCTCCCAGATAAATTAGAAGATAATAATTGAATGCAGAGATGAAATGTTAGAGAGTTTTATCTATTTCGCGTGAAGCGATTCGTGTATAGTTTAGAGTTTTTTCCAAATTGCTCCTTTGCTTGCTGATTCTGTTATTTTTGAATATAAATAGAGGTACCCTTTTTTCACTCTTGGTTCTGGTGGTTTCCATTTTGAAGATCTTTCCTTAACAATGTCTTCAGAGATCTTTAAGTCCAATTTTCTCTCAGGTATATTTATCGAGATAATATCTCCATCTTCCACGATGGCTATTGGACCTCCATCCATTGCTTCTGGTGAAACGTGGCCTATTGCTGGTCCTCTAGTTGCTCCAGAAAATCTTCCATCCGTAATAAGTGCTACACTTTTATCTAAGCCAGCACCAACTAATGCGGAGGTTGCAGAAAGCATTTCACGCATTCCTGGTCCACCTTTGGGTCCTTCATATCTTATAACAATAATCTGTCCTTTTTCTATCTCATTATTAAGTATGGCATTTACTGCATCCTCTTCTTTGTCAAAAACTCTAGCTTCTCCTTCGAATTTCTGCATAGTTGGGTCGATTGCAGATTGTTTTACTACAGCGCCTTCTGGTGCGAGCGAGCCGAATAGAATAGCAATTCCGCCTTCTTTATGATATGGGTTGTTTAATGGTCGAATAACTTCTCTATTTAAGACATGAACGCTTTTTAGGTTTTCCTTTAACGTTTTCCCAGTTACTGTTAAAGTATTAAGATTTAATAGTGGTTTCAATTCTTTCATAACAGCAGGAACCCCGCCCGCAAGGTAAAGGTCTTTTAGGTAATGTGGACCAGAAGGATTCATATTACATATGTGAGGCGTACTTCGTCCCAATTCATCAAACTTTTCTAGTGTTAAATTTATTCCAAGTTCATGTGCAACTGCGGTTAAATGTAAAATTGTATTAGTTGATCCACCTAAAGCCATATCAACACGAATCGCATTTTCCATAGACTCTTCAGTGATTATTTTTGAAGGGGTAATTTCCCTTTCTAGTAATTTTATAATTTGTTTACCGCTTTCTTCGGCAATACGGAGTTTTTCTGCATAGACAGCGGGACACGCACCACACCCTGGTAATGACATACCAAGGGCTTCAACAAGGCATGCCATTGTATTAGCAGTGTACATGCCTGCACAAGATCCAGGTCCTGGACATGCAGATTCTTCCAAAAGTTTAAGATCTTCTTCACTCATTTCACCTGATTTAACTTTTGCCACTGCTTCAAAAACTTGGCTTAGTGCTATTTCCTTGCCCTTATATACACCGGGTAACATACACCCACCAGTGATCATTATTGACGGGATATCTAGGCGGCAGGCGGCCATAAGCATTCCAGGTACTATTTTATCGCAGGATGCAATTAGTACCATGGCATCAAACATGTGTGCTTGAATCATTAATTCTATTGATGCAGCTATTATTTCTCTGCTTGGAAGAGGCGTTCTCATACCTTCATGTCCCATAGCTATGCCATCACATATTGCTATTGTATTAAATTCAAAAGGTGTTCCGCCGGCAGTTCTTATACCCCTTTTAACTGCTTCTGCGATTTTTTCTAAATGTACATGTCCGGGTACTATTTCATTCCACGAATTAGCTACAGCTATAAGAGGTTTAGATAAATCTTCATCTGTAAGACCTAACGCCTTAAAAAGCGATCTATGAGGGGCGCGATCCACTCCCTCTGTCACGTTTCGGCTTCTTAAGATTTTAAGATTCATAAAATTCACCAACAAGTTTAATCATTAATCAAACAATCCAACCAAATTTAAAATAATATTTCTTTTGCAATCTTATTTAACAAGATCGTATAGGATTATAGAACGGCAATAATCATCAAGTCGTTTACATTTGTTCCTGTTGGACCAGTGAAAATTGCATCTCCAAGTTTTGTGAAAAACTCGTAAGAATTGTTATCCAATAAGTATTCCATTGCGTCAAGACCTAATTTCTGCGATCTTTCTAGAGTTTGACCATCAACAATAGCTCCTGCAGCATCACAAATTCCATCAATACCATCAGTGCCAATTGAGCCAATAGCAACACCGTCTAAACCTGAGATTTTGAATGCTGCTCCTAGTGCCAATTCTTGGTTTCTACCACCTTTACCGCTTCCAGTAACTGTTACAGTTGTTTCTCCGCCACATACGATAATTGCTGGTTTTTTGATCAAATTTTCATATTCATGTATTTCTCTTGCTATTCCTGCAAGAACCGTGCCTACATGTCTTGCTTCTCCTTCGATATAGGTTGAAAGTAGTATAGAATTCGCTCCTAGTTCTTTTGCCTTTTTCACCGCTGCTAGACATGCTGTTCTATTACTGGCTACGATCACGTTGTATACTTTTTCAAAAACTTTGTCGCCTGGCTTTGGAGTTTCTTCGATTTCACCTGATAGTCCTAACTCGATTCTTTCTCTTACAGCTTTAGGAACTTTATCTAATATATTGTATTTTTTCAAGACTTTATAGGCATCTTGGAATGTAGAGGTATCTGGTACAGTTGGACCGGAAGCTATAACGTCTAAGGGGTCTCCGACTACATCAGAGATGATCAGGCTAATTACTGTCGCTGGGTAAGCTGCTTTTGCAAGTTGACCTCCTTTAAAGGCTGATATGTGTTTTCGAACAGCATTTATTTCATTTATTGTAGCGCCACATTTTAGGAGAAGGTCTGTAACCTTCTTTTTCTCTTCTAACGTTACAGGTTCAGCTGGGTATGGCATTAAAGCTGAACCGCCTCCTGAAATTAAAACAATAATTAAATCGTTTTTACCTGCTTTTTTGGCTATTTCAAGCATATTTTTTACTCCATTCATCCCCTCTTCTCCTGGTATTGGATGCGTTGCACCGTTAATTTTGATTTTCTTTGTTTTTACTCTTTTTTCTGTTCCCTTTAGGACATTTACAACTCCTTCGCTTATTCTGTCTTGTAATATTGTTTCGATTGTTTCAGCCATTAAGCCGCTTGCTTTTCCTCCACCTAGAACGTAGATATTTTTATAGTCTGCTAGATTAAAATTGTAATGGCCAATTGATAAAGTATTATTTTCAAGTTTAACATTGTTGAAAATCGCTTTCGGGGGATCTACAGTATTTAAGGCAGCTAAAATACAATCTAATATTATACGTCTTGCATCTCTATTCTTGGGTGTAAAGCCGTTTTCAATTAGCTCTGAATAATTTTTAATCATCGCATATCTACACCTTTAACACTACTTAGGTTAGGTAAGGTACATCATGGTACATAATAATAGTGTGTGTTATTTATTTTTACCAGATATATAGCGACGTCAAAAATCGGAAGAACAGAACTTTAATTTTTAATTTATTTTTTACATAAAGATAATTATGCATTATTAAATATGCATTATTAAACATAAGTTGGTATGAGTATTCCACGAGTACTTTACAGAGTTCTTTTCATATGTAAAAATGTACCTAAACATGGTCGTAAAGATTATATAAGACCGTTCAATAATAGTAGAGAAAAGGGTACGTGAAATTAAAAATTGTTAGGGGTAGAGGGAAATGGCAGAAAAAAATCCATCTGCATCTGAAATAATTGCTGGCAAACTTGAAGAACCATGGGACGTAAAAGATATGCCTAAGTGGCCCGGATGGGTAGCAATGTTTGGACCAGGACTAGTATGGGCAGGGCTTTCCCAAGGTAGCGGTGAGTTAATTTGGTGGCCATACATGGTTGCAAAATACGGTACCTACTTCCTTGGCTGGATGTTCATATGGGCATCACTACAATACTGGGTTAACTTGGAGATAGCAAGATATTCAATAGCGACAGGAGAGTCAATATATGAAGGATTTCACAGAATACACCATCTCTTCGGATGGCTAATATTTGTCATGGTTATAATAGTATCCTTCTGGATAGGAGGATATATATCAGCTGGAGCCACAGCGCTAAAAGCTCTTACAAACTTCCCACCCGGATGGTCGGACAAAGCTCAAACACATTTCTGGGCGGAACTATGTCTTATCATAGTGTTTATATTGTTTTTGTTAGGTCCCGTGGCATATCGTATAGTTGAAGTTGTAGAATCTATTGCAGCAATTGCAAGCTTCTTTGGAATGTTGGTTATCGTTATTGCTGCCCCAGCAGTACATGCAGTTGTTGGTGAATTTTTTGCTGCTCTATTTACACCACATATACCACTTACACCACCAAACTGGGATCCTGCAGACACAGGTAAGCTTGTTACATTGATTTGTTACACTGGTGCTGGTGGCTTCTGGAACCTATACTATTCCTTCTGGGTTAGAGACAAGAACGCTGGAATGTCTGCGCTAATCGGAAGAGTAACAAGCCCAATCACAGGAAAACCTGAACCAATTCCAGGCGTAGGAGTTGCATTTACAGAGAAAGATATAGATGAATGGAAAGCCTGGGTTAAATGGCTATGGTGCGACAATGCTTTTGGAGTTATATTAAATACACTAACTATCGTTTTGACATCGCTGCTCTCTCTTGGTATTTTACATCCAGAAGGCCTCATACCCACCGGTTTCGATATAGTTGTAATTCAGGGCGAATGGTTTGCTGAACTCTGGGGAGCTGCTGGAAGAAATATATTCTATGTACTTGGATTCTTCTTCCTTGCTGACACTTATCTAACTGGTTTAGACGGTATTTCAAGGACTGTTGCAAGTAACATATATACCAACGTCCCGCAGACAAGGAAGATCGAATATAGAAAGCTTTACTACATTGTAGTTACAATATTCACAGTAATAGCAATGTATCAGGTAATAGCAAAGAGACCTGGAGTGCTTCTTGTTCTGACCGGTGTCGGAAACATGTTAATAATGTGCATTTACTGTGTCGGGCTACTGTATTTGAACTGGTTCCTATTGCCAAAGATTCACCCGGCTAAGGAGAAAGTTAGGCCAACGTGGATTCCATTTATCTTCCTGCTGATTTCTACACTGATCTTCTGGTACGTCTTCTTCGTAATGTACCTGCCACTGCAATTCAAGTAAAAATAACTCTCAACAACTTTTTATTTTTTAGTTTACTATTATGAAGACATAATGATATCTGTATTTCAGAATTTTGGAGGGAGATAAGGATTTCGAAGAAAAAACAGACATATACAAGTGTACCGCCTCATATGCATTGTTTATGGTGTAGACGGGTAACTGCTGAAGGGAAAACATTTTGTTCTAGGAAATGTAAGGAAGAATATGAGCAATGGCAAAGAAAGAAAAGACAAATAAACATATTGTATATTGCCATAGGTATTGCTGGTATAATTTTAGTCTTAATAATTTCAAATGTGTTTGGTTAAAGTTGGGGGTTTAGATTTGTTTCATAGGCCGCCTAAGTTAATTTATATGAGATGGCTTGGTGTCTTGTGTAGTTTAATACCAGCTGTACTTCTTGGTATATTGAATTTAATTACTAGGTTTTATATGACTTCAATGTCCATTACATGGGTTATTATAACATTTGTTTCATTAGCTGTCTTTAGCTATCCTGTTGACATTGTGTATTTAAAGACACCTTTGATTTCAAGAGTAAAAATTCCATTTTTACAGATGGCATTGGCATGGGCTATTTTATTTCCTATATCAAGGTTTGTAGGTGATATTTTACTCTATGCCGTAACTGGAAGTGCTACGTTTATTGAAGCTTATCAATTATCCGTAGTTGCTTCTAGTATTGTATTTTTAGCTATTCTTGGTCTGGTTTACGGGTTGTTCTTCTACACAGTTTACATGTACTTCTTTAGACTATACATGATAAGACAATTGAAGAAACGTGGAATAAAACCTCCTCCACGACGTCGGTTTAGACCTTAACAGTTCAACTGCACAATATAAATATTTTTAGGCTGCTAAGTGATAGAACATCAAACATAACATATTTTAGGTTTTACACCGAAATTTCCTTTTGTTGCAATATAATGTGGTGGTTTTATGATAAAAGATAAAATTATTCCATTGCACGCTGAGAGTTTTTTCTTCGTTTCCAACAATGGTGAGTTTTTTCAGACATTAATTTACGATTATTATGATGAAGAGGAATATTATCGTAAATTAACTCATAAAGAGAAAGAATTTGTTCGTGAAGTTGACAAGTTATGGTCGAATATGCAGTCAATTCTTGATGAGGGAGAGCTTTATATTAATGGTGTGCGTGTCAGACCTCGTGTTATTTTTATGGATATTCAACATCGAGGTAGTGGTACCCTTCCCTATTTCATTTGGATAATTAATTTTAAGGGTAGATTTAGACGTGGTGTTAACATTTATAGATCTATTTATGAGGAGGAAACTTTAGAGTATGATTGTGAAGCTTATTGGTGTTTTCCAACTGGTACTAAAATTTTAGATGTAAAAACCTACATGAATAAGGATATTTATGGTAATTTTATGGTTTTATGGGCTAGAAAAGGAGATAAGATTGGAGGAGAAGAAGAAATAAAGTTTAGATTGAAAGTCTAATTTGATGTTTCTACCTCTATTTTTAACTTAGCCTTTTGTTCATCCTCTATATTAACTCCCTTTAGAGTTGATAGCATAGATAAAATCGTAGTCTTCACTATTTTTTCAACAAAAGATGTTACTGGTATTTCTTTCCCATCAATTAAAATTTTAATTCCTTTTTTCTGTGTTAACACTACACATTCTTCTTTTGAAGCCTTATTATCTAGAATTGCTTTAGCTAGATTAAAACATGTTTTGAATCGGCATTTCCCGCAATTTAATCTAGGTAAAAGATTATACACCTCTATGAGTTTCTCTTGATTTTTTATGTATGATATGGTTTTTTCTAAGATTTCACGGAAGTCTTCAATTATATGTAGTATTTTTTCATTTTCTATTCTTTTTAAACTTCCAAAAAGTAGCGTATTTTTGGCTTTTTCTTGATATTCCTTTAGATCTTCTTTATTTCTAATGCAAATTATTTTGGGGATGTTTTCATTACTTAATGTCCAGGTTGAAAACCCTTCCAAGAACACTATGTTAATTTTTTCTGGGATATTTTCCCATAGAGTTTCTAGGGGGTTTTCGATATGAGTTTTCTTTATTGTTATTATTTGGTCTTCTGTTATTGCTATTACTGGATTTGCGCCTGCTTCTAGGTGTTTTGTTGTATCTTTTCTTGGCATGTCGAATCCGTGTCCTTTTCTACCTATGTGTTTGACAGATGCCACTTTGTATCCTTTCTTTACTAATTCTTTAACTAGTTTTTCTATTAGTAGTGTTTTTCCTGAGTTTTTATGTCCTATTATGGCTATTACTGGTTTTGTCGATATTTTCATTTTTTTCCACCTTTTTCTAGTATTTTTCTTAATTTGCATGGGAAATCTTCTTCTGGGCATCTTCCTTCTGATATACATGGTGGTCCTGCGTTCTCAAATATTGTTGGTGCCACTTTTTTAACTATGCTTAGCATCCTCCAAGCTAATGCTCTTATTTCCCACTGCGCTCTCATACAACATCTTAAGTTAAAAAAGTGAAGAAGTTCTCTTGCATTCATAGTTACTACAATGTTTGTTTGCACTGCTTGAGGAATAATATATCTTGTATCCTCTTCTGGTATTCCTAACTCTAACAATTTCTTATACGCGTTCTTTGCTTCTTTCACAATTCGATTGAATAGTTCTTTCGCTTTTTCATTCTTTCTTATCGTCGAAGGCATTACAAAATCCGTGTTTTCAAGCGATACATATCTTTGGCTCTGTTGACTATACGACGCTATTCTATGCCGGATTAGCTGATGACTGCATGCTCGCGAGATTCCTTCTACGCTAAAGGTGAAGGCTATGTGTTCTAAAATACTGTGGTGCCCGATTTTTACGAGTTTTTTGATTAGTTTGCTGGCTCTTTTGTGTGTTATTTTTTTGATTATTTGGCTTGCTGGTTTTTTTGAGTAGCATGTTCTGGCAGCTGAGGCTACAAGTAGTTCTGGATTCGGGGTATAACTTATGAGTTCTACTTTCAAGGTTTATTCACTCTCTACTCTAAATGTTATTGGTATTTTGGTTTTGTTTTAATTAATTTTTTTATTTTTGATAGGTATCTACTGGTTTTTATGCATTCTCTAGGTATTTCTATTAGTTCTCCTTTATTTACGACATAATATTTGTAATTTGTATGGGGGCTTAAGTTTTCTACTATTTTTCTAACTTCCTCTACCATCATATGAAGTTGAACGCAATGCGGTGAACCGTCTACCGTTAGAACTGTTACTTCTTTTGGTTTTATGTTTTTTATTATTGTAGCTAATTTGAAGGCAACCATATTCATGTGTTCTGCTTCTAAACACACCGCAGCAGGAAAATGGTCTTCCGAAAATTTTTCAAAAAATTGTGGCCACATATCTTTTATACATTCGCCGTGTATGAGAAGTTTTCCCTTCTCCTTTGCCCTTCTATCGCCAGCATTAATCCTTAGAAGCTTCATAAAAACACCTCAATGGGACCATAACTCGTTATAAAGACGCTAATATATTTCTGAACGATTATAGCCTGAGTATCTTTTTACTGTAAATTATAATTTAAAAACGGAATATTATGCTTTGTGATAATTTAGCAATTATTTGTAAATCGTTTGGATATAACAGTTTTTACTTAGTTATAAGTTAAAGACGTATTTCCATAGTATTAGGTTTGATTAGATTTAACTTAATCTTCCCGATTTTGAGTACTAAAATTTATATTGGTATTTGAAGTTAGGTTTTTGAGGTGAATAGCTATGCCGCCGAAAATTGATTTAGAGAAATGTACTGGATGCGGAACATGTATCGATACATGTCCAATGGGTGTTCTAGAGATTCAAGATGACAAAGCATACGTAGCTAACCCAGATGAATGTAGTGAGTGCCAAGCATGTGAAGCAGCTTGTCCAAACAACGCCATATCATTTGAATAGCAATAGCTTCGCTATCACTCTTTATCTCTTATTCTTTTATTCTTTTGTGTGTTTTATTATGTGAGGTGCTTCCGGTAAAATTAGTTTTTCAACTGCTAGTTTTGCTGCCTGCGGTGAACCTGGAATACAAAAAATTAAGGTATTTCTATAAATTCCGGCTATAGCTCTTGTAACGATGGTTGCTGTTCCTATTTCTTGAAATGATAAAAATCTAAATATTTCTCCGAATCCTGGAATATCTTTTTCAAGTAGAGGTAAGATAGCTTCTATTGTTACATCTTTCTTTGAAACTCCGGTTCCACCTGAAAATATTATAACGTCAATTTTATGTTCATGTATTGCGTCTGTTAATGTTTTTCTTATTTCAAGTATATCATCAGGAATTATTTTATATAATTTTACGTCGTGGTTAGCGTTTTTTAATAATTTAATTATTAGATTGCCTGAAATGTCTGCTGCTTTTTCTCCTTTCATTTGTTTTTCGTATCTTGATGAGCTTACTGTTATTACTGCAAATGTAAGTTTTTTTGGAGCTTCTTCTTTATGTTTTTTCGAAGTTTCACTCATGTATATCACTTGGTAATTTCGATTTCAGAATTCTCTATGTTTCAAAGGTTGTTTTTACCCTTACTTTTGTCTGTTCTTTTAATGTGTTACTTACTATGGAGTTTCTTTCTAACCGCCTTACTAATTCTTGTAGTTTCTTTGTATCTTCACCTTGAACTGTAGTTGTTGATACTTGTACATTAATGTCTGTAAATCTTGGGATTTTCTTGCCTGTTTGAACTCCTTTTACTTTAATTTCTACATTGTTGATGGAGACTCTCATTTTTCTAGCTTCTTTAAGTAATTCTGTTGCTAAACTACTTCCAAGCGCTGCTAATAGTAACTCTGATGCTGTCGGGCCCCTCTCCTCTTCTTCAACTGTTCTTACAATTAATTTTGCTCCTCTTATATCTGCTTCAAGTTCGTTTTTTCCTTTCCAGATAACGTTTACAATTACTTTTTCTTTACCTTCCGCCAAAACGCAACACCGTTATTTTAAAGTTAAAACCATGTTACCCTAAACACCCTTATAAAGATTCCTAAACAATATTCTAACTAAGGATAAATATTAGGTAAATATATTGGGGTTTTGTTCTATCTCCTCGAGCTAAAAACTTTTACAAAAGTAATTTAGAAAGGCCGCATAAAACAAAAGCAGGGGGACTATTTTGACGTGGTTATTTAATGTCGATGTTAATAGCAAAGTTTAGATGATTTATGATTTGTTTGTAAAGGTCTGAGTAGTAAGGCTAAAATATAATTGTGACACTTTTATTTTCTACCAAGGGAATACGTTAGGTTGATGAGATTCGTTGTAAAATTGTTTCTTTAATGGGGGTTATTTAAATGAGTAAATTTGATGTTGTAGTTGTTGGTGCTGGTACAGGCGGTACAATGGCGGCAAGAGAAGCGGCAAGAAGAGGATTGAAAGTTCTTTTAATTGATAGGAAACCTAAGGAAAAAATAGGAGACAAAGTGTGCGGAGATGCTATAGGGAGACATCATTTTGACAATTTAGGCTTATCTTATCCAAAAGGAGAGGAATTAGAAAGCGTATTTGAAGGTATTGAAATATATTCACCTGACCTCGAGACCGTATTTAAGGTAAAAGGGGAGAGACTTGAGGGTTTTGGTGTAAACAGACATCGTTTTGGTCAACGATTGCTTAGGGAAGCGTTAGATGCTGGAGCAGAGTTAATGGACAATACTACCGTAATAGAGCCAATAGTTATGGATCGTTTTGTAAAGGGGGTTGTGGTTCGAAACGATGGAGAAAAGACGAGTATAGAAGCGGATATTGTTATTGATGCTAGTGGTGTTGCTGGAGTTATTCGTAAGAGATTACCGTCTGATTTTGGTGTGGAAAAGGAAATTTTGCAAGAAGATCTTATTGTTGCTTATAGAGAGATTAGAGAATTGAAAGAACCGATAGAAACTCCTGTCTATGCGAAAATTTACTTATCTCAAGCTATCGCTCCTGGTGGGTATTATTGGATATTTCCTAAAAAGGATGGGATTATAGTTAATGTTGGGCTAGGTGTTCAGAGTGGTCCAAATGCGCCAAACCCTAAGAAGCAGATTTATGAATATGTGTTAAATCAAGAGATTTTCGAAGGGTCAAAAATTGTTCATGGTGGAGGAGGAGCTGTTCCAACGAGAAGACCTTTGGATTGTTTGGTTGCAAATGGTGTTATGTTTGTTGGTGATGCTGCTTTTCAAGTGAATCCTGTGCATGGTGGTGGTATTGGTCCTTCGATGATTGCTGGTAAAATTGCTGGGGAAACTGCTGTTAAAGCTTTGGAGAAAGAGGACTTTAGTAGGGAGGGGTTATGGAGCTATAATGTAAAGTTTATGCAGGAATACGGTGCTAAGCAAGCTTCGTTGGATATTTTCAGATGGTTTCTTCAGAAATTAGGTGATGAAGAATTAAACTGGGGTATGAAACATAAGTTGGTTACGGAACAAGATATATTAAAGGCGAATTTGGGTGAGGACTTAAGGTTAAATATAACAGAGAGGGCTATTAGATTTTTCAGGGGAATTAGAAGATTATCTTTTCTACAGAAACTTAGGGAAGTTGCAAATATTATGAAAAGGGTTAAGCAGCTCTATCAAAGCTATCCTGGGCCAGAGGACTTTGAAATGTGGAGAAAAGAAATTCACGACATATTTTCAAATTTTAAGAAGAATACATAGCTTGGTATTTAAGGCTAGCAACTAACAAATATTTCTCATTAAATCTTAATTTGTTAATTATTTTTTCGTAGAGTCCTCACCACAGTATATTTCATCTTGTTTTCACTACATAGCATTAAACATAGATTTGAGTATTCAAAAAAATTCTGGTAATGGGCTAGGCCTTTGAAATTAGTTAAAATTGTTGTTACAATCAGTTTTAGTTTAATAGCTAATAAAAGGTACAATAGCAGTCTATTGGGGGAACTGGATGAAAGTTATGGAAGTATTATTGCTACTCGTTTTATGATATTTTTAGCACTTCTTCTATTATTGATACAAAGGCGTTGTGTACATTTGTACCGGTTTTTGCACTTGTTTCGATGAATTTTACTAGACCCATATCATCAGCTTTTTTCACACCTTGTTCTGTTGTTATTTTTCTTTGATCTTTCAAATCTATTTTATTTCCAATTAGGACAATGGGTATTTTTCCGCAATGAGTGACTACATCATCGTACCAATCTTTTACGTGTTCAAATGATTCTGGATTTGTTACATCATAAAGTATTAGCGCGCCTGCAGCTCCTTGATAATAGTAACGCCTTATCTTCTGGAAAGTTTCATGTCCAGCTATATCCCAGATCGCAAGTCTAATTTTCTTTCCTTTGAGATCCACCATTTTAACCATTATGTCTGCTCCTATTGTCGGTTTGTAACTTGTTGGAAACTTGTTTTCTGCGTATCTAATGACTAAACTTGTTTTTCCTACAGCTAAGTCTCCTACTACAACAACTTTTAGGATGTACTCTCCACTCAATCCTTTTCTTCCTCCTCAAGATATTTCTTAAAGGGTACATTTAATGTTAAAAGTTTTTCAGTTAAATATTCGAAGGACTTTGCGTAGACCGGGTTTTCGGTCCAAATACCTATGTCGTATGTTAATATTGGAGCCCATTTTCCGACGAGGGTCATTAAGCAACGGGAACCGTCACTAACGTAGCATCCCATGGGGATTTCTCCAAGTTGCCAATGAAAAACTGACACGGAATTTGCTAATTCCTTAACTTTATCAAGAATATCACTTGTAATTTTAAGTGAAATGAGAATTTCAACGCCATCCTCTGCCTTCCTCTTCAGCATTGAAAAGATTCCTTCTCCGTTTCTTGTAATTATATCGGGTGTCATTAAGGATGTAAATCTTTGTGTGGCAGTATCTAAAATATCTTTAAGAATGTTGTCGATTCTGGTTTCTCCGCTTACAAGCCATGCTGCTTCTCCTGGAAACGGTCTTGTAACTTTTGACATAAGCTGGTCAAATGTTTTTCTTGCTTCTTCAACCAGTTGAATATATCTTTTATGTTCTTCTCTGAGAGCTTCGAATATCTGGTCGGGTGATGCTGCTACGTATCTTGCTCCTCTTCCTGCAGCTTCTCTTAAAACGAATCCTCTCCCCACTAGTTTATTTAAGGTTTCGTAGACGTTTGCTCTTGGTACGCCTGATCTCCTGCTAATTTCTGATGCATTGAGGGGATTTCTTGTCATAACTAATGTTAAGTATACTTTTGCTTCATTTTTTGTGAATCCTAATCGTTCCAGTGTTTCAATAAGGTCTTGCAACGGCAATTTTAGCATCCCACATATTATTTGTAATAGAGTATATCTATAAATTAGTACAATGGTAATAATAAATGTTACTACATGAAAACGTTTTGTCAAAACTAGCAATCTAAAATATACTTTACTTACCGCTTTATCATTTAATAAAATTATTCTAATTGTGATATTTTCTCTGAAAGTTCCCTGTATAAGTTTTTTATTATTGTGACCATGTTCTGTTCGTGTCGTATTTTTTGGCTAGCCTTTTCCAAGAACTCTTTAATTTTCGGAAGATACTTCCAAACTTTTACGCCTTCATTTTCATCAAACATGCAAATAAGTGTATATTCTCCAAGATGATTTGATTTATCAAAGTATGCGCATCCTATCATTTTAAGCCAGTTATAGTGTACAAATACAAATTCAGGTTTATCCGTCCATGTTGTGCTACCATAGTTTAACCATGCCTGCATAATAACGTACCTGAGCTCTTTAGTATTTAAAAAATCGTTAGGATATATGAAATGCGGACTTGGTAAGGTTGGTAATAAACGTCCTAAAACAATGCCCTTTAGTTTGCTGTTATAATTTCCTTTGATTTTCATAACATATCCCTTCACATCATTATGAAACGAAACAGGTATCATGTCAAGAAATATTACTTCTAGATTTAGGTATTCTTTAGTAGCAGTATTTGTTACTACAATATTAGTTATAAAGTTTGTGTTTTTAGACTAACTATGTAGCTAATTTAAATCGCTCTATTAAAAAAATATGAAAAGGTTACCTAAATAATTTTTCACTACTATTATCTCGACAAAAAAAGGACAAAAAGATTTAATACAAAAATTAAAACACCTATAGAAATCAAGAACCTAGAAAAACTCAGTTTTTTAGCTACATAGAGAAAACTTTTCATAGTTATTAAAGAAGAAACAAATGTAGAAACAAATGCGATAGTAAAGAAGAAAATTCCCACACTTTGGATCATAATGATGATATTATTTACTAAAAGGTAGTATAAAGTGGATAGAATCACCGCAGAGACATATATTAGGAAAGAAATTGTTAAGGCGTCTTCTTTTTGAAATTTCCTATAAAGAAATGTTGCTAGTGTAATACCTGATCTACTAATTCCAGGGATAACCGCCAACCCTTGAGCTAAACCTCCCAATAAACCGTCGACTTCATTTGCTTCTTCAAGTGTTCTAAGCCCTATAGCTTGTTTTTTCATTAGAAATCCGGTGAAAACCATCGCAATGCCTATTAAAATTAAGATGAATAAACCAACAGTCTCCAAAAAACTTTTTTCAAGTGTTTTAAGGAGAATCGTGTAAAACATGTAAGTGGCGCCACCAGAGATAATGGATCCTATAAATGATGTTACAAGAAGTTTAAAAACGGCATTATTCCTTGTATTGCTTCTTTTTTCCATATTAAAAATATTGATTAAAACTTTTAATGCTCCAATAAAATCCTTTTTAAAATATATAACAACTGTAAGCATTGTAGAGAAGTGTAGGAAGATAGAGATAGCTAAGGCAGTTAGGGGGTCAAGTTTTAAAATAACTATTAAATAAATCATTAAGAAAGCTTCACTACTTACAGGAATCCATTCTAAGCAGCCCTGCAATACTCCTAGGCCTAAAGCCAACAAGCATGTGACAAGAATGTTCCAGCTCATTTAATTCGACCCCAAGATACTGATCCAAATCCTTATCATACGTATGGGTTATTAGAAATCTTAAGCTTGCATTTAAATATATGGTTAAAGGTGAATGAATATGGAAAGATTGTGGGCTCCTTGGAGAATTAAATACATTAAAATGAAAAAACCTCGAGGTTGCATTTTTTGTCAAAAGGTGAAAGAGAAAAAAGATGAAGAGAATCTTATTCTTTATAGAGGTAAAAAGGCTTTCATAATTATGAATGCCTTCCCCTACAATAATGGGCATTTAATGGTTGCGCCCTATAGACATATTCCTTCCTTGGAGAATTTAGATGATGATGAACTTCTAGAGATTTTTAAGCTTGTTAATTTTTCATTAGAAGTGATAAGAAAGGTTATGAAGCCTGATGGATTTAATATTGGCGTGAATATAGGCAGGGTTGCCGGTGCTGGAATAGAAGACCATGTACATGTACATATTGTGCCTAGGTGGACCGGTGATACCAATTTTATGCCTGTAATAGCAAATACAAAAGTTATATCTGAGGCGTTAAATGAAACTTACAAAAATCTAAAAGCAGTTATTAGAGAACACCGCGAATTATAAAGCAAAACTTTCATATCGAATTGAAAACGCCTAAAAAGATTGTCTACATTTAAATATGGAGACTCAGCAAGCCCACCGTTAACCTCATTTCATCGGCCGATGCGAGTCTCATCATCGCCAATAATTAACTAAATTAAAACCTAGTTAAAATTTTAGTTTTTCCTTAGGAGTAGTAGTTGATGACAATAACCGTTTTATTAGAAGAGTTGCTATTTCTCTTCCACCCCATAATATTGATAATGTTAACAGGTTTTCGGACAAGTTTTTTACTTTCTCGATCATTTTTTTCTTAATATCTTCATCTTTTATGTTTTTTATAGTTGATATTAAATAAGCTAAGTTTTCAAAAACCTCTTTAAAAGTAGAATAAACATTGTCTTTTAAAACTCCACTTATGATAGGCCTTGTAATAATCTTCATGATATTTTCATAGAGTTCCTGTAACGCGACCTGAACAGGTAGTTTTTCTTTAATTTTGTTATTTATAATTTCCATTAGTTTTTTAATATCTTCAAATCTCCCCCATATTTCGGCCACAGCATCAGAATCAAAAAAACTTGCTATACAGTACGGTCCTAGATTGCCATCTTCATCGTAAAGAAGAAAACCAAACAAATTTATTTTGTTGAAGTTAACTAGGGTGTAGCCGTTGCCACCAGCTTTAGGAAGATTAGCCCAGATTTGCATGGTTATCTCTGGAATCTTATTTCTGTCTATGAAGTCTTGTGGAAACATTCCTTCTGGTATTGGTCCAAGTTTTGAATCGAATCGAACTAGTAAGACTCCTTTTAACACGAAAGCTCCCTCACGACGTCTTTTGAACCCCCTCGATTTTTAAGTACAATGTTATTATACATGATACTACATTTAATTTCAACCCAATATTAATTTTACTATAAGCCTCTAACACTTTGTAAAGGAAGAATTAGCTTTTTTAAAATCCCAGCTAAGTGAAATTATATTATTTGTAAACATTGAAGGTTATCTGGTTTTTAAGTCGTCATTCGTCTTTAAACGGTCTAAATTACGAAGTTAGGTGTAAATACCGAAAATTTAAAATCTATCAATACAATAAATATTTAAGACTTTATAAAACTAAAAGAAAAAATAATTAAACGGTTTATTTCCAAGAATAAGGGTGACTATCTATGGTTAGTGTTTCTTTTGGTGTGCCAAAAGAACTGATTAGTGCTTTAAACAAGGGTGGTTTTTCTCTATTAATAAAAGGCTTAGCTGGTACGGGAAAAACAACTTTAGCTTTGGAATTAATTAAGAAGATGGGAATAAATGGAACAAGCTATTATGTTTCTACACGTGTGTCAAGCAAGAAACTTTTAAGGCAGTTTCCTTGGATTAAAGATAGTATTCCCGAAGAAAACATTTTAGATGCTAGAAAACCCCAGATTCCTGTGTCAGCTCCAGAATATATACTTTTTGAATATTCAGACGAGCCTGATTTCTTAAGAGCTTTATATGCTAAAATTGAGAGTTCAAAAAAGCGACCAGTTACAATCGTGATCGATAGTTTAGACGCATTAAAAACTAATTTGGATATTCCATTAGAAAATTTAAGAATAGAAAGAGCTTTATTAGAATTGGGAGAATCTACCAATTCTAATGTGATATTTGTTGTAGAAAGATATGAAGCGTTAACTATAGATTATCTAGTCGATGGGATCGTAACTTTAACTCGTGAAATTATCCAAGGGAGACTTATTAGAAAAATTATATTTGAGAAAATAAGGGGGGAAGAAATTAAGAAACCTACATTTCTTTTTACTTTAAAAGATGGAAGATTTACGCACTTCAGAGATGAACCAATTTACTTCCCTGAGAAAGTTGTCAGTCCGCCTTTAATCACGAGTAAGGAGAGAATTTCAACGGGAGTGGAAGATTTAAACAATTTAACGGCTGGAGGTTATAGAAGAGGAAGCTTTAACCTCTTAGAAATCGGAGAAGAAGTAGGACCATACTATCTTTGGCTTGTAGCCCCTCTTGTGGCAAATCTTGTCCAACATAATATACCAGTGATGATTATTCCATGTGAAGGAGAACCTGTCGAAGAGTTAGAAAAGTGGATTATTCCCTTTGTTGGAGAAGAAAAATTTAATGCGTGCGTTAGGATTTTAGAGGTTGAAGAAGCAGAAGCTGAAAAGCCCTATATTTTAAAAATACCGAGAGGAGATGTTGCTAAAGCACATCAAATAGCTTCGAAAGCAGTAAATGAATTAAGAGAAAAAGTTGGTAGCAGGGACTTGGCTTTTATTATTGGTGTGGATACGGTGGAACATATATATGATCCTCAAACTGTTTACAAGTTTCTGAGTCAGTTGTCTATACTTTCAAGGACTAGAAATCTTTTGGTTCTAGCTATAGTAAAATATGGTCAGAAACTTATTAGAACGCTTTGCCATATGGCTACTACCCACTTTAAGTTGGAAAATATTGAAGGAACTACTGTAATTTACGGACTTATACCTAGGACCGAAATGTATGTTATGACCGTAAGCACTGAGAAAGGTTATATTGAAACTCGTCTCGTTCCGATAGAATAATTGGTGTGTGGCTTATAAATGCTCAAAGGTGTACTTCTTATTAAGTTTGATTATAAACTGGGACCTATAGCGGAGGCTATGTTTCCCGAGGGATTTATCCCTCGAGAGAAACTTTGGAATATGGCTTTGGATGTTTGGGTAAGCAGTGGTGCAAAAGATTTGAGCGAAGCTGAAGGTTGTGTACAAACTCTTTTTCCAGATTTAGGTATGATAGCATGTATTTTCTTTGGAAAAACAAAAGAAGTTGAACACTATGCGTTAGCGGTATTTTTTGAGAGCAAAAGTAAAAGCAATGAACAGATTTGGCAAATGCAAAATACCGTAGAGGAAATCCTAAAGAACGGTCTCAACAAACTTGGAAATGGTGCTTCTCCTGAAATTGTTGTTAAAGAAGTTTACTATAATGTTGGGAATCTAATTGCGAAGAGAAGAGTTTCAGACGCTCCTATGTATGTTTATGACATGTTTAGAAGCGTTTTTGATACCTTAAGCGAATTAATAGACCTCGTAACAAGCTTAGATACTCAATCAAAAGATATAATAATGCCTGTCTTAGAAAGACATGTAGAAAGACTTGCAGAATTAGCTTTGTTTTTAGGCGGGAGAAAAGCTGTGAGAGAACTTGTAAAAAAGGTTATGGAAAAACTTTGAATTTGGCTTAAATTGTTTTTATTTTTGTTTTTTATTTATGTTACAAGCATTATAGGTACATTTTGCACATATACCCGTAGATATCCAACAAACTGGACATAATTTATATGAAAAGTTTCTAATAGAAATTGATAGAACGTTGTTTCCACATATTGGGCAAATTTTTGTTTTAAGTATTCTAATAGATCCTCGTTGAGGTAAGGGGCGGGTTTCACCGCAATTGGTGCATTTTATATATCGTTTGCCAGTTTTTCCCTTTCTTAAAATCATTGATCCTCCGCATTTTAAACATTTAGCATAAGTTTCAGAAGTTATGCCTTCTTGCATCATTTTATCAACGATTTTCTCGATTTCTCCAACTATTTTTGGTTTTCGTTCTCTAAGCTTGTCAAACATGTCTAAAAATTCTTTTCTTATATTTTCTACAACATTAATCCAATCGGTTGATCCGTCCATTATTTTTTGAAGCATTTCTTCAATCTTAGCGGTGAATTTTGGTAGAACAAATTCTGGCCAAATTTTTTCTAAATTGGAAGCTAGAGTCCATCCAAGGTCGGAGCAAAATATACTTCTTCCCTTTTTGATAATGTAACCTCGTTTTTTATTGGTTTCTATGTGTTGTGGTCTAGTTGATTTTGTTCCTAAGTTAAATTTTTGCATCATAGCTATTAAATTACTCTCGGTAAGTCTTGGTGGCGGTTTTGTCTTTTTTTCTTCAGTATAAATTTTTTTAATTGGATAAATTTGTGTAACTCCAAGTCTTGGTAATTTCGGTATTAAGGTGTATTCTTTTTTCATCCATGGCCAAACTTTCATGAACCCTTCTTCAAGAAGAGTGGTTATTTCAGCTTTAAATTGTTCTTCATTAATTAAAAATAGCAGTTTTATTCCAAGTTCTTTTGCGGGTGGCATGAAGAGCGCGAGATATCTTCTGACAACTATATCATATACTTTCCAGTGGTTTTGTGTTCTAAATCTTCGATCATTAGGTTCAGCTACATCTATCGGGGTGATAGGGTCATGATCCCCTTTAAACACTCTGCCCTGTCTAGGTTTAAAAACTCCTCTTTCCATAATTTCTTCAGCATACATACGATATATTCTGCTTTTCAAAAATTTTGCAATAGTTTCTCTATGAGGAAAAGAAGGAGAATACTTGTCAGTGTCGGTTCTTGGATAACTTATTAAAGCGTCTAAGTAAAGGTCTTCTAATATTCTCATGGCTGTTTTAGCTGTTATTGGAAGTATTTTTGTTATTGTTTTTAGGGCTTCTGTAGTGTTAAATGGTGTTGGAGGTTGGATATAGATTTCATTTCTCTTAATATCCTTTAGTGTTGCAAATTTTTCTCCTCTAATCTTATTATAAATGGTAAAAATCGTGTTTTTATCTTTTGAAGGAGACTTCACATGCTTTGCTTTAATAATTTCTCCATGGATATTTATTTCTGCTAATAGATTCCAGTAAAGTTCAGGTATAAAATTTTTAATTTTTCTTTCTCTATCATATATAAGGTAGAGTGTAGGTGTTTGGACCCGTCCAACGCTGATAATGTTAGTTCCTATTTGTTTCAGAAATGGTTTTAATGCTAGTGTAAGTTCACGTGTAGCGGCAAAGCCTATTAAAGCATCTATTTGTCTTCTAGCTTCAACTGCATATGCCCAAGTCCATTTAGGCTCAATAAGGTTTTTAAAAGCTTCTCGAATGTCTCTTGGAACTAGAGTATGTAGCCAGAGTCGTTTTGGTTTAAGATTTGGATTTACTTGTCTAATAATTTCCCACGCTTCTAAAGCGATATTTTCTCCCTCTTCGTCAGCATCTGTTGCAAATATTAGTTCATCACATTGTTTTGCCAACGTTTTTAAGGCTTTAATGTATTTTATTTCTTTATATACCCTTTCTAAGGCATTCTTGTCTAGTAATATGAGTTTTGGATCGGTTTTCGACCATTTTTCATATTCTGGTTTAGTTGTATATTCTGTAATATGTCCGCGGAGAGGAACAATAACGATGTTAGAATTGTTAGCATTTACAAAAAGAATTGGCACATTGTTAAGTGTTTCTCTCTTGACCTTACCAAGAGCTTTCGCAATGGCTAAAGCCTGTTTATATTTCTCTGATACTATTAGAATTCGTTGTGATTTCAACCTCTGCAACCTTCAGTAAATTCATAAATTCAGATTTATTATTCAAATTAATCTAAGATAGTTTAAACACTAAGCAGGGATATGTATTTGGAAAATGTTGAAAAGATTTTAAAGTTGTTGCAATGCTATCCTATTGTTTTGCTCCACAGTATGGACAAAATTTTGAACTAGTTGGTATACTTGCTCCGCAAGTGGAGCAAAACCTTTCTTCTTCTACGATTTTAGGGGGTTTTAATGTTGCCAATACATTGTCTATTTTCCTTATAACTTCTATGACCTTTTTTCTTGCCTTATTAATTCTTCCATGTCTCAGAAAATCTATGAAAATATTATCGAAGGCTATATCGAGAAAAGTACCGAATAAACTGTCATCCACCTCTAAATCCACATCGCCGATGTGTTCTTGAACTTGAGATATTATATGTTTTGCTCGTCTTATTTCCTCCACCGCTTCGCCATACTTTTCATGTTCCATAAAATCGGCAAAGAGGCTGAGACCTCTCCCAAGAAACATGTCTAGAAAAGACCAGTTCCTTGATGATTTAAGTTTTTGAAGCGCCTTAACTAAGTGTTCTCTTGCTTCAAGGAGTTTGTTTCTAATCCTCTCATAGTCCCATGTCAAGCTTTTACCTCCAAGAAAACTACGCCTATCTTCAATTAAATTTAACGATTACCATTAATTTTTAATTTAATTAAATAAAATAAACTGTTAGAATTAATAATTAATCTAACAAGCTAAAAATGAAGTAGATTGACAGAAGAAATACTGCATAATATCACTCTTTCAATTTTAAGTTATTTTTGGCATTTCTTCAAAATCGAATAATAAACATTGTTAGTTACCAATGGTGATAATATTTAACCTAAAAAGGAAATAACATTAATAATTTTTCCTTTTTGTGGTATATTTTTTTCCTAAAAGTGAAATTTATATTTAGGTATTATATAATTTCTTGGGTGACTTATATTGGAATTAACTAAAGCTAAAGCAATAATAATTCTTATTATTGTTTTTGGTGTTTCTCTTACGGGTTACTACGTGTATAGCGTCTACCTAGTGGAGCCAACAATTACAATAGGTTTTTTGGAGGCGGATTTACATCATTTAGCTTTGTTTGTTGCTTTAGAGAAGGGGTGGTTTGAGGAAGAGGGATTAAAGATAGTTACTCGTGTATATCAAAATGGAATGGCTGAAATGGATGGGTTCAAAGCTGGTGAAATCGATATAGGATATTTAGGCATTGCACCTGCATTAATTAAAAGAATTAACGCAGATATTAACATAACGGTAATTTCTGCTGTGAACGTTAATGGTAGTGCTATAATTGTTGGTAAAAATTCCCAGATTAATAGCCTACAGGATCTAGCTGGTAAGAATATTGCGATACCTGGATACGGAACTGTCCAACATTTCTTATTACTATTAGCATTAGAAAAGGCTAATCTTACTGAGAAGGATGTTACAATCACTAGAGGATTTGGACCTTCAAATATGGAGTTAATGCTTAGTGGTGGTGACATTGATGGATTTGTAGCGTGGGAACCATTTTGTGCAGATGCAGTTACCAAAAATATCGGATATTATCTTGTGAGAAGTGGCGAACTGTGGAAGAATCATCCTTGCTGCGTAGTTGCTGTTAGAAGTGATTTCCTTGCAAAGCATAGAGATATTGTTACCAAAATTTTGGAGATTCATGTAAGAGCTACTAAATGGATTTGGGAGAACTTTGAAGAGGCTGTTGAAATTGCAGTTAAACGTACTGGTTTTAGTGAAGAAGCTATAAGGTTAGCTTTAGAAAATATAGCATTCATATACAATCCAGATCTTGAAGGCATCAGAACCTATTTAGAAAAACTTATAGAAAATGAAATAATTTTAGTTGATGAAAGCTTTAATGTAGAACAGTTTTTAACAGAGTTCATAGATCTTAGTATACTTGAAACCGTGGAGAGTACTTTATAATCTACTGATATTGGTGGCCTAGAATGCAGTTGAATATATCTATGTTTAATTTATGGGATTTGATTATCCAATTTTTTCTCCAAATAGTTTTCTTAATAGTCATATTTTGTAATTTGATTATAAGGGGAGACATTTTTGGTGTAAATTTGCTTGAACATGCGGCGGCAAGTCTTATTAGGGTAGGGGTTGGTTTCGCCATAGCAATTATTACTGCTATTCCTCTTGGTTTACTGATTGGTTGGAATAAAAAATTATCCAGCATTACTCATCCATTTATAGAGATGGTGAGACATATTCCTCCTATAGCTTGGATACCTTTCTCTATTGTCTTCTTTGGGCTTGGTTTATTTTCCAGCGCATTTATAGTTTGGCTTGGGGCCTTCTTCCCTATATTATTGAGTACTGCTTCAGGAGTAAAAAATCTTGGAAGAGCGCAAGTTGATGTGGCGATAACACTGGGTGCGAAAGAACGAGATCTGATTTTTAAAGTTGTGTTTCCCGCAATTTTACCCGAAATTATTACTGGTATGAGGGTTGGACTTGGTGTGGGATGGATGTGTGTAATAGCTTCTGAAATGATTGGCCTAAGAAAACCAGTTGGTTTAGGGTTTTTTGTACTGGAAATGCAATATCTGGGAAGATATTTAGAGATGATTGCTGGAATGATAATGATTGGTTTAGTTGGTCTTTTCTTAGATTACGGGTTGCGTTTCTTGGAAAATAGAATTTTAAGGTGGAGAGAAGAAGTTGGAAAATGAAGGGATAGTTAAAATAGAGGTTGTAAATGTTAGTAAAACATTTACAGGAGAATATGGACAAAAAGTGGAAGCTTTACGTGATGTTTCCTTTAAAGTTTATGAAGGGGAATTTTTAACAGTTGTTGGGCCAAGTGGATGTGGAAAAACGACTTTATTGAGAATTATTGCAGGTCTTGAAAAACCTGATAAAGGTTATGTTAAAATAGATGGAAAGAAAGTTGAGAGTCCTGTGAATGGTTTAGGTTATATTCCTCAAGATTTTTCTCTTTTCCCTTGGAGGACTGTTATTGGAAACATAGAATTTGGTTTGGAGGTTAATGGTGTTTCTAGGGATGAGAGAAAGAAAATTGTTAAGGAGCTTATTGGTTTAGTTGGTTTAGAGGGTTTTGAGAATAGTTTTCCAAAAGAGCTTAGTGGTGGTATGAAACAGAAAGTTGCAATTGCGAGGGCTTTGGCTATCGATCCTATAGTTTTGCTTTTAGATGAACCTTTTGCAAACTTAGATGCTCAAACGAGGAGTTATATGCAGAGAGAGCTTGAGAGAATCTGGCATGAACATAAAAAGACAGTTATCTTTGTCACCCATCATATTGAAGAGGCTATATACCTGGCTGATAGAATAATCTTGTTAAGTTCACGTCCAGGAAAAGTAAAAATGGAATTGAAAATAGATCTTCCAAGACCGAGAATAATTACATCTCCCGAATTTGTAAGTATTAGAGCGAAACTTCTTAAAGAGATGGAAGAAGAGTTTGTCAAGACATTTAACGTATAATAAGGTTTAGGTTATTCTTATTTTCCGATAATTTTTTGCGCTGCTTCGTATATTGCGTTTACAAGAACTTCGCTACCTGGTTTCATGGAAATTACTGGTATATCAACTATTTTTTCAATTGTTGGAGATGCTATAGGTGCACATACTATTGCTAAGCATCCGTCTTTTTCCGCTTTAACAGCTTGAATTAATACCTCATCTAACTCTGTTGCTGGATATTCCCTTAACTCGAATACCGAATTCTTAACTTTTATTTCCTTAATTTTTAATTGTTCTAAAATATATTTCGCTGCGATAACAGCTACACACGGTTTTTCTCCACGTCTTTCAAGTCTTTGAAAAGCTTTTAGAATCTTTCTAAAAGTATCTAGTCTTGGAACATGTTCAAGACTTAATATCTTGTAAAGTGTGCTTAGTGGAACTTCTGAGAGTTCTGCTAGGTCTTTTGCTTTTAAGTTGAATTTTTTTAGTCCTTCTTTGAGTTTTTTTACGTATTCTTTGTCTCCTTTTAAAGCTTCGAATACTAGTTCACGCCAAAACATTAATTACACCAAATAACATTAAAGGGAAAAAATGTTAAAAATATTTCCGAAAATGGTGAATATATATTTCATTAGTAGTGAAATTTTAAGCTGACTGTAGGAGATTTTAAATTTAAGTTAAAGATATGTGTTATATGATATTATGGTGATCTAAATGGCTAAAATATTCGCTATGCTTGAAATAGATGCCGGTGAGACCCGTCCTATTCCAATTTCATTGTCTCATCTTTCTCCAAACTGTACCACACTCATTATCGACGAAGAAACAGGAAACTTATATCTTTTTATCGGTCGTGACGTTGGGTTCATAGCTCGTAGAACAGCGGAAAGAATTGCTCAATCGATTAAAACATATGGTATTAAAATTGGAAACTTCATAGTTGGCAAGAATTGTCGAAACATAATAACCATAGATGAAAAGGAACTCGGAGAGTCTTTTAAAGATATTTACAAAGACCTTGTCAAAAAGATTGAGCTATGGGAAACAGTTAATAAGTCAGTTGTGGATCTCGAAAAAGATCAGCCAAAAATAATAAGAAGAACCGAGCCAATGGTTGAAGTTAAGAAACCAGTCACAGTTGAACCGGTAGAGAAGGAAGAAGAAAAAATTGAAGAACCTAAGCCTATTGAACATCGCATAAGCGCTAAAATTGGGTTTGTAGTTTTAAAATTGTTAGATATATTTCCAGAAATGTTTATTGGAAAGACTTCAAAGAAAGGTGTCACCATTATTCAACTCGAAGGCCCCCAAGGAAATTTAGGTGAAATTATTATTTCAGGTAGTCAAGTCGAAATAAAACCAAACAAAGAGTTTGAAACAGAATTTAAGAAGATAGCTGAAGAAGCAGAAAAAGAGTATATCGAATATTTTACTTGAAATGTTGATTTAATTCACTTCATCATTCTGTATTAAATGTATTTTAAGGTCTGAAGTTCTTTAGAAAGTTAAATTATTGATAAATACGAATTTGAGGGTTGAAATTGACTGTAGATTTTCGAATTGGAACTAGTGGCTGGAGTTATAAGGAATGGGTCGGTATTTTTTATCCTTCTGAAAAGGGTATGTTTAGCTTTTATGCATCAGTCTTCAATACTACGGAAATTAATTCGACCTTTTATAGCTATCCCTCTGTTAATTTGGTTAAAGGCTGGCAGAGAATGGCTCCTGAAGGGTTTAAATTCGCTGCAAAAGTACCTAGAGAGATTACGCATAAAAAGAAGTTGGATTTATCCCTTGAGGTTCAACGTGATCTTGAAAGGTTTTTAAATTTAATGAAACCACTCCATGAAGCTGAAAAGCTTGGCCCCTTATTATTGCAGTTACCTCCAGGCTTTAAGAGAACTAATAAAAATATACGTACCTTAGAAAAGTTTTTGTCGATCCTTCCAAGCGATTATATGTTTGCATGTGAATTTAGAGACGAATCTTGGTTAACTAAAGATACTTTTGAAATTTTACGTGGATACAATATTGCTTATGTGATTGTTGACGAGCCTCTTTTACCACCTATTGTTGAGATTACAGCGGATTTTGGTTATGTTCGATGGCATGGAAGGGGTAAGAGGCCATGGTATAACTATAGGTACAAGATTGAGGAATTAAAGGAGTGGCTACCGAGAATAGAAGAGATAACTAAGAAAGTAAAAGTGTTTTATGGATTATTTAATAATCATTTTTATGGATATGCAGCGTTAAATGCTCTTCAGTTGTTAAAGCTTTTAAAACTTCAGAATAAGAAACAGGCTGAAATTGAAACTAACATGTTAAGTATAATCGAAGCTAAAGCACCCGTACCAGTTAAAGCTGTTCAAACAACACTAGTTGGTACTCCCGTTATAGAGTTAGAAAATGTTGAAGAGCTGCTATCTCATTTAATTGACTGGAAAAGAATCGCTAGAGCTAGAAGAATAAATGATAGAGATGTGAACTTTCTTAAAATTTCCGATAAACTCATTAAAGCTAAAATAAGAGATTACAAGGTTATCATAGATGTTGAGAATAGGTTAATTTCTCATGATTGTGCAGATTGGGCTAGAACTGCTGTCGAAAAGAGATTCTGTAAACATTTGGCTAAGATTTTTCTTCTACTTCCAAAACAAAAAGCTGCTTTGTTGCTTAAAACTATAATTTCTGAACGTGATCGATGGACTTTTAAACATGAAATTTAATGTTTATTTAGTCCTCGAATCTCCCTTATCGTCGCGATGAACCCTATTGTCACTTGAACAACCCATACATTTCTATTTAACAAAGCTACTGCCGCTGCAATACTTGGTGATATACCTACAGCAGACCACAACGCAATTGTTGCTACTTCAAAAAGTCCCATGGATCCAGGAATTAATATCGGGATCATCCTAATTAGTATTGTTAAAGTGAATATGAAGAGTATGAGTAGAAAACTTATGTTATATCCAAGGGAAAGAAAAATTACGTACCCGGTAAATGCGTTTCCCAGCCACCATAACACTGATGTTATGAATGTTAATAACATTACTTTTTTATGATTTATTAATAATTTCATTCCGTTAGAGAAATCATATACCGTTTTAACGATTTTTGGTTCCGCTTTCTCTATCCTACCAGCTGCTCTTTTACTTATTTTTCCAATAATCTTTAAAATACCTCGCATGAAAGCGTTAATGGCTTCAGGTTTCAACGAAAAGTATAGCAAGGCCACTAAACCGATTAATGAAAGTGAAACTGTAATACCTGCAAGTATTAAAACATATTTCGATAGTGGATACGTTAAATATAGGGGGATGAAGCATACTGCTGTCATAGCTGTAAAAGATAGGATGGCTATTGTTCTATGAGCAACTACGCTACTAATGGAATCTCCCCATTCTACATCGTGTTTTTTTGCAGTTAAATAAGCTCTGACAGCTTCTCCTGAAACTGATGCTGTTGGTACCATGGCATCAAAAAAGTAAGAAGTCCATACAAGCGAAATTACATCTTTCAATTTTATTTTTATGTTTAGAGCTCTGAGTAGAAACATCCATGAGATAACATATAAGTGGAAAGCTGAAACGGAGACTATAATGGCTAAAATGTAAATTGGAACATTTACGGTTAATATTAGTTGAAACGATTCTCTAAAGCTTCTAAATAGGTTATAAATAAGAAGAATTAAGAGTACTCCCACAATTAGTAATACGATTACTCTTTTATATGGAATTGTAACTTCAAATTTCTCTTCCTCGCTCATTTTCACTAACCAGCCACATTGATGCAATTCTTAGATATCTTAGGGACTATTAGAAGTTAAAAGATAAATCTGATAGATACAAATAGAATATAAATTTTAGCAAGAAGAAGTTCAATTATCACTACCTAAATTTTCGTCAGTTAAGCAAAATAAAAGCCGATTATAAGTTTTGAAGAACTTAATGTAAAGTTAATTTAATTATTTATTTTTGCTTTACTCCTAAACTGCTTCTCGTAAATCTCACGTACCCTTTCTATGGTATCCGCTTCATCAGGTCCCTTATCTTCTCTTATACGAGTTATTCTTGCAAATCTTAATGCAAAGCCAGATTCGTATTTTGGAGATTGTTGAATTTCGTCAAAAGCGACTTCGACAACAATTTCGGGTTTTACGTAGACTGTCCCTCCCCTCTCTGTGATTTTAAGCTCTAGGAGCCGTTTAGTCATTTCTTTAAATTCTTTGTCGGTTAATCCTTTGAAAGTTTTACCAATAACCATAAATTTGCCTGTTTTTTCATCTTTTGCCGCTAAGTAGTAGTCTGATAACCATTCGTGTCTACGACCATATCCCCAGTCAGCAGCGACAATAACTAAGTCTAGAGTGTCAAGTATACCTTTTATTTTGAGCCATTTTTTGCCTCTGATGCCTGGAGTATAGTTACTGTCTAATTTTTTAGCTACAAGCCCTTCGTGCCCTTCTTTTTTGGATTTTTCAAAGAATTTCTGAGCTTCCTTGGCATCACTAGTTATGATTCGTGGTGTTAACCGAATGTTGCCGGAAATCTCTTCTAGATGTTCCCATCTTTTAATGTAGGGTTCATCTATCATCATTTTCTCATTTAAATATAAAACATCGAATAGGTATAGTTGAACTGGTATCTCTTTCACCATTTTCTCGATATCCTTAACTCTGTGAAAACGTCTCATTAAATGTTGAAATGGTAATGGTTTGCCTTCTTCTCCAACTGCGATTACTTCCCCTTCTAAAATAGCTTCATTAGCTTTGATTTCATCCAAGATTAGTTTAACAACATCAGGTAAACTATGAGTTACATTTGTTAATCTACGGCTGAATATTGCAACTTTCCCGTTTTTTAGGTGGATTTGAACTCTTGCACCGTCCAATTTATATTCGAAAGCCGTTTTTCCGCCATGTTCTTTAAGAGCTTCTTCAACGTTTTCAACAGGTTGTGCTAACATTGGTTTAATTGGATGAAACAACCTTATTTTTACTTCTCTTATCTGTTGGGCTCCCCTAGTTAGTGCAATGTGTGCAACGTCACCAAGGTCTCCTAGAAGCATATGGGCTCTCTTAATTTGTTCTAAAGACGCTCCAGAGGTCTTTGCTATAGCTTCTTCCATTAAGCCTTCTGAGACGCCGTGTCTCATTTCACCTAAAATATCTTTTATAATGTACTTTACTTCAAGAGGGGATGCTCTACTCAATAAACCATATAGGAGTCCTTCCTTTTTCTTTTTACTTCCAGGGCCTTTAGCATTTGCAATAGAAAGAAAACATTTATAGACGTCGAGAATTGTAAGTGGAGATTGGAGAAGAGTTACTTGTTTAATTGTTTTTCTTTTTTCCATTAGTATTTTTGCCATATCTCCTGGATCGCCTGTTTTGCTGAAAGCTTCAGATATATCCTTGCTGCTTGCATTTGTTAGATTTTTTATTATTTTTATGATCGTTCTCCAAGATATTTCTAGGGTTTCTTGACTCCAAGCAGGAAAAATTCTTCCGATGATTAGACGTACTGCTGGACCAATTTCGTCTGGTTCAAGTTTTCGGAGAAAAGAGGAAATTAGGTTAACCATTGTGATTCTTTTTGTAGTTGCTTCGAGTTTTTCGCAGAGTTCAGCGAGTTCTTTAAATAAAGTACTCATAACAAGACCTCTCATATACTCAGCATTTAAATCGTGCGTTTACAATATAAAATTCTCCCTAAGTTTAAAATAATTAAACGTTTGATTAATAATTTAGTGTTGTGAGGGATTCGATTGAAAGGTAAAAATAGTATTCATCACCCAGCTATGCGAGCATTTCAATTTTTAGCAATCTGGATATTTGGTGTTATTTCGATTTCTATTATCCTTTATCATACATCATACACTGTTCTTTATGAATTTTCTACGGCAGTTTATACATTTATTCTATGCTACGTTTTTTGTAATGTTCTTGATCGAAAATCTGTATTAGATTTAGGATTGAGACTGCGTAAGACCGAAGTAATTAATCTAATTTTAGGTATTTTAATCGGAGTATTTATGATAACTGCCATATTTCTGATAGAATGGGGTTTAAAGCTTGTTTACATAGAAGTAAACAGCAATATTGATTTGAATTATTTAATATATGGAATTTTGACATTTTTTCTTGTTGCCCTTGTAGAGGAAACAGTATTTCGAGGATATTTTCTTCAACGTTTACTTTTATCATTAGATGAAAAATATGCGATTTTTTTATCTTCCGTTACCTTCGGTATATTGCATTTTTTTAATCCTAATGTAAATTTTCTTGGTTTTATGATGATAAGCACCATGGGTGTTCTTCTTGGGTTATGTTATCTTGAGACACGATCATTATATCTACCGATAGGTTTGCATTTTGCTTGGAACTACTTTGAAGGATTTGTTTACGGATTCCCAGTAAGTGGCCGTGAAATAGAAGGATTATTTTTAACGAAAGTTGAGGGACCAGCATGGTTGACTGGAGGTGCGTTCGGACCTGAAGGAAGTTTTATAGGGTTAACTATAGCTTTATTAGTTACCTTGGCAGTGTTTTACTATTTTAAATCACAGAAAATAGCTAGTGACAAATATTAAGACGGAATTTAATCGAAAAAGAAAAGGAGATATTCAATCCTGTTTTTGTTAATTAATTTATCTTGTCGTTCTGGCTTTATCCCATGCCTCGGTTATTGCTGCCAAAAACTCGGAGGGTACAGTGAATAGATCTTCTGGATTTTTAAAGTAGAGGAAAAACCTGTATTTTCTTTCTAATCTGTTTAAGCCAATCATCGCATATTCTGGTTTTTTAGTTGTTTTTTCGGTAAATTGTTCTATGACTTTATCAAAGATTGCTTCTAGTTCTTTTTCCGTTAAAGAATGATCAAAAGAAGCTTCTAGCGTGTAGCAATATTCTCCTTCTTTGGGAGAGAAACGTATAATATTTGCGCTTAGAACTTCTTGGTTTGAAATTAAGACTGTTTTATAGTCTGCTGTTAATATTTTGGTATAATTTATTGTTATTTCTTTCACTATTCCTTCAATGCCTTTGATAATAACGTAATCGTTTACGTGGAAGGGTCTACTGGCGAGAATATAAAGACCTGCCATAAAGTTACCTATAGTTCTTGTTGATGCGAAACCTATAGCTGCGCCACCCAGTGCACCAAATGCGACAAACCAGTCAGAAGGCAACCCTCCAACTTCCATTAGGGCTACCACACCACCTAAAATCACGAAAAACCTTGCGGTAACAACAAGTCCATTTGTGATATCAGGACCAAGTTCTAGGCGGCGTCCTAGTCTACGCATATATCTTGTAACAAGTCTCTCAACAATTACTACGATTATGAGAATTACTACGATTCTAATGCCCAAGGCTACGTAGCCTGAAGCTGTAATTAAGTAATTCCATATATTTCTAAGATAATCTAAAATCTGTTGTGTGATTTGCATAATTATCCCCTTCATTAAACTATGAGAAAAAAATATAAAAGTATGTTATTTGAGCCGCAGTTTTAACCATCCCTTGTTTGCTATCGTTTTCCCTAGGTCTATCACTATCAAGCTACTGATGCTAAGTGCTACTGCCAGTAATACGTCACTAAAGTATAATGGGGTTGTTTTGAATAATGGTTGAAGTGCTGGAACGTAAATTATTAGTAATGTTATGATTATTGAGGAAAGTATGCCGTAAAGTAGGTATTTGTTTGTTGTAAACCCTAACTCAAAGCTTGTTTTTCTCTCAGATCTGCATGGAAATGCTCTAAACATTTCAAATAAGGTCATCCACCAGAAGAGCATGGTTTGAGCGTAGGTTAATGCAAATTCGGGTGAAGATATACTGAGCATTCTAAAGTATACCCAAGCGAAGAGAGGAATTCCGATGATAGCCATTAACGATCCGCCTGTACCGATTATTCCTTTTATTCTCGGTGTAAATACGCTTTCTTTGGGATCTCGTGGGGGTCTCTTCATTATATCTGGATCCGGTGGATCTACGCTTAGAGCTATGGCTGGTAGCCCATCAGTGGTTAAATTGATAAGTAAAATGTGTATAGCGAGTAATGGAAGGGGTAGTCCGATTAAGCTGGCTACAAACATGAGTAATATTTCTCCAACGTTACATGAGAGAAGAAACATTAAGTATTTCTTAATATTGTCATAAATTCCTCTGCCTTCTTCAACAGCTGCTACTATGGTGGCAAAGTTGTCATCTGCAAGTATCATTTCAGATGCTTCTTTGGTTACATCGGTGCCTTTAATACCCATGGCGATTCCCACATCGGCTCTTTTTACAGCTGGGGCGTCGTTCACTCCATCTCCGGTCATTGCAACGACGTAACCTTTCTTTTTCAAGGCATTAACTATTCGTACTTTATGTTCTGGCGAAACTCTTGCATAGACAGAAACTTCATCGACAACTTTCTCGAATTCTTCGTCGCTCATTGAGTCGAGTTCGGCACCAGTTAGGACGTGTTTATCTCCTGTTGTTTCATCTAGTAGGCCTATTTCTTTGGCAACAGCAACAGCTGTGAGTTTGTGATCTCCAGTAATCATAATTACTCTTATACCAGCTTTTTTACATAATTCCATAGCTGGTATAACTTCATCTCTTGGAGGATCGATCATTCCTTGCAGTCCAACAAAGATTAAGTCTTTTTCAACCTCCTCTGCACTATAAGTTTCTACTCCATTCAGTTTTTTATAGGCCATCGCGAGAACACGGAGAGCGTTGCTAGCCATTTTTTGTGTTATTTCTAAAAGTTCTTGACGTTTCTCTTCGGTAAGTTTCGCTATTTCACCGTTTGAGTAAATGTATGAGCATTTTTGAAGAATAACTTCTGGAGCTCCCTTAACATATGCAACTTTTTCACCTTCAGGTGTTCTATGAATCGTGGTCATACATTTTCGATTGGAATCAAAGGGTATCTCTCCAATTCGTGAATAATTTTTATTTAATTCTTCAAGATCTATCCCTGCCTTGACCGCAGAAACCAGTAATGCTACTTCGGTAGGATCACCTACAATATTTGTGCTTTCGCTTTTGCTTTCTAGCTGAGCATTGTTACATAATGCTCCAATTCGCAAAATTAATGATAAACTTTCCATATTTTGTGGATTTATTTTGTTATTTCCATCATAAAATTCTCCTTTGATATCGAAACCAGAACCTGTAACTTTAATGATTTTATTGTCAATGTATATTTCACGTACGGTCATTTCATTCTTTGTAATAGTTCCTGTTTTATCGGAACAAATAACATTGACGCAGCCGAGTGTTTCTACAGCATAAAGTTTTCTAACAATGGCGTTACGTTTAACCATACGTTGAACACCGACGGCAAGAGAAATAGTGACAACGGCTGGAAGGGCTTCTGGAACTGCTGCAACAGCTAGGCTAACACCCCAAATAAACATTTCTAATATGTCATGTCCTCTAAGTATTCCTAGAGCTGCGACTGCGAAACATACAACTAGACATAGGATTCCGAGCCATTTTCCAACATGTTCCAATCTCTCTTGTAGTGGGGTTTTTTCTTCTTCGACGTATTGAAGCATACCAGCGATTTTTCCAAATTCCGTGTTCATTCCTGTAGAGGAAACAACAGCTTTTCCTCTACCGTAGGTGGCATGGGTTCCCATGAAAACCATGTTTTTTCTATCTGCTACTGGTATTTTAGGGTCTGGTAATGGTTCAATGGTTTTTGATACTGGTACTGATTCTCCTGTTAGAACAGCTTCATCAACGTGAAGATCTATAGCTTCGATAAGCCTTGCATCAGCAGGTATACGATCACCTGCTTCTATCAGAATAATGTCGCCTGGTACAACTTCTCTTGCAGGTATTTCCAATATTCTTCCATTTCTTAGTACTCTGGCAGTAGGTGCCGCGAGTTTCTTTAAAGCTTCTAGGGCTTTTTCAGCTCGATATTCTTGAGTAAAACCTAATAAGACACAAGCAAAAACTATGGCCATTATAACTGAGGCATCGAGAAATTCGCCAATTAGCATTGAAACTACAGTGGCTATTAGAAGGATAATGACTAGTACGTCTTTAAACTGTTCTAAAAATATTTTTAGTGGATATATTTTTTTGGCTGCTACAAGTTCGTTGGGACCATACTGTTTTAAGCGTTTTTTAGCTTCTTCTTCACTTAATCCTTTGGGGGTTGTTTTTAATGCTTTAAGAATTTCTTCAACCTTCATTGTATGGGGATTTTCGATGTTCATGAGTTTTCCACCAACTTCTTTGTAATGGTGAAAATAATGTGCCATAGATTGTTTGAACATATTAATTTGAGTTATGGATATCATCCTTTAGATTCTAACATTTGCAATCTAGTACGTATCTTGATTCTATTTTCTAACTTAGCTTTCAATTAAATATATAGGTGTTTCTATGTCTGTGTAATTCTTTTAATTGACGGAGAGATTTATCTCTGATATTCATTAAGATGTAAATAGCGACAAGTTATCTTGGTATGGATAAAAATATGTTTAAGTATTAACTTAAACTTGTTAGTCTAATTTTTCCATTTTATTTACCAGTTCCTTTAGTTTTTCCATAATTTTTTGGGGATTATTTTGCCATGTTTCTTCTTCAAATCCTAAAATTCGACATATTTCATTTAAAATTTCTTCTGGTTCGATTTTTACCTCAAAGGCTTCGGTAGTTGCTTGTGTTATGGTTTCTTGTGATGCCACACTAGGAGCCTCTTTTACTGTTTCTGTTGGCACTACTTCTTGGGTTGGTACGATTTCAGGTATTTCTTCTTCCTCGATTTCTACTACTCCTAGTTCGTGTAGTAGTAGCTTTGCCATGTTTTGAAATGCTTTATCTACGTTTTCACCTGTTTTTGCGGATGTTTCAATAAATAAGACTTTTAAGCCGTATTTTTCTATTATCTCTTTTCTAAGTTTATTTCCCTCTTCTGTAGATATTGCTTCGGAGGCATTATCTCGTAAGTCTATTTTATTTCCAACTAAGACAATGGGAATCTTTTTATTTATGTTTTTTAGCATTTCTTCAATCCAGCCAAAAATGTCAGCATAACTTTTTCTGTCTGTAACGTCATAAACGACAAGTGCACCAGCTGTACCAGCATAAAAGGTTTTTCTTACCTCTTTAAAATGAGGTTGTCCACCTAAGTCCCAGATTTGGAATTTGACTTCATGTCCATTTGGCGTGTTGAGAGTTTTTACAGCGAAGTCAGCGCCCACGGTCAAGATGTATGAGGTAGTGAAACCTTCCCCCATCCACCTTCTACGCAGTGTTGTTTTTCCAACGCCACCGTTGCCCACAAGTACTATTTTAAATAAGAAGCTTCTGTTTGTCAATTTTGTTGCCCCTTCATTCAAATACTCAGTAAGTTACTTCCTACAAATATATATTTAATTGTGAATAGTTTATTAATCATTTTTTCTTTTGTTGTATCTGATATTACTACAAAGGATTTTATGGACTTTTTCGTATAAAAATCTTTCCATAGCAAGATTATAGGAAACAAATGACAAAACATTACTACTACGCTGAAAACAACCATAAAAACATTTTAGAAAAACTAAATAAAGCCATTCTACACACTTTTTCTCGTCTTTACAGCAACCCCCCTTCTAAAGGATAAAAGCTCAACGCCGGCAAGAACCGCCCTTCCAACCGCTAAAATCTCATCTTTTTTGTTTACAATAATTACTTCATCACCAGGCCTTATTTCGGGATCATTATCAACTACAAATTTTGAGAAAACACTGCGTCCCCTTTTAATAAAAGGTTCGGCGTCCTCATTAACTATAACTCTTAATCTAGGTGTTTTGAAATGTTCTAATAATATTTTGGCTGCTTTAATTGTTAGAGTGAATAGTCCAGAACTTGGTATGAGGGATAATAAAAGTTGGTTGTCTCTGTAGATATATCTTATTTTTCCAGTTTCTTTTGAACGTTTCCATGAAATTTCCCCCTCTTTGAACAGTATTTTACCGGCACCTTTTCCAAATTGATAATCCGCAACGCGTTGTAACTTTTCTAAAACCTCATTCCTTCCACTAGATGAAAACTTGCTGACACTTTCTAAAAGACTGCTAATATCATCTAAAATGTTGATCTTAAGCTTATCAGAACATTTTTTGATGGCAAGGTCAAAGTCATTTTCACCTTTAAGATAAAAAACTTGGTCATAGATATTTTTTGCTATATATTCCTCTACACATGTCTTAACATAGGAAATAGTATCTTTGTCGAGAATTGTTGGTGTAACACTTTGCTGAATTGGATATATTTCCTCTAACTCAATTGGAACAACTCCAAAAACTGTTAGAAAAGCTACATGAATATGAGTAAGCTTTTTTTCGGAAATTTTACGAAGCAAATTTCCATAGTATTTCGTATATGGCTTAGCACCTTTATCGGGTAGAAGTAACAAAATTGAAGCTTGTTGTGGACGGGTATACCTTTCTATTAATCTTTTAGTGTATCTATATGGCTCAGATCTATTCAAAGATTCGGAACCAGTGTAAAAGAAGGCAGATCTCTTAAAAATAGGATCGTATCGTTCGAAAATGTCCACGTATTTTTTAAGAGTTCTATAAGCATCTAAAAGATTTGGGTGATTTCTTATTCGCATTTCAACAAGTTCCCAAAGGTTACCTTCTCTGATTGCTTGTTTAATTCTTCTTATTTCTTCGAAGCTGACATATAAGTTGTGTTCAGCAAGTTTCTCTATTCTTTCTTCTTTAGACATCTCTCTTAGATCTGATACATCATATTTTGTACATATGGGACAACTGCATGGTAAATACTCTAGGTTATCTAGGTGATGTGTACCAGTGGGAAACATTAAGCGGTTATCCATAGCATATTTTGAATATGAAGCTGAGTCAAACATGTCGCAGCCTAATAGCACTGCTAAAGCAAAGAGCATAGGATGCCCGCAGCCAAAAAGATGGATAGGTTTACTTGGAGGTAAGTGTTGTTTAACAGTCATAATGACCTCAACTAGTTCTCTGAAACGGTAATTTTCCATAAGTGGAACTACTCCACCAATTGGATAGATATCAGCATCAAGTTTTGCCATTTCTTTTGCACACCATTCCCTTAACTCTAAATATTTCCCTCCTTGCACGGTAACCGCTAAAAGCATATCTCCCTTTTCTTTAATTGATAGTTTCGCTCTTCTCAGTGTTTCTTCAATGTCAGCTTTAACTTGTTCCCTTGGAACATCTGGCTCTCTAAAAATATCTAAAATAACTCCTATATCGCTTCCAATGTCTCTTTGAAACATGACAATTTCAATAGGATCGACTTGAACATCTCCGTACATGTAGAGTTGAAAAGACCCGCTATCAGTCATCAAAGGGCCATTAAATTCAAGTAATCTATGAACTCCTTTATTTAAGGCAGTTTCTCGTAGTTTAGGGTCTTTATAGATTATGTAGCTGTTTGTTATAAGCATTTTAGCTTTAAAATTTTCTACAAGCTTTTTAATTGTTATCGTTTGGATTTTTGGGTTTATAACTGGCATTAACACAGGAGTTTCTACTTTTCCATGTTTAGTTTCTAAAATACCAATTCTACCAAGGGCATCTCTATCTTTTAGTTCAAAGGACAATTCGGTTCCTCCTCATAATTTAAACCTGAACAAAAATCTTAGATTATCCTCCGGTTAAACGTCTGTAAACTTATTCATTTTAATTTAACTTACAATTATAGGGATATTACTCATAACGTTGAATATGAGTGTTTTAATTTACACGTGCAGGGAACTTAATTTGTCTTTTAATATTTGTTGGTCTATTATGTCAGATCGATTAACTTAAATATGTAACTGTAAACTGTTACCGAAACCTTGGTGTCCAATATCAAATACAAGGAGTGAAAGTGATAAAAATATTAGTAAGATAGATTCTTTTATATGCAGTAGGAGGAGAAGAAACTGATATCTGAAAAAGATAAAAAAGTAATAGAAGAAAAATTACAGAAAATGGTTAATGTCGTCAAAATAACTTTGTACAGTGGTAAAGATTGTGAATTATGTGAACCGACCGAAGAGTTGCTAAAAACTTTGGTGGAATTATCAAGGGGGAAAATAAGCTTAGAAATTAAAGAAGTGGAGGATAAGGAAGAAATAAAGAAGATGTTTGACGTTGAAAGGTTACCAATTATATTAATAGGTGACAACGGGGAAGTAAGATACACAGGTGCTCCACTTGGTCAAGAAGGATGGGCGTTACTTGAAACTATAGTAACTATGTCTACTAGAGATGTACAGATATCGGAGGAATATTTGGAGAAACTTAGAAACTTGGAAAAATCTATTAGAATTGAGACCATTATCACACCAGCTTGTCCCTATTGTCCTTATGCGGTTTTAATAGCTAATAAAATAGCTATAGCTAGTAATGGTAAGGTTATATCTGATGTAATTGAGGCTCATGAATTCCCAGAAATAGCTGAAAAATTTGAGGTAATGGCAGTTCCAACAGTTATATTATCTACAGAACCATATCAAGGAAAAGTTTTCAGTATAGGTGTGCCAAAAGAAAAAGAATTAATAGAAAAAATAATAGAGATGGGAACTTCAGAAACACAGTAAAATTATACTAAAAAACTGCCAAACCACTTATTTTATATATTATTTTTCTTTTATCTCTCGGATTTCTTGTTTTTATAATTAGTCTTTTTTCAAGCAGTATTCTAAGAGCATAACCAACAGTTCTAGGTGGTAAAAGGCTTTCTTCCTCGATTTCAGTCCTGCTCATGGGTCCAATAAGTTCTAAAAGTCGATATATGTATTTTGCTGACGGGGGAGCGTTATAGATTTTCCTTGCAAACATTATTCCTCCACATATCACCTACCTCCAACCGTAAAAGCCTTCTAAATAAGCATGCACATAGAATATTTAAAACTTACTTCAATTAGCTGATAATGTAAAAGAATAAATGAATTTATAAGCTATTTTATTTACTACTGAAACTTTAAATCGAAAGTGAGCTATTATTTTTCCTTAAAATAGTACTAGAATTTTGAGAAAAAATTCAAGCTGAAAGTACAGTTTTAGATATTTATGGTGATATGAATGAGTGGGAACATTAAGAATCTAAAATTAGAATTGGTTAAAGAGGAAATTGAAAGATACGATAGACAACTTATAATTAAGGGATGGGGAGTTGAGGGGCAAAAACGGCTGAAAGCTTCAAGAGTTGCTGTGGTTGGTGTTGGTGGGCTGGGATCTCCGGCAGCTATATATCTTGCTGTTGCTGGTGTAGGAGAACTTGTTCTCATAGATAAGGATGTTGTTGAGTTAAGTAATTTGAATAGACAAATTCTTCACTGGGACCAAGACATAGGATTACTCAAGGTAGAGTCTGCAAAGAAAAAAATACAAAAGTTGAACAAAAATGTAAAAGTTGAAACAATAAAGGAAGAAATTAATAGAAATAACATTATAGAGTTTATTAGAGGAACAGATGTTGTAATTGATGCCCTTGATAACTTTAGAACGAGGTACATTTTAAATGAAGCGTGTGTAAAGCTTAACATTCCTTTAGTCCATGCAGGAGTTTATAGTTTTACAGGTCAATTAACGACGATACTGCCAAAAAGGGGACCTTGCTTACAATGTATTTTTCCTAGGCCTCCTAGAGAGATTGAAAAATTTCCTATTGTAGGGGTCACGCCAGGAATAATAGGTGCAATGGAGGCTTTAGAAGCGATAAAAATAATTACTGGCATCGGAACTCCTTTAGTTGGTAGATTGCTTATATTTGATGGTGAAGATTTCACCATCGAAATTGTTAATGTTCAGCGTAATGGGAAATGTCCAGTTTGTGGGGGGAAGTAAAAACTTATCTCAGGTTAAAGTATATAAACATTGATAACGATGTTATAGTAAAGCGAATAAATGTGCATAAATACATATGCATTAATGTAGGTTGAGTAGGTGGAAAACATGAAACCTCCTTGTGAAGTTATTGTCCGTGTTATCCTACCTAAGATAAGATCAATGATAGTGAATCAGTTATTTAACAAGTATGGTTTGACTCAGCAGGAAATAGCTAAGAGACTTGGACTTACACAACCAGCAGTAAGCTATTATTTATCGGAGAAACGAGGGTGGAAAGGAGAACTTCTACTTAAAAACAAAGAAGTAAAAGAAACTGTAGATAAAATAGCAAAAGGGATTGCGGAAAACACCATGAATAAAATCAGTGCACTATTAGAAATGTGTCGCCTTTGTAAAACTCTTCGGAGCTCAAAAAAATTCATTTGTGAAATACATAGGCAAACGGGCGAGTTTCCCGACATGTGTGACATATGCGATGAAATTGTTTAATACAATTGATTATCATGGCTGGAAAGCTATGTTTTTGTCTTTTCCTACCTAAGATCCTTCTTCCCTGAGACATGAGAAATCCGTACTTTAATCTAACAAAAGCATGCATATTAGGGGACGTGAGTAACTTAGGAAATGTTTATTTAGAAATTTGCGTTTTGCCAATTTATCAATATTGAATGTTAATTTCCCTTAGTAAGGGGTGGAAAAGTTGCGAAAAGGAGAAGTCCACCGTAAGGGTGAAATTACTCTTCAAAACGTAATTGATGAAATTAAGAAAAATCCAAGGATAAGTGAAGTTGGTGCAATTGCATGTTTCGTGGGGATTGTACGTGGGGTAGGAAAAGATGGCGGGAGAGTTGAGAAACTAGAGTTTGAAGCATATGAGGAACAGGCTAACGAAATTTTAAGTAAAATTTGTGAAGAAACCATAGAGAAGTATGATGTAGTGGATGTACACATCCACCATAATATTGGAACGCTTAATGTAGGAGAAGATATTGTATACGTAGTTGTTGCTGGAGGACACAGGCAAGAAGTGTTTCAAGCCTTAAGAGAAGCTGTAGAAAGATTCAAAAAAGAAGCACCAATATGGAAAAAGGAATATACTGATAAAGGCTCATATTGGATAACAAACAAGGATTAACATGCCATCATCTTTCAAGTTTTCTAGTCTTTGAAAAACTTCAATATTATTTAGTTAAAGAGATGGTAAAACGATGAAGGAGAATATCGATAAGGTAAAAGAAGTAAAAAGACTTATCGAAAAACTTGGAATAGATGGAGAAATTATTCAGCATAAATTAAGCGGTAGAAGAACAGAAGATGCTGAAAAAGCTCTTAAAGTTCCTAGAGAATATATTTTGAAAAGTCTTTTATTTAAATCAAAAGATAAATATGTAGCAGCAATAATTACTGGAAATAAGCGGGTAAACGTAAGGAAACTTGAAAAAATAAGTGGATTAAAAAAGCTAAGATTAGCTACTCCAGAAGAAATAAGAAACTTTACCGGATTCAAAATAGGCGGTGTACCTCCTTTCATTTTCTATAAATTATGTCCTACCTACGTAGATAAGGAAGTTATGGAAAAAGAATATGTAATCGGTGCTGCTGGTACTGAATTTAGCGGAGTTAAATTTTCTCCTAAGGTCTTTAAAAAACTTGGATACATAGTGGAAGAAATCGGTGAAAATTAACTTAGTTATCATAGATTACTGCAAGAAGGTTTCTCTTAGTGAGAAGTGGGCCGCCTTTTAATTTTCCATATTGTTTTGTCTTTTGTGTCCTCTAGGAATATACCTAGTTCCTTGAGTTGCTCTCTAATTTTGTCTGCTGTTTCCCAGTCTTTTCTTTTACGGGCTTCATTTCTAATGTCGACAATCAAAGTCACTAGTTTTTCAAGTAAATTGTATTCCTCTTTATCTTCTCGTTTTATCCTGAATCTATAGAATAAACCAAAAATTTCACCAGCATCCATGAAAAAGTTAAAGGCTCTTGAAAGTAATGCGGCATTAGGTTTATTACTGTTCTTAAGATAGTTGTTCACGTTACTAGACATTTCAAATAATGCTGATACGGCAACTGGGGTATTAAAGTCATCGTTCATGGCGTCAAAGAATTTCTTTTCGCTGCGAATTAAGTTTTGATATAACTCTAAGTCTAGACCTTCTAAGCGATAAGCATAATTGATGTCGCTTTCCCTCAAGGCAACTTCGATGTTTTCAATGGTGTTGTAAAGTCTTTCTAAACTGCTGCTAGCTTGTTCAACTCTTTCCCATGTGAAATCAACTGGACTTCTATAATGGGTGGACAAAACGAAGAATCTTATTGCTTCTGCATCAAATTTTTCAAGTAGTTCTTTGATCGTGACGAAGTTTCCGAGAGATTTTCCCATACGTTCTCCTCTAACCATAACTAGGCCGGTGTGCATCCAATATTTTGCGAAGGGCTTCTTACCAGTGTATGCTTCAGATTGGGCGATTTCATTCTCGTGATGAGGGAAAATAAGGTCTTGTCCACCGCCGTGAATGTCTAATTGTTCACCTAGATATCTCATAGACATAACAGAGCATTCAATGTGCCAGCCAGGGCGTCCAGGGCCCCAAGGGCTATTCCAAGAAGGTTCGCCTTCTTTAGATTTTTTCCATAAAGCAAAATCAGCTGGATGTTTCTTTTTTTCGCTAATATCGACTCTAGCGCCTGCTTTGAGTTCTTCAAGGGATTGATGAGAAAGTTTCCCATAATCAGAGAACTTTAGGACGTCGAAATATACGTCTCCATCTGCAACGTATGCGTAGCCTTTATTTATCAAGCCTTGAACAACTTCAATGATATCTTCAATGTGTTCGGTTACTCTAGGGTTAATATCGGCTTTTTTAATTTTTAAGGCTTCAATATCATTAAAGTATTCTTTAGTGTATTCTTCAGCAATTTCGAAGGGTGAAACGCCTCGTTCTCTTGCTCTTCTTATTATTTTATCTTCAACATCTGTAATATTTACAACATATATAACGGAGTAGCCAAGAAACTCTAAGTATCTTCTAATAATGTCAAAAGCAATGTAGGTGCGAGCATGACCTAAGTGACTTAAATCATAAACAGTTGGGCCACATACATACATTTTTACTGTTGGAGGGTCAAATGGTTCGAATATTTCCTTAGTTCTCGATAGAGTATTGTAGATTTTCAATGTCAATTCATTTCACCCCTTTCTAGGACATTTAATATATAAAGTAATTTAATGGTTTCGGCAAAAATTACCATTTAATTTATCGAATCACCCTCAAAAGACTTGTACGCTACATGCGGATGGTAAAAAGGGTCTTATCAACCTAATTATCAAGTTATATTTAGACAATGCCTCCATAGGCTTAAAATATCAATTTAAGAGTTTTACAAGAGCGCAGGAAGTAATATGATTAATGTGTCATAAACGTAGTGGAAAGCTATTGGAGCATGTAATTTTCTTCCAAACTTTTCGTATAGAATTCCCGCCATGAGACCTGCCGCAAAAGCTATTAGTATGGTTGGAAAAACGGGGTGAATTACGCTGAACACCGCTGACGCCATAAGTATGCTCACCAAAGGGTTTCGTAGTTTAAGATCAATGGATTGTTGCAGGAAGCCTCTGAATAGAATTTCCTCTGAAAGAGCAACGATAAAAATCGATATCAAAACGCCAACAACGAAAAATGATGGATACTGAGCTTTCAAGGTTGTTGATCCCTCAAATAATCGTGAAATATATCTAACTAAAAGGGCGTATAGTAGCCCAAGAAAGCCTCCGATCGCAATGTCTCTTAAAAAGCTAGATGTATTTTCTATTGGTAGACCAGACCATTTAATTGTAGCTTCTAAATCGTCAAAGTGAAAATACACCGGTAATATTAGAACGAACTCTATTGCGCTCACAGCTATGAAAATTTGAAATCCAAAGTCTATAATTTCTCTTACGGTCATTTGAAAGAATTTGGAGGCAAAGACGGCTTGCATTGATAATATTATTGTAAATGCAGCCATTATAAAAATGATCATAACGTATAAGGTGGCAATTCCAAGAGTTATTGTTAGTGCCATATCTCTCCAACGTTTAGGAAGAAATTTTTTACCGCAAATGATGCAAAACTGCGCGTCTGAAGGATTTTTGGTTCCACAAACTTTACATTCTATATTTTCCATTTCTCCTGTTTTTTCTTCCAATTTCCTCGCACCCACTTAGTAAAGTAGTAATAATAGTATTACAATGTGTGTATTTGAATTGTTACATTTTAGTTAAGCCTAATTTGTTGTTAATATTTCTTAAATACTTCTCTTTATGTTAGGGGCATTGTATAATTTTTCTAGCCCATAGACAATCTGCGCAACTTGGAGAGTTTCCCCAACAATCCATTAAGTTTTCCTCGACAAACCAACAGAATTCTTGAAATTCGCAGTCGGTACAAGATGGAAAACTGAAATTTTTTACATAAATCCTGAATTTAACATATTTTGCGTCAAACCATATATTCTTTAGACTTTGAATGTTAAGGTTTCCAAAGGAAACTCTATGTATCATCTTCTTGCGACCATTAATGATGCAAGGATATGTATGCATAAAATTATAGCAAGGGCAAACATCTCCGTCCCATGTAACTACACAGCTACTTTTTTCAATGAAATTACATGATCTTTGTGTTTTAAGTTCAAAGTAGGGTGTAAGCAATCTAACTTTTGACATGATAGATCGTTTAGAGGCTTCCAGCAAAATTCTAGATGCTATACTAGATTCATTAAAATAAAGGGCTTGTTGTGCCAACTCATGTGTGTATGGTAGAAGGTTTGTAATTAAAACTGTAGTAACTCCTGCATTTCCAACTAAATCAATTAAAATAGGTAAATCTTCAATATTGTCTTTCATAGCAACAAATTCTGCCCATATTTCTGGTTTTTTAAACTTTTTAGATGCTTTGTACAGGTTTCTGATATTTTCAACGATTCTTGATACTTCTGTTCCTCGTATTTTTTTGAATTCTTCTTCAAAAGGACTATCAAGGGAAACGACAACCCTGTCTACTCCGTATTTGGTGAGAGTTTTTATCATATCGTTATCGAGAAGAGTACCATTTGTTGTGATTCCCAGCTTGATTTTACGTTGTTTAACTTCATTTGCAGCTTCTTCAAAGTACTCATAAACAAGAGGTTCGCCGTAACCAGCAAACCATATCCAATTTACACCAAGGTTCTCCGCCTCTTGAACAATTTTCTTTAAAAGTTTAAAATCCATACTACCAATCTCATCTTTCCAAACTCTACGTACACACATTACACAATTTAAATTACAATTACTGGTTATCTCTAAATATATGGAGTTAAGTTTCATCTTTTTAACAGGGTAAACTATAACTCCATCCCTAAAAGCTTCGATCGTTACTGGCAGTTTTTCTGATACACCTAAATGAGAAAGAAAATTGGAGGGTATTTTCAATGTCCCGTCCTCTTTTACATAAGGAAAAATTGTCATCTTCATGGTTTTCGCTAAAAATAATATGGTTAATATGACTGTTACCGTTCATATAAATCACCAATAAATCGGCGTTAATTCAAGGTTAATATATTTGAACATTTTGTTTTAATGAAGAGTAAGATTAGAGTTCGGAGAATAGAAAAACATAATCGCAACCAGAAACGATCTTGAACAAGAAAGATGAAACGTTAGTAAAACGTTATGAATGATAAAACATATCGTTTTTCTTGGAAAACTATATAAACCCCGTTAGTCTAAAAATATTCGAAAAAACAGCAAAAATATGTTAAAAGGGGAGGAAAAATGCCAGGTGGATACATGGGTAAATTTTTAAGAGTAAACTTGACAGACGGTACTATAAAAGAAGAAAAAATAAGCGACGAAATTCTTAGAACGTTCATAGGTGGAAGGGGACTGGGAGTAAAAATTCTCTACGACGAACTTAAACCCGGTATTGACCCGCTTTCTCCTGAAAACAAAATAGCAATATTGACGGGCCCATTAACTGGAACAGCAGCACCATCAAGCGGTCGATGGTGCTCCGTTACAAAATCCCCACTTACTGGAACAATCCATGATAGCCATAGTGGTGGGCATTTTGGTCCCGAACTAAAATTTGCAGGATTTGACGGTATTATAATTGAAGGAGCGTCAGAAAAACCAGTTTATCTTTGGATACATGATGGAGAAGCAGAGCTAAGAGATGCTTCCCACCTCTGGGGTAAAGACACGCATGACACTACGGATATCATTTGTAAAGAATTAGGGGACGAGAAAATTAAAGTAGCTTGTATAGGTCCTGCTGGCGAAAACTTAGTGAAAATTGCCTGTATTATTAATGATAAACATAGAGCAGCTGGTAGAGGTGGACATGGTGCGGTACTTGGAAGCAAGAAGCTTAAGGCTATTGCTGTACGTGGAACGCAGAGACCTACTATAGCTGAGGCGGAAGCTTTTAGAGATGCTGTTAGAAAGGCTCTTGATAAAATAAAGGAAAGCGCTGTGACTAATCAATCTTTGCCAACTTATGGTACTGCGGTTCTTGTAAATGTAATTAATGAGCAGGGATTGTTCCCGACTAGAAACTTCCAGACAGGAGTATTTCCAACAGCTAGTAGAATTAGCGGTGAGATGATGGCTGAAACAATACTTATAAAGAGGAAACCTTGTTGGGGTTGTCCAATTGCATGTGGAAGAGTAACGAGAGTCCCACCGTGGAGTCCATATAGTGGTGAAGGTGAAGGACCTGAATATGAAACTATATGGGCTTATGGAGCACAATGTGGAGTTGATAACTTAGAAGCTATTGCCAAAGCTAATTATCTTTGCAATGAACTTGGACTTGATACAATTTCCATGGGTCATGTTATTGGAACGGCTATGGAACTATATGAAAAGGGCTATATAAAAACCGAACAGACAAGAGGCGTTGATTTAAAATTTGGAAATGCTGAAGCGATTGTAGAATTAACTTGGAGAACTGCTTACCGCTCAGGGCTGGGAGATGATTTAGCAGAAGGTTCAAAACGTCTCGCTGAGAAATATGGAGCACCAGAACTATCAATGGACGTAAAAGGACAAGAACTTCCCGCATATGATCCAAGAGGAGCGCAAGGACATGGATTAGGATATGCGACATCAAATAGAGGAGGATGTCACCTAAGGGCATATATGATTGCTGCTGAGATCCTTGGGATACCTGAAAAACTCGATCCATTAACAACTGAAGGGAAGGCACAGTGGGTTATAACATTCCAGGATCTCTTCGCGGTATGTGACAGTCTTGTTCTCTGCAAGTTCGTGACATTTGCTTTTGGCGCAGAAGAATTTGCTGACATGTTCTCTGCTGCTACGGGCTGGAAAGTATCTACTGATGACATTATGAAGATTGGTGAAAGAATTTACAACTTAGAAAGAGCATTTAACATCCGTGAAGGGTTCAAAGGTAGGGACGAAGACACTTTACCAAAGAGATTGCTAGAGGAACCCATGCCTGAAGGTCCAGTAAAAGGCTATGTTGTAAAACTTAACGAGATGTTAGATGAGTACTATAGACTTAGAAATTGGAAAGACGGTGTACCAACTAAGGACAAGCTCAGAGAATTAGGTCTAGATAAGGCAGCCGATGAAGTAGGTGTTTAATAATCTTTCATTTATTTTCTTTTTATGGAAAGACTATTTTTATGGCGTTTTCTGGGCATGCTGCCTTACATAATAGGCAGTTTATGCATTCTCGGTCTCTAATTTTTTGCCAAGGTTCTTCAAGAATTTTTATCGCCATTGGACATGTTTTTTCACAAAGTCTACATTTTTCTCCAAGACATTTTGCCAGGTTTCTTCCAATTCCTAGAAAACTGTACTTACTAAATATAGCTTGAAGAGCCCCAATAGGGCAGAACCATCGACACCAAGCTCTTGGAACATAAATAGCGATAATTACAGCAAATGCTAATATACCCATTCTTAACCAGAATAGCCGATTCAAGGTGAAGATTTCCCAAACTTGTTCGCCAAGTTCTAAAAATTTTCTTTCAACAATCATTGCAGGTATTAATCCAAATAATGTACTGGAAGGGCTTATAGTTGTGTATGGGGTCTCGCCAAAACCTCTTAATGCTTTTAATAAATCCTTTACATCGTAGATTTTTGCCAATGCAAGAAGGGATACTATGGATATGGTGAAAAGTAACACGTAGTATTTTACTTCTGCTAAGCTTCTATTTGTTGGATGTGAAACCTTCACTTTTCTTACTGGAAGTGCTCTGAGTATATCTTGTATAAAACCGAAGGGGCATAGCCATCCGCATGCAGCTCTACCAAAGATTACAGAAATTAATATTGTTAATCCGATGGTTAAGGCTGGGAACCATAAGGTAGCAATCATGACCTGTATGACGGTGAAGGCATTGGCAACATTTGCGTATGGTGAATCAAAACTTATTGGTAGAGGGAAGTTTCTTAGATCTATTCTCTTAAGAAAGGAAAGAGTGTCTCCAAGAGTAGGAATTAATGTGAATAGATAGATGTTAAATAGTATGAAAAAGAACAGTTGAACAATGTATCTACTGGCTTTAATTGCAATCTCTCCCTTTCTCACAATTAATCCTCCTAGAGTCACTAACACGAAGGAATAATTATCGCAATAATGCATATTATCTACTTAATTAGGACTTTTAGAATTACCGTAATTTAATATTTAAAATTTCTGATTTATCCAAATAATTAGAAACATTGAAACCGTTTTACCTTCACCTATATCGATACAGCTTACGAATTGCTAGATATACTTCTCATATACTTATAGCAAAATTTCTGTATGCAGAGAGAAAAATATCTGTAAAAGTGTGATAGCTTAATTACTAAGAGATTATGACCAATCGAACTAAATCTTTAAACGGCACTAATCTAATGTAATTTTTGTTTAATTAGTTTTAGGATGGGCAGTATCATGGACCTAAGAATATGGAAACATCCAATATTAGAGTTTAAACGTGAAAAACCAGTATACATTTATCTTAACGGTAAGAAAATCAAGGCATATGAAGGAGAAACTATAGCAGCGGCACTTTATGCTTCAGGAATAAAAATATATTCTAGAAGCGTAAAATATCATAGGCCTAGAGGGTTTTTCTGTGGTATAGGGAAATGTTCCTCTTGTCTCATGCGTGTAAATGGAATACCACATGTTAGAACATGCGTAACTTTAGTAAAGGATGGAATGAAAATTGAATATGAAAAGGGTCGTGGAGAACCTCCAGTTACAACAACCGAAATAAAAGTTGAGGAAGAAAAGTTAGACACGGATCTTGTAGTTGTTGGAGGAGGTCCTGCGGGTTTATCAGCAGCAATTACAGCTGCCAACTTAGGTGTAGATGTATATCTTATAGATGAGAATCCTAGGCCGGGTGGGCAATTAATAAAACAGACTCACAAGTTTTTTGGTTCCAAAGACAATTATGCTGGTGTTAGAGGTGTTGAAATCGCTAAGATTCTCCTTAGAGAATTACAGAAAGCTGAGGTAAAATGGGTGCTCAATGCTAGTGTTGTAGGGTATTATGGAAACAAGAGGAGCACGTTGGCTGTTGTTCAAAATAATCATAAACTTATAGAAGTGAATACCCGTGATATCATTGTTGCAAGCGGAGCTCAAGAAAACATGCTGCCTTTCCCCAATAATGATTTGCCTGGAGTTTATGGTGCTGGAGGAGTTCAAACATTAATGAATGTTTATGGTATAAAGCCCGGAAACAATGCTTTGATTGTGGGTGCTGGTAATGTTGGTTTAATAGTTGGTTATCAACTTATTCAAGCTGGTGTAAATGTTAAAATGGTTGTTGAAGCAATGCCTAAAATAGGAGGTTACTTAGTTCATGCATCAAAGCTTAGAAGGCTGGGAGTTCCTATATTAACAAGACATTCAATTAGCGCTGCTAAGGGTAAAGATCATGTTGAAGGAGCAATAATTGTGGAATTGGATGAAAAATGGCAGCCCATAGAAGGAACGGAACAAGAGATTGAAGTAGATTTAATATGTTTAGCTGTGGGACTAACTCCTTCATCAGAACTTTTATTCCAAGCTGGATGTGAAAAAGCATATATACCAGAGCTTGGTGGGCCAGTAGCAATACATAACGAGGATTTAGAGACAACTATTGATGGTATGTATCTTGCTGGTGATGTTTCAGGTATAGAAGAGGCAAGTACAGCCATGATGGAAGGTAGAATAACAGGAGCAAATGTAGCAATAGAACTTGGAAAAGAGAAGATTCAAGCTGAAAAAATTAGAGAAGAATCGTTTAGGCATCTGAGTGCTCTAAGAGAAAGCCCCTTTAGTGAACGCGTTCTAAAAGGTAAAGAAAAGGTTTGGAGAATGTGGAGGGAACTAAAATGAGTAATTATGAATCAACGGGAGTACTGACACTCGAAGACTTGAAAGATCGTTTACCTCCTAAAGAAAGACTTGAAAAAGGACCAGTTGTAATCATTGAATGTATTCAAAAGATACCTTGTGATCCATGTGCCCATATTTGCAGATTTAATGCAATTAAAAAACCCTCTCTCAGCGAACCGCCAGAGGTAGATTACAACAGGTGCACCGGTTGCGGAGAATGTGTAGCAATTTGCCCCGGTTTAGCTATCTTTGTAGTTAACCTCAATTATAAAGGCGATGAAGCTTTGGTGATGATTCCGTATGAACTTTTACCGATACCAGAAAAGGGGAAAGTTTTTGAAGCATTGGATCGTGAAGGCAAACCAGTAGGAGAAGCTAGGATAGTTTCGGTGAGAAAAATGAAGGATAAAACAACTGTGGTAGCCATTGCAGTGAAAAAGGATCTTGCAATGACTGTTAGAAATATTGGGAGGAAAATAAAATGAGTAGTGAAGAATCAGGTAAGAAGAATATTATAATTTGTAGATGTGAAGATGTGACTTTGGAGGAAGTCGAAAAAGTTATCGAGGAAGGGTATACAACATTGGAAGAAATTAAACGCATACTTAGATGTGGAACGGGAGCTTGCCAAGGTAGAACATGTCTAAGACTCATAATGTCAATAATTTCAAGAAAAACGGGAAAACCTGTAAGTGAAATAGAGCTTCCAAGAATACGTCCTCCTATAAGACCAGTCCCCGTCGCTCTTTTCGCTATTGATGAACATAAAAAAGATTAACATATTTTATATTGTTTCATCTTACTTTTACCTTTCATTTCGATTTTAAATTTTTAGATTTTAGCCTATGACCATGGTTTCATGAATTAATTTTTCTTCTTTGAATCTCGTTGGTAAATAGGGTTTCATAAGTTCATGAACCTCGTCATAAAGAATATTTTTGGCTATAACTTCACCAGCAAATGGAGCCATCATGAAGCCATGTCCACTAAATCCTGTTGCAACATAAAGGTTTTCAGGCCACTCGGGATCCCTACCCAAAATGTGGCTGTGGTCTGGAGTTACAACGTAGTAACCTGACCACGTTCTCAAGAACATTAAATGTTTAATTGAGGGTACAATTTCAACGGCAGTTTTAGACCATTTGTGAATCCAGTCAAGAGTTGTATCAAAAGGTGTTACACCTTTTACAATGGGATAGTCTATACTTCCCAATACTTCTCCTCTTACCATTTGTCCAACATATACTCCACTTTTCATACTTATGATAAAAGGTTTCATGAAGTAGTTTATTGGTTCGGTAACACCTATTTCTTTTCTTTCAACTTCTATCGGAAGATCTATTCCAACAGTCTTTAGAAGCTCCTTGCTCCAGCCTCCAGCAGCAACTAAAACTTTTTCACTTTCAATAACACCTCTATTTGTTTGAACGCCCTTGACTCTACCGTTTTCAAGAATTATCTTCTCAGCCTTTGTATAGGGTAAAAATTTGACTCCACTTTTTTTAGCTTCTTCATAATATCCAAAAGCAATAACATTAGGGTTCATTTTTCCATCTTGTGGCCCGTAGAAACCAGCAATAACTCCTTCCAAATTGATATATGGGAATCGTTCAGAGATTTCCTCAGGTGTTAAAATTTTACCAGCAACGCCCAACTTACTCCAAATTTCCCTATTACTTCTTTCATACGCTTTGATTTGCTCCTCTTTATACAAAAGCCACAAGTATCCTCCCAGATCGATTTCTGCATTCCACCTAATTTTAGATACAAAATCTAAGAGTCTTTTTCTAGCTTCAATAGCGAACCTAGCATTTTCAGGAGCCCAGAAATGAACTCTAAAATGTCCAGCATTTCTGGTGCTTGAACCATAGGCAATATATTTTTGTTCTACTACTGTTACATTCTTTTCTCCAAGCAATGCAAGATTATATGATGTAGTTAACCCTATTATGCCGCTACCAATAATTACTATATCTGTTTTCATTGGATACACATCCATCTAGTTCGTCATGTGCTTTGGAAACAGGATATGCAGTTTAGATTATTAAATTAAACTTATCTATATAAATAACTTAATTTAACATCTGCGTATAAATTTCTCTTAATGGAGAGGTTAGTTGTAATTAAAGTTGTTAGAGGATTCTGAAAATTGTTAGATTAAGCAAAATGGTTAAAATAATATGTTGTGTGCAATGTAACATGTCAAGAATGTAATTATAATGGCTACAATTGTTCCCAGGATCGTTTGTTGCAGGGTGTGAGCTTTAAGTTTGATTCTTGCCCATGCAACTGGTATAATAATTAAGTAGAGGAAGATGTATGTTGAACCTAGAAAATATGTCATGTAGGTGGCTGGACCTGCTATACCTGAAGTGTGTGCACTAATTTTGGTTTTAAAGTTTATTATTGCTACTGATAAAGTAACAAAAAAGAAAACGAGAAGAATAATGGTTAAGATCTCTACTCTCAAAATGTACGATACAGATGCTCCAGCAAGATGACTTAGTAGAGCATATAGGTAAAATTTAGGTCTTCTTTTCCTATCTGACACAAATACGTCAATATCACCCTTAATTACATTTAACGCTATGGGAGCGATGGGTAATATGGTTAAGAAAATACAGCCTATGAGTATAGCTAAATAAGCTGGTAACGGATTATAGGCATCGTTATTAGCAATGTAAATTATGACGAGAGAATATAGGGCGAAGAATGGGGCTGATAGCACATGAGAAATTATTTTTGCTAACTTTATGCTAGTCAATCCTAAACCCCCGCTATGCCCATTTTAACGAATTAGGACCACTAGTAGTAGAGCCGCAAATAGGGATAAAGAAGCCCCGTATATAAATGCAGTGGATGGAGAAATGTATTGCCATAAAATCCCAGCAACTATTCCTGCAGGTAGTGTAGATATTCCAATAACTGTGTGATAGGTTCCTAGAGCGGTTCCACGGTATTCTTCGCCAGCCAGTTCTGAAGTAAATGCTCTTTGTGTTGCATCAATGAAAGCATTTGACAAACCATAAAGAGCGAAGAAAAGAAACAATATTGTAAGGGAATTAGCATAGGCAAATCCAAGACATGTAACGCTAAATATGAGGTATCCTGTAAAAATAACATTTTTCTTACCGATTTTATCCGATAAAACACCTAATGGATAAGAGAAAAAGGCATAAATAATATTAAACCATACATAAAGTAAAATTGCCAAAGCGAAAGCTTCTTTTTCAGCGAAAAGCTGACCAATGAACAACTGTTTTGCTCTTTCTATGAAAAGCATATATGTGAAATTTCCAAGGGTAAATATTGCTGCGACAAATATGAATAAACGAAGTTTATTTGGTAGAGCTTTTAAACTAATGAGAAGAGAGGTTTCTTTAGGCTCTGTTTTTCTCTCTTTGACAAATATGAGTGGTATTAAAGCTAAGAATGCTATGAGAGCAGCAATAAAAAGTATTAATCTTAAATTGAAGTTTAAAAACCAGAAGAGAACTAAGGCTAATATTGAACCTAGGACAGCGCCACTAGTGTCCATGGCTCTATGTAAACCGAATGCTTTACCCTTAGCTGTTTCACGAGAATACTCAGCAATGAGAGCATCTCTAGGCGCCGTTCTTAACCCTTTGCCAACTCTTTCAAGTGGTCTTAGAATGGCAATATGCTGCCAAATTGTGGAAAGAGGGAAAAAGAGCTTTGAAACAGCTGAAGTTGCATAACCAGAAGAAATGAAAATTTTTCTCCTACCAAGTTTGTCCGACCAGTAACCTGAGAATACTTTTAGAATGCTTGAAACGCTATCGCCAAGTCCTCCAATCAAACCTAAAGCAAATCCAGCTCCACCAAGTACAGTAATATAGAGGGGAAGAATAGGCATAATCATTTCACTACTAGTATCTGTAAGAAAGCTAACAATTCCCAGTAAAATTATATTAACGCTAAGACCGAGGTACGTCTTTTCCTTGCCCAAATATAAGCCTCCATACATACATTGGTAATCAGAAATAGATGTTAGTAGATATTTAAAACTGTTTGTAGAAAACTTGACAGTTTGAGTTGAGTTTAGTATAAAATGGGTGGTGGGCCCGCCGGGATTCGAACCCGGGACCTCCGGCTTTCTCCCAACAAATGTATTTTGTTGTCCGAAGGCCGGCGCCATATCCAGCTAGGCTACGGGCCCCTTATATTAGTCTAAGTTTAGTGACTCTTAAAACTTCCTTTTGTCCGATTTTTGAATTCTCTTGCTTAAGCGTTTTAATGATTAATTTGAAAGTAAATTCCTTGTCATTTAAGATGATTATGTTAATGTTTTAGGGTCGGTCTTATGTTATTTGAAACGAGAGTATTTGTAAACTATCGCACAAGTTCCCTCTCTGCTAACCATACATGGACCTATAGGATGTAATGGAGTACAGGCTTTGGCAAAGAGTGGGCAATCTTTGGGTTGAGCTAGTCCTCGTAGAATTTCTCCGCATTTACAACCAGGATGTAAATCATGTTTAAATTCTTCAAATGATATCTCAAATCTTTTTCTAGCATCAAATTCTTCGAAGTCCTTTTTAAGTTTAAACCCTGAACGGGGAATAATACCTATGCCTCTCCACTTTGCATCCACAACATCGAAAACTTTGTGCATCATTTCTTTAGCTTTAACATTGCCTTCTGGTCTAACGGCTCGGACATATTCGTTCTCAACCTCAGCTCTTCCTTCCCTTATTTGTTTTATAAGCATATAAATTCCAACTAGTACATCTAAGGGTTCAAATCCTGCAACAACTTGGGGGATATGCCAACGTTTTGAAATCTCTTTGTAAGCGTTTGAACCAATAATGGTTGAAACATGGCCTGGAAGAATAAAACCATCTAATTTAACTTCTCCAAGACTTAATAGAAAATCTATGGCAGGAGGGATTAGTAAATGATAAGTTAATACCGAGAAGTTATCGGGGGGATTATTGAGGAGAGTTGCTGCTGTTGAAGGTGCAGTGGTTTCAAAACCTATTGCAAAATGAACTATTTGTTTATCTTTTCTTTTTTCGGCTAATTTAATGGAATCTGTAATACTATAAACTATGTAAACATTTCCACCTTGGGCTCTAGCTTGAACTAGGGAGCCACGAGGGCTTGGGACATGTGCCATATCCCCATAAGTAGCTAGAATAACATTATCACGTTTGGAAAGTTCAATTGCTGCAGAAATAACCTCAGGTGGGGTTACACATACGGGGCAGCCAGGGCCAGCAATAACTTCAACATTTTTTGGTAGTAATGATCTGAGCCCGAAACGTGAGAAAGTGTCTTCATGTGTTCCACAGACGTGCATAAACTTAAAGAAATCATCTTTTGCAATTTCTTTTATTTTCTTTGTAACTTTTTCTACAAGTTTTCGATTCCTATATATAGCAAGGTCTTTAGAAATCTCCATGTTGATTCGCCAGCCTATCAATAGAGTTGTATGAAAAGGCTAGAAAATGTATGTCTTTATCTTAGCATCCTTATACAACATTTGCCTACTATTTTAAAGTTAGTGTTAAATCTTTTAATAGTTAAATTCATTTTTTGCTCTGAAAAGCGAAACTTCATCGGCCGATTTTTAAGGACTTTAAGTAGTTATTTTTATTTTCAAAATTCAAGTTAAATTTTTGGAAATTCGTATCCGCAATTCGGGCACATTATTAGATTACATTTTTTAGCTAGAGGACAGGTTAAGCATGTTTTTGTGGTTTTTTCAGTAAATTTAAAGCCGCAAAGTGGACATTGATACGATTTTTCTTTTGAATTGATTTTCTTCAAATATGATTCCACCTATATATGGGTTTACATCCAGAAATATGTAAGTATTAGGTTAGTTATTCCCCCAATTATTATAGCTAAGATAATTGTTGATATTGCAATTAAAATAGCGGTTTTCCATCCTAGTTCTTTACCTAGAACGGCAAAGGTTGCGATACATGGAAAATATAAAGTAACAACTATTGTAAAAACGATCATTTGATGTATATTCATTATTGCTAGAAAGTCTGTAGTTCCAAATAAAACTATGAGCATTTCAAGTGTCATTTCTTTCCTAAGGATTCCGAAGAACAATGTTATTCCGGTTAAAGCTGGAAGTCCAAGTATTCCAACAACTACTGGACTCATTAGCGAAGCGACAGGTCGAAGAAATCCAGAATATTCAAGGGCGCTAAGAAACAAGCTGCCAAAGATTAGTAATGGAAACGCTATGTACACAAATTCTCTAAATCTAATCCAAGTCTTCTTTAAAACAGGTATTGGATGGGGAATACGGTAAGGTGGTAATTCCATAACTAATCCAGTAGTCTCACCTTTTATAATGCGGTTTAAAAAGAACCCTGAAACAGCTATAATGGCTAAATTTAATGTGTACATGACGAGAACAGCAAGCAGCCCTATGTATTGGCCAATTAAACCTAGAATTACAACGGTTCTAGCAGAACAGGGTACCAAAGTTATGAGAAAGGCTGCTAAAACTCTTTCTCTTCGAGTTTCTAAAACTCTTGTACCCATTACAGCTGGAACATTGCAACCATATCCGGCTATGAGAGGAATTATAGCCCTTCCATGAAGCCCCATTTTATGCATAATGTTATCCATGAGATAAGCCATACGTGTAAGGTAACCAGTGTCTTCTAGAATAGCTAGAGCTATATAAAAGAGAGTTACATAAGGTACAACTACAGCTAGTCCTGCTTCTAAACCTAAAATCAAACCCCTACTAATGACATGATAAAGAAACTCATTAGGAACTATGTAAAAAAGCCCTTTGTCGATAATCGGAGCAACATAACTTTCCCATCCAAATACAATTAACTCCTCTAAAAAGCTACCGCCATAAAGTAGGAGCGCAAACAAGGCTACCCATACACTAATCATGATGGGAAAACCAGTGTAAACATTCGTAGTTAAAGTGTCGAGTCTTTCTCTAAATAATGTTTTTCTTTTATATCTGGTTGTTACAGCTTTGGCAATACTATGAGCCACACCGTACCTTTCCTTGGCAATTCTTAAGCTAGCGGGTTCGCCATGTAACTCTTCAACTTTTTCAGCAAGTCTCTTAGCGGCTTCCACAACTTTGCTATCTATATTTTTTATTTCTTCTACGATTTCAGGATCCCCTTCCAAAAGGAGGATTGCAAGAGTTCTGGCTCTAATATTTCTTGGTATAGTCTTTAATCTTTCTTTTATAACTTTTTCAAGCTCCTGAATAATCGCCTCGATGTCACGTCCATACTGTACTTTCATGGGACGAATGGTTATTTTTCCATCAATCACTTTTAAAGCAGTTTCCACGACTTCTTTGATGCCTTCACCCCGTGTTGCAACAGTTGGAATTACAGGAACACCGAGAAGTTCGGAGAGCTTTTCATGATCGATTTCAATGCCTCTTTTTCTGGCTTCGTCGATCATATTTAATGCGACAACAATTGGAGTTTGGAGTTCAAGAAGTTGTAAGGTCAAGTATAGATTTCTTTCAAGATTGGATGCGTCAACAATATTAATAACGATGGCAGATTCTTCTTCTAATATAGCTGCTCTGGCAACTCTTTCATCCATGGAACCTGCACCAAGCGAATATGTACCGGGAAGATCTATAATCACTATTTCTTTGCCATTAAACCTAGTTTTTCCTTTCAAGAGTTCAACGGTGGTGCCGGGATAATTTGAAATGATAACTCCTATACCAGTAATTCTGTTGAAAAATACAGATTTACCAGTGTTAGGGTTCCCAGCCAACAATATTTTTACAGCATTACCGATATTCTTAGCTTTTTTGGAACGTTCATGACAAAACATCATACATCCCCTAATGGTATTTCACTTACTGAATTCTTCTGCTTCCACGCCGCCTACGGTGTCTACGTCTATGAGGTGGAACATCTGTTTTTACACATATTTTAGAAGCTACATCATGGCCGAGAGCAACCTCATAATCTCCAATTTTTAGAACGAGAGCTCCACCGAGAGGTGATTTTTCTTTAACCGTAACTTTAACTCCAGGTAGAATGCCCATTGCAACGAGGCGGCGAAGTAGGTTTGAATTTTCATCTAAAATTCTGGTGATAGTTGCTTCTTCTGCGGGTTGTAATTCAGAAAGAGGGATATCGTTTTCAAAAATTATTTTACCGTTGGCGGTTGGAATTGGGTTGCCGTGAGGGCAAACAGTAGGTTTGCCTAGTTTCTCATCTAGTTTCTCTTCGATTTTATTCGTGATAACGTGTTCAAGTTTACATGCATGTTCGTGAGCTTCACTCCAATCAAAACCAAGAATGTCGGTTAGAAATCTTTCAGATAATCTATGTCTTCTAATGACTTTAATAGCTAATTCTTTCCCTTTATCTGTAAGTTTAACACCTTTGTAAGGCTCGTAGTCAATTAGACCCATATTAGAGAGTTTTTGAAGTAATACTGTCATTGATGAATATGGGAACCTTAGTTTTTCGGCTAGTTCGGTCATTTTTACGCGTTCCCTGTCTTTTTCCAATTTAAATAGTATTTCCAAGCATTCTTCCACTTTTTCTCCTAGGTCTTTGGCTTTCAAAGTAACCCCTCTAATTTTCAAAAATTGAAATTTGAATTTCATATAGTGAAAATAAAACACTATATTTAAAGATTTAGGTGAACCTAATTTTGTGATTCTCGTCTAAAATTAAGATTTATGATAAAAACAACCATCCACACCTTTAATATCCAAATGATTATAATTCATTAGGTTTTAGTTTACTCGTTGTATCTTGCACTATTCTGGCTCTCCGCATATACATTTATCGCAACAAAGACAGTACACTTCATTGAGATAGTGAGAACCTATCTAACGCCTCTGTAGACTCTTTTTCGCTGATCGGTTTAAGCATAAATTAGAGGAGGAAAAAACGACATAAAACGCTAAGCCGCAACCTTTAAAAGTAAAGAGCCGAAATTCACTTAAAAAGAAATACCAAGTTTTTACTGAGGGGGAAGTCTAGTTCTAATTCCAATGGTTTGAACCGGAGTCCTCTTCTTTTGAGCGTTAAGGAAGGACGCTTTACAAATACTCAATTAAGGAGGAGGTGAGATAATGGATGTTAAAAAGGGTATTATCGGAGGGTTAGCAGCGGGAGTTATGGCAGGGATAGTTGCGTGGATTGTAGGTATGCTTCTTACACTTGCAGGATTATGGGGAATAACAGAGCCCATACCATCAGAGCTATTTCCATCTACTACGTATTTACTTATGGGTAGTATAGTGCTTGGAGTGATTTTTGGAGTTGTCTTTGGAATAATCTATGCAATGCTGTATCCATCTATTCTAGGTAAGGATCTCTCAAAGGGCCTATGTTACGGCTTTTTAATATGGATAATAAAAGATATAGCTGCAGCTGCATATATGTTCGCTGGTTGGCAAGCAGGTTTCATGGCTCTAGATTTCCTAGTTGTAGGACTACCTATGTGGTTAGTCTACGGTGCGGTGCTAGCAACTGTTTATGAAAAACTTCCCTAAGATATAATGTACCTAGGGAAAATTAAAAATTAGCTTTAGAACAGTGTTTTGAAGGATTTTAATCAGTTATTTCTTTACGGAATTATAAACGCGATCTAAATCTCATTACTGGTGTGCTTATTGCGATTCTAACGAAAACAAGGCAAGATAAATGATTTCCTGAAGTGAATCCCACGCTACAAAGAAACAAAACTAAATACCTATCATCATGTTTATATGCGTCTAGATTGCCAAAATAAATCACATAAATATTATTGTCACCTATTTTTTACTTTTTTAGCTTTTTAAATACAAAATCATATTATGGGTTTTAAGGTTTTAATTATCTTGTTACATGAGAAATAAGATGGAAAAAAATTTATCATTTTAAGAACGGTGATTGCTTATGATGTTCTCTACGTAGCTGGAGTTTTTGAACCGATGGCTTGAAGCTTGAGTAGAAAAATCGGAGTACGTAATCTAGGAATAATTATTAAACGTGACTGGGTTTTATGAAAGAATGTTTAGCAAAGATATAATGAAATTTTATTTATTTAAATGTATGTTTTGTTAATACTTTTTTATCGAAAAGTATTAATATTATTTGATCTCACATATGACTAACCCAGTCAAGAGGTTATAACATCTATTAAAAAGGGGAAATAATATGTTGGTTGAGGATGTTTTGGAGGAAGAAAATATTGTTAGAATAGCGGAATGGTTTCATGGACACTTAGGTCCATGTCTTGTGTTAGGGCTAAAGATGACGCTGCAAGCTTTCAATATCCTCGGGGTAAAAAGAGGAGAAAAAGTTTATATTTATATAGAAACTCCTGGAAAACCGCCTTATACTTGTGTGATCGATGGTATCCAAGTAGCGTCAGGATGTACTGTTGGAAATGGAAGACTTAAGCATGGTATAGCAGATAAAATTAGAGCGACTTTTCGGAAAGACAATAAAAAGGTAGATATCTCGATTAAATTTGAAGTTATTGAGTGGATTAACAACAACCTTTATAATATTCCAACGAATCACCCAAAGTTGAGAGACATAGCAGAAAGTATCTTAAAAAGCGATCCTTACGAATTATTTCTAGTAAAAATCCAAAATAGCTCTGAACACCACTAAATATCTTCAGTTTACACCTTCTATAATTGTCTTTAGAGAAATATTATGGATTTGTTGTCGGTGGGTATTTAATATGTAATAGAAAAGTTTATAGGAGATGACAAATAGTAACCACAGCTCTGTGTGGTGAAAGGCTCGACACGATTTTTTTGGTATTCCCTCCTCCCCTCTCCCCTCAAAAAGAAATGCCAAATATACCGAGCCCACCAAAACACCTACTTTTATTATAACGGAGATAAACATTATTCTACAATTTTCTATTGTAGTATGTTAATATCGTCAAGTCGATAACGAAATTAACCATTGAAATTGAAGGATAAAATACTTATAAGCTTGATTGCCGTAAGTTTTAAAAAATGTTAAAAGCACTTATTTACGGTGGCATGTATGTTTGTAACTGTTTTTAATTAATCGCATGCATTGTAGCTTCTATTTTGTTTCTTTTGCAATTTTAGTTTAGAAGGAGGGGTTCTAAATGCATTTTGCCATAGAAACTATCAATCTTTATAAGAAGTTTACCGAAAGAATCAGGAAGTTTTATGTTTTTCCAGTTAGAAGAAGGGAAGTTGTGGCTTTAAATTACGTTAATTTACGTGTGAAAAGGGGAGAAATATTTGGGCTTTTAGGTCCAAATGGTGCTGGAAAAACCACGTTGATAAAAATTCTCTCAACCTTAATACTTCCTGATGAAGGAGAGGTATATGTGGATGGGTATGATGTTGTTAAAGAAGCTAGGAAGGTTAGAGCGAGAATAGGCTTGGTAACTGGTGGTGAGAGAAGTATATATTGGAAACTGACGGCTAGAGAGAATCTTCTGTTCTTTGCAAGGTTATACAAGCTTGATAAGAAAATTGCTGAACAAAGAGTAAATGAACTTCTAGAATTAATGGATCTTGAAGATAGAGCTGACGATAAAATTGAAAATTATTCTTCAGGGATGAAGATGAAAATTATTCTTGCTAAGGCGCTCATTCATGATCCGCCGATTCTGCTATTGGATGAACCTACTTTGGGCTTGGATCCAGCTTTTGCTAGAGAAATAAGGACTTTTATAAAGGAACAGCTCAATGAGAAAGAAGGAAAAACTATTCTTTTGACTACGCATTATATGGAAGAAGCAGATATGCTTTGCGATCGTATAGCTCTCATAGATAGAGGGAAAATAATTCGTATCGGCACACCAGAAGAATTAAAAAGAGAAGTTTCGACATGGAGCGTTCTGGTGTTACAAACTGCGGAGAAGCCTCCAATAAAGGAAATAGAAACAAGACCATATGTTGAACAAGTGATAAGTGGTTTAAATAATGGAAAGTACGAAATAAAGATCTACGTTGAGAACAGTGCTGAAGCAGCTAGGGAAGTTTTAAACATTCTCAACAACGCTGGAATGCATGTAATTAGTTTCAGAGTGGAGGAACCTACTCTTGAAGATGTTTTCATAAAGTATACTGGAAGGAGGCTAAAAGATGAAAAATGAAACACGGTTTAAATATGTTCTTGTGGATGAGACGCCGAGTCTAGGTGTAACTATGGCTATAGCGTGGAAAAGCGTGAAAATAGCATTAAGGTATCCTTTTAACATATTGTTTTGGGCACTTGTTCCAATAGGATGGATAATGCCAGCAATATTCCAAGGACTAGCTTTAGCTGGTGGTACTATGAGTGCAGAGTTTGCATCTGTGGCAGGAACTCCTGACTGGTTAAGCTATGTGATTCTTGGAAGTGTTCTTTACATGTATGTAATGAGCGCCGTATGGGGTATGGGAAATGCTTTGCGTTGGGAACAAATGTCTGGAACCCTTGAGAGTCTTTTAGTATCACCAGTCTCTCGAATAGATATTTTAATGGGGGCTGCACTAGCTGAAACTGTAACTACAACTCTTACCGCTACGGTGCAATTTGTGGTACTTATATTGATCTTTGGTATACCATTTGCATTTCCGTATATTTTGCCTTTTATTGTAATACTTACTTTAATGCTTCTGGCATTTTATGGATTTGCAATGGCTATGGCAGGTATAGTAATGATTTTTAAAGATCCGGATGCTTTAACGCAATTCCTAGATACCCTACTCTACGTTTTAATACCAGTTAGATATCCAATATCAAAACTCCCATATGCAGCAAGGATTCTAAGCCTACTAATACCAGCAACATATGCACTAACAGCTATAAGAGCTATAATATTGCTAAACAAAGACATCTATGCAATATTAGATATGATAATAATTTTGAGTGTTTTCACGTTATTTTTATGGACATTCGGATATCTGGCTTTTGCATACGCCGAGTACAAGACTAAAAAATCTGGGGGAACAGGGAAATACTAGGAGGTTTTAAAATGGCTCTGAAAACGAAAATTAATAATCTTTTGAAAGAAGTGAAAGCTGCATGGGCAATATGTATTAAGGTTTGGAAAGATGAACTCTCGTATCCGCTTAGTGTTTTATATTTCATTTTAGCACCGATTCTATGGTTAGCGCCATTCATAATTTTCGGTTTTGCAATAGCAGGAGGTAGATACAGTCCGGTCTTAGAAAAAATGACGGGTATAGGAGACATTGTAACTTATACATCGCTTGGATTTGCTTTCTTAGGGTTTGCTAGCGCAGCTCTATGGGGTACGGGTCTTAGCTTAAGGAGAGAACAGTGGATAGGGACACTTGAATCTGTTTTAGTGTCTCCAGTATCAAGATTTACGATAATTTTTGGTCAAGGTCTACATAGCATTACTCACACGGGGTCAGGATTAGTGCTTCAACTAGTTGTTATGATTGTTGTCTTTGGTATTCATTTAAATCTCTGGGGGATTTTTCCTTCCCTTATAGCGGTTGCTTTGACTATTTTAGCTATTCAAGGCATAGGGTTTATGATATGTAGCATTGTCCTTGCAGTAAAACAGGGTTGGATGATTATAGATGTGGTAGATACGGTATTCTGGGTAGTGACTTCTACAGCTTATCCGATCACCATACTACCAGCATTTCTACAGGTAGTAGCTAGAGTTTCGCCCATAACCTATGGAGTGGAAAGTTTCAGAGGATTTCTACTATACGGGCCATGGCAGCCATGGATATGGCAAAACATAGTCATATTAGCAGTACTAGACATCATATACCTAACACTTGGCTATCTTATATATCTAAAAAGCGAAGAAAGAGTAAAGAAAAAGGGAACAGTTCACAAATTCTAAAATCAGCTACAATGAGAAATTGAGGGAGTAATAGCTACTTATCATGTTCGGAACAATATTTTTCATGGAGGTATTCAAATATTTTCATTCTTTGTTCCCAAGGAAAATCGGGAGTTTCAAAAATAAACTCCTTTTCAAACTTACTATAGTCGTCTGTAACAGATCTACCATTTTTAAGAACCCAGTTCCAAAAATCGGTTCTAGGATAAGGTGTTGCAATACTAAGGTGAACATAATCTAAATCGAGCTCGTCAATAAAATTCTCAGTTTCTTTCAACGTTTCCATTGTTTCCCCTGGTCCACCTATCATAAAGAAACCGCCAACCTCTATACCGATCTCCTTGGTCCATTTTACGACACGTCTAACCTGATCAAGCTTAATACCTTTCCTTAGAAGTTTCAAAACTTTTTCAGAACCTGATTCGATACCGTAATAGATTCTATAGCATCCTGCTTCATGCATCTTTTCCAAAAGTTCTTTGTCGACCTTATCTACCCTAGTTCCGTTCGTTAGTTCCCAGCCTATGTTAAGACCTCGATTTAGAATTTCATCACAAATCTCTAAGACTCTTTTTCGATTTAATGTAAACATGTCATCTAGGATACGGATCACTTGGACGTTATAAGTTTTAATTAGGTATTCTATTTCGTCTACAACATTTTTAGGGCTTCTGGCTCTAAACTTCTTGCCAAAAATTAGGTGAGAATTACAGAAAATGCAGTTGAATGGGCAACCTCTGCTAGTAAGAATTGCACCTTTATTATCGTTATAGGCTTCCATTGGTAAGAGGTCTCTAGCAGGTAATGGTAGACTATCAAGATCGTTTATCAAAGGTTTAGGATCTGTCTTGATAATTTTTTTGTTTCTCTTAAATATTAGTCCTTTGATGGTTGAAGGATCTCCGTTATTTTCTAGTGTTTTAATTAGTTCTAGCATTGTGTATTCTCCTTCACCATAGACCACGAAATCTGAATAATCTAGAAACTCCTGCGGCATAATACTAGCATGAGGACCGCCTACGACTCTTATTGTGGATGGTAAAAAACTTTTAACGTGTTTTAGAATGTTTACACATGTATTATATGTGATGGTTGTGGAACTTATTCCAACTATGTCTGGTTTTTCTTTTTCACAAATCTTCTCTAACTCCTCTAAGCTTTTTATTTCAACGTTCATATCTATTATTCTAACGGGGTGACCTTGACTTCTTAAAACAGCTGCAATGTAAGCTAAGCCTAATGGAGGAAAAAGACCTTTCTTTTCCTCTTCTACATGACTAGTGTATGGCGGGTATAGTAGGAAAACTTTCACTAGAAACACCAGTGATAGAAATGAAAAATAAAATAAAACTATAACGGATTTATATGAAGTATATTTAGAAAAGTAACTTTCGTAAAACATGGTGGATGTAATCTTATTTCCCTGTCGCTCCCTGTAAAACATTTATAATATCACTAAAGTTAAATTATAGATGTCAAGTCTCCACCAAGGAGGAAGGAATTATGTTAAAGGATTTTCAGATTTCTGAGGTTGGCGAGTCTCCAGAATATGTGAGAATAAGTCTTGCTGCTGCCATAACGTTGGGATTTTATCCTGGCCAGTTCTTTAGGGGTGCAAAACTTTACACTCTTAATCTTTTGTTAACTTATAATGATGGGTGTTTGGGTAAATGTGCTTATTGTGGTTTGTCAAAGTCTAGACATGTGGGTGGTTCATGGGTTGAGAAAAGTTTTATTCGTGTAGATTGGCCTATTGTTCCTCTAGAGGAAATTCTTAGAAGAATGGATGATGAAAGATGTTCGCATGTGGAGAGGGTTTGTATTTCAATGGTTACACATAAGAGAGCTAGAGAGGATACTTTAACTATAGTTAGGGCTCTACGTAGGAAGATAGATGCTATTTCTGCGTTAATAACGCCAACGATTGTAACAAAAGAATGGTTATATAATTTAAAAGAAGCTGGGGCTGATAAAATTGGCGTGGCCGTTGATGCAGCAACACCTGAACTTTTCGATAAGTTGAGAGGCAGAGGTGTTGGAGGTCCTCATAAGTGGGATCGTTATTGGAAAGTTGCTGAGGATTCCGTTGAGATTTTTGGTAGATATAATGTGGGTGTACATTTTATCGTTGGTCTAGGTGAAACCGAGGAGGAAATGGTGAAAGCTATTCAAAAGGCATACGATATGGGTGCTTTAACTCATCTTTTCTCGTTCTTCCCGGAGGAAGGTTCACTATTGGAAAGTCTTCCCCAGCCTCCAATAGGTAAGTATAGGAGAATTCAGCTGGCAAGATATTTGATAAACAAGGGCATTTCAAGATACGAAAATATGAAGTTTGATGAGAAGGGAAGAATCATAGATTTTGGAATAAGTGAAGAAGTTTACAATAAAGTGGTTGAAAGTGGTTTACCATTTATGACCTCTGGTTGTGCAAGTAAAAATAGAGAAAACGCATGTAACCGGCCTTTTTCAAATTGTACACCGTATCAAGCGTACATAGGTGAATTGAGAAACTTCCCCTTTGTACCAAATAAAAAGGACATATCAATTATAAAAAGACAGCTAAAGGATTATTCAGATGTTTCGGTAAAGGTATGGATTGTTGAAGAGGACAATATATAAATTGAAGCTATTTGTGGTTTTAGAAGCATGTTCGGAACTTTCAATCGTATATCATAACCTAAAATTCTATGGCAGCACAATGTTTATATAATTAAACAGCACGATATTTGTTATATTAGTTATTACTCCAATGCTTTGTTTAATATAGCAAGTTTCGGGTGTAATAGGTGAAAGAGACGATCCCGCCCGAAATTACGAAGTTTTTCGAAAATGTTAAAAATGCTGCTTTACTTATAAAGGGAGAACCTGGATCTGGAAAGACTATTTTTAGCTTGCAATACATTGCTAATCAAGCTAAAAAGGGATGTGGCATATATTTTTCTACAAGGGTTGATGTAAGTTCACTTTACAGCCAGTTTCCTTGGATAAAGGAAAGTATACCGCCTGAAAATATTGTTGATGCGACACAAAGTGTAGTACCGAAGAAGATGGAGGTGTCGCAGTTCATAGGGTTTTCATCTCTTCCTGAATTTCTTAAAGGACTTTACACGGTTATTGAGGAAAAAATATCTGCAAAATTTTCTCCGATTGTTGCAGTAGATAGTATTGATGCAGTTGCTTCCTTTGTAGGATTATCTGTAGAAGAAACATGTGCTAAAATTATTGATGTTGTAAAAAATACCGGAATTAGAACTCTTATTATAACTGAAAGAACGGAGAGAACCGCTCTAGACTATATTTGTGATGGGGTTTTGGCTTTTAAGAAAAAGTTTATTGATGAAAGATTGTTTAGGGAGTTGGTTATAGAGAAGCTTAGAGGTGTTGAAATAAAAAATCCAACCTACTATTTTACGTTACATGATGGAAAATTCAGGTTTTTTGATGAATTTAGACCAATCGAATTAACTACGTTTATTCACGAACCGCATCCTCCAGTAAAGGACGGAAAAGGAACAAAATTTTATGAAAAGAACATGTTTAGCACGGGTTCTAAAATAATAGATAAAATTGTAGGTGGGTACAAGAGAGGAAGTTTTGTTCTTCTTGAAGCTACTGGTGAAGTTCCTCCCGAATTCATTGTTGAAAATGTTGCTGGGGTTCCCGTAGAGAACTTTTTGATGCAGGATAGAGGCGTGGTTGTCGTACCTTGCAAGGGTCTCAGCCCGCTCTATTTCTTCGAGTTTTATGCTGCTTTGGTAGGCAGGGAGAAAGTTCAGAAAAACTGTAAAATCATTATCCCCAGTGAGGAAAAAGAAGATGAAAAACAGTTTCCATGGCTTGTTTATACAAGTTATCATGGAGACCACTTTGTAGATACCGTAAATAAGGTGATAAATGAATTTAAAAAAGAAAAAAAGGATAATATCTTGCTATTCTTATCTTTTGATAAAATAGAATCAGATTTCGGCCATCAAAATGCTGAAAAAATAGCTATGAAAATTATTTCTAGAGTAAAGTTTGAAAAAGATCTTTGTATTGGAGCGACTTTTCCAAGTACAAAAATAAACGTTAAATTAAGAGAAACAGCTGACTACTTTTTTAAAATTTTCAGTAAAAAAGGAAGAGCATTCATCTATGGTGTTTCTCCACCGACAGTAATTTATAATGCCAACATTGATTTTTCAGGGCCTCATCCGACACTTTATTTCACACCAATAACATAGCTGTGCTTCAAGTAGCTAGAATTTTAACAAAATAATTGCAATATTAACAAATTTTACAGATAAACATGTAAAAGGGGAGTTAAAACGGTTTCTATACCGTGTATTCCAATACTGGTAGAATTGTTTTGACATTTCCATCTTTCACGAGCCTAAAAGGCATACCATATACTTTTTCAAGACTCTCCGCAGTTAATTCTTCAGAAGAAATGGAACATATTACTTTTCCTTCTTTTACTAACACTATTTTATCTGAGAACATTATTGCCTCATTTGGGTCGTGAAGGGTCATAAGTACAGCTAATCTTTTTTCAACGGCAAGTTTCTTTATAATACTCAATACTTTCATCTTATTTACAATATCTAAATGTTTAGTTGGTTCATCAAGTAGCATTACTCTTGGATTCTGCATGAGAGCACGAGCTATAAGGACTAGTTGCCTTTCACCACCACTTATTTGAGTGTAAGGCCTTTCAGCCAGCTCTGCCTTCCCAAGTTTTTCAAGTATGTTCTTAGCAACTTTATAATCCTTTATTGAGGGGGCTGAAAACAAGTCTAAAAAGGGCGTTTTACCCATAACAACAACATCTATAACCCTATAGGGAAATGTAGTCTCATGTTCTTGAGGAACTCCGCTTATAACCTTAGCTATTTCGCGAGATGTTAGATCAAGAATATTTTTTCCATCAATGTAAATACAGCCAATTCTAGGTTTAAGCACCTTATATATACATCTAAGCAATGTAGTTTTACCTGAGCCATTTGGACCTAACAGCGTGACTACCTCTCCCAACTTAACCTCTAAATTCACACCTCGCAATACAAATTTACTATCATCATAGGCGAAATGTACATCTTTAACAACTATCAGCGCCATTCACCCCCTACTTTTCTAAGCAAATATATGAAGTACGGTGCTGCAACTAACGTTGTAACGATACTTATCGGTATTTCAAAAGAGAAAAGCGATCTACATAAATCATCAGTAAGCACGAGAATACTTGCGCCAAAAGCCGCGGATGCTGGTATTAAGTATTTGTTATCCGAACCCACTAGAGATCTCACTATATGAGGAACTATTAAACCAACCCATGCAACTATACCAGAAACAGAGATAACCGATGCACAGGCGAGTGTGGCTGAAATTAATACAAGCAATCTTTCACGATAAACATTAACTCCCATCAGTTTAGCTTCCTCGTCGCCCATAGATAATACATTCAATCTCCAACGGAGAAAGAAAAGTATTGTAAGACCCGTTACCGATCCTGGAGCAGCTAAAAGCAAATAGTCCCATGAAGCTTTATAAAACCCTCCCATGGTCCAAAATACTATTCCAGAAAGACGATAAGGATCAGAAATAAACTTTACTATTGAAAGCAATGCAGTAAATATAGCTGCAACTATAACACCAGCTAAAATAACGGTCACAGTTGAAAATCCACCACGTATTCGAGCAAGTGAACATGCGAGAATTACTGCCGAAAAACCGAAAATAAAAGCTAATATAGGAATCATATACGAAGAATAAGGCAATAAAAGCATGGCAAGCGCAGCTCCGAAAGCTGCACCTTGTGACAATCCTAAAATGTATGGTGAAACTAAGGGATTACGTAAAGTGGATTGAAGAGAAGCACCAGCCACCGATAAGGTAGCGCCAGCCAGCGCACACAGAAGAATTCGAGGCAATCTTATATTAAATAGAATGAATGATGCCGTTTCACCAAGAGAGAACGACTTAAACATAAGATGCAAAGGATATCTGCCAACACCTAGTGAGACAAGAATGACTGGAATAGGAGAAAAAAGTATGAGATAATAATTTCTCTTTGATAACATTAGTTATCACTACCTTGGTTTTAGGTTGTATTAGGGTACGTAGAGGTTGTAGATATCAACTAAGTCTGTGAAAAAGTTGTCAACGCCGTACATAACCTTGTATATTTCATTGCCTTCTTTCTCGACATCAAGATCACTGAAAAGTTCTGGATAAGCGATTTTAGCGATTTGCATAACATTAATAATGGCAGTTGCTGGATACCAGCCATAATAGCCAACAATTACATTGTATACTCGTCCTTCCTTTACGGCATCTAAATTCTGCCACTGTGGGTCATTTAAGATATCCTCTATGGTATAATTGCCTATTATCTTGTGAAGGCAATGAATTATGATGATGTCCGGGTTCCACATGATTAATTGCTCTATGTTCACTGGATACCAAACTGTTTGGAATCCCTTTGTAGCTACATTAATGACGCCTGCAGATTCCAAAGGATCAACGTGACCTAGGGTAATTAAAGGATCTCTGGCAAACGCTATGTAGCCGGTTTTTCTTTCATCTTCTGGTATATCAGAGGTAACATCAGTTACCTTAGAAAGTTCGCTTTCCAAGAAGTTTCGCAGATACTCTGCTTTATCCTCTTTATTCAGAACTTTGCCAATTAGCGTTATTGGTTCAAAAGAGAAATGACCATCGGGCGGAAGACTAATTCTTACACATACTACGGGTATGTCTGTTGTCTTTTGCAAGTCATCTGCTGCTTCCGGACTTCTAGCATCTGAAAAGATTACATCTGGCTCTAATGAAACCAACTCTTCAGTATTTACTCCAGCTCGAATATCTCCTAAGTCTGGTAGTTCTTGTAGTTGTGGATAAATCCTAGTCATTATGGGGTCTCTTTTATCAGCACTACATACACCTACTAGCATATCTCCAGCGTCAAGGGCAATTATGATTCTGGTAGCCTCTGGCCAGAGGCTAACAACCTTGCTTATTTTTCGTGGAACATATACTTCTCTGTCGGCTTGATCCACTATTTTAACTTGTCCTGATTGAGATAATAATATGTTGTAGTAGTAGAGCCCTCCAATTGCTACGGTAACAATTATTATAGATAAGATTGCAATAATCCAAACTTTTCTAGCAGCCATCACATTTCTCCCCTTTTAAACTAAAATACATATGATTATCTAGCTTACATCAACCTCCATGCCCATGTCTTTAACTATCCTCGTCGTAAGAGGGAGCATATTTTGAAATTGTAGTTTTCCTATATTTTTCACAACTACCTCTTGTGAATATCTGATTTCAAACCAGCTTCCTTGTCTAAGTCTGTGTACATGAGGTCCCAAATGTATAGCTCTATTTGCTCCTGCCATGATCCACAGTGGTAAGAGTCTAGGATCATTCATCATGCCTCCAAAGGATAAATCCACTTTTCTCAGTACAAGTCTTGCTACGGCACCTACTTTGGCAACTTCAATAGGTGATGCCATAGGATGGTTTTCCATTGGCGTGCCAGGTATAGGTCTAAAACCAGTTATTGGGAAGTGGCTTAGATTTTTGAATTTTTTAAGCCAGAAAATGTGGTTAACATAGTCTTCATAGCTACTGCCGAGGCCAACCATCATTACGCTTGTAAGTCCTAAGCCTACTTCATCTATTTCTTTTGCAAGCTTCTTTCGCGCCTCCATGCTGTCCCCAGGTTTAGTCTCAGTGAAAACTTTAGGATTAAAAGTTTCTAATGAGCTACAAACCTCTATAACTCCTAATTCTTTGAGCTTTAGTAGATCGTCTTTAGAAAGAGCTGGACCAACATTAACCCATATTTTTAGCTCGGGAGCAACAGATTTGACGGTCTTTACAGCTTCTATAACCTTATTTCCAGCACCATCCCATACTGTGCCTCCCCCTATTTCAACACATTTGACACCAGTTTCTGCGATAAGTTTAGCACCTGTCTCTATTTCTTCAAGAGTCAATGGTTCAGTAAAGGTATCACTTCTATTCTTTGCGGATCTTCCACAATACCTACATGGTGGATTTGTTGTGCATCGGGTTATTGTGCCTATGAATCCGTCAAACTTGAATTTGTTGTCTATTTCGTCACCTCTGACACTGGTAGCAACTTTAAACAGTTCTAAAGCTTTATCGTAGCTTGTTATCTTTTTGAGAAGAATAATTGCTTCATTAGGGGTTATCGGATCCCTGACTGCGTTTTTTAGGATTTCATCTACAGATAAACTGCTCATTTAACCCTCTCCTTAGTATTACTTTTTTGCAAAAAAGTAATACTAATCAGTAATAAAAATTTTTCGAATAGTAATACTAGCTATGTGAAGAAGGTGTTCATGCTAAGGAATTAGAATATCTACATCCCTAAATGATTAAAAACTTCAGAGTCAACATCTTCCGGTTTTTCTCGAAAAATAATTTATTTCACATTTGTAGTATTTGAGTCTTAGAAGCAGTTATTCGGAGTACATTCACATATCTTCTTATTTCTTGAAAACTACTTTAGAAGAAATTTGCTTGGAGACGAGAACTTTTAAGTTTTTTCCATATAATCTTCTAAAAGTGCTGCTAAAAGTAGAAAGCCTTTAATAAAATATTATGAATCTGATTATTGGTCTGGAATCTTCTCTGATGGATAAAGCTAGGTTGGTGTTCGAGTGTCTAGAAGCAGTAATGACGATGTGATAGAACGGTGTTTTCAAAGCGAGTCTTTCGAGTTGAGATTACTATTTAAGGAGGCATATAATCTACGTAGAAAGTATTTCCCGGACATTATTTATTTTTATGCACCTGGGATGGTTCATTTTGACACTTACTTTCATAAGGCTGTGAATCCGTTTAGATTTCCGGCTCTTTCTATAACTGGAAGAATGTGTCATCTTAATTGTGAGCATTGTAAAGGGAAACTTTTGGAAAATATGATTCCTATAAAGAATCCGGATGATTTGCTTAAAGTATGTCTTAAAATTAAGAAACATGGGGGCAAAGGCTGTCTTATTAGTGGAGGAAGCATTAAAGATGGAAGTGTACCTTTAATGAAGTTTATTCCCGCAATTAAACGTGTGAAAGAAGAGTTAGGTTTGAGGGTGGTTATTCATACAGGTCTTATCAGCCCTAAAATGGCAGAGGCTCTTGCGACAGTTGATGTTGATGGTGTCATGCTTGATATTATTGGTTCAAATGAAACTATTAGGAAAGTGTATCATCTCGATCGCAGTGTAGAAGATTTTGAATATTCTCTTATTCTTTTAGAGCAGAATGGAATACCTACTATTCCTCATATAGTTGTTGGACTACATTTTGGAAAGTTGAAAGGAGAAAAAGAAGCATTAAAAATTGTGGCGAGGCGTCGTATAGCGGCATTAGTTATAGTTGTGTTTATGCCCTTAAGAGGTACTCCGATGGAAAACATAGACCCTCCTTCACCTATTGTTGTTTCAAAGGTTATGTTAGCCGCAAGATTTTTAATGCCTAATACGCCATTGCTTCTTGGCTGTGCGTGTCCAAGAGGCCCGTATAAAGCTAGTGTAGATGTACTCAGTATTAGAGCGGGTGTAAATGGTATTGCTTATCCAAGCGAGGAAGCATATAATCTCGCCACTAAACTCGGTTTAAAAGTTAAAATTTATGATGAATGTTGCTCACTCCTGTGGAAAGAAATTACAAATTTAAAATAAGTGAGGGGATATCTTGAAGTCTAAATGGAGGTTTTTAGATACAGGTCCTCGTACCGCTGCAGAAAACATGGCACTAGACGATGTAATTCTGGAGTGTAAAGCAAGAAATTTGATTCCAGATACGATACGTCTTCTTAGATTTAAGCCTCCCGCGGTTCTGGTAGGTTATCATCAAAATGTTGAACATGAAATTAGATTGGATTATGTAAAGGAAAAAGGTATAGATGTTAACAGAAGAATTACTGGTGGAGGAGCTATATATTTTGATGAAACGTCTATTGGATGGGAAATAATAGCTTCAAAAAGTTCCATTCCTCCATACGATTCCATCGAAGAACTTTTTGAGATAATGTGTCGAGGAGTAGTTAAGGCGCTTAGGAATCTTGGTGTTAATGCTTCTTTCCGTCCAAAAAATGACATAGAAGTCAATGGTAGAAAGATATCAGGTACTGGTGGAACAGAACGTGAAAATGCCATTTTATTCCAAGGTACACTACTAGTAGACTTCGATGTAGAAACTATGATTAAAGCACTAAGAATACCAATCGTGAAACTCAAGGATAAAGAGTTAAATTCTGTAAAAGAAAGAGTTACGTGTCTTAAATGGGAATTAAACCGTGATGTAACTTATGAAGAGATTAAAAATGCAATAAAAGCTGGATTTGAAGAAGCATTTGAAATAGAGCTTGAAGATGGAAACCTTACGTTTCATGAAGAAAAATTCTTACGTGAAAGATTGCAGTATTTTAGGTCGGATGAATGGATTTTCTTAGATAGAAGGGTTCCAGGAGAACCAGCTTTAGTTCATGCTATAACAAAGAAGCCGGGGGGAATTATTCGAGTTTCTCTCGCTTTGGATAGGGAAGTAGGATTAATTAAGAGTGTTTTGATAACAGGTGACTTTTTTGTTTTCCCTCCACGAGCTATTTACGATCTTGAAGCAAGATTAAAATTTACACCGTGTGATGAAAAAGAGATTAAAAAAATTGTTTATGATTTCTTTAGAGAGAATGATATTCAGGTTCCAGGTATTTCTCCGGAAGATTTTGTGGAGATCATTTTGGAAGCTGTTGACAAGCTTTCATATGAGCAATTTGGTCTTAAGAGCGATGAGGTAAACCACATATATCCTATTACAAGAAGAGCAAAAGAGGTTATGCTTGGTAAATGTGAATATCTCCTTCTTCCATATTGTGCCAAGCTTGTTACATGTGAATATAGGAAAAAGGAAGGATGTTTGAAATGTGGTTTGTGTTCCATTGGCGAAGCTTACATACTAGCTGAGAAAGCAGGATTGAAGCCAATAACCATACAGAATTTTGAACATTTAATGAGCACGTTAAAAATGATGAAGGAACATGGTTCAGGAGGATTCATTGGATGCTGTTGCGAAGCATTTTATCAAAAACATCGTGATGAGCTCGAAGAGATGGGGGTGCCTGGATTAATTATTGATATTGATGATCGAACATGTTACGATCTTGGTAAACAAAAAGAAGCTTATAGAGGAGATTTTGAAACGCAAACAAGACTCAAAATAAATATACTCTCAAAACTTCTTACCTATCTTCAGAAAAAAAGGGAAGAGGCATATAGATGCGAACATTCGACGTTATAGTAGTCGGTGCAGGACCCTCAGGATTATCTACAGCATTAAAATGCGCTGAACAAGGCTATAACGTTTTAGTAATTGAAAGAGGAAAATATGGGAGATCGAAGCCTTGTGGTGGTATCCTTCCATTAGTGTGTCAAGACATCTTGGATTATGAATTTAGTTTAAGAATACCTTCAGATGTGTTAAGCTTCCCGCAATCCCTAGGATTATTTTATGTTCCTCCAAGTGGTAGGGAGAACGGTGGAGTTTTACGCAATTATAAACTTTTAAACATTAGTAGATCAATGTTTGATGCATGGCTTTGTTCGGTAGCCATAAAGAAAAAGATTCCAATACTTTTTAATACGGCGTTTCTCGAATTTAGGGAAGAAGAAAAAGATATCAAAGTTTTAGTTAAAGCTGGTAATGACATTCTAAAATTTAAAACTCGTTACTTAATAGGTGCTGATGGAGCTTTATCAAATGTGAGAAGACATATATTCTCTTTTTCTGATTTTGATATTGCGGGAATTTTGCAAGAGCATTGGGAAGCAAAAGGAGATTTTAGTGAGTATTTCTACATGTTTCTTCTTAGTAAGGATATTACACCTATCTATGGTTATGTTATTCCAAAAAACGATCTTTTCATTATAGGTATTGGTGTTCCAAGGGATAAAATAAGAAAGCTCCAAGAGTATCTTGAAAGGTTTAAGAAGGTATTAAGTGACGAGTTTAATTTTGTACCTATTTCACTAATAAAGAAGGAAGTCGGCTTTATACCACAGGGTACAATTGTAGAAGGGAAAGATAATGTTATTTTTGTTGGGGATGCAGGTGGATTTTGTAATCCTTTTTCTGGGGAAGGAATCAGATTAGCTATTGAAACTGGAATAGCTGCTTCTGGTGCCGTTTTACAAGCGGATACGAATGGTGAACCTTTGACAGTAGTGTATAGGCAAAATGTTGAAAGTATTGTAGATTTCATTTTAAATGTCCGTAAATTTATGCTAAATTTGAATAGTGATGAAACTAGAGAGGATTTTGTAAGATCAGAACTTTCTAGAAGTTCAATAACAGATCATTAAAACATTACTTTTATAATAATGAAAAATAGGGGTTAAAAATATCAATAAATTATGTTTAATGTTTTTTTCATGATATTTAGGAATGTTTATCTAAGCGAGTTTATAAATTTGGTAGAATAATGTTTTTGGACTATTGTGTATTGTTGCTTGTTCAGTTGGGGAATATTCTTTTTTGGAGTTTTGATACTCTTTCAAGTATTATTTGTCCTGCTAATTCCATGGCTTCTCTTGATTCTTTGGATATCCTTTTTATTTTTTCTTTTAGTTTTTCTTCTTTTGTTTTTCTTCTCCAGAACATTTTTATCACCACTATTAATGGTATATGTAAGATTTTTAAATTTTTCTATTTTGTCATTGTATTAATGTCAAAAAGATTTAAATATCCTACCCCTCTATATAACTTCTGGAGGAATGGAACTATGAAGAATCTAGAAGAGACTGTTGTTCAAATTCTCAAGGAATTAAAAATGACAGAGACACAAGCAAAAATTTACGTCTACCTTTGTAGAGCTGGGGAAGCTACAGCGGAGCAAATAGCTGAGGGAACAAAAATTTATCCAACTGCTGTAAGGGAAGCTTTAGTTGAAATGTACAATATGGGGGTTATAAAGAGGAAGAAAAAAGGAGGAATAGGCCTTCTTGGAAGAAGACCTTACATTTATTCGGCAGTCCCTCCGCTAGAATTGGTTAAGAAGCTTGCCAGCGAATTACAACAGAAACTCTCAAAACTTCTTATGTTACAGTTTCCTAAGAAAATGGAGTTAAAACCTCCTCTTTTGCCAGTGAAAATTACCATTGAATCTATGGAAAAAGAGTCTCAAGAGGAAAAAGAAGGAAAATAATAGTTTGGTAGACTTAGAAGAGCGAGAATTATAAATGAGATTATGTTAAAATGATGTAAAATTTATTAGTTTAAACAACTTCTACAGGTTTAAATAATCCCGTTTCTGGGATTTTGAAGGCTTTACTTAGCTCTCTGAGTGTTTTTAATATCTCATCGCTCATACAAAGCGGAGTACTCAGGTATTTGAATCCATGATCTGGAAATATTACTACAAAGACACCCGTGTCGACTTCCTTTGCTACTTGCATGGCTGCATACATGGCTGCTCCTGCAGACATGCCGACAAATAATCCTTCTTTTCTCATCAGTTCCCTGGCAGTTTTATAAGCTTGCTCGGTAGTAACCACTATTTTTCTGTCAAGTCGGGATTCATCATATATCTTAGGTACGATAGCTTCACTCATGTTTTTTAAACCTTGAATTTTGTGATTAGGCTCTGGTTCAACACCAATGATTTGAATTTTAGGATTTTTCTCTTTTAGGTATTTACCCGCACCCATTAGTGTGCCACTGGTACCCATGCCGGCAATGAAGTGAGTAATTTTTCCTTTTGTTTGTTTCCATATCTCTGGACCAGTGGTTTCGTAGTGTGCTCGTACATTATCAAGGTTATCAAATTGATTGGGCATAAAGTATTTAGGGTCTTTAGCCATTTCACGAGCTCTTTTTATCGCGCCATCCATACCCTCCTCTGGAGGTGTTAAGATAATATCCGCTCCTAGAGTTTTGAGAAGTATCATTCTCTCGATGCTTACACTTGCGGGCATGACGAATATACATTTGTATCCTTTTACAGCAGCAACCATTGCTAAGCCGATACCGGTGTTACCTGAAGTTGGTTCCAATATGATCTTGTCTTTCGTGAGTTCTCTGCGTTTTTCAGCATTTTCAATCATTTTTAGAGCTATACGATCTTTTACTGATCCCATCGGGTTATACCATTCAAGTTTGGCGTATATTGTTACATTTTTGTTGGGGTTTAGTTTTCTGATTTTCACGAGGGGAGTTTCTCCAACTAGGTCTAGAACACTTTCTGCTACTTTCACTTTGGCGTCCTCCCTGAATATATAACAATGATATATAACACAGTTATAAATCTTACGTATAATATGGCGATGTCAAGAACAGCAAAATGGAACAAAAATTGTAGCAAAAAACTTTAGGGGTTTAATAATTTTTCTAAAGGCACGTGTATCTTTTTGGGAACAAAAGGAAGTGAATGACGAGTTGTTTTCGGTGGATAGACTTTGCCTCTAGATGCGCGTTCTACGATTTCCTGTTTTGTAGGAGCTCGCCTAACAAAATAAGCTACAGCCTTACCTTGAGATATCAGATCTTCGGCACCCTTAATTGTATCAATATAACCTAGCTGAATTTCTTGGTCATTAATTAGATGTTTAATAATAATTTTTTGGAGATCGTAAGGATCATCGTTACCTGTAATAATGATGAAATCTTTGTTGCTGTTTGAGTGAATTAGTCCAAATGCAGCTTCCATATTTTTAACCATCTCAAATACAACATTTTTGTTGTTCTCGTAAATAAGCTCAACTTCCTTGATGTTTTCTAGAACCTTTATCAGATGATTTAATGATCCAATAATAAAGGGATACCACGTATATACCTTTACTTCAGGATTGTTTATGTAATCTAGAAGGATGCAGGGCATAACCTTAGCATTTAACTTTTTGAGGCCTGCCCACCTATGATGACCATCTAAAATGACATAGCCCTCTTTAGAAATTAAGGCTGCTTTCCAAAAAATGCCAGAACCGGTTACACTTTCGATAAATGCCTCTAATTCATTTGGATCGAGTTCCTCATGAGGTTTTAACAAATCTAAATTTAATAATTCAAAAGGAACGTCCAGTTCGGGTTTTTCCTCTTCGGGCTCGGTTCGAATTTCAACAAACTCGGGCATTGGCAATCACCCAAATCAAGTTACGCGAAAATAGCATTGGTAACATTTGTTGTCAATTGATATGATCACGAATAAAATGAGATTTTAGTATATTTAAATAAAACGTCCAAGCTGGCTTATGGCTCTTGACGGTAGTTTTTGAGCTTTTAATACGGAAACTTAGGCTAACATATGTTTTTATTTCGACTTTTTACTCTTTGTAGTTTTCTTTCCTTTTGATTTCCGTCCACATTTTCTAGGCATAAGTGATCACCAATGACATATAGGTACAATTTATCTTTTATTTTCTTTCTTACATGATTATTGGAAGGGTTATCTTGTTACAAAAATAGTAAGAAATCATTTATAGAGACAGGTAGCAGAAGTTGCTTTGAAATTGTTGCTGGAAATTTATGTATAGTTGCTGTATTTTGATGTAAATTCTTTTAGGAAATTTTTTACTTCGGTTTTAATTGATTTTAAGGGTTTGTTTCTAGAAAGGGCGTCAAGAATGAATGATGCTATTTTTCTCATTTCCTCTTCTTTCATTCCCATCATTGTAACTTCTTGAGTTCCAAGTCTAACAAGGGCGTCAACTATGATTCCAGCTTCTTCAAGTACATTATATATTTTTCTTCCTTCTTCAAGGGAGTCTGTTGGCAGGTAGACTTGGTGGCTTTCGGTAAAGCCTAGTTCAGCACATGCTACATTTAACCCGCCATTATATAATTCCTCAGCGAGAGTTTTGGCATTTTTAACTACTTGTTTAGCATAGTTGGGCCCGTATTTCTCGTATTCTTCAAGTGCTGCACCTAAGGCAGCTATTCTATGTAAATGAGGATTATCGACAAGTACAAGGGGAAAACCTAGAGCTTCCCAGAGTTTTTGTTCTTCTTTCTCGCCGATGCCTACAATGATGCCTCCTTGAGGCCCTGGGAAAGTTTTATGCGTGCTACCTAGAAGTATTTGCGCGCCTTCCCTTAAGGGGTCTTGAAATACTCCTCCAGCGATTAATCCTAGAACATGGCTTCCATCGTAAACTGTAGTTGCTCCAACTTCTTTAGCAGTTTCTGATAATTCTTTAACTGGATGTGGGAACAAAAATAAGCTTTGCCCAAATATTATAAGTTTTGGTTTTTCTTTTAAAATGAGTTTTTCAGCTTTTTCAACAGCAATATTCATTTTTTCTTTATCAAATGGAAAGTATACTGGTTTTCTTCCTAGTTTTTCCAGGTTTATAGGGTATCCGCCGTCGTCGGGTGATACTATCATAACTTTGTCGCCTATGTTTGTAAAGGCATATATGGCGGCTAGGACAGCTATATTTCCGCTTAAGGGTTCTATAAAAGCAAATTCGGATTTAAATATTTTTTGAGCCATTTTGCGGGTTTCTTCAACTATTGCATCACTATATTTGGTTCCACCATAAACGTTGTGTGGATTTACATACCTGTGAACTAAATCGGGGCATAATAGATGTCTAGAAGAAGGAGTCATTATGTTTTCACTTGGTATTAGGTTCAAGGTTTCTTTACGATAATTTGAATGTTTTTCAACCAGTTCAGCTATTTTTCCCATATTTTAATCCCCCGATATAAGGAAATAGCACTAATTGCATGTTCAATTTTTTGATTTTCCATAGAACACGGATATTTATTAGGTTTTGGATTGATTTTTAGCTTTCGGTATTTTAGTTTTGAAAAAAGCATTAAAAAGTCCTGGAAATGTTTGGGGAAAAAGTAGAGCAACTTTCATTATTTGGTGTCCGATTTTGTAGGCTACCATCTCATTTTCAGGTAAAATTGCCTTTAGATATTTTCCACCTTTAAACAGATATTGTTGCCCGGGTAAAAATCTTCCTTCTAGTATTGGAGATGCGAAAACTTCTGTAAGTCTGAGAATTAAACTTCTTAAGTAAATACTTCTAATTTTTCTAGCAAGTTTACGGGCTTTTAACAGGAGCCTCATGATTTGATAGCTCTTGTAATCATAATAGCCCTTTCTTATAAGTTGTTTTATGAAATCTTTATCGCTGGGATCTGCGTCAATGCCGAGTTTCATTAATTCTTCTTTTGTGATATTGATATATTTGGATTTGTGATCATAAATTATATCGAGAGCATCGTCAAGCATTCCTAAGGCTAAACCTAGAGTTTCGGCTAAGTCGTTAAGGTATTTTCCGAAGTCGAATTTTCCTAGTAGGAAGTAGAGTTTAAAAAAACAAACAGCTTTTTTGTAAAGAAGCTTTCTCATTTCCTTTGTGTTAAGAATTTTGCTTTTTCTTTTAATGTCTAGTACTGCGCTTTCATAAAGATCCCATACAACTTTTCGAATTCGGTCATCATAGTATTTGTATACGTTGTCTATGAATTGGTTTGCCCAGAGATGTCTTAGAGGAGAACCAGGTTTAAATTCATAAGTATTGTTGAAAGAGTCCATTACGACTTGTATCTCGTTTTCCAGAAATTCCTTACATTTTTCAATTGTCATCTTTGGATTGTCAAGGATATCGTCAACTTGTCTAATGTAAGCCCAAGCTAATGCCCATGTTTCGGAGCCGATTCTCTCAGGTACAAGTTGACTACCGTAGGTCATGAAATCCCTGTATCTAAGGTATTTGCGGGCTGTACTAACCTTGAACACGTATGAAGGGTTTTCAAAATAAATGTAGTATTCAATTATTTTGTTTGCAGTCGTCATTCAAACCAACCATACGTGCTCTATAAAATATCGGACAAAAATCCTATAAAAAATATCTTAGATATTAAAGGAAAATATAGAGTGATTTCCACTAGTTACTACATTAATGAAATCCATTCGATGGGCATAATGCCTATTTTTCGTTTGTGTCAAATTTAAATAGTTGGTCCAAAATTATCAAAAACTTTAGCATCATGAAGTCATAGTAAGACAAAACAACACCATCGTGGGCGGCGATCTTTTTATGTGAAAAAATGTTTAAAATTATAATTGATTTTTCGCCTTGCTCGCATTAGAGATGTTGTTTCTTTGAAATATTTTTTATGTGTATTTATTGTACTTTTATGTCGATAAATGTTTTATGAGCATAAAATTTAATAATGATTAGAGGCAATATTATATCGACTATCACTTAACATTACATTATAAGTTCGATAATAAACGAATTCAACCCTCCTGTGTGATTAAATTGGTTAGAACCCTCCACTTGGTAATTATGTATGTTTATGCAGACGAGGAAGACGTAAGAAACTTGACAGAGCATCTAGAGGATATTGCAACAATTAATGCACGATTTAATCTTGATTGGAAAAAGCTTAGAGAAATAGCTGAGCTTTTTGATGAACTCCAAACAATTATAGTTCGGAAATAACAGGATAAACTCACAACGTATGATCATGATATTTTCCTATCTTGCGGTATAAGTCTAAAATGCTATATCCTAAAATTTTGCTATCCTTCGTTATTTTTGGTTTTTTGGATTAGTTTGAACATATGAAAACTTTTATAAGTAATAATTTGTATGTTGTGTCACTTCGCCCTTTACAGCTATGTTTTTAGCTTGGAGGGGTGGAGTTAAATACACAAAAAAGAGGTAGTAAAGTTTGGAAACTAGTCCAGAATTTGTGAAAGTCTCAGATCTTTCTCCGCGCAGCCGTAGAGTAAATCTAAAAGTGAAAGTCGTCGGAAAAGGCGACGTTAGAGAAGTTACAAGTAGCAGAGATGGTAGCAGCCATAAAGTTGCAGAAGCAACAGTTGGCGACGAAACAGGGACAGTACTTATGACACTATGGGATAAACATATCGACGAGATATCTGTAGGTGACATTTTGAAAATAAGCAACGGATATGTTTCTCTTTTTAGAGGAACAATGCGTCTTAACATTGGTAGATATGGTACCTTCGAAAAAGTTGAAGAGGAAGAAGATTTAGAAGTGAACGAAGAAAACAATGTAAGCTTGAGAGAATATTCTCAACCAAGAAGGCGATCATTTGGCGACAGAGGTAGAGGTGGCGGTAAATCTTATGGTGGCGGCTGGAAAAGAGAAAGACAGGAAGGAAAAAGAAGAAGGTAACTTCTTTTAAGCGAGTTTATAGCGGGTTTAAATTATGCAAAAATCTATTGATACGAAGATCTCGCAATTAACACCAAAATCCAAGAACGTAAATCTTAAAGTTAAAGTACTGGAGAAAAGTGAAGCTAGGGAATTCTATTCTCAAAGTTCCAGGGAACGTTTAAGAGTGTGTGATGCAACCATTGGTGATGAAAGCGGAATTATAAAAATAACGCTTTGGAATGAACAGGTTGATGACATTAATGTTGGCGATATTGTAAAGATTACGAATGCTTATACGGTAATTTTTAAAGGACATATGAAGCTTCAAATAGGGAAATACGGCAGTTATCAAATAATTCCTGATGAAATCGGAGAAATTAACCTTAGTAATGATATGTCAGAGATTGCATACGAAAGTGAATAATATAATATGTGAAATGAGAGGAGACTCCCCTTTAAATCTATTTTATTTTAGCTAATTTTTTAGTTTTTAGAAAATTTTCGACTTCCTTTTTAGTTGGAGTACTTCTTGCTCCTATTCTAGATATTGTTAAGGCTGCTACCGCGTTCCCAAAGATACCTGCCTTTAGTATATCTTTTGTTTCTACATATTTTACAAGGAACCCGGCATTAAAAGCGTCCCCTGCTCCAATAACGTCGACAACTTGAACATTAAAGGCAGGAATATGAACTCTTGTTTCTCCTTTTTCGATTAAACACCCTTTTTCTCCAAGTTTTAAAACAATAATTTTTGGACCTAGATTCTTAATTTCTTTAAGGGCATGTTCTATATTTTTTGTGTTTGTAATTTCTTGAATTTCTTGTTCGTTGCAGAAAAATATATCTACTTTTTCCAGAATCTTTTTAATTGTTTTAGTTGGTGTTTCGCTGTGAAAACCTGTATCGAAAGCTGTTAAAATATTGTTTTTAAGTGCTAAACTTAAAGCTTTTACGGCAGTCATCCTTGGGGATTCGTCGAGCAGGGTGTACGCTGAAATATGTAGAACATCACTGCTGATTATTGTTTCTTCTTTTACATCATCTGGTTTTAAATTTCTATTTGCACCCCTGTATCCTATAACTGTCCTTTTTCCGCTACTTGAAATAAAAAATATCATAATTCCTGTTTTTTCTTTTTCATCTATAGCTAGGGATTCTATATTTACTTTATTTTTAATAAATTCGTTTTTTAAGAAATTGCCAAGCATATCATTTCCGATTTTTCCTATGAACCGTGTTTTTGCTCCAAGTCTTGCAGCAGCGATAGCTGTATTTGCTGCCGACCCTCCACCGTGCAATCCTATATTTTTGGCTATAATCTTCGTACTTTTTGTTGGAAAATTACCTATTTTCACTACTATATCTATATTTACATCTCCCAAAACGGTTATTTTAATCGTAGAACCTCCTTAAAGATCGATTTTCAAATATTTGGGAACTCGTAATTCTATTGAAGTTTAATGTTATTATTGTTGATGTTTAATGTATTAATTTCATTGTAAAGTTCAATGTTATGAGGACAGTACTGGTTATTTTTTATGCAATGATATTCTGCTTGAATTAAAGTAAGACAAATAGATTATTTCGTTTTTATTTGTTTTTTTGTTTTTAGATGTTAATATTTTGGGAATTGGCGGAGTTTCCTCTTTTGGTTAGTTGTAAATCTTTATAAGGAACAAGAATGCAAGTTATATGCTAAGCAACTATAAGGAGCGGTTATTTTGAAGAGATTTTTATTTAAAGTTTGCATGGCTGGTGAAGGTGGAGTTGGAAAAACAAGCTTAATTATAAGATTTTGTCAAAATAAATTCACTGAGGACTATAAACCAACTTTAGGTGCCGATTTTGCTGTTAAAAAAGTAAAAATAGACGATACCGAAGTTACTCTTCAGATATGGGATCTTTCTGGTCAGGAAAGGTTTGAAATTATGAGAAAATATTATTTTAAAGGAGCTTCTGCAGGAATATTGGTTTTCGATGTTACTCGTCCAGAGACTTTCCTTTTAGTTAATAGGTGGATTAAAGCTTTCTATAAACATAGTGGTGGTGGATTTCTGGTCCTTGTAGGTAATAAAGTAGACTTAAATGAGAAAAGATTAGTTCCGGCTCAAGCAGGAGAAATGATTACGAAATGGCTTAACATACCCTATTTCGAGACTAGTGCAAAAACTGGAGAAAATGTTTTTGATGTATTTACTTTTGTTGCCGAGAAGCTTGTTGAGAGAGTTTGACAAGTTTTTTTGCAACTTCTATTCCTATATTTAAGGCTTTTATGTCTGCTTCCCAGAATTTCTCTGGAAAAACCTCTTTGATTGTTTTTTCTATTGCTTCTTTATTGATTATTTGGGTTATTTGAATTAAGGCTCCTAACATAACTATGTTTGCAACCCCTTTTATTTTTAGATTTTCAGATGCTAACTTTGTTGCTGGAATACCATAAACAATGATTCCATCTTTTTTGGGCTCTTTTAGGAGACTGGAATCGTATATTAATGTGCCACCCGGCTTTAATTTATTTATGTAATTTTTTAGTGATTGTTTGGACATTACAACTAATATGTCAGGGTTTGTGACGTGAGGGTATATTATTTCTTCGTCGCTAATTACTACTTCGCTTCTTGCTGATCCGCCTCTAGCTTCGGGTCCATAGCTTTGTGATTGTGCGACATATTTTTTGCCGTGAATTGCAACTGCTCTGGCTAAAATTATTCCAGCAGTAATCATTCCTTGACCGCCTAATCCAGCTAAGATTATTTCTATACGACTCATTTTTGACACCCTAATATCTTATTTCTAGTTCAATCCATGCCAGTCCGGGTTTTTCTGGTTCTTTAAATCTTTTTTGTGATACAAGTATTAGTTCTTTGTAGGTTTCTGTGTATTCTGGTAATTCTCGGTCTATGAACTCTCCTATTATTAGTTTTCCTCTGATTTCTTCTCTACTTAATCCTTGAGCATCTTTCACACTTATTTCTCTTTCTTTGAAAAATCTAATTAATTCTTGTGAGGTTTCCATTTTATTTCTTCGTCCAAAATTGGTTGGACATGGCGATATTACCTCTATGAAGCAGAATCCTTTCTTTTTCATGGCTTTCTTTATGCTGCGAACTAGGCTAAATATTTCTCTAACGGTCCATCTGGCTACGTAGGATGCTCCTGCTGCTACTGCAAGCTCGCATAGGTCAAAGAAGCCTTCTATGTTTCCATAGGGTGATGTATATGTCCATGCGCCTTTTGGTGTCGTAGGTGAGAATTGTCCTCCTGTTAGAGCGTAATTTAGATTATTTACGCAAATTACTTTTATGTCTATGTTTCTCCTAGCTGCATGAACAAAGTGACTTATGCCTATTGCTCCAGTATCTCCATCTCCTGTAAATACTATTACATTAAGTTCTGGGTTGGCTAGTTTTATTCCTGTGGCATAAGCTATTGCACGTCCATGTGTTGCATGGAGTGAATCTACTTTTATGTATCCTGGTATACGCCCTGCACATCCAATACCAGAAACCATAACTGTTTTTTTAAAATCTATTTTTAGCTGGTCGAGCGCAGTTATTGTGGCATTTATTATCATGCCTACTCCACATCCTGGACAGAAAATCGTCGGTAACCTGTCTTCTCTGAGATATTTTCTTACTGGGCTGATTTTCATTTCATTATCCTCCTAATTTGTTTAAGAATTTCTTGAGGTAAAAATGGCTCTCCACCTACTTTTGAATAAAATTCTACTTCTGCTTTGCCTTCAGTTGCTTCTTTGACCAAGTGTACTACTTGTCCCATGTTTTGTTCTAAAACAAGCATCTTACTCACAGTTTCGGCTATTTTTTTGACTGTTTTTTCTGGAAATGGCCAAATAGTAGTTAACTTTAGAAAACCAACATTATATCCTTGTTTCCGAGCTTCAATACATGATTGTAGTGCCGCCCTTGCTGAACTTCCATAAGAAATAAGCACTAGCTCAGCATCCTCTATGTATTTTGTATCCCATGACACAATCTTATCTGCATTTTTTCTGATTTTTGCTGTTATTCGCTCAATTAGTTTTCTATAATTCTCTGGATCATCCGTTGGGTAACCATGCTCGTCATGACTTAATCCTGTATAGTGTACTCTATATCCTTCACCTAGAACAGCCATTGGCGGAACCAGAGTTTCATCAGCTTTGAATGGAATAAATTCTTCAGGAGGTGTTTTTGGACGTTTTCTTTCAATTATCTCAATTTCTTCAGGATTAGGGATTGTAACTACTTCTCTTAGGTGTGCAAGTATGGCATCGCTTAGTACGATTACTGGGGTTCGATATTCCTCAGCGAGGTTAAACGCCTTTATTGTTAAATCCAAGCATTCTTGGACAGACCATGGAGCCAAAGCTATTACTTCTCCATCTCCGTGATGTCCCCATCTTGTTTGCATAATATCTGCTTGCGATGCTTTTGTTGGTAGTCCTGTGCTTGGTCCTCCCCTCATCACGTTAACTATCACGATTGGTACTTCGCACATTATTGCTAGTCCGATGTTTTCTTGCATTAGACTGAAACCTGGCCCGGAAGTTGCTGTCATAGCTTTCAGTCCTGTTAGGGATGCTCCGATTGCTGCTGCTATGCTACCTAATTCGTCTTCCATTTGTATGAATACTCCGCCTATCAATGGTAGTTTTTTAGCCATGCTCTCCATTATTTCTGATGAAGGAGTTATCGGGTAACCGGCAAAAAACCTACATCCAGCTAAGATAGCGCCTTCCACGATTGCATCATTTCCTTGAAGAAAATCGATTTTCCTTTTTTGATTATTCACTTTTAATCCTTCCCATATTTCATGTAGGCTTCCTATAAATTAAATTTATTGAAAAACAAGGCAAATTATTTTTTTAGAAAAATAAAGTTTCCAGCAAAAATATTTTTGAATTAATACTAAGAATGTTATGTCTTTTATAAAACTTCACATAATAAAAGTTAATATTCAAAAATATTTCACAAATCTCGGATAGGATAAAAAATTTAATGTTCATAGGGATAGGGATTAATTTCATACTATCTTCTGGTTGCTTTCTTTAATTAAAATAATTAATTGGTTACACACGTTAATAATGAGATTAAGAACGATGTTTAAAAGATGATATTCATCGGAGCGACATAACTTCTTGTTTTTGCTGCAAGTGTTTGTAGAATTTGAAGGCTAAAATATATAAGCTAGATTTTTAAATCCTAGTTGGAAGAGCTAAAAGTATTGCGGCGGCTGTGTGAGGGATAAACTTGACGATTGAAAGGAAAATGTTGAAAGTTACCGATAAATATACTGGTGAAATTATCGCTGAAATCAACATGGATTCTATAGAAGATTTTCGGAGAAAAATTAAGAAGGCTCGAGATGAACAAGAAAATATTTCGAATAAGAGTTTTGAAGAGCGTATAGATTTTTTCAGAACTCTTGGAAAGTTAATACGTAGGAAGAGTAGAGAAGTTTTGGAAATTTTAGCTAGAGAGGGAGGAATTCCATTAAAATATGGAAGAATCGTGTTAAGAACAATTACACAAGCTATGCTAGTTATAGATTATTATGCAGATATGATTCGTGAGAAGGATGTTGAGAGTTTTAAGGGTAGAGGTAAAATTATATATGAACCCGTGGGTGTCGTTGGGGGCATAACTCCTAGAAACGCTCCTCTTTTCCTTCCAAGTTATATAATGGGTACATCTCTGATATCTGGAAATAGTGTTGTTCTTAAGCCTTCAACAAAAACTCCGCTGGTTGCTCTTAAGCTTAGAGAATTTGTTAAAGAAGTTGATGATTCGATACCTATTGAAGTTGGTATTTTAAGTGGAATAGAAGCTGCTAGGGAATTTGTTTCAAATCCTCTTATTGATGCCATTGTTTTGTACGGTAGCACGACAACTGGTAAAGATCTACTTATACAGTTTGGTAAATATTTAGATTCTACAAAAACTAGTTTTTATGGAGCGGTTTTCATTAGTGGTAAGTTAAAGAAAATTGTTTTGGAAATGGCTGGAAACGATGCTGGAATTGTTATGTCTGATGTAGACGTTGAAGACGTTGCTAAGAAAATTGTTAGAGGAGCATTTACTAATGCTGGACAGCAATGTATCTCGTTTAAAAGAATTATTGTTCATGAGGATATTTCGGACCAATTCATAGAAGTACTTAAAGATGAAGTTAGCAAGTTGGTGGTTGGTAATCCTCTTAATGAAAATACTGATATTGGTCCAATTGGTTCTGAAACTGCACTTAATATAATTGATTTTATGGTTAAGGATGCTGAAAAGCGTGGAGGAGAAAAAATAATTGAGGGGAAAAGAGAAGATCCTTTCTTTACTCCTACTCTTATAAAGTTTGATAAAAGTCTTATCTTAGGAAAAAGTGAAGAGAAAAGGCCGTTTTTGTGGCGTGAGGAAGCATTTGGACCTGTTAGAAGCATTGTTGAATTTTCAACTATGGAGGAAGCTATTAAACTTGCAAATGATTGCAAATATGGGTTGAGGGCAGGTGTTTATTCCGGTGATATGGATGTTGCTATGAAAATGGCCAGACAATTAGAGGTTAGTTCAGTGATAATTAATGAGGATCCGCAGTATTTTGATGTTAGTATGATGTTTGGTGGAGTTAAAGATTCGGGAATTGGTGGAGCTGAATATATGGTTTTACATCTCACAAACAAAAAATATGTTCACATAGCTTAAATTAGGTGTTTGAATTGAATGAAGACGTAATGAGACCTGTTGTTGAGGAATTAGAAAGTATTGTTGGATCTGAAAATGTTAGTTCAAGTAAAATAATAAGGTTGAGTTATAGTGAAGATGCCTCGCCTTTCCATGCTAGGATACCTGGTTTAATTGTTCGTCCAACGGAAACTTTAGAGGTTTCTCAAATATTGAGATTAGCTAATGAATACTTGGTACCAGTGGTTCCAGCTGGGGGTCGAAGCGGTATTTGTGGGGCATGTTTACCTCGTGTACCTAATGCCATTGTTTTAGATCTTACACGAATGGATAACATTGTTGAAATTGACGAAGATTCTCAAACTGTTACCGTTCAGGCTGGTTTAAGGTGGGCTGAACTCATCTACAAATTGAGTAAATTGGGTTATAAGGTTGGATTTAGAGGGCCTTTTGGTGGTAATGCCGGTACAGTTGGTGGATCATTATCTTCTAACAGTGTTGGTTGTGGTAGCGCTAAATGGGGTAGTAGTGGTGACAGTGTGGTTAGTTTGGAAGTTGTCTTACCAACTGGAGAAATCTTAAGGACTGGAAGTGGATGGAATCCTTTAGCTAAAAAATTTGCTAGGTATGCTACGTTCAATGATCTTACAGGTCTCTTTATAGGTGATCATGGAATTTTAGGTGTAAAAACCGAAGCTACTCTTAAGATTTATCCGCTTCCTGAAGGCAAAGTGTTCGGTGATTTTGGTTTTAATAGTATTGAGGCAGCTTCGAAAGCTATGTATGAAATACAGAAAAAGAAACTTGCTGAGGAACTTGTTTTAATGGCCGATAGACATACTGTTTCAAGTTATGCTCCTCAGTTAGCAGAGAAATATCCGGAAGTTGAATCTGTTCTTGCTGTTATTATAGAGGAAGCTAGTGAAGAAATTGCTGAAGCTAAGAAGAAACTCTTGGAAAAAATTGTTCGGGAACATGGCGGATTCTTTATTGGAACTTTCTTCTCTAGACTTCATTGGAGCGAAATGTTTAACGTTGTTCAGCCATTATTTGAAGAGGGATACTGGTACAATACATGCCATTTAAGACCTATTACGATGTTCCCTGAACTAATTAGGAAAGCTCATGAAATTTTCAAAAAACATGGAGTTGATAAGAACCCAGAGATAACGTGGGTTGCAAGCGGTCTTGGTATTGATAGATGCCATTGTACTGGTTGGATAACGCTCTTTCTAAAGAACCCAGAGAAAAAACATATTTTGGAAAAAGTCTGGTCTGATCTTCGTAAAGTGATCATTGAAACTGGTGGCGTGCCGTATTGGACTGGTCTTCTCTGGGAAGAATATGTTTTGCCTCGTGTCCACTACGGTTTCTTTGATCTTTTGAAAAAGATAAAGCGAACATTGGACCCAAATAATATTCTTCACCCATTAGTGTTTGGGTTATAGAGGGAGGTAAAATGGCGAAAGTAGAGTTTTCCAATGTTAAAAAGTTTGAGAATTTTTTGTATCTTTGTGGAAAATGCGGTGATTGTAGTTTAGCGGTTAAAATTGCTACTTCCAAGTCGCCTCTTTCGCATCCCTGCGCAGTTAAAAATGTGCTCGGCTATGAAGCTTATGATGCTCGTGGTAGGTTGATTATTCTCAAAAATCTTTTGAGCGACAAATTGGAGGTAAACGAAGAAGTTTTGGATTGGGCTTATACATGTACTACTTGTGGAGCTTGTAGAGAAACGTGCCTAGCAGTTGAAGGTGGAATAGATACACCTTCTATAATGGAAGCTTTAAGACGTGACTTAGTTTCTCAAGGTTTTAGGTTTGAGAAACATCTTTCGATTTTGGAGAACATTAAGAACCTTGATAATCCTTATGGGGAACCTAAAGAAGAAAGGCTAAGTTTTCTTGGAGAAGAACTTTCAAATATTCCAGAAAAAGCAGATATTGTGTATTTCATCGGTTGTACATCATCTTATAGAACTAAAGAAATAGCTTTGGCTGCGATTAAATTTTTAAAGCAATTTAAAAAAGAATTTGCAGTATTGAGAGATGAGACATGTTGTGGATCAATACTATTAAGATATGGTTATGTTAATGAAGCTAAAGAACAAGCAGAAAGACTTGTTAAGAAACTCAATGAAATGAATGTTAAAACTGTTATTTTCACTTGTCCCGGTTGTTATAGGACCTTTAAGAAGGATTATCCTGAAATTCTCGGTAGAGACCTGGGATTTGAAACCCTTCATTTAGTTGAGTTCTTGGACACTTATCTAAAGGATAAAAATATCGTATTTGAAGCAAAAAATGATGAAATAGTTACTTATCACGATCCATGTCATCTAGGTAGGCATTTAGATGTGTATGAAGCTCCTAGAAACATTATAAAGCGAATTAAAGATATTAAACTTATTGAAATGGAAACTATAAAGAATTTTGCTCATTGTTGTGGCGCTGGGGGCGGTGTTAAAAGCACATTTCCAGATCTTGCGTTGAAAGTTGCTAGAAATAGAATCGATGAAGCTTTAGAAGTTAATGCGAGTATTCTTTTGTCTGCTTGTCCGTTCTGCAAGTTAAATTTGAAACAGGCAGCAGATAATGGGTTAAAGGTTTTAGATATTGCAGAATTCTTAGTTGAAACCCAAGTTCATGAAGTTGTTGAAGTCGCTCCTAAAACTGTGGAAGTTGTTGAGATAAGTCCTGGTAAAAGACTTATGGATTATTTAAATGGACATGTTGAAATATTTAAGGGGCTAAGGGTGGGCTGTAAGTTTAATTATGAAATTGTTGATTGGAAAACTCAAGAACCTAAATTGAAATTTTATGTGATGGTGCTTGAGAGTGGAGAACGTCCTAAAATTAAGATTTCTATGGGTGCTGCGGATAATCCGGATGTAACTATTATTATTTCTGAGCCAGCGGCTGAAAAACTTGTTAAATGTGAAGAAAGAAGTGAATATGCGGAGGCTTTTGGAAACTTTTTCAACGAGCCGACAGAAGAAGAGTTTATTGATGTAATTCTTCATAGAAGCACAAAAGAGCTTATGAGAATGGGTTATGGAGAATTTGCCAGAGAGGCTGGATTAATCTAGATATGCAAACAACCTTTACAACACTTTTTGATCAAAAAGCTTATAGAAACTTTATCTAGTAGTTATTGTATAATGCAAAGTAAATAAAAATAAAAGAATATATATGCGACTTGTATTGATGTTTTGGGGAGTTTGTAATGTCGAGGGTATATTTTGCTGATATTAGAAGCGGTTTTGGATATAGTTTACTTGATAAATTGGAGCTTTTAATGAACAAGCTAAATTTGGAAAATAAAATCGACAAAGGCGATGTTGTTGGAGTGAAAACTCATTTCGGAAGCTTGGGAACAACTAGGCATCTTCGACCGATGTATATTAGAATGATTGTTGATAAAGTTAAGGAACTTGGCGGCAGGCCTGTTGTTGTTGAGACTTGTGGACATGGTTATGGTGGTGGCATTTGGGGTGCTAGATCTACAGCTACAGGATATTTAGATGTTGCTGCGATGAATGGTTTTACTCCGCAGTCTCTAGGTGCCAATATTCTTATTTTGGATGGTCAATGGGGTCTTGATTTCTTTACTTTTGAAATTAAAGGTAATAGATTGTCAAAAGTCTATTTACCTAATGGTCTGAGGGGTATAGATTTTATGATTGTTGCCAGTCATTTTAAGGGTCATGATATGGCAGGATTTGGTGGCGCGTTGAAAAATATGGGTGTTGGGCTTGTTGCTAAACCTAGTAAGGGATTAATTCATATAGATGGAGAAATCAAGCTTGAAGAGCGTGAGGATGCTAAGTGTACTGGTTGTGCTCGATGTATGGAGATTTGTCCTGTTAAAGCTATTACAATAGTTAATAATAAACCTGTTATAGATTTTGAGAAATGCATTTTCTGTGGCTTTTGCTATTCTGGGCTTATATGCGAACCTAGGGTTCTTAGACCTAAGTGGACTAGCAACGAAGAAGGTACAATTAGATTTGTTGATAATGCTCTTGGGGTTATAAACTATCTTGGTAAGGATAATTTTGCTTATATTAACTTTGTAATCGATGTCACACCATCCTGTGACTGTGCACCTTTTAGTGATCAAATTATAGTACCTGATCAAGGAATTTTAGCATCCTTCGACCCCGTTGCTATAGATAAAGCATCGTATGATCTTGTTAACCAGGCTCCAGGTATTCCTGGAAGCTTAGTTGAAGAGAAAGATGCTATGACCCCGGGAATTGATAAGTTCTCTAAAATATTTGGTCATAATTCCGCGGTTCTACAATTAGAAGTTGCAGAAAAGCTAGGTTTAGGAAGCAGAGAATATGCTTTGGAATGGGTAATTCCAGAAGCACAGAAAAAGAAGATAGAAGAAACGTAGAACCCATTTCTAATTTTTATTTACCTATGGGGCAAACTTTAATACACATACCACAAATTTCTGCTCCAATGTTTGGTAATCTGCTAATCTTTTTTAGTCTAGTATAGCATTTTTCAGCATCAAATGCATCTTCTCTTCTTGCTGGATATTCTTCGAAGTTTGAGGGTTTAAGTGCTCCAGATGGACAAGCTTCTATACATTTAGTGCAATTTCCACATTGATTTTTGATCGGTTTTCCAGGTTTTAGAAGTATATCTGTTAGAATTGTTGCAAGACGTATTCTGGGGCCATATTTGGGTGTGATTAGAAGTAGATTTTTTCCTATCCAGCCGAGTCCTGCAGCTCTTGCAAATGCTTTATGTGGAGCATGTCCCATGAGGCTGTTTCTGTCTACTATCATGGAAGCGGGTATGGGTTGAGCTTTGTATCCGTATTCGGTTATTTTTTCGGAAATTTGAAAGGTTAATTGGTCTAGGAGTATATTTGCTGTTTTATAAGCATGGGCATATAGCTCTCCTGGACTTTCTCTGGTTATTAGTTCAAAGACATTTCTAGGTAATGAAACTGCTACTGATATGGCGTATTTAAAGTTTTTAAATAGGTCTGGTGGATGTGTTTTGAGTTTTTCCAATAATTTTAAGTCTGCTACGCCTGCGAGAGCAGCTCCAAGTGAGAGAGCTAATTCTAGTATTTCATTTGTGTAATCTTTGTTCATATTGTGTAACCATCCTTTGGAAAGAGAAATTTGTTAAATTTTATTTTTTAGGCTTTTAGCTCTATGAGGATAGGTTGATAAAGGAATTACAGATATATCTGGTTTGGATGATGAGAGGACTACCGACTGTGATCTATGTGATGAGCCCTGGCTTTCCTGACCCCTTTAATTTCTCGTGACTATACGATTCTTATTTCTGTTTCTCTTAGTATTCTTCGTTCTTCTGGTTTTATTTTTGCTACTACTTCGATGTATGGATCTAGGTTTGATGCTTTGAGTTTTTTCTGTAGTAGTTCTTGTATTTGGAATATGCCGCTGCTGTTGCTCATATGTACTTCTATTCTTACTGGTTTTTCCTTTCCCTTTTTTATTTCTACGTAATCTATTGCTAATGCTGATATGCTGTGTATGCTTACTTCTCCGAGTGCGAAAGGTATTCTTGCTCTCCCTTTTGCCATGTCTGTTGCATCTGCAACTCCAATTATTCCTGCTTCCACTGTTAATGCCACTACATCTTTATCATGTGCATAAATTGCATGAAGTGTATTTGCTAAGATTTGGATTCGTTTTCTAATGTTTTCACCGTATATTTCTTTTAGTATTCTTTCGATTATTGGTTTTGCTATCCATAAAGAAAACTGATAGTGGCGTTCTCTATGTATTATATGTCCCAAGTCATGAAGATAGGCTGCTAATAATACTGTTACTCTTGCGTCATCTATGTCGCCGCTTTTCTCTTTTACCGTGTTTGGTTGTATATCAGCCTCGTACAGGAGATCTAGGATTTTTAAAGCATTTAGACTTGTGATTATGCTATGGGTTTTGCCGTGATCATTGTATCTCAATCTTCCTACTGCTGCTATGTTTACTGCTTCAAGTAAAGCATTTACCTCTCCATCATTCAATAGAATTTCTAGAGCCTTTCTGCATTTTTCACTTTTTGATACGTGCTCTTTGAGTTTTTCAATTAAAATTTCTTGAACTGTCGGTCTATGATGTTTATTGGTTGTTTTTCCTTCCTCCATTTTAAATCACCTTCTTTAATGAGGTTTAATGTACCAATTGCCAAAATTGTTGATGTTGAATTAGAGGTGGAAAGAGTTTTAATATTTGTCTTGACAAATGTTAGTTATAATGGAGGAGTATGGGTTGGAAGCTTCTATACGTAAATTAATGGAAGAGGCTGAAGAATACCTTGGAAAGAGAAATTATTCGAAAGCAGCATATAAATATCTTGAAATTGCCGGGTTATTTGAGAAAGAAGGAAAGTTAAAGGATGCGGAACGTTATCTTCGCCTTGCTGTTGACAATTTTATTGTAGCTGCAAATGAAGCTAGACGAACTAAGTCTTTTAGAAAAGCAGCTGAAAATTCTCTTATGGCCTTAGAGGTTTATAAAAAACTGAATATCTTGGACAAAAAGGATTCTTTAATTTTAGATATAGCTTCTGATCTCGCAAACGCTGCCAGTGAATACTTAATGTGGCAAGAAGTTAGAGGAGCTGCCACTTGTATTGTTCTCTCAAGTTTAATTTACTTTGCTACTGGTAAGATTAACGATGCCAAAAACATTATTGAAAATTTCAAAACGAAAATTTCTGCTGAGGACTTTGAAGCTACTAGGATACTAAGTGTTGCATCTCTCATTCAAAAGGTTGTGACTAGTTCGGATATTTCAAAATACTCTGAACTTGAAGGCCTAGTGAATTCTAGACTTAAGCCGATGCTTCCACTCATTAAGGGTAATGTATTTTCAAAATTGGTCGATGAAGCGGTTCAAACTATCAGTAAGAAAGTTAGAAAGGAAATTAAGTTTCCAAAGATAGTTCCTATGCTTCACGTTCCATTTGATATAACTTTTGGAAAACCATTTGTTATAAATTTGAAACTAAAAAACAATGGTGAGGGAGAAGCTAGGAATATAAAAATTTCATTTAGTATGCCAGAAAAAGTGGAAATTCTAAAGGGAGAGACAAAAGTTAAAATAGATACTCTTCCTGCTGGTAAGGACGTTGATTTAAAATTGACGTTGAGAGTTCCAGATGAAGGTGTGGAAAAGAAAGAATATAGTATTAGTGTAAATTTAGAATACTTTGATTCTCTTGGAACTGCTTATTCAACCATTGTAGGTCCAGTGAACATCACATTACATTTGATTCAGGAAAGTGAAAAAGTAAAGGAAAATCTCAAAAGCTTAAAGGAAAAAACATCGCAATTAGAAGAGAAACTGAGAAAATTCCCCGAATTTTTAACATATGCTTTTCTTCGCATGATTAATGATGCAAAAGAACTTTTAGAAAAAACAGATTTGCTTTTGCGCGATAAAAAAATAGATGAAGCAAAAATCAATATTAAAACCGTAGGCTTTATTCTTAATGAAATAGAACAATTACTTATAGATAAGAATCTGAAAGAGAAAATTAATGCTTGGAGAGAAAAACTGATCCAGAAGCAAGCTAAGGAAACGGTGAAAGGGGAAGAAAGAGGAGAAAACATTGAAAGTTCAGAGGAGTAATCTAAGAGAAACGGAGGCCAAATATTGTTTAAAATACTGGTTCTTCCGATAGGAAATATTCAAAGAAAAATACTTGAAGATATTTGTACCGCATTAAAAGAAGTATATACAGCAGTTTGCGAAATCTATTCGGAAAGTCTCCCCGTTCCTGAGGAAGCTTACGTTCCAGAAAGAAAACAATATCTTGCTTCATACTTTGTGTCAATAGCAGAGGAATATGCTAAAAAACTTAATTTCACAAGAGTTATAGCTATTACTGATGTTAATCTCTTTGTTCCAGGTTTAAATTTCGTTTTTGGGCAAGCAAATTTGCACGGCCGTGGAGCTGTTGTTTCCTTTTTCATGCTTCGACCCGAAGTTTACGGTGACCCTCCAAATATGGAACTTTTATCAGAGAGAATTATAAAAACCGTTATTCATGAGATTGGTCACACGTTTGGTCTTGGTCATTGTAGTAATCCTAGGTGTGTTATGAAGTTTAGCAATCATGTTGGAGAGACAGATTTTAAAACCAAAAATTTTTGTTTAGCTTGCAGAAAGAAAATTGAACACCTATTAAAGCAGTATGTATGAATTATTGAAGTCAGGTGATTCGATGAGAAAGGATCTGGAATTTCTAAGGAAAGAGTTTTTAGAAAGAGTTAAGGGTTTTAAATCAAGATTGTATTCCACTAGCAGGATTGTTCGATTTGCTTCTTACGCGGGCAAATTAAGGTTTGTTTTATTTGAAACGCTTATTGTTTTTGCTTTGTTTACTCCTTTGTTTCTGCTAATTTTTTCACCAAAAGTTATCTTGCTTTCAAATTTTGTAGATCTGCTTTTTTTGTCCTTTCTTTGTTCTTCGTTGCTCATAGTTCTTCCAATAAATGTCGTTTTGGCCTTTTGGGCAAAGCGAACTGAAATTAAGGCAGTAAAAAGCGATAAATCGCTTCTAGATATCGGTAGGACAATAATAGAGGAAGAATTAAATTTTCTTCGACGATTTTTGAATGCTAAGGTGAAGTTACAAAACAAATTGGAAGAGAAAGACTTAGCAAATATGATTCTTGAAAAAGATGGAGAAAAGTTGGCTTACGGACCGCGTGAATTAGTATTCCTTGTTGAAAATGGTTTAAAATTTTTCATTAAGGATACGGAGGTTTTTAACGATCAATATGGAAAGTTCTTAATTTTTCAATTTAATATTCCCTTTAAGTTTGAGAACTCGTTTTCTGTCACTGTGGATGCTACAGAAGACGAAGAACGGGAAGAGTCTAAGAAGGATAATGTGGTAGCGCCGGAGTGGTCTCATGAAATTGTTGCCCTTCTAAGAAAGTATATCTCTCTATCCAATAGTGAGAGAATTGTTCTACATGTGAGAGACAGTATTTTGAGAATTATTATTTGTGATTATTTGCCATTAGGTTCACTAGAGTATTCAGACTTTCTACGGGAACTACAAGATTTTATGTGGGTTCAGTTTGCTCATTCTTAGGATGCTTGCTGGGAAATTTACTTGGTAAGGTATCGTTGGTAGGAGTGTTGATGTTGTGAACAACTGGTTTTTTTGTTCTCCTAAATATAGTGATACGACTTCTGGTAAAATTTTATATACTGGGATGTGTCCTTTATTGACTCCTGTGCACCAGCTGTGAATATAGATGTAAAAAGTTTTATTTTTATATCTGTAGTGTGCTGAAAAGAAGTCGTTTGGGTGTATTGGTGCATTTTTGACGTAGAAGGGCCAAAGTTTGCAAGCGATTGGTTTGTCTTCTTGTATACCGCAGATATTTCCATCTTGGAAAATGCATGTTTCCCCTCTCCTTCTTAGATATGGTTTACCTCTCTCGAATTCTATGGTGTTTGTACCATATTTTTCTACTAGTTTTTCTGCTTCGCTGAGGTTTAATTGGACTTTAAATTTGCGACAACATTTACCGCATGCAAAACAAGTCCAGGTCGCAACATATTTCCAGGGTATTAGGGGCATTATTAAATACCCTCATTCAACTTTGAAATAGTTATTACGATGAAGTTGTCGGGTATTTTTTGTTATGGTCGAATTTTAAGGTTAAAAATCCTTATTTAAAATTGTTGGCAAAAATTACGCTTTTATTTTTTCTTTTAAGAACCAAAATACTAAAAAATCCTTTTTAGATGCGAAATAACTTCTCCACTTTTCTGCTTCTTTCTCTTCTAGAAACCAAAATGTATAAAATATCCCTGAGCTCTTCCATTTTACTGCAGAGAGAGGTATTGGAGGTTTTCGAGGATTTTTACCTTGTGCAATGATAGTTAGGCGCCATACATGTTTATGTTTTGGTCCGTCGACTTGCTGAGAAGTTTTCATATTTCATCGCCATCCAAGCCGATTTAAATCTTATAATACTATGTTTATAAACAATGCGAGAAATAGCACTAATATGGGGCTTGAAATGGCGCCATCCCTTTATACTACTTGAGTTTAAAGATATTATTTGAAGTGTTAAGCTTAAACTAGTCCTTCTGCTTTACACCATTCAATTGTCCTAGTCATACCTTCTTTAAGGGAATATTTCGGTTTGTATCCTAAGTTTTTAATTTTAGAAATATCATAGTGTCGATGTGCAAGTATTGTTTCTAAGAATTCTCTACTTATTTTTGGTCTTTTACCTGTTAACTTCGCCTTAATTTCTGACAGAAGAACCCCCGTTTTTGCTAAAAAAACTGGTATATGTTTTATTTCTCTTTTAATTCCCAGATAATCTAAAATGAAATAATACAGTTCTTTTAATGTTATTGTTTCTTCATCAGCAGCTATAAAAATCTCTCCTTCCGCTCTTTTCTCACGGGCTAGCAGGAGGAGCGCATCAATTAGATTTTTAACATATATTTGATGTGTTGTTGTTTCTCCTGAGCCAATTATTGGTAGTTTTCCTTTTGCTATTAAGGGTATAAGAACTCTATATTGGGGGGATCCTTCTCCGTATGCTGGAGCGGGTCTTATTATTGAGATTGGAAGCCCATTTTCTTGATATGCTTTTACCACTATTTTTTCTGCTTCTAATTTTGTTTTTCCATAGGTTGTAAATGGTTTACAGGGTGTCTCTTCGTTTGCTATGCCTTTAAATCTTCCTATGACTGATACGGAACTTGTGAATACCATTTTTGAATTGTATTTCAGACATTTATCTACTACATTTTTTGTACCTTCAACATTAACAGAATACATTAATTCCTTTGGTGCTGAGTAGCTTACAATCGCAGCAAGGTGAAAAACCAGTTCTGGACGAACTTTCTCAAAGGTTTCTTTAAGGTTTGTTTCGTCTCTTATGTCACCTATAACGACATCTATATTCTCTATTTGGAGTGGATCTATCGCGTATACGGTAATTTCATGTCCTTCCTTCTTTAAACTTTCAATTAAATACTGTCCAATAAAGCCTGTACCACCTGTTATAAGTATTTGCATCTTTTAACATCTCCAATGACTTTTAAGGGTATATGGATTTTCTAATAGACTTTTGTTTTTTGTAAATCCTAAATTACTTTGTTTATATTTTTGGTTATTTGCTAAATAGATGAAAGTGGTATATTAACTTTCTAGCTCGATAAGGTTTAAATATATGCAATTTTTATTTTAAAGAGCGAGGTTATTGATGTGAAGTGGTTTATGGAGCTTCCAGATGTTTTTGAGTCTATTAGTCATAAAATGAATAGGCAGTTTAATGCTTTTAGAAGAAAATTAATTCGATTATATAATTTGCGTTCAATCTTCTTGGCGGATGTTTTTGATTTTGATGAGAGGCTTGAAATATTTTATGATGATTATGGTTATTTAATGTGTGAAATACTTTTTAAAAAAGATGGGAAAGTGGAAATTACTGCTTATTCTAGGGAAGTTGCTGAGTTGGACGATGCAAGAGCAGGGATATTTAACTTTTTAAGTAAGAATAAAGGGTAATACTTAACTTTTAAGATTATTATTCAAGAATTATTAAGAGGGATATACTTGAACATTTGGGAATTAAAACTTGGAGAAGAAGCTTTGATTTTTTATGATGTAACTAATAAACTTGGTAGCATCATTCTTAGGCATTATATGATTGATGATTTAAAAAGGAAGGGAACAATGGTCTTTTCAGATTTCGAGTTAACTTGTAACGGTAGAAATAAGGCTATTGATTACTATGCACCCGTAATCGTTTATACGGCAAATACAGAAAAACCGTTAGGTGTGATTTTTGAATGGATAAGTCTAGGAATTAGGATCGTTGCTGCAACTCCCAAGATGTTTGCAGAACAACCAGCAGAAAAAATAATTTCAAATGTTGAGAACTTTGTGAATGATACTAACGTAAAAGAATTAAAAATCATCGTTTCACAAAAAACTAAGTTTTCAGTTAAGTAGGACTTGAAGTGGAAATATTTTAAAGTAAGTAATAGATTTTGAATTCTACATTAATTAAAATGGTTGTGGTTTAATGTCATGGAAAGAACCTCCCTCTGAAGAAGACATAAGGAACTTTAAACAATACATAAACAATGCACGTGAAGATTTATACACGATAGCTCGAAATGATGCTGAAATGGTGTCCAGTAAGGTGAAGGAAGAGAATTATAAAGCTGCCGCTGAATTTGTTCTTGACATGGTTATAAATTCTATGCTTGTCAATAATACAGAGTCACCTAGGAAAGTCATAGAGTTTATGAAAAAGAAACCAGACAAATATGGTAAAATTTTAGATGAAGAAGCTTTTAAAGTTGCAGAAAAATTGTTGAAATCCTTTGAAGACAAAGATTTAGATTTATTTTCTGAAGCTATGCAGGAAATAATTGATAAGTTGTTCGGAAAAACTTCAGTAGAGCTAAGGTACTCCACACTTAAAGATCTTCACTGCGCATTCTTTGCTTATAAGTAACAACCTCATCCTTTTTCTACATATTTTTGGGTTTTATTTTGAATAAATCCCGAAATAGTCCTTTAACTACGTCGATTACACTTCTAAGCAGAAAATGCTTTACAGGCTTTAGTCCTTTTGCTGCATATTCTTCCGCTCTTTCGATTCTAAACCATAAGGGTGGGTGAGGATCCCAGCTAAACCATTTAATGACAGATCTACGTAGTTTTCGAGGGGGCATAAATATAGTGAATTTTCTGAGGGCCGAAGCGAGTTCTCTAGGTTTTCCAGAAATATAGATAGCTTCTAAGTCTGCTTTAGCTTCGAAGAATTTCGCAAAGAAGAATAAAAGAGAGAATATTGCAAGAAAATATAGAAGCCATAGTTGTATAAGGAAGGGAAAAATGGAAAACACTAGGAATCTTAATGCAAATTCTCCTATAAAGAGAGAGAAGAGAAAAAGTGGATCTCTTCCTTTAATGTGAGAAAACTCATGTCCAACAATTACTTCAAGTTCTCCTTCGTCACATATGCCTAGAAGACCGGAGGTTATAAGTAATGTTGATCTCTTATGGGATATTCCTGCTGCAGCAGCATTCGGTAGAAGAACATTAGCTATTGCTATTTTAGGCATATGAGCTTTGAATTTAGCGGCTAAGATCGAAACTAACCTATATAGATCGATATTTCTTACTTCTAGTTGTCGAATTTCTATATTTATTCCAATGTCTTCAAGTATTTCTAAAACTCGTGGAGGGGTTATTAGTTCTCCAAGTGCAATTGTTCTTTCATAGATAGCCTGTTTAATTTCTGTTATGGAATCTCCATAGGTATGTAAGAACCATTGGAGGTCTCTGTATCGTGTTACTATCTTTACTAGTTGCACGATATTATGTTCATCGGTTATTTTCCATTTTCCCATCGAATAAACTATTTTATCAGCGTTAAAAAGAATAAATAATTGTACAACGACAAAAACTATTGGAGCCAACATGGGGTTTGCAAAAAAGGCTAGGAGAATGATGAAATAGGTAAACATGTATAGCATGATCATACTATCGCTAAATAGGCCAAGTGATCTTGGTGTTTTTAATTTTTCCATTATTGGAGGTTTACCTGTTACAAATAATAGTGAAAGAACAGCATTTCCCTCTGTTTTAGCGAAAATCTGTGCTGTTCGTTTTAGATGATATACTATGGATGCTATCCATTGAGAAGGACATGTAGACGGATAATATATTTCAACATATGGTCTAGTTGTGACATGTATGAATATTTGAGCATATAGTTGTGGGTATGCTGGACAGATCTCAATAAATTTAACTACATATCCTTCAATACTCTCTTCTATAATATGTCTGAAAATTAGTGAAACTTTTGGCAATATGTAATATTCTTCAATGAAATTTAAAAACTTATCAAATTGAGACGGGTCCAATTCTACTTCCAATGAAAATCTTGTGTGTTCGGATGGTATATTCAATTTGTCTTTCACCTAAACTTAACATAAACTCCCAAACTTAGTTTTATTAAAATGTTGCTTGAAATCTACGTGGTTTGTAACCAATTATGGATAATTGGTACTATGTCTACTAGACATTGGGGGTTTTCTTCTTCAAAGGTTTTAGTTCTAACCGTATTTGTTGTTAGAATTTTTCCCTCAAGTTTTTCAACGAGTCTTCTGAGAAGTTTTTCGCCTTCACTTACAGTGGGTAGAACATGGGTTACACAACATACAACTTCTTCTGCTCCACTCTCTAGTAGGGTGTTTCTAGCTTTTATTAAAGTTGATCCGCTTTTTGTTAAATCATCTACAACAATTATTTCTTTCCCTCTAACGTCGAAGTCACCACTTATCATAACTGTAAAGCTGTCAAATCGTTGTTTTTTAAAGCCTTTGATTCCAAATCTTTCTTGTGCCCCTTCATCAGGAGTTAGTAAATCGTAGGATTTCAAGTTAAATCTTTTTTCAGCCTCTTCTATTAGTGTTGGTACTGCCGATATCACTTCTAGTCTGCCATCTTCCACTAGCTTTTTTACCCAAAGCACATTTTCAGGTGGATGTGGATCTATTGTAACTATTTTATTTGCTTTCATCAAGGTTAGTTCAGCTGCAAGCTTAGCAGATATTACTTCACCTGTTTTGAAAGCTTTGTCTTGGAGAGCACATGGTAAAAACGTGTAAAGTACAATTATTTCTTTTGGAGGTTCGAGTTTTTGGTATTCGTAAAATTTATGTGCTTTTTCAGAGACTTTTAGCGGATGTTTAAGTATATCTAATACTTGTAAGGTTTCCCAGAGTCGATCAGCAGTGGTAAATTTCTCTTTATCTAGTTCTCCGCTATAGGTTGCACTTTGAATTACCAAGACTCTTTTTTCACTTAGTTCTTCCACGGTATCAAGTCTTGTGTAGAGATCGCTGTTTGGGAAAAAACGTTTTTCATCATAGTTTAAGCCGCTTACATGAACATTATAGTTTAATTTTTTAAATTGGTCTGTTAAATGTTCGGCGCCAGAGCATAGAATGATTTCCCATTCCCTACTCAAGTTTTCTCCTCCCTAGTATTTTCTTACGTTATGTTTTTGAGGTAAATTACATCTTCACTCCAGTAGTAGAGATGCCAGAGTAGATATTTAAATTCTCGCCTACTATACTTCTTTTTGAGTTCTTGAGGGTCAATGTTTTTGTATTTATTTTTTTCAAAGAATTTTTTGGCTTTGAAATTTCTTTTACCGGTTGTTGCCCAAATGTATTTGGCTCCTTGTTCCTTGAAATAAGATTCAGCACCTCTAAGTAAAGCGCTTCCAACCCCTTGTCTTTGCCAGTCAGGGTCAACAAATATGTAGTATATGTATCCATGAAGGATATTCTTAAACCAGAAACTTTCTAATTCCACCACACCAACTATATTTTCATCTATTTCAGCTACTAGGACTTTTTCACATCTATTAAGTCCCCAAATTGCCCATTTAGCATCGAGGGTACCCTTAAAAGCTCTATAAGCTACTTTTGAAGCACCCTCTAAATCTTCTTCCATATAAGGACGTATCTTCACTTTTAATGTCTTTATCATCCTACGCTTCACCGAATTGCGAGTGGATTTAAGACTTCGAGTTTTCAGAAAGACATTTCTATTTTAACTTTAGAGTCAATAAACCTAAAAAATAATTGCCGTATATCCTAGAAGTAATTCCATCAAAATCTATTTTATTAGAATTGTATCATAAAGTGTATCAGGCGGAAAAGGGGAAGAAAATTGAAACATGAAAATGTAATTCCACGCCTAGAAATAGAAAAATACAAATTTCCGATGTTGATATTAGGTTCATTACCTTTCATCGGTGTTTCTTATAAGTCTTTTAAGCATGACGAAATTTACAGGAAACGCTTTAGCAATATAGAGAATATTATAGAAATTTTATCGGTTGCCGTTGAATATGGTATTGATGTTTTAGGTGTTATGCCAGATATAGAAAACTCTCTTTTCAATAATTTACTTAATGCTATTAAAAAGGTGGAAGCTAACTATGGAATTGAAATTGGTCTTGGAATTTGTATACCAGTGCCTCTTGAAATCGACGGTAAACCAATTGATGTATTTAGAAGATGGTTAACCTATTATCATAACGAAAAGAAACTTGTTGATGAGAATGATCTTTTAAAAAGATATCTGAATGATCCGGTTTTACAGTGGAGAAAAGGATGGAAAAAACAGTTTTTAAAAGCATCCAAACATTTGAAGCCCTATGCGAAAGAAGATTTTAAGAGACTTTCGATAAATTTACGTCCTGTTGAACGTATTTTAAACATTTTTGATGGATATAAAGTAGTGTTTGTTGAACCAGGTTCTGAGATTGATTTTTTAGTTGTTTCCGGACGGTTTGATCTTTTGGATAGTTTGTTAAGTTTTCTACAAAGTTTGTATGGAGGCCTCGTAATTCTTGGTTCTCATCATTCTGGCATCACGATTCCGGTATTAGAAAAATCTAAACTTAGTTTTAATGGTTTTATGACCCCTATAAATATGCTTGGTGTCATGATGTTTCCCTCAAAAGAGTTGTCTCTTAAAGCTGTTGAAGAAGCAAAAAGGCCAGTTATTGCTATTAAGGTTTTAGCTGGGGGTAGGTTAAAGCCGTTAGAAGCTATTGAATTTGCTTTAAAATATGTGAAATTCCTTATGGTTGGTGTAGCCTCAACGAAAGAGTTAAATATTCTGGTAAGAGCATTATTTGACGCTTTATCTAAATGATATGTGGAGGTTTTGAGGTGAATGCTAAACAGATTGCGATTGTAACTGTTTTAGGTGCCCTCGGAGCTTTGTTAAGATATTTTGCTGCTATTGTGGTTATACCTGGCGTCGTAGAACTTACTCCTTCATTTTTAATTCCTCAATTAGCTGGTATGCTTATGGGTTCTCTCGGTGGGAGTTTATGTGGTGTAATTGTGGGTGTTGCTGGTTCTATTCGTGGAGGTGAATTTCCTCTTATCCCATTGTTGGGTAATGTAGCTTTAGGATTTTCGACGGGAATAGTAAAGGATGTTGTTAGTGAGGAAAGAAAGAGAATGAAGAAGGTTTTATATGTAGTTTCTGGCGCATTGATTGGAGGATTTTTACCTACTTTTCTTATTTCTATATTTTTCGTTCCTATTTTTGCTTCTGCTTTTTATGCTTTAATTGATACTTTCCAAGCTGGTTTTTGGGTGTTTATTGGTATAATAATATTGGAATTGCTTAAGAAAGCTGGTTTAACTATCGATTAACTTTTAATTTTTTTGATAAAGCTTCCCAGAGAGAGTCTTGCATGGGTCTTTGAGCTTTCTTTGTTTTCCCATCTTTTCTAAAGAATATTCTTCTCTTAGGGTTATCTAGTATGTGACCTATGATTTCTGCAAATATTCCTTTGTCGTTAAGAGTATTAACTATTTGTTCCGCTTTTTCAGGTTTTGCCGTTATGAGCAATGCTCCACTGCCTATTAAACATAAGGGATCTATTTGCAATGTTTCACATATTTTTCTTGTTTCTTTGCTGATCATCTTTTTTATTTTTTCTTCTTGTATTGCGAATCCTACTTTGCTTGCATCTGCTATCTCATGTAAACCTCCTAGAACTCCTCCCTCTGTTGGGTCGTGCATTGCAGTTACCCCCCCAACCTCTACTGCTGTTAATGCGTCTTTAACAACGCTTATTTTCCATTTGTACTGCTTTGCTTTCTCTACTAAGTTTTTATCGAGTATATTGAGAAGTTCTTTTTCTCTTTCGGCTGCTATTATTGCTGTTCCTTCGATGGCTACTCCTTTTGTTAGGATGATTTTATCGCCGGGTGAGGCTCCACTACTTGTAATAAATTTACCTTTTTCTACTTCTCCTATCATGAATCCTGTGACTATTGGTCGTTTTAGTCCAGGTGTAACTTCGGTGTGTCCTCCCACAATGGTTACTTCTAGTTCCTTTGCTGCCTTGTCCATTTGTACAACTATTTTTTCTAATATTTTTTCATCTGAGTCTTCTGGGAGGAGAATTGTGGATAGGAACCATGTGGGTTTTGCGCCGTGACACGCAATATCGTTAGCATTTATATGCACACTTAGCCATCCTATGTCCTCTATTGCTCCCGTGATTGGATCTGTAGCTACTACAATTACTTTCCGCTCTAATTCTATTACCGCCGCATCTTCTCCTATTCCAGGTCCTAACAGCACTCTTGGATTTGATACTCCAAGATTTTTAAAAACGATATTTTTTAATGTCTCTGGAGGAATTTTCCCTTCTGGTAACTTTATACTCAAAGCTAAGCCTCCAAAGTTTGTCAATCAGTATTTTATCTTTTACTTACACTTCTTTGTTGTAGTATATTTAATTGGGTAATAGTAGTATTAAAGGAAATGTTTAAATTTTATAATTTTTTAGAAGATGAAGTATTATCTTTCCTAGCTTAAAGTTTTTAAGCTATGTGTTCATTAAATCAGCGTAATTTTAAATCTTGACCAGTTGGATGGAGGTTAAGAAAGTGGGACATTTATGGGGTGTTAAAGCTAAGCGGCATGGAATGAGGAGAAAATGGCTTAAGAAGAGAAGAAGAAGAATGAAGAGAAAACAGAGAAGAAGAAAGAAGTAGTATGCTGATAAAATTTTCTTAAGTCTTTTGAAATTTTGAATTTTGATTTTAAAATTAGTTGTTTTTAAATTTTGATTTTCTCTACGTTTTTTATGATATTTTCAATTATTTGTAATTTGTTGTCTATTTGTTGGATTATTTCATTTTCTGGCCATTCTTTAGATAAAATTAGCATGATTTGATTTAGATCTATATTATGAATATTTTGTAAAGCAGGGGCCACTATATCATATGCTTCTTCTGATAGTTCCTCAAGTAGTTTTTGCATATTATTTAGCGACTCTTGTGCTTTTGCAACATAGATCAGTGCTTTTCTATATTTTGCCGGTAAGGTTGCTACTCCTACGCGTACGAAAAGACCTCCAAGGATAGCGTCAAAAAATTTTAGTTTTTTAGGTGTTTCAAATACATTTATTGCTTTACTCAAATATTCTCTTGCTTCCTTTAATTTTGATACTAGTTCCTCCAGACTCTTCTCTTCCAACAATATCCACCAAATTAAACTCAGTACATATATGGATTTTAAAGTTTATCAAAATTAGAAACTAAAAAGAAAAAAGATACAAAATAAAAGAAAGAGTAAATGTCGTTAACCCTCTTCTTTGAGTTTCTTTGGAATCATAGCTTTTGCTAGTGCAAATGAGATTATTACACCAATGCCGAGACCGAGTGGAAGTCCTAGTAGGATACCGTATGTTAATGCGGAATTGGCTATTTTTATGTAATTTAGTGTTTCAACTATCAATGATGCTGATGCTTCTCTTAAAGCGTCACGTGCCGTTACTACGATCGTGTGGACTCCATCACCAACCTCTGTTGTGTCCCATGTGTATAGTACAGGTGTACCTGATGTGACAGTTAAGGCTATTTCTACTGCATCTATTCTTAAGGTTGCTTCAGTTTCTAGGTATAGATCAGTTATGGTAAAGTTTATTACTACTGTTCCGAGTAGTGACGATCCATTTGCTGGGGTTACGAATGTTATTTCTGGTGGAGTGTTGTCAACTTTCACGGTTACTGCATCAGTAAATCTGTTACCCAAATAATCCACACCAGTAACGTTAACTGTGTACTCGCCATCTGGTATTGTCGTTGTATCCCATATTGCACCGTAAAAACCTTCGAATTCTATTTCCTCTTCTCTAATAACATCTCCTTCCGAACTAATTATGGAGTAGGTACCGCTGAACGTTGCATTTTCAGGTTCAACATATATGTGAATACTGACTATCGACTCTACAAAACCATCTGTTGTTGGAGATACCTCGATTGTAACATCCTCGATAGCTACATCAGCTTTTACACTCCCAGTAACGAGTGGTTCATTGCTGATATAAAGAGCTTGCGGCGCATCGACGCGTGGTATTGTTTTCACACTGATTTGTTTGATTGTAACGGTTGGAGCAGCAACTACTCCACTGTTTGTTGGTATCCATGCCAAGGCTAAGGTTAAGACAAATAGTGTTATTAAGATTGCAGCTTTTTTCACGCTATCCACCTCTCCACTAAACATGCATATTCGGTAACAGCTTTTTAATTTTTTATTCATAACCTTACTAATATAGTTTTCGATTTATGGATTTTAAACATCTGAGTAAAAGGTTCGATAAAGCTTCAGCAAAACAATGATGCTATTTTATATAGGTGACGCGAAAAATTTATTGACCTACTTTTAAAATAAAATGCTATTAGATATACTATTTACCATAGCACAACTATTTCAATAACAGGGTACATACTAAACTGTAATTTTCAACAATAAGGAAATAGAAAAATATATGTTGGGATGGAAGCCAATTTTAAGTAATTATTAAGTGAAAAAACTGAGAGAATTATTTTGGTTTAGCTGAGTAACCAACAGGCTGCGTAGTGTTCTTCTCCGACTTTTACCATCTCTGGTTCTTTTTCTTTGCATACATCTTTAGCATAGGGACAACGTGGGTGGAATCTGCAGCCAGGCGGAGGATATATCGGGTTTGGTGGCTCGCCTCTTAATATTACACGTTTCCTTTTCATTGTTGGGTCTGGTACTGGTATTGCTGATATTAGAGCTTGTGTGTATGGGTGTTGTGGGTCATCTAATACTTTGTCTATGTTGCCTGTTTCAACTATTTTTCCGAGGTACATGATTCCTATTCTATCACTTACGTATCGTGCTGTTGATAGATCGTGAGTAATGTATAGGTAAGCTATGTTAAACTCGCGTTTAAAGCGGTCCATTAATTCGAGAATTTCTGCTCTTATTGAAACGTCAAGCATTGATACGGGTTCGTCTGCAGCTATGAATCTTGGTCTTGTTATTATTGCTCTTGCTATTGCTACTCTTTGTCTTTGTCCACCACTAAGTTCGTGTGGGAATCTGTACATGAATCTTTCTGGGGGGATCAATTCAACTTCTTCTAGTGCTGTTGCTACTTTTTCTTTAAGTTCTCTTTGAGATTCATATAGTTTGTTTACTTGTAGGGGTTCTGAAACTATATCGAAGACTGATAGTCTAGGGTTTAGAGATTCGTAGGGGTCTTGGAATATTATTTGCATTTTTATTCTGTAAGGTTTGAGTTCTTTTGTTTTTAAGTGTGTTATGTCGTCACCATCAAAATAGATTTTTCCATCTGTGGGTTCTACAAGTCTGAGTATGGTTCTTGCGGTTGTTGTTTTTCCACAGCCAGATTCACCTGCTAGACAGAAAACTTCTCTTTCTTTTATTTCAAAGTCTACTCCGTCGACTGCTTTGACATAAAGTTCTTCTTTTGAAAACAGTGTTGCAAAGAAGCTCCTTCTGATTGGGAACCATTTTCTTAAGTTTTCTACTTTTATTACAGTTTTATTTTCCATTTTGTCTCACCTAGAATGGTATGTTTTTCATTTCATCTACGAAGTGACATGAGGCGTAATGTCCTGGTGCTACTTCGGTGAGTTCTGGTTCTTTTTCTTTGCATATATCTTTGGCGTATTTGCAGCGTGGGTGGAATCTGCAGCCAGGCGGAGGATATAATAGGTCTGGTGGACTTCCTGGGATTGCTACAAGTTTTTCTTTTGTACCTTTTATGCTTGGTACTGCTTTGATAAGTCCTCTTGTATATGGGTGTAACGGTTTCTTAAAAATTGTGTAGGTATCGGCATATTCCGCTATTTTACCAGCATACATAATGGCTACTTTATTACATGTTTCTGCTATAACAGCTAGATCATGAGTAATTAGTATTAATGATAGATTCAGTTCTTTTTGTAATTTTTTCATTAATTCTAAGACTTGTGCTTGGATTGTTACGTCAAGGGCTGTTGTTGGTTCATCTGCAATTACTAGATCAGGGTTGCATGCTAATGCCATGGCTATCATTACTCTTTGTCTCATTCCACCGCTAAGTTCATGTGGATAGTCTTTTGCTCTTTCTGGATCTAATCCAACCATTTCGAATAGTTCTTCCGTTCTTCTCCATGCTTCCTGTTCTGTGACATTTTCATGTGCTAATATTGCTTCAACTATCTGGTTTCCGACTCTTATAACGGGGTTTAAGGCGTTCATTGCTCCTTGAAATATAATTGATATTCTTTTCCATCTATATTTTCTTATGGATTCTTCGCTCATTTTTGCTAGATCTTTGCCTTCAAATAGTATTTTTCCACCTGCTATTCTTCCGTTTGAAGGTAATAGTCTTAGTATACCGAGGGCTGCGGTGGTTTTTCCACAGCCAGATTCACCTGCTAATCCTAATGCTTCTCCCTTTTCTAAATCAAAGTATACTCCATCTACGGCTTTTACATCTCCTCCGATGACTTCGTAGTAGATTTTAAGATCTTCAACTTCTAGCATCGCCATTATACATACCTCCATCTCTTGTTGTTATCTTCTCCTCCTGTATTTTGGATTTAATATCTCATCGAATGCGTATCCCATGAATGTAAATGCTACCACGACAGCAGTTATTAGTATTCCTGGGGGTATCACGTACCACCATGCTCCTATGTGTAGTGCACCGAATTCGTAAGCGTAATGTAACATCATTCCCCAGCTTATGTGTGTTGGATCACCAAGTCCCAAGAAACTTAGACCTGCTTCGGATAGTACTGCTCCAGAAACTCCGAGAATCATTTGTGCAAATGCTAGTGGCATTACATTGGGCATTATATGTTTAAACATTATATGCGCGTCGCTTGCGCCTGCTGCTCTTGCAGCTTCTACAAATGGACGTTCTTTAAGGGAGAGTACTTGCGATCTTATCAGCCTTGCAGTTCCTGTCCAGCCGAGGATTCCTATAACGAATACGATGTTTATGATGCTTGGTCCAAGTACTGCTGCCAATATAATCATGAAAGGTAAGCCTGGTATGACAAGTATTATGTCTGTAATTCTCATAAGTAAGTCATCTATAACACCGCCGAAGTATCCTGAGACTATTCCGATTATTAAGCCTATGAAAGTGGCCATTAATGCTGCTAAAAAGCCTACGAATAAGGATACTCTGGTTCCCCATAGTAATTGGCTGAAAATGTCTTTTCCTAATTCGTCGCATCCAAGCCAGTGTTCGTTGCTTGGAGGCTCAAAGGGTATTCCTACTCTTGATTCTGGCCCATACACTGGGTAAGGAGCAATAATGGGAGCTGCAATTGCTATTATGAGAAAGATTAATAGTAATATTAGCCCTGTCATTCCAAGTTTACTTCTTTTGAATGCTTCCCAAAAACCTTTTACTTTCCTTTTCCATGGTGCCATTTCAACATCATCATCTGACATTTCATATACCTCCTTATCATAAACTTGAAATTGAACTTATAAGTTTTGAATTAAGGAAATATTTGTAAATGGTTTAATTTGCGGCTGTTAGTACTTTACTCTGGGGTCTAGGTACGCGTATAGTATGTCTGCGATTATGTTTGCTGCTATTACACATATTGCGATCATGAAGAATGCCGCTTGGACTACTGGGTAGTCGTGTTGCATTGTTCCTTCATAAAGTAGTCTTCCTATTCCGTACCATGAGAATACTGTTTCTGTTAGTACTGCTCCGCTTGCTATGAAACCAAAGCTTAAGGCTATCATTGTTACTAGGGGTAGCATAGCATTTCGTAGTGCGTGTTTGTAAAATACTGTTCTTTCATCTAATCCTTTTGCTTTTGCTGTCAATATGTAATCTTCTGTAAAGACGTCGAGAAGAGCGTTTCTTGTGATTAAAGCCCAACCGCCAGCACTTACTAAAACTAGAACTGTGCATGGCATGGTCATGTGCCATAGATAGTCTACTGCGTATTCAAATGGGTTTGAGAAGTATTTTCCTGGAGTTATCATTCCCCATAGTGGGAACCAGCCGAGCCAGAAGCCGAACACTAGTATAAATACAAGGCCTAGCCAGAAGATTGGTATCGAATATAGAGTTAGTCCTACTACTACGGTTGATATGTCCGCTAGTTCTCCTCTTCTTCCAGCTGCAATGACACCAAAGGCAATACCAATTATTATTGTGAGCGTGGTTGCTGTTCCCATTAGTATAAGTGTGTTTGGTAGTCTTTCCATGATTATTTTAGACACCGGAACACCTACTTGACGGAAGGAGTAGCCGAATTTCCCCATGAGTAGGTTTTTGATGTATATTAGGTATTGTTCCCATAGTGGCTTGTCTAGTCCGAATAGTTTTATGTATATGTCGACCATTTCTTTGACTTTGCCACGTGGTTGGCTTTCTATGAATCTCATGAAGGGGTTTCCTGGCATTGCTCTGAATAGGAAGAAGTTTATCGATATTACTACGAATATTGTTACTATTCCTTGGATGATTCTTTTAATGAGGTATTCTCTCATACCCAAGTTTTGCCACCTCTTTTACACGTTATTTATAGTATCTTTTAAATATTTTCAAAGGGGCAAGGTTTTGACAATTATTTTTCACCTAGAATCATTACCGTAAATAGACTGGAAGAAACTATTAAAATTAATGTTATAAGGAAGGTAATAATTACTTGCGATGTTCTTCCAATGATATACGCTATTACTAGCGATTCACCTGTTACCACATTTAGAAAAACAGGAAGGTTAAGAGTTATCCAAAGAATTAGAGAAGAACAGGTTGTTACTACTAAACTATATAGGAAAGTTCGTTTGATATCTCTTGCTACAAGACCTAGAATAACTCCGCTGAGAAAAGTGAGAATATATATAAGTGCATAATTACTAAAGTGGTAAATTATCCTTGCTAAACTTGAGACAACAATGATGTTGTTCGCTAGGATGAGAACTGATAAATCTTTTAAAATATTTACGAATTTTTCGTTTTTCACATTGCGTCACCTAGATATACGGAAATTTATGGATTGAAGCCTGAGGATGGTGATCCTACTGGTAGGTATTCCATTGTTCCGTTTAATTTGTAAAATGATACTATTATACCAGGATATAGAGGAAGAGAGATGTGTACTTCACCTGCAACTAGCCATGCCATTTCTTTGCTTTTAACAGCCGACTGTAGTACTTCAATATAATCCGTTCTGTATATTGTTTGATAGATTAGAGTTTCATTAGGTTTAATTTGTAAAGGGTCTTTATAGTATACAATATAGGGTGGAGAAAGGAAAGTTGCATAACTGTCTTTGCTAACATATACTCGATATTGTATCATGTATATTTCTACGGGTAGCTTGCCTGGGTTGTATAGTTTTATATCCACAGCTATTGTACCGTTATCAGCAGATACAACCTCAAAGCTTATAACTTCCACTTCAAAATACGCAGCTGTCTTAAAATTGATAACCCAAAATGATACCATAACGTAGTAAAGATAGAAAGTGACCGAGACACTTAACAATACTAAGATCATTAGAATACTAAATAGTTTTGATCTCATTCTTTCTCCATCCAGAATATCTAGGGTTTTAAAAATAGCCAGTGTATTTATTTCTTTCGTTTGCGGTAAGCAATAATTCCTTGTTCTATTAACCCTTTGCCTACATCTTGAACATATCTGTATAAAGTAAGATTATTTCGATGCTCCCAAGCACGTACATAAAGTGAAAAAGAAAGGTTTCCTAAGCTTACTCCACCCATCAATCCTACCACAAGGCTTGTCCATGTGATTGGGTCGAGAAAAAGCATCATTACTAGTGGCGTTGAGAGAAGAAGAAAAAAGAAAAAGCGAGCTTTTAAAACTTTCATTCTTTTTTCTTCTTCTGATATTTTTTCGGAAACTTTTCCGACTCTAGCAAGTTCTTCTTTAATTTTGAGAAAATTGAAAAAACGATATGTAAAAATACCACTAACTAATGTAAAAATTAAAAGGGAAGAAAAAAGAAGCACTACAATCAACTGGTAGAAAAAAGCTACGATTAGGATAAAAATCATAAAAATTACACTTATAGAACTTAGTATTGTATACTCTTTTCTCTGAGGGTATCTTTCTGTGTGAAAACTCATATTAATATTCCTCGGTTAAATAAGGTTAAAAATATAAAATAAAATAAAGTGTGAAGTTAGAGTTTATGTTGCGCCGACTTTTCTAATCCATCTTGCAAATACTGCTGCAACAGCTATGAAGAATATCCATGAAGCCGCAATTCCACCAAATATTGCACTGTATGGTAATGTTGGCTTTGGTGGTGCAGCTTTCTTGTACATGAAGTGATAGCTGTACCATAGTAGTATTCCGCCAGTGGCAACTACGTAGTCTTTCCATTCGGCTCTTATACCATCAGCTGCTGCTCTTGAGTATAGTGGAATGTACGGTAGTGCGTCTGTTAATATTTCTAGCATTGGCCATACATTTTCCTGTCTGTTCTTTTCTGGGTCCATTTCCTGCATGAATCTGTCTGCGTACATGTCAAAGGTTGAGTTTACGAAGCCTTCTGGGTTCCATGCCCATGGGAATTCAGTAAAGGCACTATGGAAGAAGTAGTACAAGAAGTCTGGGTCTACGCCAAGACCCCAACCTAGGATCCATGCTTCAAAGTTTCCTGTATAGAATACTCTGTCTACGATTGTGCTGAAGTCTGTTGGTTTTGCGATAACTTTTATTCCAGCTTTTGCAGCCCATGCAGCGATCATTTCTCCGGCTCTAACTCTTATTGGGTCGTAGCTTGGTGTCATTAATTCAAACTCTAAGTTTTCTCCGGTTTCTGGGTCGTTTCTAATACCGTCACCATCTGTGTCTACGAATCCGTGGGCATCTAGTATTTCTTTTGCTTTTTCTATGTCAAATTCATATTTAACGACGTATTCCTCGTTATACCAGTAGCTGTAGACTTCTTTTGGTAGTGGTGCATCTAGTGGATATCCGTAGCCTAGTAGTAGTTTTTCAACGATTTCTGTTTGGTTTACACAGTGTGCAAAGGCTTTTCTGAACCAGTAGTCACTGAAGGGTCTGAATCTCATGTTCCATGAGAAGTAGTACATGTTGTATGCTGGTGCTATTACTACTTCAACGTCTGGCAGTGCTTTTACTGCTTCTATTGATGCTGGTGGTACGTACCAGCCCATGTAGTCGATTTCTCCCTTCTTTAGTGCTAGTAGTTGTGCATCTGGGTTTGTTATAATTGAGTAGATTAGTTTGTCTATCTTTGGTACTTTTGTACCTTCTGGTACAGCTCCTATTTCTGCTAGGTATTTCTCAGCCCAGTAGTTGGGGTTTCTAATTAATTCAATGTATGCTCCAGGTATTCTCTTCTTGAATATGAATGGTCCTGTTCCGAATAGGAATGTTAGTCTGAAGGTTTCTCCTGTTACCGGATCGGTATACGTTGTTATGTTTTGGGCACCTTCGGGTAGGTATTCGTCGATATATTCTTCTGCTGGTTCCCATGGGAATAATACTGTTTCGAGGAACTCTGCTGCTTCATCGGGGTGTTCTTTGAAGTATGCTAGTTTGTCCCAGTCTAGGTCGAATCTTACTTTCCATACCCATTTTGGATAGAGTAATCCGGGTATTGCCGGTAGTACCCATGCGTCTGAGGTGTTTGTGTATGTTTCAAGTGCAAAGGTGTATTTGTCAATGGTGTATACTCTTTCGATTCTGTAGAATGCAGGAGCATATAATGCGATGTCTAGTGTTAGGGTCATGTTTAGGAAGAATACACAATCTTCTGCGGTAAGTTCTGTTCCGTCGTGGAATAGAACTCCTTCTCTTAGTTTCACTGTTATTTTCATTCTCCAACCGTCTGGAACTGTTATATTTTCAATTGTCCAGCTTCCTATCCAGGGTATTAGCTCTGGCCAGTTTGTCCAGTTTCTTGCAAAGCAGCCGTCTAGAACTACTCCGTATACATCCCAGTCCCAAGTTGTATCTCCATGTAGGAAGTTTGTTGTGTCCATATCATCTAACATTGCGTATCGAAAGACCAATGCTTCTCCTTCTTGGGCGGTTGCTGGCGGTGAGAAGTTTAGAAAGGCTGCTACTATTAAAACTAATAGTATAAGTGATGCTATTTTATGTGACATTCTCAAGTGTTTACACTCTCCTTCTCCCACAAATATTCTGTTATCATGTATTTCCTTATGTTCTTACTTAAAAAGTTTACGTTGAGTGCACATGCCAAATTTTTGCTTATAAATGCTTGATTTTATTTAATTTGAATAACGGCTATATAATTTAGGAATTCTAGTCTGTATGTTCAATGCTTTCACACAAGTATGTTAGGAAATTATTAAGAAGAGTTAAATCTCTCGGTTTATAGGAAAATGTTAATCAAAATCCGAACAGGCTTAAAATACAATATTGCTATGGTGATAGATTCCCATGAAAACCGATTATTCGAAAACATAAATATCTCTGAATATTCTAGGAAAAAGAAATATAAAACTTATTTTTGAACAGTAAATTGAAAAGATTATAGAATATTAAAATTTAACACTTACTTGAACTTTGAACGTTTTAGCTATCTATTTTGGTTTGAGATTTTCCCTTTGGTTATATCATGTTCTCTATTTTCTTGGAGTAAATCTTTAGTAGATTATTTACTTTGTCTTCAGTGCGGGCTTCCACCGTTATTCTTATTTTTGGTTCTGTATTTGAGGGTCTTATTAGTACCCATGCATCTTCGAAAATTACTTTAACTCCATCAGTCGCATCGACTTTGTATCCTTCTTTTATAAGGTCTTTTTTCAGTTGTTCTGTTATTTTGAATTTTATTTTGTCTGGACAAGGTACATTTATTCTTTTTATTGGGTATGTGGGTATTTCATCAAGTAATTGGCTTAGTTTTCTTTCAGTTTTTGATAATATTTCTGTCATTAGTAGAGATGCTAGTATTGCATCGTCGAAGTAAAATCCGAAGATTGGTAGGAAGTAGTGGGCTGATATTTCTACTCCAAATATTGCGTTGTTTTCTTTTGCTGCTTTTGCTACAAATACGTCTCCTACCCTGCATCTAACTACTTCTCCACCTATTTTACTTAGTTCTTCTTCTATTATCATACTACATGATATGTTTGCAACTATCTTCCCTTTTCTTTTTTGAAGTAAGTATTTTGCCATTATTATTCCTGCTTTCTCTGTTTGTACTTTCCTTCCTAGGTTATCTACCATGATTGCCCTGTCTCCATCTCCATCAAAAGCTACACCTAAATCTGCTTTTTCACGAACAACTGTTTCTTTAAGATCATTCAATGGATCTTCTAGTGGATCTGGTGTTCTTCCGGGAAAAGTTCCATCAGGTGTTTCATTTAATGTTATTACTTCGCATCCTGCTTCTTTGAATAGTTTTGGTGCTACGTAGGTTGCTGCTCCGTTTCCGAGATCTAAAACTACTTTTATTTTTCTTTCTGGTTGTACATGTTTTAATGCAAACTCTACATAGTTTTGGATTATATTTTCGGTGTCTACTTGATTTGTTTTCCCTATTTTGTTCCATTTTGCTAGTTTAAAATTTCCTCGGTAGAATATCTTCTTTACTTCTTGATTTTCTATGTCTATGTATCCTGTTCCGTCGCAGCGACGGAATCTTATTCCATTATATTCTGGTGGATTATGACTTGCTGTTATTACGATTCCTGCTTTGTAGTTTCCCTGCCATGTTGCCCAGTTTGTTACTTGTATTGGTAGTGTCCCTAGGAGTTCTACGTTGGCCCCTGTTGATGTTATTCCTGCGGTTAGGGCTTGTTCTATTGCTGTGCTACTTGTTCTCACGTCTTTTCCCATTGCTATTGTTCCTTCACCATTTAAGAGTGTTCCGAAAGCTATTCCTATTCTTGTTACCGTTTCAGGTGTTAGATCTTGGTTGTATATTCCTCTAATGTCATATGCTCTGAATATGTGTTCAATTTCTTCGTACATTATGTTTCCTCCGAGAGATGTGCTTTAGTTATAGTGTTTCTTTGATTTTTCTTTCTAGTTCTTCTACTAAGAGTAGTATGTCACTTACATCGTCTTCTATTTGTGGATATCTTATTGTTAGGTCGTCTAGTTCATCTTTTATTTTTTCTATTAATTCAAGTATTTCGTTTTCACTCATTTTTCTCCCTCTTATAGTTCTTTTATTGTTTCGTTTAGTGTTTTTATTTCTCCTCCCAATACGTTTTTTATGTGCTCCAATCCTATTTTCTGTGCCTCTTCGTTTAATGTTGCTACGCAATCTTTAACCACCACGATTTTGTAACCTCTAAAGTAAGCGTCAGCTGCAGTATGTAGTACGCAAATGTTTGTTGCTACTCCTGTCAGTATCAGTGTGTCTATTTTTAGTTCTCTGAGGGTTAGATCTAGATCCGTGGAGTAGAATCCGCTATATCTTCTCTTTTTTATTATTATGTCTGTTTTTTCTGGTTTTAGTTCTTCCACTATTTCTGCCCCAGATGTACCTTCAACACAGTGCTTTGGCCATTGATTAAATTCTGTATCGTCAGGACGGTGAGCATCACAAATATATATTATTGGTATTTTTTTCTTTCTTGCCTCTTCCAGTAATTTCTTTATGTTTGGTATTATTTTTCTCCCTTCTGGTAATTCTAGCGGTGCTCCTTCTTTTATGAAATCATTCAACATATCTATTACCAGAATTACCTTTTTCATCGCTCTTCCTCCATAGATCCTGTCTCTACCCCTTGGATTTCATTTTACTTTTAAGTGAAATCATTTTAATAAGGTATTTGATAATGTCTTGATAAGTGGCAAGTGAGTGATGAGAGGCAGTTAACATGAATTGGAAGGATGATAACTATTTATTTATTTTTGCGAAGCATGAGGATGTTAAGGAAGGAAAGACTACTGACATATATTTTTACAGGACTTTAAGGATCTTAGAAGAAGAGAATCTTGCGGATACTTTGGTTCATGCTGAAATTACTATTAGTGGTTTGCCGCATGGTTATCCTTGGGGCATTTTTGGGGGATTAAGAGATGTTGCAAAGTTGTTTGAAGGTGTCCCTGTTGATATTGATGCTTTTCCGGAAGGATCAGTAATTTATAAAACTGATTATTACGGCATTAAGGAGCCTGTTATGACTATCAGAGGTCCTTATGGTAAATTTGTTATTTATGAGACTCCTCTTCTTGGTTTTCTCTGTGTTGGTTCTGGTATTGCTTCGAAAGCTGCTAGAATAAGAAAAGCTGCTGGAAATAATGTGTTGATTGTTTCTTTTGGTGCACGGAGAACGCATCCTGCAATCTCACCGTTTAATGCGTTTTATGCTTACATTGGTGGTTGCGATGCAGTGTCTTGTGTATTGGGGGCTGAAAGATTTTTGGGAATGAAGCCTGTTGGTACGATGCCTCATAGTTTAATGATTATTTACTCTGTTTTGAAAGGTGATCATAGTGAGGCTTGGAAAGCTTTTGACCGTATTATGCCTGAGGATGTACCTCGAATAATTCTTTGTGATACTTATTTGGACGAGGTTTCTGAGGCAATAAGAGCTGTGAAAACTGTTGGACCTGATAGAATATGGGGTTTCAGACTTGATACTCCAAGTTCTAGGCGTGGTAAATTTGCGGATATCGTTCGGGAAGTTATTTGGGAACTTAAAGCTAGAGGTTTTGATGGAAAAGTTTTTGTTTCTGGCGGTATTAATGAGGATACGATTCCTGAACTTGTTAAAGCTGGTGTTTCTGGATTTGGTGTTGGTTCTTCGATAGCTAATGCTAGGATAATCGATTTTGCTATGGATATTGTTGCCATTCATCATGAGGGTAAATGGGTTCCTTGTGCTAAGAGGGGAAAATTTAGCGGTGTTAAGAGAGTGTATAGATGTTCTGAGTGTCTTATAGATGTGGTTCGCTTAGAAAATGAGCCTGCTCCAAAATGTCCTAAATGTGGAAAAAACATGGAAAATATGTTAAAGCCTCTTGTTAGGAATGGAAAGATAATACGAGAATTCCCTAAACCAGAAGAAACTCGAAAATATGTTTTAACGCAATTAGAGAAGATGGAATTAGATAGAAAACCTTGGGATTAAATACTAATTATCTTTTGATTATGTTGCAGTTCTTGTTTTTTAGGTAACAAGAGATCACTTATTTGATGCTTTATCTCGTAGTTTAATATTAAAATGAATTTGTGTTGGAGGTTAAGTTTCTGGTTTGAATAGTTTTTCTAAATCTTCTGTTAATATCCATTGTGTTGCTATTTTTGTTCTTGTGAACATGCCGTGTTTTGTAATTTTTTCTTTTTGTAGTTCATTCAATAGTGGTTTGATTTTGTCTTCTGGAAAGCCTATCCATCCGCATATTTCATCTATTGTGGATGGTCCGTTTATGTGAAGGAATTTTATAATTAATTTTTTGAGCGCTGTTTCTATGCTTATTTTCTTGGCTTCTTTGAGTAGGTGTTTTGGTACAAATTTTTCTGCTGTGTCCCATAGTATTGCTGGTCTTCCCTTTTCGTCTGTTGTGATGTCTACTCTTATTATTTTGTAGCTTCTTTCCAGTTTTTGTAGAGATGCTCTTAGTTGCCCGGTTTTAATTTTTAGTTTGCGTGCAAGAATGTGAGTGGCTACTGGTCCGTTTTCTCTTATCTCATTAAGTATTTTTTGATCTATGTCGTTAAGTTTGATTTGTTTAGCATATAATTTATAGAATAATGGATATTCTTTGTCTATTATCCAAAGGGCTTTCATTTCTCTCAAGCATCTTATCCAAAAGATTTTTTTCTCTTTCCATAGTTTTTTGATTAGTTTTTCTATTTCTTCTCTTGGTATTTTCATTCTGTTTAATAGGGTGGGTGTTCGGTTTACGAGGGTGTACATGGGGCCGCAGTCAGCTAAGATTTTTAGTATATCGCTTTCTGTAAATCCTTTAGTATCTTCTGTTAGATGTTGTATTTTCATATAATAAGCTTCTAGTATTTCTGTTGGTATTATTTTCTTCTCTACAATTATTTCTGATAATCTTCTTAGTTCTTCTAGGTCTTCTTTTATGATTACTTGTGGTGTAGGTTTGTAGTCTACAAATTTTCCTCTTTCAATCATGTCTTCTGCTTCTAATATGGATAAGATTTTTGATATTTCATCTTGGGGAAATCCCGTATAATCTGTTATCTCTTTGAACGTGGATGGTCCGTTTATGTGAAGGAATTTTAAAATTATTTGTTTTTGAGCCTCTGCTTTATTCATCTTAGCTGTTTTTATTAGAATTCTTCTTGGAAGTATTTCTTCTGCAATGTACCATGCTGTACGGAGCCGTTTTGTTTCTTTTTTTGTTTTTTGTTTCTTTCTATGTAGTATGTATGCTTTTTCAAGTTTCTTTAACGCTCTATTCACTTCTTTCTTCTCTATTTGTAGTGTTTCCGCTATTTGATCAGCGGTTACTCCGCCATAGCTTCTGACGTAATCTAGAATTTTTCTTTCTACACTTTTTATTTTTACGGATTCTTGATAAGCGGTGGCATATATTGGGTAATCTTCAACTGTTATGTAGTGAAGTGTCATTCCCTTTAAGCAGGGTACTTGTATGATTTTGCCTTCTTCTTCGAGTTTCAATATCCAATTTTTAATTTGTTTCCACATTTTCTCCTTGGATGAATCTTCAGTTCCTGATATTATTATTTCAAAATGTTTTGATTTCTTTATTTCACTAGGTTTTATTGCTCCTATTTCATGTAAAATTTTTATTATGTCTTCTTTTGTTCTAATAGTTAACATTCGCCTTTTCTTTAAGAATTCGGAAACTATAGATTCTGGTATTGTTTCGAAAGATCTTCTCTCTATTGTGATAGTCGCTGGCATTCTTTGTATTTTTTCAAGAATTTTTTGGTGTAGTTCTTTGAGTAAGGCTTGTCTGTCCTCCATCATCACTATGTCGCTTATTCCAACTAGAATTGTTCCATGAGCGAATGGTGAGGGTATTTCCATTGCTGGTAAGAAGTCAAATACTGTTTTTCCTTCTTCTATCCATTGTAAAACTTTTTTAGCGTTTTCAACGTCGAAAACATCTTCCAATATTTCTCTGTATGTTTCTTTTATTATTGGAAAGTCTTCCCAGTCCGCGATAAGATCTAAAATTTTTGATGCTCTGAATTGCTGTTTTGATAGTGAAATTTCGTATCCTTTGTATTTTCGAAGTATCATGAAGCTTCTGGCTGCCACATGTTGAAACCTTCTTTTGAAGAGCTCTGTGTTTCTAATTGCTTTCTTTAATACTTCAATTAGGTTTTTCGAGGTTACTAATGGTGGTATTTCTCTTAAGTCTACTACTTTTCCATAAGGCAGGATTAACATGAATCCGTCATCTGTTACGGTTGTTGCTACATTTGCTTTTACAAGTTTTGAGACTTGATAAGCATAAGCCCTTGAAAGAGCGTCGTTTGTTCTTCTTCCAAAGGGTGCGTGAAATACTATGTTTTGTCTTCCTCTTTCGTCGAAAAACTCTTCCAGTATTATTTTTCGGTGAGATGCTACTTTTCCTGCGTATGTTAACTGTTCTATGAAGTATTGAATGAGGCTGTTTGCTGCTGCTTCATCTAAATAGTATTCTTTTTTGAGCCATTCTTTTACTTCTTCAACCGGCAGCTCTCTTAGCTTTTCTGTAATAAGTTCTCTGAATTTTCCAACTTCTATTGAGAGGTCGAAGCTTCTTGGTAACATTTCACCTATCCATTGTGGAACTGTTGGTCTTCTTCCGTAAGCACTTCTAACGAATACTTTACTTTCTCTTGTTCTTAGGTATTGGTAGGTTTTTCCTCCCAGAACAAATATGTCTCCTGGTGTTAGTCTTTCTAGGAATTTTTCGCTTATTCTTCCTATTGTTGTTCTTTGATCTTCTAATATTACTCTGAAGTCTGCCTCATCGGGTATTGTTCCAATGTTCATGAAGTAGATCATTCTTGCCGCTCTTTTTCTTCCAAAGACACCTTCTTCTTCGTCGTACCAAAGTTTTCTATACACTCCTCTATCTTCTAGGTGTACATAGTGTCCTCCCAAATATCTTAGAACTTCTATGAAATCTTTTTTGGAAAGGTTGTGATAGCAGTAGGATCTTTTTATAAGTTTGTAGGCTTCATCTACCTTCCATTTCTTATTTACTGACATTCCTACGAGGTGTTGTGCAAGTACATCTAAGCAGTTTTTAGGTATTTGTACTCTGTCTATTTTTCCTTCGTATGCTGCCTTTACAAGAACTGTACATTCAACTAAATCATCTCTATCAAAAACAATTAATCGTCCTTTTGAAACTTCGTGTAAAAAGTGTCCTGCTCTTCCAACTCTCTGCAGTCCTTTAGCTACACTCTTAGGACTACCAATCTGCACCACAAGATCAATATAACCAATATCTATACCAAGCTCAAGACTTGTCGAACTGTTGCGACAAATAAATCCTTCTATTACGTAATTATGATTCGTTGTATCAACAAGACTATAGACTTGTTTCAGCTTTAAGGGTTTTTTCTCTATTATCTCATCCCAGAAAACATCAGAGTTAGACAATATTCTTAATAGATAACTATGGTTGCTTTCTTTGTAGATTTCAGCTAACTTTTTCAAGTTTTCTCTTCGAATTTCTCTCTTCTCGAGTTCTACTTTAACCGGATTGTATCCAAGTTTTTGAAGCTTGTATGTACTAATTCCAGCTTCTTCTCTGGTTTTTCGCAAAATTTCACCCATGCCTGGCACTACATCCCTATTGCAATAGCCTTTAAGTTCACATACCCGCTTAATCTTGGAGAACTCTTCTCGTTTCGGATCAATATTGGTCGCAAAGATCCTTAGATTTTCTCCTCCATAAATCGAAACCGTGTAACAAGTACCCCTTTTTCTTATTTTTCTTCCTCTGAATTCTCTTGACTCGTTGTATTCTTTCTTTCTTATGGAAGCTATGACCCCTAATTGGAGAAGTAAATTTTGCATTCCCTTCGCTAGGTTTAAGTTAAATGTGGTGAAACCAGCTGAATATATTCTTCCAGATTTTACTTCTAAGTACCCATCACCATCAAAGTATCCCGAAAGAAAAGCCCATTTGTAACTAGATGGTAATTCGTACAGAATAGTCGGAAATTTAGCGTATAAAGATTTTTTATGTAAAGTGCCAGTTAATTTTTTAAATATTCCAAGTAAAAGTGTTGAATAAAACTTTATTTGAGGTATCCCATATGGATTTTTATCTTTTATGAATTTAACTGGGAACTCTTTGGTTAGTAAACTTGAATAGTATTTAAGAAGGTTTTCATTTCCAGCTATTGATATCCCCGACGCGTCCCAAGAACCTTCAGCAAGCCAGAAACCTAGAAATCTTATAAAATCTTTCGAAATTTTTCTGTTAGGTATATTGTATTTTCGTTTATCTGTCCCTATATTTTTTATTTCCTCTAATATCTCGTTTTCTCTTTCTAGCTTTTTTAAAATCTTCATGAGATTTGCAAATTTGATAGGATACGTTCCATTTAAGTTTTCTTTGATTGTAGAATATCTTAGATTAATTAGTTTACAGAAATGTTTGATGCTATTAAATTTTGATACGATTTCATCTCGCAGAGATTTTAAGAAGTTCTCTTCTAACCATACATAGGCATTTTCAGGAATGAGCTCATAATAACTTGGTATTTTTTGCTGAAACGTCGGAATTTTTCTTATTACGGCGACTTTATCACCGACTTTTAAGTCTTTTGCTTCGATCCACGTAAGTTTAGAACGTCTTATAGTGAGAAACTTGTGTTCCTTGGTACATTTGATTTCAAAACCAAGTCTGCTTTTTATCATAAATCCCTCGTCGTAATAGGGCACAGAGACACGTCCGGCGAATGTTCCTTCTTTTAATTTTAGTTGGTCATCTAGGTATACAACTTTGTCTTGTGGTTTAACCTCTATTATTGGTTTCCAGTAGTGATTTGTTAAGATTCTTGAGTCCTCTGAAACGCAAATTACTGCTTTTAATTGTCCTTGTTTTAGTAAATCTTCTACTTCTAGTCTTGTTGTTCTTGATAAGCTTCCATGATGTGTTGCTATTTGGTCTATGTATTCTTCTCCGAATACTTGTTTTAGGTGGAATGTTACGCTTTCTGCTCCGCTTCTTGTGTTTGTGAATATTAGGGTTGTTCTGTGTTTTTCTACAAGGTCTCTTAGTATTTCGTACATTCTTGCGTTTACATATGCGTAGTCTGTGTGTATTAGGTCTCTTACTGGGCATATCACTCTCATATCTAGCTTCTTTGTTTCATATATGTTTACTATGGTTACATCTCTTAGTTTTTCATTCTCTCTATATCCTACTAGCCATTTTGCTATTTCTTCTAATGGTGCTTGAGTTGCACTTAGTCCTATGCGTACAAATTCTTGTTCTGCTATTTCTCGCAGTCGTTCCAAGCTTAATGAGAGATGAACTCCCCGTTTATTATCGCAAAGCTCGTGTACTTCGTCCACAATGACATATCTAACTGTTTTTAGTTTTTCACGAAATCTAGGCGCACACAAAACTATTGAAAGAGTTTCCGGAGTTGTTATTAATATGTGAGGAGGTTTCTTAAGCATCTTAGCCTTTTCACTTGCAGGAGTATCTCCAGTTCTTACAAATGCTCTAATTTCAGGTAATTCTAAACCCATACCATTTGCAACTTCACGGATCCCCTCCAAAGGAACAAGAAGATTTTTACGAATATCGTTCGCCAACGCACGAAGAGGCGAAACATAAACAACATAAACAGTATCTTCTAACTTCCCCTCCTCACCCAGCCCAAAAAGCCAATTTATAGCAAATAAGAAAGCCGCAAGAGTATTATGGAGAACTACAGCGCCCTTGCCGCCAATAAAGTTTCTTAGCTTTGGTACGGTGAAATCCAGCAATTTACCTTCGTAATGAATTTTGGTAATTTTCTTTATTTTTAGGAAAAAGATTTCTGAGCCTAGGATTTTTCTTAAGGAATCTATTAGTTTAATATTTCCGTTAAAGCTTAGTTTTTGAAGATCTTGTTTTAATAGTTCCTGTAGTTTTTGTGTTGCACCTAAGGTTATCATTCCTGTTCTTCTTACAACCTCGTATATGTTTCCATATCTTTTTTCAAATTCGTCGTGCCAAGAACACCCAAGTATCTTTCTAATTTCAGATATTTCCTTGAAATTTAAGTGGAATTTTCCTACATGTTCACCGCTTGGTTTGGCTTTTAATAGATTAATGTAGGAAGCAGGTGGTTCTCTTTCTAAACCAATTTCTTGATCGAATTTTCTTAGGTTTCTTATGCCAAATATGCTGACACTATAGTATTTTCTTTTTTTCTTCTCGGTAGTGTTTGAAGCAAATTTATATTTTACATTTAGGCTAGGGAAAATTCCAAATCTAAGTAGCATATATGCAATTTTGTCGATGATATCTTCGCTTGCTTGAAAGAGGACTATTTGGTCTCTTACTTCCGCATCTAGTGTGAAGAACCATCTAAGGAAAATGCGCATTAAGGGTTTATCGAGGCTCAATATCCACTCTGGCATTTTTTTCCTTCTTTCTCGGCTATTTGGCTGTAGATCTAGATACACTGAGATGAATTCGAGGAAAGCTCTAGAGTTCAAAACCCAGTTTATTTCATCTTTTTTTCTAAATTCTACATCGAAAAGCTCTTTGGTGATGGATAGAAACTCCTTTAATAATTTTTTGTTTTTTGCTTGAGCAACCATCATGAAGTCTATAAAATTATCGCGGGAACTTGCTTGAATGTGACCTTCACTTAAGACGAAAGCGACCCACTTGACAAGTTTTTCATCTATCTTTTTAGGATATTTAAAACTTATTATATCGCCGTTTCTTCCTAGAATGAAGATTCTATTTTCTTCTACAGAGTTAGGGAAGTTTTCTCTTAGGATTTTTAAAATCAAGTCCTTTTTATAAATGGTTTTTCCTCTAAAGAAGTTCCATACTGTAGTTAGCCCAATACCGGTTTCCTTAGCTATTTTAGTATACTTTAACTTGCAGAAGATTCTGACTTGATTTAATTCTTCTAAACTTAGCTTTTTAAAACCAACATGATCTATTCTTTTCCTAAGTTTAAGAAAGTCTTTGTATGTAAGGACTTCTTTAAACTTCGTTTTCAACGCTTTTAGTGATTCTTTTAGTTTAAGCTTTTTAATAGAAGATTTATAGTTTATCTCTCTAGCTACAGCTATTCTATCACCGACTTTCAATTTCTCAGCTGGAGTCCATCTCCAGGTTCCGTCGATGTCCTCTTTTAACAGCGGATGATTTGGTGTGACTTTAATCTTTCTCCCAGCTTCTGTTTCTATTTCGATAATTTCTCCATTATAGTCTTCGATGTATATATAAGCTGGAGATTCAACTATCTTATTTTCTTTTAACGAAAATACCTTAAGGGAAGGGATTTCGTATAGAATTCCATTATCTATTTTTTGTAGTGTTTTTCCCTCGGTTTTAGCCATTTGTATCAGTTCTTCGCCTTTTAATAGGTATACAAGCCCGTCTATTTTTACTAAGACTTTTTGGTCTGGTGTTATACATTTTCCGCTACCAGTGGGGCTGAATACGAGCGTGTTTTCTCCTTTTTGGATTAGTGGGATTGCGTATTTTTGTGGTGGGGTGAATGTTTCGAATGTTTGTTTGAACCATTTTGCTACGTAGGGTTTTAACGTTTTTAGTATTTCTTCATCGTTCCAAGGGTTTTCGGCGTATTTGATACCCATTTACGTCTCCTCTATGGATAATTGTAGATGAGGAGCTATATGTGTAGTGTTATTGTGGGTTATCGAGGTTATAGGTGTGTAAGACTGTGCCATAGTGCTAGTTTGGGGAATTTTAGTGTCTCTGTTTTTTTACTTATAGCGTATACTTCTAGTTGCATTATGTCTACATATTCTCTGAGAATTGGTGATAATAGTTCTTCTTGTGGTGTTAGGTTTATTTCTACTCCTGTTGCTAGTGGTGAGAATGCTGGTAATACTATTATTTCTTTTTCTTGTTTTGTTTTCCCGTGTAGGAATGCTCTTGTTTTTATTTTTGCTCCTAGGTCGTCGATTAAGAGTATTGCTGGATGTTCGTGTGCGATGATTAGTAGGTCGTATTTTTCTCTTGTGAGTATATCTTCTTCTATTTCTTTGTGACCATGTGTTAAAAGGTAGTTTTCCAATTGAAGGTAGGGTTCTACGAACTCAACGTTGTTGTAGCGTTTGAAGAATCCTCTTATGAAATTGTCGTGATTACCTCTTATTACTATTGTTTTTTTGACATTTTTGTCGAGATATGTTAGAAGATCTATTACCTCCCTCCATTCTTGGCTCGTTGCTTTGCTAAATTCATGTTTTAGATCTCCATTAATGATTAGTAGTTCTGGTTGTTTTTCTTCTAATAGATGTTGGAGATCTTTGAATATTTCTTGGTATTGTGTTGTTGGTATGAATATACCTTCTTGGGCGATTGCCCATTCAAATCCTAGATGTAGATCAGCTATAACTAGAGTTTCTAACTTTTTGAGATATAATGCGGGGTATCCATCAACTATCTCAACATCTTTTAGGATTTCCATTCTTTTGCTCCTCAAATTAATAAAGTACGATAAATAATTTAAAATTAGGTTTTGTTTATTCGATTTCTATTACGATTGCTAGTGCACATCCGCACTTTTTGACGGTGTGTTCGGTTGATTTTATTATTATTTTTCCTTCTATTTCTTTTTTTCTGTTTTTTGCCATTTCTGTGACTCTTTTTAAAGCTTCTTCTCCGGCTTTGCTTGCTGAGATATTAATGTTGGAGTATTCTGCAACGAGGGTTGGCCCGTTTTTTGTTCTTGCTACCGCTATGGCGGCTGCTATTTTTTGACCACTTTTCTCTGAGGTTATACTTGTATATATTGCTGGTACGTTGGAACCTGGGTGAAGTTGTGGTATGTTTTCGATGAATTCTATGTCTGGTGGTAGAATGCTTGTGAGTTTGACTAGTGATACGTCTCCTACTCCGGCTTTTATTAGGCAGTTATCAAAGGCGTTTAGAGGGGTTTCTCCTTCTGCTGAAACAGCTTTTATCAGGGCTTTTTTAGGTTTTCCCAACATTCCTACCTTCATTTTTCATCACTACTAAGAAGTTATAAGTTTTTGAATTGCCGGTGTCTGTAGATTCAACTTACATGTGGTTAAATGAAACACTTTGTTGTTAGTGATTGTTAGAGGTTTAAGTATTTTGCTTAGAAATTTATAATGAGCAAAATTAATGGTGGCTTTCTTTGAATGTCTCGGTTGAGAAAATGTTGTTAATGGCTATTAGTTTATCTTTTGTTACAGCATTGTGTATACCTTTGTTGAATATAACTTTGGATATCATGAGTTTAACCTTACAAGATAGTGGTGAAGAATTGGTTAGCGAAATTGAAAGAGGGATAAGCTATGTATTAACCACGTCAAAGACGTATTCTTCAAACGTAACTGTTCCAGAGGGATTTGAAATATGGAGCAAGAACAATACACTTTACATCAAATACTATGATGACAATGGGGCGGTAAAAACTTATCAAAAAAGTTTTTCTTTCGAAATTCGGGTTATTCCACCTAGTTTATCAGGTAAATATGAATTAAAAATATGGTTAGAAGATTCCATATTGTGGATAGTCTTCGAAGATATTCAGGGAGATTACCATCTTAGTATGGCAGCTATGCCGCCGAAGCCAAGTAGTTCTTTTCCAGATTCTGTGTTTTTTCCAAAAATTTCTACTTTCGTACCGTATTTTTCAGCTAGATCTATAACTTCGTCTAAAATATCTTCTAATGCTTCTGATATAAGGATGGTTTCTACTCTACCTTGCTTAAGACATTCTATGACTTCGTTTTTACCATAGGTTACGAGTGGATCGTCTTTCATAAGTCTAGTTTTGAATTCTTCCCAGAGTCTTTTTTCTCGATGTATTTCCGACTCTTTTACTATTTCTGCAACTTCTTTTGCAGCTAAAAATATTCCATCGCCATCAATTATTGGTACACTAATTATATTTGTCACGATTTTGTCTCTTAATCGGTAATCTAAAAGGTTTTCCTCCAAAAATTCCTGTACCCTAATTGTGTTTCCACCAAATACGATAGCGTCGATATTTTCTAACTCCGGTAAAAGAAGGTCGTTTACCTCTTTAGCAAGATGTTTATAGAAGTTATGAATTTGTTCTTCTCTAATGCGTTCATATCGTCTTGCACTTTGACCTCCACGCCTTGTCTTTCCAATGACATAATATTCTCCTTCCTTTAGAACCTCTATATCTTTACCTCTAATTATTCCTATAACGTAGTTTCCTGCTTCCATTAAAACAACAACAATGATGTTTTTGGGAGTAGTCATTTCTTCTAGTGGTTTAAGGTCAAAGTCCTTACCACAAATATAAATGAAATTTTTAATTGGAAATGGAGGAACAACTATCTCTTTTACTTGTTCAAATTTTCCAGGGGAAGTCTCATAATATCCGTAAAAAAGGGCAACACCATTCTCGGGTATTTTTTTAAGTTTTTGAATTTCATTTATCATAGTTAAAATGTTATCTTGAACCATCTTTCTGTTTGTTTTGTCTTTAATGTTGCTGGCGGTCATGTATTCCTGTCTTAGGAAATTTATTACATCAACTAAGCTCTTATCTGGGGGAATATACACAGTTGTAAGAGAAGAATGCCTACCTTTAATTTTTTTAAGTTTTTCAATTATTCTCTTTAGTTTTCTTCTTGCAAGTTCGGGATCCATGTCCATGAGAACAGTCATATTAGTTCACCCTAGAATTTCTTTATCTAAATCACATTGGCATAAGTATAAATTATTAAGAAAACTTTGTGATAAGTTAAACCTGATAAGTTGAACCACGGTAACTGTAATCCACCTTTAATTTGTAAAGTTTACGGTGTAAAATAAGAAACATTTTTTAAGAAGGATGAGATGGACATGGAACTTAAAAAAGAATTTCAAAAATTTGACGGATTCATTTTTGATTGCGATGGAGTAATTTGGAGAGGAGAAACAAAAATAGAGGAAGTAGACAAAGTTATAGAAATTCTCAGAAAGAAAAATAAAAAAATAATATTTCTTACAAACAACTCTACTAAAACAAGGAAAGATTACGTCAGAAAGCTAAATGCCTTCGGAATAAAAACCAATGTAAACGAGGTCATAACTAGTGGTTACGCAACAGGACAATATCTTAAAAGGAAATACGGGATCAACCTCAAAATTCTAATTATAGGTGAAAATGGTCTTAAAGAAGAAATGAGAAACTTTGGATTTACCATTATCTCTGAAGACAATTCCTGGAGTTCTAAAGTAGATGCCGTTGTTGTCGGTCTTGATAGACAATTAACATATGATAAACTGGCAGCAGGGGCGTATGCAATTCTTAATGGTGCGAAATTCATCGCAACAAATGCTGATCCTAATATTCCGACAGAAAAAGGACTGTTGCCCGGTGCAGGGGCTATTGTTTCTTTTCTAGAAACAGCAACCGGCACGAAACCGGAGATAATTGTTGGAAAACCTAATGTTGAAATCATGAATTTTGCTTTAAGGATACTAAACGTTGAGCCTGAAAATGTTTTGGTTATCGGAGATAGAATAGAAACAGACATTTTAGCTGCTAAGAGAGTAGGATGTAAATCTCTTCTTGTCCTCACAGGTGCTACCAACCTAAATGACATCAAAAGGAGTAAGATCAAGCCTAACTTTATTCTTAAATCTTTAGCAGAGATAACTGTTTAATCTTTCATCTACTAACAGTTAAATTTTTAAGAAGGAAACAAATTCTACTAATGGATTTACGTTTGGAGGGATAATGTTCAAAAGGGTGTTAATAACAGCAGCTTTACCCTATGCTAATGGAATACCTCATCTAGGTCATATGAAAAGTACCTATTTGCCTGCTGATGTTCTTGCTCGTTTTTACCGTTTAAAAGGTGTTGAAACTCTCTATATTTGTGCTACAGATGAACATGGTACCCCAATTCAGCTCGCAGCCGAAAAAGCTGGAAAAAACGTAGAAGAATTCGTAAAGAATTACCATGAACTTGACAAGAAAATTTTCAAATCACTAGACATCGAATTCGACGTTTTTTACAGAACACATAGCCCCGAAAATGAAGAGTTAACTCATTTATTTTTGAAATCGCTGAGAGAAAATGGCTACATATACAAAGACTATGTGAAACTGCATTATTGTCCCAACTGTCAACGTTATCTACCAGACCGTTATGTAAAGGGTACATGTCCGAGATGTGGAGCCCAAGATCAGTATAGCGATTATTGTGAGAAGTGTGGTACAACGTTTGAATTTGGAGAAATTTTAGACCCTAAATGCGCATTGTGCGGCTCTACTCCTATTCCTAAAGAAAGTTCTCATTTCATTTTTAAACTTTCAGCGTTTTCAGATTTCCTTAAAAACTGGTTAAAAAACAATAAGGAAATGCAATCCCAAGTTGTGAATTACGTACTTAGATGGATAGAGGAGGGACTAAAAGACTGGGACATCACAAGAGAAAAAGACTACTGGGGATTTGAACTTCCCTATGAAGACTCTAAGGGAAAAAAGGTTTATGTGTGGTTTGATGCTCCAATTGGATATATTGCCTCCACCATGAAATGGTGTAAAGATCACGGCGATAATTGGGAAAGATGGTGGAAGAATCCAGAAACAAAAATTATTCACCATATCGGAAAGGATATCATTTACCACCACTATCTGTTTTGGCCTGCAATGCTTAAGGGTACAAACCTAGGCTTTAACCTTCCTTCAGCTATACCAACTCGAGGATTTCTCACATTAGAAAAAAAGAAGTTTTCAAAGAGTAGAGGATGGTATATTGCGGTTGAAGACTTCCTTAAACATTTCCCTGCAGATTACGCAAGATTTTATTTAATACTTGCTTCTCCTCTGTCTTTAGATGATACCGACTGGAGTTGGAAAGAATTTAAAGATAGAATTAATAACGATCTCGTTGGGATCATTGGAAATTTTATACATCGAGTTTTAACCTTTATTTACAGATATTTTCAAGGTAAAGTTCCAGAACCATCTGAATATAAAGAAGAAGACAAAAGAATCATAGAACTTATCAAGAGAGATATAGAAAAGATAGAAAAACTTATGGGAACATATAGGTTAAAATTAGCCCTTGAAAACATTATAAATTTGGCTAGAGAAGGAAATAAATATTTAAATCTCAAAGAACCTTGGAAAACGGTTAAAAGCAATGTGAATGATGCTAAGACAACATTGTTTGTTGCTGCTCAACTTGTAAAAACTATAGCTATATTGCTAGTTCCCTTTATACCCTCCTCAGCCAAAAAAGTTTTGGAATATCTAAATATAGAAAAATTTAGCTGGAGTTATTTAACTGAAGTTGAAATTCCACCAGGTCATTTAATTAAAAAACCTGAACCAATATTTCAGAAAATTGCGGATGAAAAAATAGAAGAAATATTAGAATCAATGAAAACTGAAAACAAGTAAAATAACACGCTGATAAATAGATTTTTACGTGTCGGAGGTAAGAAAGATGCGTAGATGGCTTGTATGTTCAGCTTGGCCATATATAAACTATGTACCTCATTTAGGAACCATGATAGGTTCAGTATTATCTGCGGACGTTTTTGCAAGATATCTTAGGCTTAGAGGAGATGAAGTAGTGTTTGTCTCTGGTTCTGACGAACATGGTACTCCAATTGAAGTTGAAGCGATAAAAAGAGGGATGTCGCCACGTGAACTCACTGATGAGATGCATCAGAAAGTTAAGAAGATTTTTGATGAATGGGGAATATCTTTTGACAATTATACACGAACAGAAAGTCCTGTTCACAAGGAATTTGTTCAAAACTTTTATAGGAAAGTCTATGAAAATGGCTACATATTTTCAAAAGAAATTGAAATGCTCTACTGCCCTAAATGTCAAAGATTTTTACCGGATAGGTTTGTTGAAGGTGTTTGTCCTTATTGCAATTATGAAAATGCTAGAGGGGACCAATGTGAAAATTGCGGGAGACTTTTAGATCCTATAGAATTAGAATCTCCGCGTTGCGCGATATGTGGTTCTACTCCAGAGATTAAAAAGACTACTCATTGGTTTTTTGACTTATCGAAATTTGAAGAGGAATTAAAGAAATATGTAGAGAGTAATAAGCAATTACCAGAAAATGCTAGAAACTTTAGCTTAAACCTATTAAATGAGGGGTTAAAACCTAGATCACTTACTAGGGACAATGAGTGGGGGATATCAGCACCATTTCCAGGTGCTGAGAAAAAGACGATTTATGTTTGGATGGAAGCTGTTCTAGGGTATATATCTGCAACAATAGAATGGGCAAAAAATGTAGGAAAACCCGATAAGTGGAAAAAATATTGGTTTGATCCTCAGACAAAGAGTGTGTACTTTATAGCCAAAGATAACATACCGTTCCACGTATTAATTTTGCCAGCACTACTCATGGCAAGTGAAGAAAAATATATTTTGCCTTGGAACGTTGCTTCCACAGAATTCTTACTCTTTTGTGGAAAACCGTTTTCTAAGAGTAGAAGATGGGGAGTCTGGGCTGATGAAGCGTTAGAAAAATTTCCAGTTGATTATTGGAGATATTATCTGATATCTATAAGACCGGAGACAAAAGATTCAAGCTTTACTTGGGACGATTTCCAAGCGAGAATCAATAACGAATTAGTTGATATCTTAGGTAACTTTGTGCATAGAACCCTTGTATTTATCTATAAACAGTTTGATGGAAAAGTTCCTGAAAGACATGAACTTGACGAGCTTGACAAAGAACTTATAGCAAGTATTCAGAGAACTCCAGATACCGTTGCTGAACTTTTAGAGAAGTTTAAATTTAAGGATGCACTTAGTGAAGCTATGAATTTAGCAAGGAAAGGAAACAAGTACCTCAACGATAAAGCCCCGTGGCACAAAATGAAAAGCGAAAAAGAAATTGCTGAAACCACACTAAACTTATGCTGTCAATTAACTCGTTGCTTAGCCATATTAATGGAACCATTTATACCCTTTAGCTCTGAGAAAATCTGGGAAATGTTAAACCTTGACGGTTCAGTACACGATAAGGAGAATTGGACTACAGCAAAAGAACTACTAATTCCTTCGGGACATTTAATTAAGAAACCAAGTCCGCTCTTCAAAAAAATCTCTATTAATGAAAAATGGACTTGAAAATCTTATAGTATGCTTAAACCATAAACTGCTTCCATTTTTCTATTTCATTTCTTACTTCTCTTCTCACATCCTCTATCGCTATTTTTCTAATTTTTACCGGAGACCCATCTACCTCAACTATTATTTCTGGACGAGAGACCGAAAGGGCTACATTGGCAACCTCAGCCTTAAGAAGAAGTCGCCAACGTCCTCCACTTTTCATAGTCCTAGGCTTAGAATAGAATGTTATGGGAACTTTTGTTCTATACTTAGCTTTTTCAAGTTCTTTTATTAAGCTCAAGCTTCTCTCAGACAATTCGAGTCCTAATGAATTACATAATTTTATGAAATCGGGCAACCTCATAAATCATCCAACTCCCCCAGCTACTATTACGAATTCGAATTTGATAAGGCAAGCGTATTTAAACTTTATGTTAAAACTTATATTTTTCTTTTCATCTCCTCTATTTTCATTCGAGTTTTTGGTATCTTTATAATTTGATCGGCGAGTTCACAAATTAATATAGCTACCTCAGAATTTAATATTTTGTTTTCAAACTTTGATTCCTCGCCAACGCTTTCTATAAGCTTCTTAGCTTTTTGATAAAATAATTGTAAGAATCTTTTCTCGGTTTTTGCCGTCCCCCAATTAAAAGCCTCTAGAGAAAATTGCGCAGACAGAATGCTATCTTTCCAACTTTTATTAGCATTTTCTAGTAAGTTAATAAGTGTTTTAATTCTCTCTTCAACAATTTTCTCAACAGATTTGAGTTCTTTTTCACTAAGTTTAATTTGTCCATCTTTAATTTTTTTAAGAAGCCCCATATATGGGTCTTTTGTAAACATTTCTTGAATTAGACTTCTAATTTCCAATGATAATTTTTTAACTATTTTTTCTCTCCATTTTTCAGGTATTTCGCATTGATGTATAATTTTAATTGTTTCGAGAAGTAGATTTGGAATTAAAGTGTCATGAGAGGGAGAGAATTTTTCAATTAGCCTTTCTGTGGATGATATTATTCTCCATTTATCAACCTCTTTTTCTAATGGTATCTGTTCGTATTCTAAGTGTTGTAAGATAGTAATTTCGTTCAGGAAGTTTTGAACCTCTTGAAATAGTGATTTAAGACGTTTGTCGCCATTTTTATTCAATTCAAGGAAAGATTTTAAATTTTCAGTCAAATTTATATCTAAATTTGCATGGTAGTTTGCTATTATTTGTTTTAATATTTGTAAGAAGATTTTTTGAAGTTCTATTATTATTTTTAGTTCTTCCCTTAATTTTTGAATATCATTTTTTAGATCGTTTACAGAAGCTTCCTCGTTGTTACTCTTCACCCGCAGTTCCTCCAATGTCAAATAAATCTTTTATCTCATTCAAAGCTTCAACTAACGTCTCCTTCGAAACGCCTTTGCTTTTTAAGAACCATCTCTCCTTAATTTTGCTGCCACTATGAAGATTTATCAGTTTTTCGGCTTCGCTTACAAGATCTCGGATTTCCTCTAGCTTGGGAAGTCCTAACAGTATTAGAAGATCCATTGGTACTTCCCATGAATCATATTGAATAAATGTTGGAGTAACTGCTGCACCTTCCGCTATATACTCATTTAATGCTGTCTTTATTGGTCTATCCAAATGTACATCAACGATATGTCGAGGCCCGCTTAGGAGATATAATACGCTTGATGCTTGAGGATGTTCTTGAATATCTACAAGACTGTAATACTTAATAGCCACATGAACTACCTCTTGGAGAAACATCGCAAGTCCCTCCATATCTATGTTGCCTTGTTCATCCATAGTTGTTTGGTAAGGTATTTCGGTGAAAATAGCTGGAATAGAAATAGTATCCAGTTTATTAGCTATGTCGGCCATATCTGTGACAGGAAAAATATTCTTTCCAGGCATAAACGTGGAAAGCTGTAACAATTTAACAAGTGTTTGTATGATCAATGGATTAACAATATCTACAAAAGTTTGTTCCAGTACTTTTGCGCTAAATGGAAGTTCAGAACCTAAAACAATCGAATTTAATTGTGTTACATCTGTGATATCTACTCCAAGACGACTACCAAGAATATCCATTATCATTGATCTTTCATGTTGTAATCGTCTTCTTAGCATAGTTCTATTAGACAAAAGTATGGCAAGATCGGCGGATTCTCCCTTTTCAGGTTCTTGAAGAAGCCTGTGAAGAAGCCATATAGTGTTAAGAGCTTCACTTGTTTGATCCTCAAATGGGAGTACTCCCATTACATATATGTACACACGGCCACTTCTACCGAAAGTTTCTCTAATTTTTCGAATTAAGGCCGGGGTTGCGCCACAACCAGTGCCACCGCCCGTTGATGTTAAAATAATGAAGGTACTAGCAACATCGCCACCAAGGTTTCTTATTTGCTCCGCTATTGCATCCCACCATATTTCAATAAGGTTGTATGCTTCCATAAATCGTCCGCCAACACCCATTGGAGTATCTCCGAACATTAACATGTTTTCTGGAGGTACTTTGTATTTTTCTTTCGTTTTTACAAGGTCATAACGATTTGTGTTTAAAATTAGATATCCTGTGACTCTTTCCAGTTTTCCTTCTTCTCTTTCTTTATTGATGTATTCTCCGACTAAATTTCCTCCGCATTCCCCTAAGCCTATTAAAAATACATTTGATGTGTAAGTTTGAGTTTCACTTTCTCTTTCCAAATTCAATCACCTAATAATGTTTGAGCTGCAAGAATTAGATATGTTTGAACATCTTTCCTTTTATAGATTCTTTTTATCTTTTCTTTGACATCTTTCAGTTTTCTTTCCTTAATCTCTTCGTTGTCCATCGGACTAATGCCCGTTAAAAATATTTTTATTGATTTATGCCAGATAGAGATTTGTTTTTCTTTTTCTAACCATTCTTGTTCGAGTTTCTCTTTTTCTTCTATTAATTTTAATATTTTTGGTGTTTGCTCTTTTGATATTTCTTCTTTAAGTTCAAATAATTTGGATAGGGGAAAAATGGTTTTGTCAAATTCTTTACGATTTTTATCCCAAATTTTCATTATTGAATCGTGATATGGAATTTTCTTTAATTCTTCTTCAAAAATCATGTCGCGACGTTTTTCGATTTCTTCAAGGTAACTTCTAGCTATTTCCCATAGTTTATGTGTGTGTTCTATCATTTTTGTAATAGTTTCGATTTCTAGAGAATCGAGCAGTTCTGATTGTTTTTTAAGGGTAGGTATAACTTCGTAGAAGTCTTCTTCAACTTGGACCCACTTAGACACATAGTTTATAGTTTTCTCTAAGGCTTCGACGGTTAAATTAAGCCATTTGGCGAAGGTTTGTCTCAGTGCTGAACTAGTTATTACATCATTAACCGTTTTTCCTAATTCTCCAATTTCCTGTATATCAAGTTCCTTCTTTGATGAAAATTTTGCTAATACCTCTTCCAGTTTTATTATAAATTCTTCTACTTCAATATTGTACATCTTTAATTTGTTTAAGAGGTTAATGTAATCTCTTGCTTCGTTTTCAATAAATTCTCGTAATTTCCCTAGAATTTCTTCTTGAAATATTTTATTTACTTCGTATATTGCCCTAGAGATTTCCCATTGCTCTATAATTATTCCATTGAGTTTTTCTACCGCATCACTTACATCAGGTGGATTTCTCGTTTTTATGAAAGCCATCCTGGTTTTCAGTATTAAGTTTGATTTTAATGCTGCGAATTTTTCTTTTATCATACCATTAATTTCTTTTATAGCTAAATTGAAGGCTTCCTTTACCTCATAGACAGTATTTACCTTTCTCAAATTGATAATACTATTATCTATTTCTTTGATTACTTGGTCGAAAATCTCACGATACGGTGATGGAATACGTTCAACTTCATTTTTGATTTTTAAAAGAAAGTTTTCAAGTGTTTCTTTTACAAGTTTATCTCTCTGTTTTATTTTTTCTCCCAGTTCTGGTAAAATCTCGGTAAGTTCAATGTATGTTTTGTTTTTTACATCTACGTGAATTGGTGCACGTATTGAAGGAGAAACGTCAACAACAAGATCTTCTATAACCTTTACAACTTCCATATATTCTTTTTTAATAGTTTCAAGAGCTGCTTTAAGTCTCTGTTCCTCATCAGTTTTCAAGTCATTAATCTTATTTAATATCTCTACTATTTCTCCGATTTTATTTGCTGCTCTAATTTCATTTCTCATCTGAGTAAGGATTTTAAAAAGCTCAGGATTTTCCCAAGAAGTATCCTTTAAAAGAGTATTCCCCCTCTCAAGTTCTTCGATAGCCTTGACAACTTCTTCCTTTAGTAGATTTTTTACTTTTGTTTTCCATCTTTTTAATTCTTGAAGATTTTGCAAAAGTTCTTCTATAGTTTGACCCTTTAACACAGGAGCTTCTACATCTCTTAAAAACTCACTCACAACTTCTAAGATTCTACCTCTTTCACTTAAAAATTCTCTTTTAATAGAATCCTTGATTCCTTCCAATAACCTCACATATTCTGTTTCAAGACTTAAGGCACTATCCACGTCTTTAATATTTTCAATTTGAGATAAAAGAACATTTATTTTTCTGGTGATTTCTGGAGAAAGTTTTACCCCTTCTTCAACAATTACCTCCGTTTTAGAAGAAAGTTCCATTAGTTTGCTTCTTAAATCACTTTTTAACCCATTGATTGCCGCCTTTTCCATTTTATTAAGATATTCTTCCTCCTCCTTGAGATCTTTAAGATGTATTAGTAACGAATTTAAAGGTTCGTCTATCGTCGGAGCCTCTTTTAATGTAAGAGATAATTTTGAGGAATCTATTTCTACGTATTTCTTAAATACTTCCATTTTTGATTTATTTCTACGCATTAAAACAATTATTTTGTTGAGAAGTCTCCTTTTAACATCATCTTCAAAAAGTTTTACAGTTTCCACGTCCTTAGCGAGAGTTCTCAATAAATTGATAGAAATACTTCCCATGGTTGTTTCGGAAAGATTCGTGTGAATGATTGGAAAAGGTGGGACCACGATATCTTCAACTAGTCGTATATCTTCTCTTAATTGTAAAATTTGATTTTTAAAAGAAGTTATCAGGGTTGAAAGACTTGTATTCATATCGTTTCTTAATGATTCGTAGCTTCTCTTAACTTTACTTATTAAACTGTCTACTGTAGATACGTCAATTTTCCAAAACTGCTCAAGAAAAATTTTTGTTTCTTTTATTTCTTCAATAAAACTATCTTTCTCTACGGAGATCGGTACTCCTAGTTTTTCTGATATTTGTTGAATAATAAAAACCGATTCGGTTATTTCAGCTTCTAAGTTATTTACCCATTTTAAGACGTCGTTTTTGATTTGTGCAACAGCTTTTCGAAGAGTTGAAAGAATATTTTTAACATGTGTTGTTTTTACTGTAATGTCGCCAAGAGATGTTTGTTCCGGTAATTTTTGGACAATTACTAGTAACGTCCTGTCACAAATGTTAGAATGTTTAGAAGCAAACTCTCTTACAATACTTGATTGCGATAAAAGTAGTCTTTCACTAGCTTCTAAAAGTTCATTAGCCATTTTTTTAGCTTTTTCAATCTCTTTTTCGAGACGTTCCTTAAGCTCTCTTTTCTTTTTGAAATTAAATCTAGAAGTAGAAGCAAACTCTCTTTCTATCTCATTTATTTTATTAACCCAGTCATTAAATTCCTCAAATTTATCACGAATCTCCCGAGGATCAGGTAATTGTTGAATTAACTCATTAGAAAGAAATATAATTTCTCTAAACGTTTCAAGCATTAATTTTCACATCCACTAACTTCACATATTTACCTTATAAGTTAACCGACAACAGCAATATAAAAATAATTTTTTATGATAAAATCAAATAATGCTAATAGAGAAGAAAATTCATGCAGATTTAGATTTTTTCGGTATTTTTTCTCTTATACCACCAGTAAATGAAGAATAGAAGAAATATAAATAGGAAAAAGCTTGAAATAGCTAGATAGGGAGCATAAGGCCCATATCCGAAAACTATTGGAAAAGGACCTATAAAGAAAAAGAAAACACCGCTTGTCTCGGGTATAGCTGCTAGAGAAGCTAGAATCACAAAGAAAATGCCAAGGAATATCATAGTAAATCCTATTAACATAAATTTAAGCATCCAGTTTATATCAAAAACTTCTTTTACATGGTATTGCTCCATTTCTTCCAAAACAGGTTTCAAACAATCTTTACAGAGTTCATAATAAACATTAAAACAACGTTGACAAACTCTCCTTCCACATTCTTGACAAACATATTTGGCTGGCCTCTTTCCGCAAAGTTCACAAAGTATAGACAAAATACTCATCCTCCTGTAATAAAGGGGATTAAAGTTATAGTAAGAAGTATTAGCGTAATTATTAGTGCAATGACTACCAACCACTTCGCTATATCAATATCTGTTCCAAAGATCACGGGAAAAGGGCCAATAAATATTATCCCGCCGGCTTTTGTCTCGGTTTTACCTTTAATTGATTTAAAGAGGAACATGAACATTGTAACAAAAATAATTATGATTCCGAGAAAGATGAGAAAATATCCTATTATAAACAGAATGTTACTAGATATCATTGTAAAGTACCTCTGTTACTAATATTTCACATTAAATCCGTTATATAAGGATAATATTAAGTTAATTAAAAAGTTTCTTTTCTATTGTAATATTTTACACTTCTTCCTGGCTTCTGTGGTCTTTATTTCTCTCTAAATACGCCTGTAACTTTACTTCAAAGGAAAGTACTCTGAGTAGGAATATAAATGCTATTAGTAAAAAGAAGTATTGAATAATTAGTAAGGAAGGGCTACCTAAAGTTATAGTTGTTTTAGATTTCCAAGCGTAATATATTAGGTAATTATTTAAGGCAGCTGAGATATTTGCTGCTGTTAGAAGACCAGCAAGGATAAGTTTTCCTTCTTTAGGAGTTAAAGAAACCAGTGTGGTGTAAATCATTAGTACAAATAAACCACTTACTATTAGTCCCGTTAGTTTGCCGAATTTATACATCAAATAAATGGCTAGAAGATTTAATTCGCTCATCCAAGGGAGTTGAAGACAAAGCAAGGTCATATAAATATCTAGGAAGATCCCGAAAAATAGGAGTGGAATCAGTGGCAAGGTATTTTTCCAATTCTCGGAGGACAAAAGCCTTTTACGTATATTTACGAATATGCTAATACTTGACCCTTCCCTTGGAATTTTAACAACCTCCTATACTTTAGAGAAGAATCTAGATATTAATGTTTATTTACTAATTTATCGTCTGTCCTTAAAAGTAAAATGAATATGGACCCGTGTTTTTAGGTTATTACTGACATAACTTTTGGATCTCATCTAGTAAAACTTAGATATTTTAAATTTATAAAAGCAATTTTCCAAAGGTGAGACAATTTACAAAGTATGTCGAGAAAACTCCTTACTTAGCGATATGCATATGTCAATAAATGCAAAACCCTTATTAAATATTAAATTATGTGATTTTAGAATATGTTTACGAGGGGCTCTTATGAATCCTCTGGGTGATCTGCTTTCAAATCTTCAGTCCGCCGTAAAAAATGTTTTAGAGAATCGGAATATAAAGGCAGAGGTAAGAATTTTAAAGACCCCCTCACCTGAGCTTGGGGACTTCTCCTTTCCAACTTTCATGATCGCAAAAGAACTTAGGAAGGATCCTTCTTTACTTGCAAAATCAATAGCTGATGAACTGAAAAATTTAGAGCTACCTCTTATAGAAGATATTAAGATTGTTGGAGGTTATGTTAACTTTTTCCTCAATAGAAAAATTGCAGCTGAAAAAATATTGAAAACCGTTTTAGCAGATCCAGAAAATTATGGTAAAAGTAATTATTTAAAAAAGTTAAAAATCATGGTTGAACATACTTCAGTAAACCCTATAGCTCCAATACACATTGGAAATCTTAGAAATTCGTGTATAGGGGATGTATTTGCTAACGTGTTAGAAATGGCTGGTGGAATTGTTAAAAGACATTTTTATGTTGATGATGTGGGTAGACAGTCGGTGATGACAGCAATAGGTTACAGTCTTCTAAAAAATAGGGGTATAAAACCTGATATGAAACCTGACTTATGGATGGGAATCATATATGCTTTAATGAATGCTTTCTTAACTGTTCAAGAATTAAAAGAGAAACTGTGGAAGATAGTTCCCGAGACAATGAAATATTCTGAAAACAAGTATTATATTTCTGAAAAAGAATTAAATTTCATATTAAAATATGAAAATGCCAGTGAAGAATTTAAAGAATTAAAAAAAGAGATCGTTGAGTGGAATAATGTACTAAAAAGTCTTAAGGAAAGATTTCCTAAATTAACGGAGCAATTACTGGAAGAAACTTCCAAAATAAGAGATTTAAAGGGTTACTGTGACGAAATGACCAAGAAATATGAAAAAGCTGACCCTGAAATTAAAGATCTTGTTAGAGAAATGTGCAACATTACTTTAAATGGTATAAAAGAGACTTTAAATCGCTTTGGTATTCATTTTGACTCTTTTGACTGGGAATCAGATCTTGTGTGGTCCGGTAAGGTTGAGAAAGTTTTGAAAGCATTAGAAAGTTCAGGTTACGTATATAGAGAAAGTGAAAGTAGTAATGTCAAAATCTTAGACTTAGAACGCTACATTTCTGAGCATAATTTAAAAGAGAAATTAGGTATAAGCGAGGATTTTGAGATACCACCTCTCGTTCTTACAAGATCTGATGGAACTACTCTCTATCCTACGAGAGATATAGCATATGCAGTTTGGAAGTTTGAAGATGCACGGTTTGATCGTGTCTATAATGTTATAGGAGCTGAACAAACCTTACCACAACTTCAAATAAACATTGCTTTAAGAATTATGGGATATGATAAATGGGCTGACAATTTTATTCACTTTAAATACGAATTAGTGCAACTTGTAGGCAGAAAAATGAGTGGAAGAAGAGCACAATATGTAACAGCAGATGAAGTATTAGAAGAAGCTATTAAAAACGTAAAAGAAATACTAAAGAAGTCCCCGTATAGTGAAGAGGAGAAAGAGAAGATAGCAGAGGAAGTTGGCGTAGGGGCAATAAAATATGCTCTTCTTAACGTGACCCCTCTAAAACCTGTAATTTTTGACATGAAAAAGATTCTTGACATGAAAGAAAATAGTGGCCCATTCATTCAATACAATTATGCAAGGGCTTGTAGCATATTAAGAAAAGTTAAAAATATAGAAATTAATCCAGATAGCATAAATTATGATTTTTTGACCGGCGAAGCTGAATGGGAATTAATAAAAAGTATAGGGGAGTTCCCAATTAAAATTATTAATATTGTTGATGAAATGCGGCTTGAAATTTTGACAAATTACATGAATAATTTAGCAATTCTTTTCAGTAAATTTTATGAAAAAAGGCCAGTTTTGAAAGTTGAGAATGAAGAATTAAGAAAAGCAAGGTTGGCCCTCGTTAAGGCGTTTCAAATAACTTTGAGAAATGCTTTGATTACTGCTGGTATAAAGCCGCTAGAAAAAATGTAAAAATATTTAACTTTTTGATTTTAACTTAGATATTTGTCTAGACAACTCAATAATAGCATTGGCAGCTTCTATAGCTGTTATTTTTCTCTCACGGAGATTTCTTATGATTCTTCTCACGTTTTTATCTAGTTGCCAATCTCCAAATACAACATCTATAATTCTTTCGAAATCCTTAAAGTTTTTTAAATTTCCATCCCATCTACCACTAACTTCCTTATATTTAGAGAGAAAGTGGTCTCTAAGGAGTTTAAGTCTACTTTCAATTAAATCAGCATCTACATCTTTATGAGCCATTACAGTAAAAATAATTTCGTCAGCTTCAAGATAATAAACTTTTACTTTCTTAGTAATTAAGGTTTGAAGTTCCCCAATACCTAAATCTTTGGTGAACGTGAAGGCAGCTGATACGAATCCTGAGAACAGATCTTCATTAAAGTCTACTTTAGTGAATGATCTTCTAATGAGGCATTCTCCATTCCGATGAATAACAAGGACTTGAAATATGCCATCTAATGATCGAATATATGATATACTTACTTTTCTTTTTTCTTCTTTAACATGTAGTTCTTTCTTCCTTTTTTCCCTTAGTATGCTATCTTCGATGTCAAGTGATTTCATTCAAATTCCCGCGCATAGTTGTTATATTTGATATATCTATTGGTGGTAATAAATATTATTACAAAACAAAAATTTATGATAACAAAACAAAATTGTAAAATAATTGGACATAAATATCTTTTTAATAAAAATGCATTTCCTTTATGTTTTTAATCTAAAAAGAGGAAATGATAATATGGATAGGCAACTTTAATTTGTAAGCGTATTTAACTTGGTAAAAGTAGTGTAGACCAAGGACTTGACAATAAATCGATAGTTTTGCTATGCATAAAATTCTCTTTCCTCATCTTCTGGCTGTACAAGTCCAAGAAGCATTTCATCAACATATATTTCAGCATTTGCCAGCAATGCTAGAAGAATAGCTGAAGAAGGTACCATAGTAATTATTTTTTCGTCTCCATCTACTGTTAGAGTAGCGGTTGCATAAAATCTATCATTATTGTCTATTCGATCTATTACAACTTTTCTAACAATTTTCTTTAAATACTCTCTTAAAAGTGGTATTTCTGCTAGAATTTCTCCAAAATTTTTTCTTTCATCGTCAACGATTCTTTTGCCATATATGATATTTCCGATGGCAATTATTGTGTTAATAGGAATTGAAAACATTGGAAAAATACGGCCGTCTTCAAGTTGCAGAGTTAATGCGGGAGGAAGAGAAGGATACGCAGGTAACCGTATTTCAACTTTAACAACTTTAATTTCAGCCAAATACTTTACACCTCTTGCGTTAGTAAATATTAAATATGTTCTTTTAAACTTTTATAATACAAATTTTATGTAAATTTAAACTAGGAACTCATGTTCTGTTTTTAGAGTTTTTCCATCAACAATAAGAGTTCTTACTATTTTTCCTTTCCGCTTTGCTTTAAGCCTCACTTCTTTAGAAGGCATGGATTTCCAGTTTTCTGGCAAAATTATATCCGTGATAACGAATTCGTTTTTTAAATTGAGGTTTTTAAACGGAATATCAATTTTATCTTGGAAGTCTGGTAGAGCTTCTTTAACAAAAACATCTAAAATTTCTTCGTTACTCTGTAGATATGCTTTGCAAAAATCGGGTTTAAGCTCAATTATCTGCTCAGTTAATTTTGGAATACTCTTTTTGGTTTGGAGTCTGGGAATTGTGCCTTTTAAAGGCTTAATTGAAATCAAAAGGTAACATTTTTCACCCAGTAATGAGTATAGATCTTTTATGTTCTCTGCAAGAAGCTCCATTTGTATCGTAGCTTTATATAGGTTCTTACTTTTCTTCATCGAAAGTGATGAAATAATTTCTGATAATTGAGATGTTAAATCTTGGTGAGAAACTATGTTTCCCGTTACTTTAAATTTATCACCATCTGGTAGAAAATATGCTAGAAAAGCTCCGGTGAAATTTTCATACAAGAAACTGGAGTTTATAGTAGTCCTGTTTCTCTGAAATACTAGTTTTAAGGTAGGTCCTGGAAATGTTCCTCTCCCATACCTGTTAAAGATTAAATGTACATACTCGTTAATATTATTTTGAATTACGCGTGTAATAAAATGTTTGTAATTCTCAAGAGGCATCGAGTTACCCCCAGCACTACGCGGGTGCTATGCATATAAATTGTTGATATTAATATTACCGTCTGAAAAGTTGAGATGGTCTTATCAATCCTTCTTCCTCTTCTTCATCTCTCTTTTTTCTTTCTCCTCTTTTAGATGTTTGTTTTGAAGTCGTTGCTGTCCTAACCGGTGCGGCTACTGGGGCTGTTTCTTTTGATTCAAGGCTTAACTGGGGTGAAGAACTTCTAATAGCATTTAATCCTAAAATGAGCTCCATGACTTTAATATTTGCAAATTGACGAACCTCTTCCATGAGGCGGTTAAGTGTATCTTTTTTAGCTATTTCATCTATGCTTTGAGTGAGTTTCTTATTCATATCTATTGTTGCTTTTGTAATTTCTTCCGACGATTCAAGGAGTTTTTCAGAAGTTTCTCTGAGTTCCTTGGTTGCTTCACGAACCGCTCCTATTACAGCATCTCCTACAGTTTTTCCGATCTCTGCTGCTACATTTGATAAAGTATTTTCTAGTTCCTTAACCCTACTTGATAATCTTGTTATAGCAATTTTTAATGCCTCTATGCTAGCCTTAATTTCTTCTATAGATGAACTACCCGTTTCACTAATCGTTTTTTCTTTGGAAGCTTCTTGTCCCATTAAATTCACCTACATTTTGGAATATGATATTATGAAAAGTTCCATGATATACTGGGTATTTTAGGTATTTAATGTTATTTCAATTATTACTACTAATGATGGTAAGATAAAGATTAGGATTGAGGTTGTTCTTCACGTTCTGGCTCGGATTTTAATTGGCTCTTTGGGATAGAAACTTCATTCATTATTCTTTCAGCTACTAATATGGGTTTATTTGCTCTAATTGCAAAGGATATTGTATCGCTTGGTCTTCCTTTGAATTCTACGTCTTCTCCTTTGATATTTAGTATCATTTTTGCCAGAAATCTTTTTTCTTTTAGATCGTATATCATTGCTTGTTTTACTTCCCCTTCATACCTGGAAAGAATATTGTATGCGAGCGTCCATATATCAGTTGGTTCCTCTTCTCTGCCCTCGATAAACGCTTTAATGGAATTTGCGACTTCTCTGCCAACAACAACAGGAAGAATTCTTTCTTGATTATCTTCCAAAAGTAGTGCGGGTACTGGGCCAAAGGGCGTTACTAAGCTTACAACTTCAAATATTTTTACTTCAACATATTTTTCAGACAAACTAACCAACTCTTGTAGTGTTGAGTTATGTATAAATTATCATCGTAAAAAGGTTTAGGTTGAAAGAAAACATTTTAACTAAAATCCTAGGAAAATAAAAATATTGACTTATATTCTTGGAGGAACACTTATTGGGCGTAGAAAAAGTTGTTATTACTGCTTTTGGTGGTGTAGAAGAGATTGGTGGTAACAAAATTTTAATCGATGATAAAGGTTATGACGTAAGAGTTTTCTTGGATTTTGGTAAAAGTTTTGAAATATCGCGGCGATACTATGAATTTCCTTTTACAAGACCTTCTTCAATAGAGGAACTTATTTCTGTGGGATCTATACCCGACATTGCTAATCTTTACACCATCGCATGCGATATTACTACAGCTTCACGTGAAAAAAGAAAAAAGTGGAAGAACGAAGATTATTCTGAAGAAGAACCTGAACCACCTGTGGATGCCGTCTTTATTTCGCATTCTCATTTAGACCATTATGGTCACATAAGTTTACTTAATAGAAAAATTCCAATATATCTTGGTGAATGTGCAGAAAAAATTGTTAAAGCACGTATGGAAACTTCGACTTTGAATTTAGAAACAAACTACTTCCATCTTAGTTTTAAAACATTTCGTTCGGGTGATAAAATAAAAATTCACAGCCTTGAAATAGAACCAGTGCATGTGGATCATAGCGTTCCGGGAGCTTACGGATTCTTAATACACAGCAGCGGGGGAACTATAGTTTATACTGGCGACTTTAGAATGCATGGTCATGCCAGTCATTTAACTCAAGAATTTAAAGATAAAATATTAGATGAGGGGTCACCCGAAATATTGATTTGCGAAGGAACTCATGTTGACAAATCGACAGTTTCTAATGAAAATGAGGTTAGAGAAAAGGTTTCTAGAATCGTGGAAGCATATGAAGATTTAATAATTGCAGATTTTAATATGACAGACTTTGATCGTTTTAGAACATTTCTGAGAGTAGCGAGAGAAAGTAAGAGAAATATTGTATTAAGTACGAGACACTATTTTGTTTTGTCAGCTATGAATAATTGTAAAGGACTAGAGACACCATGTTTGGAAAAAAGCGAAGACATTTTAGTTTTTGACCCTCAAAAGAAACGTTACAGCAATTGGGAAAAGAAAATATTAGAAAATTTGCGGCAGAGAGGAAGAGTGATAAGCTATGACGAGATAAGAATGAAAGGGGAAAAGTTCATTTTCTGCACTTCTGTAGACTCCATTACCCAAGTAAAGCAATTAAGACCTCCCGAAGGTAGTTTATATATATTAAGTACAAGTGAGCCTTTTAATGAAGAAAAAGAATTAAGCTTCGAAAAACTTTTAAATTGGCTGGAATTTTACGGGTTGTCCATGATACATGTACACTCATCAGGACATGCAGGTCCTTTAGAGATAAGAAAATTCTTAAAAGATATATGCCCAAAAAGAATAATTCCGATTCATACTGAAAAACCTATGCAATTTAAGAGATATTATCGAAAATATGCTAAAGACATTGTAGTTTTAGCTCGAGGATCCTTGTATAGCATTTAATATCGAAAAATACAAGAAAGTATATTTAATTAACTAACCTTTATTAGATCGATTATTTATTGTAGTAGTTATAATTATGAATTGTTTGACTGGGTTTGGTGAGTTAAATTGAAGCTAAGACTTCTGGAGAAAGGAATTGTTCTGTTATTGCGTGCAAAACGTCGGTTTTTAATTTTCACTTTAATTTATCTCGTAGTTTTTTCCTTAACTCTTAATTCTTTAAATTTTGTAGATGCTTTTCAAACTAATGAACTATTAGATGTTAAGGGCATAGTACTGAAACCTAAAACCGAACTTACTGTTGAGGAAGTTTCGGATCTTGTAAGAACTTTAAACGAAAAGCAGGGAGTAAGTAGAGCCGTAGTTATATGGTATGTTAAATTAGATGCTCTTGGGGCAAAAATGTTTGCAATATCTCCTGATAAGATTTGGTGTTTAAGAGAAGTTAACCCAAGCACGATTGAAAAGGGGCGATACATAGCGGGAAGAGGAGAGGCAATCATAAGTGATGAAAATCAACTTAGACTAAGAACTGGAGATACTATAAGTCTAGGTTTAGGTAGCAAAATCGAAATCGGAGAAGTAGAATTTAACATAGTAGGATTTTACGATAGAGATGTGCTTCCTTATGATGAAGAAGAGTGGATTATTGGTTGGGAGGAAGACGTAGATACGCTAGCATCTCAGAAAAACTTAGAAAAGTACGTGTATTCAATAGTTGTTTTAGTTAAAGGATTTTTCTGGGATGCATGGAAAAAAGTCGAGGAATTTGGTTCTGAATTTGCAGAAAGATACAGCGAAGATTTCAAACCACCAGAATATCGAACTTATGGCCAGAATGCAGCAAAATTCCAACCTAGAGTTCTCATGTTGATTTATGCAATAATTGGTAGCATTATAGTTGGTGTACTTTTTGCATTTCTTAATGTAAGGTGGAGAAAAAGATCTTTAGCAATTCTAAGAGCAATTGGTTGGAGTGGTAGTGATCTTGGAACTTTAGTAATAGCTGAGAATCTAGGATCTCTCATACTGGGGTTTGTCGTTGCTTTACTCATCTTAATATCGTACAGAAAATTAATAGGGTTTGTGTTCATACCGTTAGGGCCTCTGACAATTATTTTGTCCCTAGTTGTTGTATTAATTTCACAAATCCCAGGGATGAAAATTGCGTTTTCAGGTGTTCTAAAAGTAAAGCCCATTGAAGCTTTAAGAAGAGTTGAAAGGTAGGTGATAATGAATGGCTATATTGGAAGCTCGAAATATAGTTAAAACTTACAAAAGGAACGATGAGATTATAACGGTTTTAGATAAGGTTAATTTTTCAATTGATGAAGGTGACTTTGTATTTATTGTTGGTCCGCGTGGACAAGGAAAAACAACCTTAGTCAATGTTCTAAGCGGTTTAGACAAGCCTGATAGTGGTCTTATAATATTTGAAAACGATACTCTCACCGACAAGGATGAGGAATACTTAGCGAAAATTAGAAGAGAAAAAATGGGACTTATTTTTCAGGATGTAAATCTTATTCCATCACTTACGGCGGTTGAAAATGTAGAAGCTCCTTTGTATCCGTCAGAATTTTCAGATAAAGAAATTCGTGAAAAAAGCTTGCAATTGCTCGAAAAACTAGGCATGAAATACCGTGCTGAACATTTTCCAACAGAGTTAAGCGATGGTGAACGGCGTGCAGTTGCAATAGCTAGAGCTTTAATAAACGATCCTAAGATGGTTTTTGCAGATGAACCAACCGCTGGTTTAGATGAGGAATGGGAGAAAAAGGTAGTAGAGCTTTTAAGGAAATACAACTCTGAAAAAAGGGCTGCAATAATTTTCATAACAGCTAAAAACGAATTAGTAAAGAAGTTTAGTAAGAGCGGAGACAAGATATTCGAAATAAAGAATGGAAAACTAGTAAGACGTAGTGGCTAGTTTTATTAATTTCCACTTAATTTTTAACTCGCTTCTAACACTAAAATAATCGAAATCTGTATCATATGATTTAATTTGTGAAATGTTATGGTTCTTTAATGCTCTTTGTTTTGTAAGAAATGTTTAGAAGAAGACGGATTTTTGGATAATTGAAAAGCGTCATTATCCTAACTATTCTCGACAATATTCTTGCTTCAAAAAATTATTAAATTATTGTGGCTAACCATTTCGACAAGCATAAATTATTTTAATGCGTATTACGTTGATTTCAAGTGTTTCTATAAATAAGATCTATTTGATATCTACGGATACAAAGTGGTGAAGTTAATGAAAATAAGGAAACACCTAAGATGTATGCTTAGCTTGTTATTGCTTTTTCTGGTGACTTCCACGCTTATCACTCCGTTTTTTGCATACCATTATTCCTCAAAAGTTCCAATTTCCTATGAAAATGAGAATTCTAAAATTTCTCCTAAACTTCTTAAGATTTTAGAAGAAAGTTCTAATATTGAAAAGGAAATACAAGTTATAATATTATTCAAAGATTATGCCCATTTAAGTATGAGACAAGAATATTTTAGCAACATTAACATAAAAAGCCTAAAAGAAGTTGATGTGTTTAATATAATTCCAGCTGCACTTTACTATGTGCAAATTAGTGAAGTGAAAAAGTTAGCATCTCTTCAAATTATAGAAACTATTTATCTCAACGAAAAATTTCAAGCCATACCTGATATAGAAACTCACTTCAACCTCATGAAAAGTTACGATTTACCTAATGAAACTGTTCCAAAATTCATAAGTGCTGACAAGTTATGGCCTAACTTTAATGGAAGCGGTATTAAGATCGCTATACTCGACACAGGAGTTAGTGAAGCACATCCAGATTTAAAAGGAAAAATTCTTTGGAAAAAATCTTTCGTACTAGAAAAATATGGTTTTGATTTTGATGAGAACTCTACCGATTTTAATGGTCATGGAACACACGTGGCCGGAATAGCAGCAGGAACAGGTGCAGCCTCAAATGGAATGTATAGTGGTGTAGCTCCTGGAGCGCAAATTGTCAACATAAAATGTCTTAACATGTTTGGTCAGGGAACAACAGCAGCGATTTTAAAAGCGATTGAATGGGCAGTTGCCATGGATGTTGATATAATTAGTATGTCTCTCGGTGCAAGTCTCGGCGATCCAAACGATATCATAAGCATAGCTGCTGAAAAAGCTGTTGAAGAAGGGATTGTCGTGGTTGCTGCTGCTGGAAACGCTGGACCATATTATTCATCGATAAGTTCTCCTGGTGCTGCTTACGGTGTTATCACAGTGGGTGCATGCGACTGGGAAGGAAATGTGGCATCATTCAGTAGTAGGGGACCGACATTAGCTTGGAGCCCAGATCCAGATGTTCTGGCACCGGGAGTTGATGTAGTCGCGCCGTTAGCTCCAGACTCGTATTTAGAAGGAACAGGGCAAAAATTAGGTACAATTATAGACAATGCTTATATTTCTCTGAGCGGAACTTCTATGTCTACCCCTGCTGTTGCTGGCGCAGCGGCTCTTCTTCTTCAAGCATTCCCAACTCTTAGAAGGAGCAATCCCCATGCCATTCGACTTGCTTTAATGGAGACCGCAAAAAATCTTGGTTTGGATGACAATGTCCAAGGTGCGGGAATTGTCGATGTCTATGAAGCATATCGTTTTCTTGAACAAAACTTAAGGGACTCGTTTCTACCTGTTGTAAAGGTGTTGCCTAGTAGTATCCCGACACCACCTCAAATAATCAGATTTCCTGGTGATGACTTAGTTACTACCGTCATTTTGCTGAGTGGTGCTGAATGTGATATAGATATTGAAATTTCTGGAAATATCACCAATCTGAACATAAGTGTGAATAAAACTGCTTTTACTAATATTTTTGGCGTTGCTACGTTAGAAATAGAATTGGAAATACCTCTGGCTATAATCCCGGGCAGATATATTGGGCAAATCAACTTCATTAACCATTCAAGCGTTGATTCAGAGGTTTTAGCAAATATAGAGCTAGAAGTGGAGGTAGATATACCCAAAGCTAAGGCATTATTCGACTGGTATCATAATTTCGATTTTACAGACAGTCCTTGGCACAATTATTATCTTTTTGCTAGGTATCTAGCCAGCATGTCAATTGATTTAGATGTTTATGAAGGGATTCTGACTGTAGAGAAGCTTGAAGACTACGATATTTTGATTTTACCTGATGTAGAACTAATGTTTACATCGGATGAAAAATATGCAATTTGGGAATTCGTAGAAAATGGAGGATCACTACTTGTTTTAGGAAGTTTCTATCAGGCTTTTGCTGCAGAACCATTAAATGACATATTATCGCCCTATGGTATATCGTTTACAAACAAAACAATAGCTAAGCAAACTGACCTTGTGATACTTAACTTTCTAAAAGAAATCTTAAATATAACGCGAGATAATCTTGCAGAACATCCCATCACAAGTAACGTAGAAAATATAAGCTGGGTTACGGGCGTTGCTTTAAAAACCGAAGAAAAAATTGGAGTTACCGATATAGCTTACCTAGAAAATAATGTGGTCATAGCTGTGGCTGATGAAGATGTAACTGGTGGTGGGAGAATCGTCGTTTTTGGAAGTGAAAGAATGTTTTATGATGATCTTCTCCAAGAAAACCCCTCTCATATTCAGTTGGAAGAAAATGTTTTCAACTGGCTTTTAGAAAAGAAAAAGGATGTCATGTTACTTCTTGATGATTACGCCTATACTACGAATTCAACGCTAAATTTAGCTCTATATGTTCTAAATGCATCTATATTAGAAAGGGAGAATGTGACTGTTAAGATAACGATTCCTAATGGCACTGTATTTAATGTAACTTTAAGTAATGTTAGTAAAACTATTTTTAAGGCATCTTTCGTTCTTGAAGAAGAGGGAGTATATACAATAGATGTTATTGCTGGTTCGAAAATTGTTGAGAGAAGTTTTGTAAGAGTAGCGTCAAGTTTCCCTACAATTACCAGAGTTTCAAATACTGTTGTTATAGAACATCCATCCGATATAGAATATCCCTCTTGGGTAAAGTATGTTGCTGGTATTGATATGATATGTCGCTTAGATGATTACATAAAGATTACAGCTTACATTCCTAGCAATGATAGCAACCTTGATGTTACGCTATATCTTTCTCCTTATCTCCAGTTTTCTGGTATGTCTCGTCAACCTTTAACTTTCAAAAGCATACCTATGATTAAGAGTGGAAATGTATGGGTCGCAATATTTAAACCAAGTTTAGATACTTTTTCAGACCTGTATGTGTATTATGTGGTTGTAAAAGATTCGCAAAACAACACCATATTAGATATGACAAATGCTACGGGAATATTTCTTGTAGTTGACATAGAGCCGGAGGTTTCTATGGACAGTATAGTTGAAGGACAGACGTTAGAAGAGATAAATGAAACAACAAAAGCATTAACTGTCAGTTTAGGTGATACTTTATCATATAAGATTTATGGAAGTGATCTGGAGGATTTGAACGAAGAATTAGAGGCATTTGCTCTGTTAGTTGACTACGATATATATGTTATTTCCGGTCTTCCGCTTTTGGCATTCAAAGGAAATCTGACAGAAAATGGTTGGCAAGGTGTAGTAAAGATTCCAGAAAATGGTACTATAAAGACTCCATTAGGTTATGTTTCGCTTAGTGGTGTTTTAGTACTCTTTCTAATTCTTCGAGACAAGGATGGACAAATCGGGTATCAATATACACTCTTGTATGTCAGTGCAGGAATCATAACAATACCAATTCTTCCAATCTTTATTTCAACATCTACTCTTCTTCTTGTAGTCTTAATAGTTGCTTATCTGGTTTATAGAAGAAAGAAAAAGAAGGAATTTGCCCCGTTACCAGAATATTATCCAAGATATCCAGTTGTTATAAACTATTGTCCTTACTGTGGTGTTAGATTACCACCGGGGGCAAGATATTGCCCGATGTGTGGAGCACAAATTGTAAAAACCGGGGAGACTAAGGACTCGACTGAAACTAGAGAAGATGAGGAATTAGAGTAGCATCATTTTAACTTGCTTATAAACTTCTTCCCATTTTTCTCTTGTAAGGAATATTATTGTTACATCTTTTCTTTTTTTAACTTCGTTTGCAAAAGGATGGTATAACTTTAACCCGATTGTTCCTATAACTGGTTTAACACTATCGAGGGCTGCCTTAACAGCTTCTTGAAATTTTCTTGAGAAAAGTTCCATCTTACCGATCTCATCTATTACTATTACGTCAGCGTTTTCAATAGCTGAGAGTATAGCATTTGCCCCAATGTCTTCCACGGTTTTTATATCTACACCATACTTAGAGACTTTGTATCGGCTGAAAATATTTATGTGTGCCATCCAGCCCCATTTACCGCTAGCTAAATCAATTATTTTAAAACCGATTCTTCTTCCTTTTTCTCTTACTTCGGGAGTGGAAATGCCCCCAATAGTAAAGCCTTGCTCCCTAAGATTTGTAACAATTTTTTCAATAAGTGTACTTTTACCGCTTCTCGGGGGACCTGTTACAAAGATATTAACTTTTTTCAAATTTTTCAAATATTATCCTCCATAACATTAGATATAAACAATAATTTAATTTCAACAACAAATTAGAATTTCCCAAATTTAAATCAGAAGAATGGTTTTATATGATTTATGGAAAAGCAAGGTTTGCACTTTTCGGAGTTTAGCGAAGAAAATTGTCTTCATGACATTCAAGAACTTTATGATATACTTTTTCGATTCTTCCTATGATGTTTTTCCAGTCTCTACGGTTTCTAATATACTCTCGTGATTTAATGCTCATTTTCTTTCTTATATCTTCATTTTCTAGAAGAAAGAATATAGCATTTGCCAATTCGTTTACCGAACATGGTTTTACGAGAAGCCCCTTACCATCGGAAAGAATGTATGGAATTTCTCCAACTGTAGTTGAGATTACAGGAATTCCACAAGACATAGCTTCTAATACAGCAAGAGGAGATCCCTCAGCTATGGAAGGGAGAACAAACATTTCAGCTCCTCTGAGGATATCTACGAGTCTATCTCCTAAAACTTTACCTGTAAAAATAACATTTGTAGATGCCATTCTTTTTAATCGTTCTTTTTCTGGACCATCTCCTACGATCACTAATTTTACTTTAGGAAATTTCGATTCAACAAGTTTAAAGGCAGTAATTAGATATTTTAGTCCTTTGACTACATCAAGACGCCCAACAAATAAAATGTATCTTGTTCCGAGCTTTGACCTAAATTCTGAATCTCCTGGAGAAAACTTTTTTGAGTCTACGCCGTTGGGAACATAAATTACTTTCTCGGGATCATAAAGTCCTATTTCCATTAGAGTTTTCCGGTAAAATTCACCTACCGCAATTATATACTTTGATTTTTCAAGTATGTATTTGGCCCACATGTTAATGGCGACATTTTTCCATAATGTGTTAACGATTCTATTAACATGTAAATAACGTTCAGGTTCAAGGTGTGTTGAAGATACAACTGGGATGTTTACATGTTTTAGGAGAAATAAAAGCATAGTGAAACCGAAATGCTGAATATGGATTAAGTCAAACTTTTTTTCTTTCAAAAACTTTAGCAATATCCAGTGAGAATCTAAAGGATTAATAAAGACGGACTCGTAAATACTTTTCATACATTGAACATCAAAGACAGGAACCTGTTCATAATTTCTAGTTCCATTGATTTCTCCATGTCCTGTAACAACCCATACTTCATATCCTTTTTCCATTAATCTTTTTGCTAATTCATGAGTGTATCTCGTTACTCCTCCCACTATGGGATAGAAAGTAGAAATCATGCATACTCTCAAATTGCATCACCGTACACTTGAATTTGAGGTTCTCACTTTATACAACTCTCCAACATGATAAATGAAAATTTTAGTAGATGATGACTCCTTATTCCTAAACAAAGCATGTACTTAATATTATTATCTTAGTCTTCAATTATACTCTTATGCCCGTTTTAAAGGCTGTTGCAATTGCTTGTCTAACTCTTTGAGGTTTTACACAGTCTCCCACTGCATATACGTCTTCAAATTTGTCTTTAAGTTTTTCGTACAGTCTTCCATTCGGCACCATACCAACTGCCAAAACAATCGTCTCAGCCAGAATCTTTTTCTCCGATTCTCCATATCTAACTGTTACACCGTCTTTTTCTATAGCTATAGCTTTAGTATTTGTAAGAATTTTAACATTTTTTGTTTTCAATCTTTTTAGTAGAGTCCATCTTATCGTTCTTTCCATATCTAACCCTACTTTGCCAAGCATTTCTATAATGGTAACTTCTTTACCCTTTTCAGACAAATAGTCTGCTGTTTCAAGCCCTACACCTCCACCACCAATAATCGCAACAACGTTACCACATGTAGCTTTACCAGCTAGAACATCATACGCTGTAACTACATTTTCTTGACGAACACCAGGTATATTAGGTATTAATGGCTTAGCCCCCGTAGCAACTATAATGACATCACTTGAAAACTTCTCAATAGTATCGGCGGTTACTTCGATGTTTAATTTTATTTCTACATTTAATTTTGTTAACATGACTTTGTAATACTCTATAAGTTCCCTAAGCTCCTCCTTGTAAGGTGGAATGGAAGCGATTCTAAACTGTCCTCCCAAATCATTGGATTTTTCGCACAACGTTACGTTATGTCCTCTAAGCGCCGCAGTTAATGCTGCCTCTAATCCTGCTGGACCTCCTCCAACAACAAGAACTTTCTTACTTTTTTCTACTTTTCTTACTTGATATTTGGTTTCTTTTCCTGCCCTTGGATTGACTGTACACTCGATAGAGTTTCCGGAGAACAAGCTTTCTAAACAGTGTCCGCAAGCGATACAAGGCCTTATTTCGTTGTATCGTCCTTCATATGCTTTTTGAGGCCATTGTGGATCAGCTATTAAAGGCCTACCTATCGCGACGAAATCGGCTTTTCCCTCTTCTATTATTTTGCTAGCAAGTTGAGGATACTTTATTCTATTACTTGCAATTACAGGTATGCTTACAACGTTCTTAACTGCCTCTGCAAGATACACGAATCCTCCTGGAGGAACTTCTCTTGTTATTAAAGGTCTTGGAGATTCATGCCATCCTGTGGTAATGTTTAACGCGTCAACACCAACATCCTCGAGAGCTTTTGCAACAATTATTGTTTCTTCGAGAGTAGTGCCCCCTGGCATGTAGTCTTCAGCACTTAACCTCACTATGAGGGGGAATCCTTCTCCAGTTGCCTTTTTTATTTTTTTAGCAGTTTCTATTAGAAATCGCATTCTATTTTCAAGGGTTCCCCCATATTCATCGTTTCTTTTATTGGTTGCTGGTGAGAGAAATTGACTGAAGAGATAACCAGCTGAGGCGCAAAGTTCAACACCGTCAAAACCAGCAACCATAGCTCTTTTAGCCGCTTCGGCAAATTTTTCTTCAATTTCTAATATTTCTTCAACCGTAAGTTCTCTTGGCGTTTCCCCTGTGAATTTTGAAGGTATTGGCGAGGGAGCAACTGGTTGTCTTCCAGTGATTATAGAAGGAGCATATCTACCGGGATGTAATAGTTGAGCTGTAACTTTTACTTCTTTTTCTTTAATTTCTTCTATAAACATTTTCCACCCAGAAATATATCTGTCGTCATCTAAAGATGGTTGACCTGGATGACTTCTGTATCTGTCATCTGGACATATTCCCCCTACAGCTATGAGAGCTACACCGCCTTCTGCTCTCTCTGCATAAAAACGAGTAAACTTTTCTCCAACGGTACCATCAAGTTCTGATAAACCAATTAACATTGGGGCCATGATTATTCTATTTTTGAGTTCCATTTTTCCTATTTTACCGCTTTTAAAAAGGTGTTGGATTTCCATAGATAGCTTTGTAGACATAAATATCCCCATCTCGTATCGTTATCCTATTTTTAGGGTATTTGACTTAATCTAGATCAATAATGATTATGTAATTGTTGTACGCAATAAGTATTACGTAAAGTTTGTAGAGGCAAAAATACATCTCATAACTCTCTTTAACTACTTTTATGTAACCAATAAGCCAAAAAGAAGTTTGTGGACAAAAGGATGTTTACGTAAATCTGTTGGCTGATCTAATCGTCTTAGACAGCAAGTATGCTGTACTATCAAAGATCATTTTGATGAATTGTTTACTCCAAAATTCACATACACACTTTGATTCTTAGAATGACAAATGGTTTCGTAGTTTTTTTATATCGGTATTCGTATCGTTCCATGGTTCACCAAGCTTTGGTGGTGAAAAATTTGGAAAATTTTATTTCTAAACGTGCAGTTAGAACTCCACTTTCTGGCATTAAGAAGTTTAGCGAGAGAGCCCTTGCTTTGGGAAATGTGATAAGACTTGAACTTGGAGAACCTGATTTTGATACACCTGATTTTATTAAAGAAGCTGCTAAGGAGGCTATGGACAAGGGTTACACCCATTATACAGCAATTGCCGGGATACCTGAACTTAGAGAAGCTATTGCTGAGAAACTTATGGAAGAAAATGGTATTGAAGTTAATCCTGAAAGTGAGATTCTTGTTACTTGCGGAGGTTACCATGCAGTTTTTGCTGCCTTTAATATACTTTTAGATCCAGGAGATGAGATTATATTAACTGACCCTGCGTGGTCTGCTTACTTTAGTGTTGCTAAGTTTGTAGGAGCAAAAATAGTTTATTGTCCCTTACATGAAGATCTTGGATTTAAGCCCGATATAGGAGAATTAGAAAGTAAGATTAGTGATAGAACTAAGTTAATTGTTTTAAATACGCCTCAAAATCCGACTGGAGCTATATTAGATAGAAAACTCCTTGAAGAAATCGCAGACATTATTAGAAAGAGAGATGTCATTCTGTTAAGTGATGAAGTTTATGAAAAGATCATTTTTGATGGAGAAAAACATTTTAGCATTGCTTCTAATCCCGATGTAAAAGATAAGGTTATTAGTGTTTTTTCGTTTTCAAAGAGTTACGCAATGACTGGTTGGCGTGTTGGCTACGTAATTGCTAATCCCATCTTTATAGGACATATGAGAAAAATAGTTTCTATTTCTACAGTTTGTGCAAGTTCAATTGCTCAATATGCAGCGTTGGCAGCGTTAAAAGGACCTCAAGACTCTGTAAAAGAGATGGTAAGAGAATATGAGTATAGAAGAGATTTAATTGTCTCAGAACTAAATAAAATTAGTGGGGTTAAGTGTTTTAAGCCAAGAGGTGCTTTCTATGTTTTTCCAGATTTTTCAGAGATTTCGAAAGATTCTATGTCACTTGCCATGCATATACTTGAAAAAGCAAGGGTAGTTACAGTTCCTGGGGTTATTTTTGGACCAAAGGTTGGAGAAGGGCACCTAAGGATATCGTTTGCAACTTCACGGGAGAATTTAAGAGAAGCAGTGAGAAGGATCAGAGAAATCGTACCAGAACTATGAAGTTAAAATTGCATTTTAGATGTTGATGTTTTAAAGTGCGGGTTTGCTATACTAGTCCTTTGAGAAGCAAAATGAAAACGAAGATTTGTACTATTATAAGCATGATTCCTTCGAAATTGTCTAGTTTTCCATCGTCTACTATACTTCTTTTGAGAAACCACATGCACAATGCTGTTATTAATAATTGGAAAAGTACGTATTCATCGAGGGGAATTAGAATTATTGTTCCCACTAATCCTAGAATCAGAAGTATTATTTGTGATAATCCTCCAAGTAAATTGCCTAGCGATATATCCATTTTTTCTTTGTAAGCTGAGATTACTGCTATTCCATGTTCAGGTATTGCTGCTAAAGCACCCATTAAGAGACCGCCCAATATGATTGGATTCCCGTAGGGTGCAAGAGTTTCTTCACTAAGTATAGATTCAACGCTTCTAACTATAAGTTCGCCACCAATATATATTCCAACTATTCCCATTACAAGAAATATTAAATAAGTTTTAACTGTAAAATGGTGAGATTTTTTCAATTCTTCGTTTTTTTCGATTTGGGTAGTTCCTTTCCTCACGGTGAATATTATGTAGACCACATAAGAGAGTACAAGAAGTATTGTTGCCTCTCTTGGTATGTAGAATGTAGTTGTTATACTTCCTCCTGTACCTATGGTAAATAATATGTCTATTACACCAAGAGCAAATACAGCAAGCAAGGCAACTATTGTGAATCTTATGAGTTCTATTTCGTGTTCTATTGCGGTTTTAGGGATTTTCACAATTCCTCCTGTTTTTCTTGTTCCTATTAATATTACTGATCCTAAAAGTATCATGTTAAAACCTATTGAGGAGAGAACTGTAAGTATTGCTATATCTATCATTGCTGGGTTTTTCATAATATGTCCTCGCCATAAGGTTAGACCTAGCATCACAGCTTCTGGTAAATTTGATGCTAAGCTTGTTAAAACTCCGGCAAAATATGCGGTAAGGCCAACAGTTTTGCTTATTCCTTCTATTCCTTCCACAGTCCATTCAGAAGGTCTAAATACGAGCCATCCACCTAAAAATATTCCTAAGGGTAACATTAAACTTAGAACACGAAAGTATAATGTATACAAGTATAGGATCGCAATTATTAATATTAGGGTAGCTTCTTTTTTACTAACTTTGATAGCTTTAGCTATACTCCCCAAGCTTGTACCTCCTTGCCACCTATAAGTTCTTTTATATTTTTAGTGATAAGTAGTTGAAGATATATGTGCATACTTTTACTTTCTAAAATTGTAATCTTAATTTATTCTTTTACATTATAAAAGTTGATATTAGTACAAAATGAGAATAGAAAATAAAGTAATTTTTGAACATTGAGTTAGAAGTTTAATTTATGCGGGTATTTGAACTGGAGATTCATCGGTCGATATTTCTACTTTCATTTCTTTTAGATCTTTTAAGACATCTTTTGGTAATGTAAAAAGCGCTTTATGAAGTTCTGGGTAGTAAAATTTTGTTTTCACATTTCTTTTCTCCATTCTCTCCTTTATTGTTTCTATATCAACATTTAAAGGATCTAAATCATCGGATGCTATCGTGAACATCCAAAAGTCACCAAAAGATGGAATAAATGCACCAAATGTTCTAGCTTTTTTGAATACAGTTTCAATAGTTCTATAGATCGCGATAAATGTTTTTCTACTAAAATACAAACCCTCGCAATGTGTGACCATAGCCCCTCCATCTTTTAAAGCATTCTTAACAATTTGATAAAATTCTTTAGTGTAAAGATAAATTGAAGGACCAAACGGATCTGTAACATCCACAATAATTATATCATATTTGTTTTTAGTTTCTGTGAGAAATTTTCTACCATCCATATTTACGATTTTTACCCTAGGATCCTCATAAATTCCATTAACCATTTCTGGGACATATTTTTTAACTATTTCCATAACTTCCCTATCTAAATCTACAAGGGTTACATCTTTGACTACATTATGTTTAAGAACCTCTTTCAGAGCCCCTCCATCTCCTCCACCAACAATTAGCACCTCTTCTGGGCTAGGGTGGCTAAGCATTACTGGTTGAACTAAACTTTCATGATATATGAACTCGTCGCTTAAAGAGAACTGTACTTTAGCGTCTAAGAGAAGAGTCTTTCCGAAATCTGGAGTATCCACTACCTCTATACGTTGGTACTTCGTTCTTCCGGCGTAGAACACTTTGTTTACTTGGAATATTCTTGAGAGGGTTTTGGATAAGCGCTCGTGGTATAATATTCCTCCAACATCGATAGCCTGATCGGAGTCATCGTCACTACTCAACTACTATCTCCCCCTTTGCCTCCGTTGTTCCTCCTGTTTGAACTGGTAGCTCTATTGTTCTTCTTCGTGTCACTATTCCCCTTTTCAACATAATAACCTGCGCGCCTTTTGGTTTCAGTTTTTCCAATATTGTGTGGTACGCTTTCCATGTGCTCTTTTCATTCTTGCAGGTAAATATGTCAAGGGCTGCGTATTCATGCTCTGGCCATGTGTGGATGAATATATGCGACTCTGCGATAACCAGTACGATGCTTACTCCTTGTGGGTTGAATTTATGTGTTTTTGTGCTTAGCACTGTTAATTTGGCATCTTTTGCGGCCTTTTTCAATGCTTCAACGAGATATTTTTCGTCGTCGAGCAGTTTAGGGTCTACGCCGTTGAGTTCAGCTATTATGTGCCATCCTAGCTCGATCATTTTCGTCTCTCTCCATTTTCTATCTTTTTTGTTGGGATATGGAAGGTTTGATAGGAATTATTATGTATGTTTTTCAATTTAAAGTTTTCATTTAAAATTTGCGGTGGTTCTGTTTGTTTAGTATTTATTTGTTCTGGTTTGGTGTTGTCTTTTTATGGTTTAATTTGATTTTAACTGACTGTTTTTGTTTTATTAGGTTTTGATTGATTTTTTCTTGTTATTTTATTGTTACTAAGAGAATTTTTTGATTTAATCGGGTCTCTGGCTCTTTTGTTTGGTTTTTACGGTGTTGCCTTAAGAAGCATTGGTTTAGTCATTGCGGCCCTTGCCTTTATTAGAAAAATTTGATGATACAACTATTTTTATTAACATTTACGTACTCTAAGTTTCGTTATAAAATAATGGACCTTGGAGGTTTCTTGTGTTTTAAGTGGAAGCTTTTTTATGGTTTATTCCATTTCATTGTAGAATTTTTGTAAATACCATTTGATAGTTGTTATTGGCATATTTGAGTAGGGACGAACAATTCTCGACCTTATCCACGATGTTACTCTCGTTAAGATATAGGGTTGAGCATATCTATTATCCATTAAAATTGCAACCGCATAATCGTCCTTATGTCTCCATACTCTGCCTATTGCTTGGTTTACCGTTCTTACAGCGTCGTCTAAATACCATCTCCTCCCTTTGCCTCGTTCTTTTTCTTCATAATATTCAATTTTTGCCTTTATGTAGGAATCTTTTATGTTTGCAAATGGTATACCTATCATTACTGCTGCTCTTCCTTCTTCATCTTTGAAATTCTGGCCTTCACTCATTTTTCCTCTACAAACCGCTGCTAATATAGCTTTTCCTTTTTTTGCTGCTTTTTTATACTCTTCTAAAATCTCTACGTCTGCTCTCTCCTCCTCTATAAAGATTGGGGCATTGAACTTTTCTAGTAATCCATGTCTATGCCATATGGTCATCATATTTCTTTGGACTTCATAAGATGGGAAAAAGAGTATTGTTCCGTTTGGTATGTATGGTAATATTTTTGCTATAGTTTCACCATATTCTAGAGCTGTTTCTTCATCTCTTGCTTCATATTTTGTTGTTAAGGGTTTTCCATGTATTCCACGTGTTAAAATTATGGCTAGTATGTTTCCTTTGCTTATTGTAGGTGGATAGGTTTTTTTGATTTTAGCTTTTATGCCAAGTCTTTCTTCTAATCCTTGTAGAGGCGATAAAGTTCCACTAGTTAATATTAATGCATGAGGTTGATCTGCTATCTGGTTAAAAGCCAAGCTTGGATCCAAACACTTATACGTTACCGTCCATCTCCGTTTTTCTCCTGTTCCATAGCTATGATACATTGCAACAAAACTTCTAGGATCATAGCTTGACAAAGTTGTGTAGAAGCTAAAGATTCGCGGTAAATATAGTCTATTAAATCCGCTCTTCTCTACAATTTCCTTTTGAACTTTTATCATTATTGGGATTTGAGCCAGGAACTTGTTTATCCAATCATTATCCATACCTACTTCCGCTAATTTTTCCATAAATTCGGTTCCCTTAACTGGTTCTTCTAAGGGAAGATCTACTATTTCAAAAACATCATTTATTTCGTAGAGCATCTTCTCTAGTTCATGGGTCCCGGTTACAGTTAAAACTTCTTGTAGCGCCTTCTCTAGGGTTGTTTGGCTTAAAGTTTTTGATAGTACTTCTGTACATATATCTTCTATGTTATGAGCTTCATCTAAAATTAGGATGGCATCCTGGAGGCTCCATGAAAGAAGACTTCTTATGGTGGGATTTAATATGTATTGATAGTTGCATACTATTACATTGACCTCTGCGGCTAATATTTTTGAGAGAAAATATGGGCAAATCTTCTTTTTCTTCCCGTATTCTCTTAACTTTTCGACTGTTGCTAGTCTTGGGGCGTCGGTTGGAACGTCGACTGGAACCTTTATTTGCTTTAAACCAGCTTGACAAATCCATTCCCCACTTGTTTGGAATGTATGTTGAAATGTTTGTTTAATGTAGTCTCCTCCACCTAATTGGGTTTCCTCTAAGTTTTTTATGCTTGCAAGACATGCATGTAGGGCTTCTTCTGGATCTGGTATCTTTCTAACCATGGGATTCAGGCAAAGTCTTGATCTTGCCCCTTTAACTACAAGGGAAAAATTTTTGCTTCTTTTTTTATTTATTTTTTCAACTTCTAGGGCGACTTGACGCATTTGTGTGTGCGTTCTACTTGTGTATATTATTTGTCTCCCATATTGAAGGGTTGTTGCCAATAAAGCAGCTGTTTTACCAAATCCGGTTGGTGCCTCAAGAATAGCAATACCCCCACCCTCTAAAATTCTCCTAACATCCTTCATATATTCTATTTGAGCTTCATAAGGTGTTTCATACGGAAAGAGCGACAATAATTTTTGTTCTTCCATTTCGACATACTCCTAATCAACAGTAGAGAATATTCAACTTCATTTGTTTTTTGACGGAATTTATACACGTACTTCTTAGTATAATAGGAGATTTTAGAAGATTTTAAATGTTCCATTTACCCTTTATGTCTATGCTAACTCAGCTAGGTGAAAGAAATTGAGAGGTTCACAAATCTTATGTTTAATTATTATAATTACCTTTACTTTACCGGTTATAAGCCCCATAGGGGAATTATATTCCACTCCAACAAATGTTTACAACAAATTGCCCTTATCGAAGAAATCTGGCATAAATGAAACTTTTGTTCCGCTGCAAAGAATTTTTGTCGTTTCTACCAATGAAAGTTCCTATGTCGATGAATTTGCTTTTCTAACTACTTTGCCCTTAGCAATTTTTCATCATGAAGATTCAGTTTACGTATCTCCTATTCTTTTTTCTACTTTTTCTACAGCAGAAGAAAACTTACTTAAAGACTGGACTTCCTATGTAGAGAGACATGGAAATATAAGTCATATCATAGGTATCGGATCCTTAAGCTTAGATGACGAGAAAAAAGTACATCAAATCATCGAAACCCCGATATATCCATCCTTCCCAACGGATAATCTATACACATTGTCTGCGAAACTTGCACTTCTTGACTGGACAAATAGCAACTATGTCATTTTAACTCCTATTCCCAGCGATTTCTCAACCCCTGAGATATACATCATCGAAGATGAATGGGAATTGCGATTTGTAAATGCGTCCATACGCAATGTAACTGAATCTATTAATATTAATGAAGGAGCCATTCAGAAAATCAATTTTGAAGCATTTGAGGGCGAAGGATGGATTGAAGGTAGTATCGAAGGGTTATCTGCTTCAGCAGTTACTACTCATTTCCTTTTAGATCCTTCTGGATTCAATGTAAGCTATAGTAGATATTCGTGGATGGAGTATCTTGTTAAACAAGAAGGAGAGAATACTGACTTTTTTATAGTTCCTAATGCTAATCCAGGTCCTTATGTGCTTAATATTTTTGGAAATGAGGTAGTTGGTACTCAGGCTCTTAATGTCTCTCTTAGTTTTCACGCTGGTTTGAAACAAATATTAACTGTTCCTGAGAACTCGGTTTGGCTTAATTTAACTCTTAGCTGGGATGATTATAACAATGACCTTGATCTTATTGCTATTTCGCCTGATGGTATGATTGCCAGTTGGTCCATCTCTAATAACAAAGATTTGGGATCAGCTGAAGAGGAACTTCGTATTTATTGTCCTATGCCAGGTGAATGGACTATTCTTACTAGTTGGTGGGATGGTGTAGGTGATTTAAACGCTACCTTATCTTATAAGCTGGTTACTAAGTCTAATGATGTAGAAAAATATCTTGAAGTCGCTTTAAACGCAGCTGTTTTATCATCTAAATTAAACGCTCCTCTCCTTTACACGTCAACAAATAGTCTTTCATCAGATGTTCTAGATGTTTTATTGAAACTATCTGTTTCAAAAGTCATTCTCGCTGATCCTTACAGAGTGGTTGACAGTAGTGTTATCCAGGAGTTAACTGCGACCGGTGTTGTTCTTGAAGTTCTCAATTCTAAAGAGCTTTTATATTCGAAAATTCTTGAAAACGTTAGTAGTGGTGTGGTTGTAACCGTTCCAGATGCAAAATACTTTCCAGCTTCTGCTTTAATCGCTGCTTATCATAAAATGCCAGTTGTAGTTCTTCCTCGAAGTTTAATAACTATGGTGGAGGCGTCTTGGATTCCATTTATCCCAGAGTATGAACAGTATGAAGGAACCGTTTTTGATGACATGGTTCCTCATTTCTATGTGATGAAAAAGACTTCAGATACCTTTTTCGAATTTTTGGAAAGCTATGGCATCAATGGTAGCGATGTTATCGTTGTTTCTCCCTTAACATTGTTGAAACCAACGTTTGATAGAGCTATCGTTGGTAAAGCTGTCGTAGGAAGAATTATTGGTAATACTAAGGATGAAGCTGTTGCCTTTGCACTAAGAAATATTCTCTACCCCGCTTTAATTTATAGTAATCCTAATAGAAACACTGCTCTTCTAACCTTCTTCGCTTACACTGAGGGAGCCGCCTTTCTCGACAACTATGGAAACATTCACGATGTCTATGAAAGATTATCCATAAACATGTCCCTTACATCATATAATTACACTACAATTTACCAAGTTGGTATGGATAACATCCTTAATATTCTGAATAGTAGTGTTGGTGTTTGGATGCTATCAACTCACGGAAACGTAATATATGGAGATGAGGGGCGGCTCCATGGCATTGGAATTATCACGTTGAGTAGCAAGTCTGGCAAATGGGGTATTGATTCGAATGGCGATGAAAGTAACCCTGATGGGAATGGTGATGGTATAGTTAATCCCCCACAAATATATTATCAGTCTATTTATGACAATACCTTGGATTATAGGCTTAATAGAGTAGGTTCTACTTTAGTTGTTATTTCTGGATGTTTGCTTGGCGCAACACGAGTTCCTAACATTTTATTGAGACATGGAGCTGCTTTTGTTTTAGCTCCTGTTCGTACTATATATTTTGAGGCGGGAGGGTGGTTTACAACTAGATTTTTCGAAGAAATAGCAAATAATGCTACCCTTGGGGAAGCTTGGAGAAAAAGCATTATAGATAGTAGTGACATCTATTCTGAAGGATTTTTAAGCGAATCAGACTGGTCTCTCACATATGTTTTGTTCGGTGATCCATTGTTAAAATTGTATACAAGTAGCTGGAAGGAGCCCTTGGCTGTGGAACCTCAAAGTGTTATAGCTGGAGGACATATACCGAATTACGGTCTATATGAAATTGGTATTGTTTCAATTAATGGTTATCTTCTAGATGATTTAAACGAAGTTTATCCTAGTGATTCACTTAAAGTATTTAATGTATCTGATATTGATATTGAAAGTTTGTTTGAACAAATTTATTTGTTTAAGGTAGTAATTTTTGAAAGTGAAACCTTAAAACTTCTCAATGATAATTTAGAGAGTTACAAATCGGCTATAGAGAGTTTTATTGAAAATGGTGGTACAATTATAGTTCTGGGGGTTGAAGAAGAGTCGATTGAATGGCTCCCTCTAAAAATTGAGTCAAGTACGTCTAAGTATGGTTCAGGTATAAGAATTTCATTTACATCTCATCCATTAGTAAATACCCCAAATACTTTGGGGGAAAATATGGAATATTATGGAGTTTTCATGGATTTTGATCCTAGGTATTTTGTGCTTGCAACCAATGAAGAAGGGTACCCGGTTTGGTTAGCTTCGAGCTATCATTTCGGAAAAATAACTGTTTTAACATTGAAACCAGACATTAACAATGATACGGCTTTGCTTCAAAACCTATTTGCCTGGAAAAATGTTCCTGCGCTTTTTATTGAAAGTTTAAATATTTCTAAAACTTCTGTCCTGAAAGGTGAAAAAGTAAAATTAACTTTAAAATTAACTAACCAGTATTTGCAGAGTATTTCAGATGCAAAAGTAGAAGTTTATGTAGGTTCCATGATCATAGAAGCTGTTTCTCTGGGCAATGGTTCTTATACTGCAACTATAGATACCAGTGAACTTGAAGGAACTGTACAAATAATTGTTAAAGCTTTTAAAGAAGGATATGATCCTACATCATCCATTATAATATTAAGAGTTAACACGTACTCTCAAATCTTTCTAGTACTATTTGTTGTAATTTTATTAGTTATTGTTATAGCCTTAATTCTTAGGAAGCGTAAAAAGGAAACCAGGATAGTTACAGAGTTTAAGCCGGTTGAAATAAAGCCAAGGTATGAAGAAACTGGTTATATCTGTCCATTTTGTAAAAGTTATCTTAGTGGACCTTATATGTATTGTCCTTACTGTGGGTCTTATACAGGTTTAAAGGAAAGAGAACAATAATTTTAACATGCTCTAACAAAATATTATGTAAGGGATAAACATGAGTTTGAAAAAAGATATTTCGATCCTATGGCTACTATACTTTTTATTTGCTTTAACAAATCACTATATAGGACTCTTACCATTCATAACGCCAAGGATGGAGAAAATTATATGGATTACAGCTATTTTATCCTTCCCGATTTTTGCAGTCTCGGTAATAAAACTTCTTGAGAAAGAAGAAGAAAAAGAAGCTATAACGGTTACTGAAAGACCTCTCGAATTAGTAACTCCTGAACTTAGTTTTTCGAGAGAAAATATCGAAGACATTGACACTTTACGTAGAGAATATGAGCAGAAAATATTGCAGCTTCAAAGAAGAGTACAAGAACTTGAAGAAAAATTGAGGTATTATGAAAAACAAGAAACAGGTGTACCTGTGCCTCAAACAACAAGCATAAAAACATCGTACATCGTAACACCCACAATTGAGGAAAGAGGTAGAGAAGCAGTTCTTATAGACTTGAAGAGTGAACAATTGGCGATAAAAGAATTACTAACCAGATTAGAAGAACAATATAAGGCAAGAAGAATAACGGAGTCAACTTATAAACAAATGAAGCAAAAATACGGGAAAAAATTGAAAGAAATAAATAGAAAAATAAAAGAATTGGAAAAATAGATCAAATCACGTTATGGATTCCTCATGTGTTATTTTATCCATTTTAATGCTAATTCGATATGTACATTCCCGTTTTCGGTAGCGATTTCTCCATGTCCTGGCAAAAGTTTTTCTACTTTTAATTTCGATAATCTTTCTAAGCTATTTATCAAATCCCTTAAACTACCAGTTGGCAAATCGAATCTGCCAACCCCACCCCCAGTGAAAACGGTATCTCCAGAAAGAAGAATTTTCTTTTCTTCGTCATATAGACATATACTTCCAATAGTATGGCCAGGTGTATGAAGAATTCTAAAATTAAAATCTCCAAAACTAATATTGTCATCTTCTTTCAAATATTTAGCAATCTTAATGGGCTTTAACTTTGCACCAAATCCCCATGCAAAAACGTACTCATCATTACCTTCCTCCAAGTATTTAGCATCAAGTTTATGAGCTAAAACATCAATAGACCTTTTTTCTAAAAATTTAATAACGCCACCAGAATGGTCAAAGTGCATATGAGTTAAAACAATGCTTTGAATATTTTCAAGACCAACATTCAAATTATCAAGCTCGTCTAAAAGCCTATTAAAGTAGGAGCCAGTTCCAGAATCAATAAGCATAGCTTCTCCTTCATCGTTAATTATCACGTAAATATTGGAATCAAAGCCGATTCCCTCGATGTAGTAAAGATTTTCAACAACTCTTGTTGCTTGCATCATATCACCTCAACTTGTCCTCACTATTCTTAATGCAAATAATTTTAAATCTACTTACTATTGTGAGTAAAATAGTTCTTCGCCTGAATTCATAAATTATCAGAGTAACTCTTGTGGAAACGGTTAACACTTAATTTAGTTCCACCAGGAAAAGTCAAGATGATTTATTGACATTGCAGTGATCAAAGAAAAAGATGGTAAAGGTCATTCAAAATTTTTATTAGGATTAAAACTTCCGATAGAGTGAGAAAACGATATCTTTTACTTATTTTACGATAACAACTGCAGTGATATGGCAAATCAGTGTTTTAGTAACATTTCATTGTTGTAATAAACACAATATATATATCTTGAAAACGACCCTTATATTTAAATACTCAAAAGGGTGTTTTGAGACCTAAGTAAGGGGGAGTTCATAACGAAAATTCATACTGGTATTAAAGGTCTTGACACTATGCTTAAAGGCGGTCTAATTCCAAACAGAATCTATTTGGTAAAAGGAGGGCCAGGAGCTGGTAAAACAATATTTAGCATACAATTCTTATATACCGGGGTAAAAAATGGAGAAAATGTAATCTACGTGACACTTGAAGAGCCAACAGAAGAAATTAAAGAGAATATGAAACTTCTCGGCATGAACCTTGACGAATATCCAAACTTTCATATAATAGATGCATCTCCTACAGGTAAGCTAGCGATATTTGGTGATCTATTTTTCAGAGATTTTTCACCAGATCTACAAGGATTAAGAACAGCATTAGAGCAAGCATTAGAACAAATCAAACCTTCAAGAGTCGTAATCGATCCGATCACCATGCTCGAACTTGCAGCTGAAAAGGAAATAGAGTATAGAAGAAATTTGCTTATATTTTTCCAAATGCTCAAAAAATTTAATGTAACAGTTATTTTAACAACAGAAAGGACTCAAGAATCCGCCGAAGATTTCCTTGTAAGCGGTATAATCGAGCTCTTAAATTATGAAATACAAGGCAAGACAATAAGAGGTATAAGAATAAGAAAGATTAGGGGTTCTGATTTCGACGAGCAAATAAGACCTTATCGTATAACGTCTCAAGGTATAGAAGTTTATAGTGAAGAAAGGTTGTTCACGTGATTACTCATGTTCTCGTCTGGTATTTCAAAGTTAGACGAGTTACTTGGCGGTGGTGTTGAGGAAGGAAGGATCGTTTTAATCGAAACTATAGGTGAACTTGGTGAAGAAATAGCAACGAACTTTGTTGCTGAGGCCTTGAAAAGTGGAGAAAACGTCTTTTTGATTCTTGGAAGGAGTAGAGTGCGAGATATCAAGAAAATTCTAAAAAGTAGAGGAGTAGAGGATGAAACCAGACTTACAATTATAACATCTACGGAATTGGGATATAAGACCGTTGACCTCTATAAACTCTATACGATAAGCTTCGCTATCAGGCAGGAAGCAAAGAAGAACAAGCTTGGTAGCATAGAGATACTTCAACCTCTTTTAATTTTACATGGTTCTCAAAAAATCTATAATTTTTTCTTGGACGTTGTTAATATTTTGAAGAAAGAGGAAGTCACTGGGATATTTACCATAGATAAGAAGCTTTCTAAACCAAGGGCTCTTGCGATGTTTGAAGAACAATCGGATGTAGTCATTGAGATAGAGGAATTACTTAAATGGCTGAAAATAGAAAGAGGAATAAGAGTAAAGAAAAATCCCTTAGCTCCTCATACAGACTTCTACGAACTAAAGATTACTAAGGATGGCATAAAGATAGGAGAAAGAATTATTTGACTTGAAACTTAAACTCTCTGGGGTTTTATTACACAAATTACATACAATTTTCTTTAAATTTAAAAACAATAGTAAACATGCCAAAAGCAATATCCGAATTTTAAAAAGTCTAAAAAGAAAGAAAATTCCATAGTTAGGATTATGATAAGAAAGTTAAAGTATCGTGTCTAAGTTATAACCGATCAAACAATGGGAGGAAAACATTTTGGCAATAGTTTCCAAGATAGATGAGGTAAGAAAGGACTTCTCAGCAATCAAGAAATATAATTATTTGAATACTGCCTCAGTAGGTTTACTTCCCAAACAGACAATAGAAGCTATGAAAAGATATTTAGACGAAGAAAGAATGTACGGTAACATTTACTGGAGGGAATGGGAAGAAAAGCTTGAACAAGTAAAGAAATTGATAGCTGAGCTCATAGGAGCTAAGAAAGAAGAAATAGCAATCACATCTAATACAAGCGAAGGGTTAAACATCGTAGCAAATGGTATAAAATGGAAGAGAGGAGAAAACATCGTGCTGAATGATCTAGAGTTTCCAGCAAACATATTTCCATGGCAAAACCAAGCGAAAAAACATAATTTAGAAATAAGAATAACTAAAAGCATCGGTGGAAAAGTACCACTGGAGGAATATGAAAAACAGATTAATGAAAAAACAAGAGTTGTTGCTGTTTCCTGGATTGAATTTCAAAATGGTTTTAAACATGATCTTAAAGCTTTAGCTGAAACTGCACATGCACATGGTGCATATCTTGTTGTAGATGGTATACAAGGTGTAGGAATGCTAGACATCGATGTAAAGAAAATGGACGTAGATTTTCTTGCATGTGCCTGCGCTAAATGGCTGATTTCTCCAATTGGAACAGGATTTCTATACGTTCGTAAGGAACTCATAGATGAGATAGATGTAGCATATGTCGGGTGGAGAAGTGACGAAGACCCCGACAACTATGGTTATAGGTGGTTTAAATTAGCTGATACAGCCAGGAGGTTTGAAGTAGGATCACCAAGCTTTATAGGAATACAAGGCCTTTTGGAATCGCTAAAATACATCCACAAAATAGGGATAAAACGTATCGAAAAGAAAGATTTAGAACTAGCAGAGTATTTGGTAGAACAGCTTCAAAATCTAGATGTAAGGATAGTAACTCCTCTTGAAGAAGATAAGCCCCAAACGGCAATCGTATCCTTTACTTGTAAAAACGTCAAGGAAATGTACGATAACCTTCTAAAAAATAACATTGTAGTATCGCTTAGATTGAATGCAATAAGAGTATCACCACACTTCTACAATACTAAACAAGAAATAGAGGAACTAGTAAACTTAGTGAAAACTTTAAAGTGTAATGAAATAAAATAGTTATTTTCTTCCTTTAATTCTTTGAGTTCTTTCTATTTTCAAACCTAACTCCTCAAGTATAGGAATAAGAAAGTCCTTATGATTTTTCTTCAGTCCTTTCCAATCTAAAAGAGCATATTCTACCTCACCGCTCGTTCTTTCAACGGCTTTGACCACCATATCCCTATCAATTTTATCGAAAACGTGATTTGGAATTATATGTCCAACTGCAAACTCTGAAAACAAAACAACCTTTGTAAATTGAGGAGCATAATGTGGACCACCAAAACCAACCCCAATCTTATACATCTTATCTAAAGACTTTGCGGCTTTAATACATGCATGGGCAACAGCCTCAGCAGCAACCGGATCCTTCCACTCCCTCTCGCTGCTACCAAGCTCAACAAAAACAAGAGGTGTATTCATAGAAGTTGGTCCGTGATGAGTAACTTCTAACGTGACATCATACTTGTTTAAATCAAGTTTTTCCTTTTGATTCGCTAATTCGATTAAAGCTTCCTTAATAGCTTGGGGAGGGGCTACTGAAAGTTCTCTTGGATTTCCACCGTAAAGAGCTTCATCAGTCCAATTACCAGGTGAATGTACCAATAGAGCGGGAGTCCCTGAAACAGACTTGTGACGACTAGCAAAAACGAACAAATCAGCCTTAATATTTTCTTCTAAGTGATCAGCATAAATTAAATCCTTAACCGTAGTTATAAGAAGAATATCAGCAAACTTATAAATTGGAGAATTCTCAAAAAAATCCCCAGTTTCCGTGAAATCATAAAGTTCTAAAAGCCTATTCTTAATATTAAGACTAGCCATATCTTTCTCAGACGTTACGATAACTGGCATTTTAATCCCTCTAATAAACTTACCACTACCCTAACAGGCAAGAACCCTTAATAAACTTACGACTTATCAATCCTCCTCTTAAAAAATAAAACAAGCAAAAATGAAGTCAAGAAGAACAATAATAAAAAGCGTGAATTTTCCCTACTCTGAAAGGAAAACTCCAAAATTCAAATGATAAAACATACAACCTTTTAACATAGCCAAATAAAACAAAACACAATAAACATAACGACTCTGTGCCAAAACTGCACTACAAAAAACCACTACCAATACTATACATATTTAAACAATCCGCAAATAAACCTAATAAAAACATAAAAAATAAATAACGCAAACAAATAAAACATTTAGAAACCTGTGAAGCCCGGTGGGGTAGCGGTCAAGCCTTCGGGGCTCTGGACCCCGAGATACACATCAATTCAATGTGTACGGGAGACCCCGGTTCGAATCCGGGCCGGGCTACCATTTCAAATTCTTTTGAGCACATGAGTCCAATAGTTTTCTTTAAATGGATGCAATTCGATTCTTATGTTACGGAAAAATTTTCTTAATTATGTTTCAGTAAAACTATGAACTGTGTGAGACGCTTTTTCTTATCATCTATTAGAGAGAAAGCGCGAAGGAAGCAGGTCAGATTCTTGTATGTATGTGGTGGTATTATGTTGGGTTTACCAAATGATTTTTATTTGTTTTGGAGTTTTTGATGTGTAATAGGTCGGGGGTTATCGTTGGTTTATATTAAGCGTATCGAGCTTTATGGTTTCAAAAGTTTTGGAAATAGGAAAGTGAGTATTAGTTTTAGCCCGAGATTTAATGTTATTGTTGGTCCTAATGGTGCTGGTAAAAGTAATGTGATTGATGCCTTGTCTTTTGTTTTGGGAGACATTTCCGCTAAGAGAATGAGAGCTAGAAGTCTTAGTGATTTAATTTTTGTCGGTACTAAAAAAGAGAAACCTGCTGATATGGCTCGTGTTACTTTAATTTTGGATAATTCTGATGGTAAGCTTCCCCTCGGTGGTGAGGAAATTTCTATTACGAGGATTGTGAGAAAGAAAGGAGGTACTATTTATAGGATTAATGGTAGGAGAGCTACACGTGTTGAGCTTTTGGGGCTTTTAGATAGTTTAAGATTTTCTCCTGGAGGTTATAATTTCATTTTTCAAGGTGAGGTAACTAAGTTTGCTACTATGAGTCCTACAGAAGTAAGGCAGCTTTTGGAAGAGGTTTCCGAAGTCTCTGTTTTTGAAGAGGAGAAATTGAAAACAGAACAAGAGCTTAGGGAAATATCGGAAAAGTTTGAAAGAGTTAAGTTACTTATTGCAGAGGTTCAGAGAGAGTTTGAAAGAGTTAAGGAAGAACGGGAAACAGCTCTATACTATATTGCCTTAGGCGAAGATATAAAGCAAAAAGAAGCTCTTCTTACCTATAGTAGGCATGCTATAAAGTTGGATGAGGTAGAGCAATTATTTCATATGAAAAAGATGGTTGAAGGAAACTTATCTGAGGTGCAGGAAAAAGAAAAGGCGTTATTGGCTGAAATCAGGAGTTTAGAAGAAGAGTTTGAAGCTAAACGTGGAATTGTTGAACAATATATTTCTGAAAGACTTGGAAACGTTAAGGAAAAATTATCTAATCTTAGAGCAGAGTTAAGAGGTAAGAAATCTTCTTTAAAAATGCTTGAAGAAAAACTGAGAGATACGCTTAGTAAAAAAGAAGATTTGTTTAAAAAACTTAAGGATACTTCGAGGAATATCGTTGCATTGGAAAAAGAGATAGGAACACTTGAAAAAGAAAAGGAAAAAACAGAGAACGTTTTGAAAGAAAAGTTAAGAGAACTTGAAGATGTTCGAGAGGAAGCTTCTAAAGCTGGCTTAGATGCCATATTTAAATTAAAAATGATTAAAGAGGAACTTTCAAAGCTTCAATCTACTCTTTCTTCCCTTAGAACCGAGGAAAAATTCTTGTTAGATGAAATTGCTAATTTAGAAGAGGAAATAAGTTCTTTTAAGAAAATGCAAGAGCAGTTTGAGGCGAAATTAAAGTCTATGCGATCGGAAGAAGATCGTTTAGGGTTTGAAATAAATGAAATGAGAAAGAATAATGCAGAAATTCAGAGAAAAGTTGAAGAAAAAAGAAAAGTAATCGAAGAAGTTGATAGGAAACTAAAAGCGATCTTTTTAGAATATAATGAGTTAAGAGGAAAGTTAAAGCGTATAGAGGGCCAACTTGAAGCTTTAAGAGAATCTGCACAGTACGTTGCAATAAGGAAAATACTTGAATTAAGGGACCGTGGTGAAATTTCTGGTATAATCGGGACCGTTGGGGAACTTCTAAATGTTGATGAAAAATTTCTCTTAGCTATTAATGCAGCTTTGGGAAATCAAGTCAACTATATAATTGTTGAAAATGACCAAGTAGCTGCTGAATGTATCAAATTCCTAAAGGAGAAAAAACTCGGAAGAGCTTCTTTCCTCCCTTTGAATCTTCTTAGGCCTAAAAGAATATTCATTGATGAGTTCGATGAGAAAGATGTTTTAGATATAGCTGTTGATCTTGTTGAGTTTCCTCCTCAGTGTAGACCTGCTTTTGAGTATCTTTTAGGTCGAACCGTTATAGTTAAGGATCTTGATGTGGCAAGAAAAGTGGCGAGAAAACGAAGAGTAAAGATAGTTACGCTTGAAGGTGATGTGATAGAGGCTTCGGGAGTAATTCGTGGAGGATTTACTAGAAGGGAAAAAGTGTCAATTTTTAATTTAGAGGCGGAGGCAAATAAACTTGAAAGTGTGCTTACTGAATTAGAAGCCAGGAAAAGAGAAATGGAAGAACTTAGGAAAAGGCTTTTTGAAGATTTAGATACTCTTAGGGAAGAGAGAAAGAAGGTATTTGATGCATTAAATGAAAAACATAAGGAGCTAGACAAGTTACATATAAAAATAGAGAACATAACAAGGAAATTGGAGGAACAACAGCAGAAGATTGAACAAAAAATCAAATTAATAGAACAAAAAAGGAAAGAACTTTCAGAAGTAAGATCTAAAATAAGAAATATTGAAGTAGAAGTAAGAGAGAAGCAGAAAGTTGAGATGGAACTTACTGTGTTGCTAGAGAAAATAAAAGCAAAAAAGTTTCAACAAAAAATTAAGCAGAAAGAAGAAGAGGTAGAAATAGTTAGAAAGAAATTAGAAGAGATAAATTACGATTTAGCAAGTAAGAGAGGTAGGTTAAACCAATTAGTTGAAAGAGAAAAGGAATTAAAAGAAGAAATATGTCGCTCAGAAGAAGAAATAAAGAGTTTAGAAGACCGAATTAAGAAGTTGGGTGAAGAAATAGCAATATATGAAGAAGAAGAAGTAAAGAACTTGTCTAAGCTTGAAAGAAAAGTCCTTGACGAAATAAAAGATTTAAAAAATGAAGTAGAAAAGTTGAGAGAAACTTTAAAAGAAAAGAGACGCGACTACGAATTTATAAAGGAAGATTTGGAAAAACTGAGAAACGAGATTACTCAAATAATTATTAAACTTGAAAAAGCCAAAGATGATTTACGTTCACTTGAAAAAGAGCTTGAAGAGAGAAAGAAAGATTTGCCCGAGACTGTAAGAATAATGGATCCTTATAGTTTAGAAAGAGAAATCGAAGAGTTAAAGAATAAGAGAAGACAGCTTGAACCAGTAAATATGAAAGCCATAGAGCAATTTAAAGAAGTAAGAAAGAGATATGAAAAGCTCAAACAAATGTTTGAGGAGGTTAGAAGTGAAAAAGTTGCCTTAGAGGAACATTTACAGAAAATTGAGGTGGAAAAGAAAAGAGTTTTTATGAATACTTTTGATAAAGTGTCGAGAAGTTTCAGGGATATATTTAGTACTTTGTCTGGTGGAGGTGAGGCAAGTTTAGTTTTAGAAAATCCTGAAGACCCGTTTCAAGGTGGAGTGAAAATATTTGCAAGGCCTCCAGGGAAAAAGTTAAAATCTATTGAGGTTATGAGTGGAGGAGAAAAAACTCTTACAGCATTGAGTTTGATTTTTGCTATTCAACATGTTAGACCTTCGTTTTTCTATATTCTTGATGAAATTGATGCTGCGCTTGATGATGCTAATGCTAAAAAGGTTGCAAAGTTGATAAGGGAAATGGCTAACAGATCACAATTCATAGTAGTAACTCTTCGCGACGTAACAATGTCTGAGGCTGATAAGTTAATTGGAGTGACTGGAAGAAACGGACTTAGCAAAGTTATAGAATTGACATTAGAGGAGGCGAAAAAATATGGTCAATAACAATGAAGAAGATTTTTTCAATCAAGAAGAAGATACATGGCTTTTCTTCCCTAGATTTTATAAAAACAATCCTTGGGTCATTAAAATCATACCCCTCCTAGAAAAAGCTTTGGAAAAATATCGTAAGGGAGATATGTCCCTAGGATTGCTTGGAAAAAGCTTTTCAAGCTTGAGTTACATTCTTCATCAAAAAGTAAATTATATACTTTCACCTCCAAAAACATTGGAAGAAAAGACAACTATTGAAGAGTTAGATCGTGAGAAAGAAGTAGAGTACATGTTTCCAGCAATTAGAGTTCCTGGAAGAAAACCCATGTTAATGGATTTTCTTTTGGCATTTATGGAATTGGAAACTAAAGATAAGAGAAAATCTAATGAGCGTTTAAAAGCGTTGGAAGAACATATTAAAAGTACTATTGGATTTAATGAGCAAAGGGTGAATATAGAAAGATTTCTTAGTGAAGTATACGAGAAAATTATTGACCTTTACAAAAAGGGTTCAAAAAACATAGCTTTTAGAGATATTATATTGGGGTACGAAAAACTAGAAATTATAAGAACTCTTCTATGTCTCCTGTATCTTGAATTAGAAGGTAAGATTAGTATATATCAGACAGAAGATGGTGAAATATTTGTCAAGCCAGCTTAGTAGTTTAAGTAAAAAATCTATTGTAGAAGCAGTACTTTATGCTGCGGGCAAACCCGTTAAAGTAACAACACTAGCTAAAAAAGCAAAAACAACTCCAAAAAGAGTAATAAAAATTATAGAGGAATTAATAAGAGAGTATGATGAAAGAGAGAGTGCAATAGAAATAGTATTTATTGATGATATGGCTGTTATGCAATTAAAATCTGAATATACACCTTATGTTATTGATTTATCTCCGTTTCCGCTCACCAAAACAGATTTAAAAATTTTAAGTTTATTGGCGTTAAAACAATCTATCCCCCAAGCAGAGATCGTTAAAAAAGTTGGAAAACACGCCTATACGCATCTTAAAAGACTTGAAAAAGAGGGATACATAGCTAGAGAAAATAAAGAAGGAGTAATTTACATTTCACTTACTAAATTATCAAAGGAATATTTTGGATTGTCCTCAAAATATTTAAAAGAAGGCATTGAGGAGAGGAGAAAACAGAAAATAGGGGAGGATCTTAAAAAGTATCTCTCTAAAAAATGATTTGAGAGGGATATGCAATGGTGGAAACTATATCATTTAGCGAGTTTCAAAAATTAGATATAAGAATTGGAAAAGTTCTGAAAGCCGAACAAGTTAAAGGAACAAAAAATCTAATCCGCTTAGAAGTGGATTTAGGAGAAGAGAAAAGACAATTAGTTGCTGGTATTGCACGCTGGTATAAACCAGAGGAAATTGAGGGAAAACTCATAGTTGTACTCGTGAATCTAGAGCCAAAGAAATTTAGAGGGATCGAGTCTCAAGGTATGCTCCTTGCTGCTGACACTAAAGAGAAACCAATACTTTTAACGGTGGAAGAAGAGGTTCCACCGGGTACCAAAGTTAGATAACTCAACTTTTTAGTTAAAACTATTCTCCTATTACTTTTATATAGACTTTTCTGGTTCTTGGTCCATCCATTTCAACAAATAACACTCTCTGCCATGTACCTAGCTGGATACCTCCATTTGTTATTGGGATAATTACTGAGGGTTTTATAAGTGAGGAAAGTATGTGAGCATGAGCGTTCTGTTCTCCGGGGACACCTGCATACTTCAAGTTGTGTTGATACTTCTGTTCTATTGGTGCAATTTTGGTATAAATATGGAGTAGATCTTCAAATAGTTCAGGATCGTTCTCATTAATTGTTATAGCCGCTGTGGTATGAGGTTCAAAAACAATCAGTACTCCTTCTTTTATTCCAGATTTTCTAACCATGCTTTCAACATAATTTGTAATATCTATTATTTCTAATCGTTTACTAGTTTTTATCGTGAAACTGTCGTTTACATATTTCATGGTTATCCCTCCAACTTAAATCGAATTTGTAATTTAATATATGATTAGTGGTGAATTTAATGAAAGAAATCTTTACTATTGGTCATAGTACTAGGAGTTTTGAGGAATTTTTATCGCTTTTGAAGCAGTTTAAGATAAGTATTTTGGTTGATGTTAGAAGATTTCCTACCAGTAAGCTTGAACATTTTAAAAAAGAAAAATTGGAGCATCTTTTGAAACAGGAAGGAATACGGTACATCTATTTGGGTAAGGAATTAGGAGGATATAGGAGAGGTGGATACAAGAGATATATGGAAAGCGTAGAGTTTATGATGGGTATTAAAAAGCTGGAGAAAATAGCTGAGGACAGTAGAACTGTAATCATGTGTGCGGAGAGGTTCCCATGGAGATGTCATCGCAAATATATTAGTATAACTTTGGAGGAACGTGGATGGCGAGTCGCTCATATTTTAGATGCTGAAAGAGTTTGGGTCCCTAAACACAAAAATAAAGGAAAAGGTTGAGAATATTACTGTTGAAAGTAAAATTCATCATGTTTGCAGGTGATGATATGGTTGAGGTTGGTAGATTTTTTGAAGATTTTAAAGAGGGTGAAGAGTTTGAATCTCCAGCTAGAACGGTAACAGAGGCCGATATTGTTAATTTTGCTGGAATAAGCGGGGATTTTAATCCTCTTCACATAGATAAAGAATTTGCAAAGAAGACAAGGTTTGGTAGGCGTATTGCCCATGGCGCTTTAACATTCGCTATAATGACAGGCTTGTGGGGACGTATAGGGTTCCTAGAAGGTACGGTAGAAGCCTTTTATGGTGTGGATCGATTAAGGTTTACTCGACCAGTTTTTATAGGAGATACAATAAAAGTAAAAATGAAGATAGTCGGTATGGAGGATAGAGGCGAGACGGGACTAATAACGTTTCATAACGAGGTTGTTAATCAACGTGGTGAGATTGTGATGGTTTGTGATGCTAAAATTCTTTTTAAAAAACGAAGTACCCAGACAGTGAGGAGGGTAAAATGCGGATAACTGGAGTTTTCTTTTCGAGCGTTTTTAAGGGACGGGATTGGCCGATTATTGGAGATAAGTTTAGGAATTTTCCCGAGGTTATGAATGATATTTTAAGGCTTCCAAATGTTCAGTTATTTGACTCTCCGCCTGTTGATGAGGAACTGTTAAGAAAAGTTCATACTCCAGAACTTTTGGAACAGACTAGAAGTGCATGGTATTATGAGGGGGCTTTAAGAGCGGTGGGTGGTTGTGTAAAGGCAGCAGAAATGGTGTGGAAAGGAGAATTAAGAAATGCATTAGTATTTACGGTTGCAGCAGGTCATCATGCTGGCCCATCTAGTGCATGGGGTGGGACCTATTTGTCATCTCTAGGACCAACAATTAGGTATCTGAGAGAAAAACATGGAGTGAAGAAGTTTGCGATTTTAGATACTGATAGTCATCATGGAGACGGAGATAGAGCAATGTTTATGGGAAATAGAGATGTATTACATGTATGTTTCTGTAGTAGTAATGTTATTGAAGATGACGGTACAAAAGTCGATGTAGATGTCGGGTGGAAAACTACGGATGAGATGTATCTTAAATTTGTTAAGGAAGAATTTATACCAAGGGTCCGTAGTTTTCGGCCCCAGATAATTTTTCATTTTTTGGGACATGACACGTGTGAAGGAGACTACGGAGATCGAGGACTATCACCAAACTTTTTTATAGAACTTGTAAAAGTTGTGAAGATTTGCAGTGAGGAAGTATGTGAAGGAAAATATGTAGTTTTAACTGGTGGTGGATCAAGAAGAGATGTAGCAGAATACATATTTCCGCAAATTGTTAAACTGCTTGCTACAGATGACTAGGGTTTCTTCATTCTTTTTCCTAACTTTTCTTTTAGGAATTCATATATAGACCTGCTTTTTTCCACGTTCTTTACGATTACTAGCTTGTCTCTAAGATTTTGAAAGATTTTCTTGACTTCTGCAGTCTCTAGTTTTCCAAGGTCGATGTAGAATATAAGGCCATAGATGTAGATAAAAATGAATGGATCGACTCTAATTACGAAATTAGCGGCTTGAGATATTTTTATAAAGGCGTCAGGATCTTCTATTTCAAGAAATTCTCTCATTTTATCTTTCCCTCTTTGCAAAGAAGTATTCTAGAGACGTTTTAATTGGAAGTTTGATGGTGATTATTTTTTTAACCAAGGGAAGAGAAACATTGTATATTGGGATATTTTCTACATAATCCTTTGGTTTTCCATTGTGAGCATGACCATGGATAACAAGGTCTGGACGTCTCTTGGCAATAATTTTTTCATATTTTTTGCATCCTAGATAAGGGTAAATTGATGGTTTTTCTCCTTCAAGTGTTTTATAGGTCGGAGCATAATGTAAAACAAGTATCTTAAAGTCTGTATTTAACTTTCCGAGTAGTTCATCGACTTTGTTTACTCTCTCGCTATATATTTCTCTAATGTTTGGGATATTTCTTGCTTGCCACGTTGTAGGTTTGTCTAGCGATCCCTTTGAGCCAACTATTCCTAAAGTTTTTCCGTTGGTTTTAATTTCTAGAAGTTCATCTTCGAGAAATGTGATTTTTCCAGAGGTAATTTCACGAATTTTATTGTGGAGGTGTTCATACTCCTCATTTCCAAAGATGGATACGATTGGACATTTAACTCCAAAATCGTCTAAAGCCTTTAGAATGTTTTTAAATTCTTCGATTTTTCCTTTGTAGATGAGATCTCCGGCGAAAATTAGAATGTCAAGTTTATCTATCTCTGTTTTTTCTAGCGCTTCTTTAAATAGTTGAAAGTGTTTGGGGGAGTGAATATCTCCAGTTGCGCCGACAAATGCCATGTAATCACCAATGCTCTTAATATGTCTCCCTAATATAAATTAATAGTGTTCTTAAAACAAAATCAAATAAAATTAAGATTCAAAAACTAATTTTAAATTAGATTATTTTTCTTATTTTTATAGCTGCATTATACAGATCTACAAAAGCTGCTTTTGGATCTCCATCGGGGATAACGTAAGCTACTAGAAATAACTCGCTGGTTATAGGTGTTGCAACTATATAACCGTAGCCAAAGAGGTTTTTGGCTATAAGTTTTTCTGGTTCTGCTTGGAAGGTTGAATATTTTACACCTTGAACAACTATGCTAGGTTCTCTATTCATCCAAGCCGAGATGATTCTTGATCCTTGGATATTCCAGCTTGGTGTTTGCCATAAAACTTGATCGCTGCTTGAAACAATGGCTAAGGCCGTAATCGTGGGATTTTGTGTCATTAATTCGCTTATTATATGTATAGCTTCTTCGGACATTTTTTATTACCACCATTACAACAATTTAGAAAACTTAAATATTAAGTTTTCTAATCATAAATATGCCGATAAAAACTACAATCAAAGAATAAAGACTTGTAAAATAGCGTTACTTTCGATACACGTTTAAAAATAGAAATCTAAAAGGTTATGCTTATAGTGGAGATTTTTGAAAAAATTAATGTAGTTTTAGCGGTCCTAATCTTCTAAAACTTTTATTATATTTAGATCTTTAGGAAAATTTTGTCATTTTACTGAGGATTAAAAAAGAGATAAATTGGGTTTAAAGTTTTCCGCATCTTTTTAATATCAATCTCCATTCGTAGTCTACCCATTGTTGAATTTCGCTTATGAGGTCGTCTCTTTTCTTGGGCCTAAATAGGTGGCTAAATCTTCCCTGAAGCTTTAAATACTCTTCAATAGGTTTCTTTAACTCGGGTTTTCTAGCGATTCTCTCGCTGGGAGCGGAAAGTGTGTAGACTATTTCACCATCTTTGAACTCTGCTTCCCACAGCGGTAAGAAACATGTTTCAACAGCTAACTTAGCTATCTTTATGGTTTTTTCTGGTGGATATCTCCAACCACGTGTACAAGGAGATAGTACATGTATAAAAGCTGGTCCTTCAACCTCTAAGCCTTTTCTAACTTTCCTAACGAAGTCCATTGGATATGCTATGCTTGCGGTTGCCACATAGGGAATTTCATGTTCAGCAACTACTCTTGCAATTGGTTTCTTCCATTTTCGCTTACCTGGGATAACCTTGCCAGCAGGAGAGGTAGTAGTCCAAGCAAAGCGAGGAGTCCCGCCACTTCTTTGAATACCTGTGTTCATGTAGGCTTCATTGTCATAGAGTATGTATAGGAAGTCGTGTCCTCTTTCAAGGGCTCCACTTAAGGCTTGGAATCCTATGTCGTAGGTTCCTCCGTCTCCTGCAAATGCTATTACGTCTATATGTTCATATTTTGCCAATGGGCCTTTATTTACCTTTTTCATTGCTCTAAATGCTGCTTCGATCCCGCTTGCGGTGGCTGCAACATTTTCAAATGCGTTGTGTATCCATGGTACTTTCCAAGATGAGTATGGGAAGATCGTAGTTGCTACTTCGAGACAACCAGTAGCGTTAGCAAGAATTACGGGGCCTCGTGTTGCTTTTAATGCGAGTCTCACAATTGTACCTGCTGCACATCCAGCACAAAGTCTGTGGCCAGACATAAGTAGATCGGGTTTTTTAGCAATATCTTTTAGAGTTAATTTTTCAGCCATTTATTCTCCCCTCCTATTCTCGAACTCCAATATATTTTACAGTCTTTTCAATTCTCTTGGTTTCCATGATTTTCTGTAGGTCTTCGAAAATTATCATTAGTCTCTGAGGAGGCATGTCTCTGCCGCCGAGTCCATAGATGTAATTGGAGATTAATGGTTTAATATCCTGATCATAAAACGCGTTTCTTACTTCATTAAATAGTGGACCGCCATAGGCACCGAAACTTGCTGCTCTGTCGAGAACTCCGATTACCTTCTTATCTTTTAAGTGTTCAATTATTTGTTGAGCTGGGAATGGTCTAAAGGATCTTATTCTTAGAAGCCCAGCTTTTACACCTTTCTCTCTTAATCTATCTACAACGATTTTTGCGGTTCCCATCGTTGATCCAAGTCCGATAATAGCTATTTCAGCGTCTTCTAATTTATATGGGTGAACCAGCCCGTAGGTTCTACCAGAGATTTTTCCGTATTCTTTACCGACTTCTTCGATGACTCTTGGAGCGTTTTCCATAGCGTGGATTTGTTGCATTTTATGTTCAAAGTAGAAGTCGTAGAGGTCTAATGGACCGATGGTGATCGGATTTTCAGGATCTAGTATAAATGGAACTTCCTTTCCAAAGTGATTTTTTATCGTTACGAATTTTCTTTCGCCAATGAATTTTTTAACAACTTCGTCTGGCAATGTCATGACATTTTCCAATGTGTGACTTAGTACGAAACCATCGAGACAAACCATGACAGGTAATTGTACATCAGGGTGTTCTGCTATTCTCCAGGCTTGAATTGTAGAGTCGTAAGCTTCTTGACTATTTTCACAGAAAATTTGAATCCATCCACTGTCTCTGGCACCCATAGCATCGCTATGGTCACAATGAATGTTAATTGGTCCGCTTAAAGCTCTATTTACAATTGCCATGACTATTGGAAGTCTGCATGAAGCTGCTATGTATAAGATTTCCCACATAAGCGCTAAACCATTTGCAGCGGTTGCTGTGAAAGCTCTGGCGCCAGCAGCTGCAGCGCCAACACAGGCGCTTAGGGCGCTATGTTCAGATTCGACAGAAATAAATTCTGTATGCACTTCGCCATCAGCAACATACTCAGAAAATCTCTCTACGATGATAGTTTGTGGAGTTATTGGGTAAGCAGCAACTACATCTGGATCTACTTGTTTGATAGCGTATGCAACAGCTTCGTCACCATTTAAACCCATAAGAATTTGTTTGATCTCCATTTTTCATACCTCCACTAATCTTTAACCATTTCAATAGCTTTTACAGGGCATTCCTCCGCACAAATACCGCATCCCTTGCAGAAGTCGTAGTCTGGCTCAGGGTATCCGTCCTCTTTAATTTTTATGGCACCATCGGGGCAATATATGTGGCAGAACAAACATTTAGTACATTTTTCATAGTTTATCACTGGTTTGAATACTTTCCAGTCTCCGGTCTTGTATTCGGTGCTGGGTTTGAATGGTATGCCGCCGATGGGTATTTCTTTCCATCCAGGAAGTTTTTCTTCAAGACTCATCCTTTTATCGCCTCCTCATATGCTCTTTTAATCAATTCTACGTTTTTCTCTCCAACTTCACCGGGAAATCTTTCTTTAGTTACTTCAAGTACCGATTCAAGTTTTACGATGCCTGTAGCTTTAACTATGGCGCCTAACATTGCTGTGTTTGTGATGGCGCGTCCTAAGATTTTGATAGCTAGATCCGTGGCGTTTACTGTCCATACTTCACGGTCTTTTAAGCCAAGTTTTTCCTTAATTTCTTGAGGTGATTCGTCAGTGTTTACAATAATTATTGTGTTTTCTTTTATACCTTCTACGACTGAAGGACCAAGCAGAGTTGGGTCTAGAACTACCACAACATCTGGGAAATAAACGCTTGCATGTAAGTTGATTGGTTTATCGCTGATTCTTGTAAAGGCTTGAATTGGAGCTCCTTGTCTTTCGGGGCCAAATGTTGGAAAACTCTGCATGTATTTTCCTTCTTTTAAGGCTGCAAGAGCTAGAAGCTGCGAGGCAGTCCATCCACCTTGTCCTCCACGACTATGAAAGCGAATTTCCATTATTTTGTCTTCTTCTGTCATTTTTACCCCTCATTAAATTATTAATAGTTTTGTCAGTTGTGGTATGTCTCTTGTTTATTTATATTTGTTGGATAAGCAATTAAAGATAGGCTTTTATACACCTCGTCGATAAGCAAAATATAATTAAAAAATCATTTAGGTGTATAATGCTCCTCACTTAAGATCTCCTTCATATTCCTTATAGAGATCAGGATGCAAATCAAAATATATTAGGCCCCACTTACCTCCTACACTAGTTTTTACAGCTTTTATGCAAAGATAAGTTATAATGTGATCAACGCCTAAGAGAAGAAAAACATCGTTACTATTATAATGCTCCTTAATAATTTTTAGCAAATCTTCATAAACTTGATTTAACGTTTTATTTTCGACTTTTATGTCACCAAGGTCACAAAATCTCCAAAAATATCCAAGGTTAACCAAATTTTCGGAAAAAATATTATAGATTATGCCAGATGTAGCTTTTCTTATAAAGTAAGGAGCTTCAGCTGCTCCTCTGCGATATGAAGAAGAGTCCCAAGGAATACCTAAAACATAAAAGTTCGGATTTTATATCATCACAAGTAATTCCAAAGAACAGCTTGAGATCTTCTTTCTTTTCCATAACCATCCCTCGCAACAATAAACATGAATTTTTAATCAGTATCGTATTATTTCTGTCTCTTGAGTTCTAATTGAAGTAAAGGTCTACATAAAACTTATTATATTTACAGGATAACCGTTGACCTAAATCTTAACATATCAAGGTATAATGAAGTACTTTTAGGCAAAAACTCTACTACCAGGGTAAAATAATTAAAAACTTAATCTTAGTCAAGAAATGGGTTCTTGTTACAGAAATAACAAGAATTTCTCGTTTAGAAAATCTAAAATCAACTACTCTCTAAATATTGGAATTTAAAATATGAAATTAGAGGAAAAAATTCCTCCTTGTTTGTGTATTTTGATGTTTTAGACGTTAAAAGTTGTTGATTTATGAACGCGCGTATATCAGTCTTTCCCAGAGTTTTGGTGTCGGTAGTTGTGTTGGTAAGCCTTTTCTTTTCCTGATTTCTAAGATGAGCTGTTCCTGCATGTTTTCTGGTACTGGTCTGAATTCTAGGAACTCATAGCCCCAAAATGCTTTTCCAGCGGTTGCTGATCTGAATTCGTCCGCGATTCCTAGTGTTTCTGCGGTTGGAATGTTTCCTTGAATTGTAACCCAGTCTTCTTCGATAACTACGTTTGTAACGACTCCTCGATGCTGGGTTAGTATTCTGATTACGGTTCCTTGCATATCGCTTGGAGCTTTTATGTCTATTTTTAGTATTGGTTCGTATAGTTTGGGATTGGCTGTCAGGAAGCTTATGTGTAGTGCTGCATGTGTCATTGGTGCTATTTGTCCCATCCCCGTGTGTGCTGGATCTACGTGTACAACAGCGTCTGTTATTACGGCTTTTACTCCCATTGCTGGTTCTTGGGCAAGGGTAGCATTTGTACACCAGTCTCTCCATGCCGCTATGACGTAAGCTTTTATTCTGTCTAGTCTTTGTACTCCTTTTGTCATGTCTACAAGTATATTGTTTCCCCATATGTCCCATATGCCTCTTGCTTCGTGGGCGTCCCATCCTATTTCTCTTAGTATTCTTGCTCTTTCTTTTTTGTCTTGTTCTGCCCAGATTTTTCTTTGTCTTATTAGTTCTATGGTTTCTTTGCTTAATGGTTCTATGTAGAGTTTTAGTTTATTGTGTGTATTGGGTGATTTTGTATGGACTTCCATTCCTCTTTTAGTTGGCACTTCACGGTACACAATGATCGGCGGAGAAACTCTTATTGGTACTTGCTCGTTTATTCGTTTTGTAAGAATTTCTATCTGTAACGGGTCGATTCCGGATAGTATGTATTGTCTTGCTTCTTGATCTAGATAGAAGGAAGCTGTTGGATCTGCTGAGACCCACATTTTTACTACTTCTCCTAGTTTTGCAAGGTCTTGTGGATCCACTGGTTCTATTTTTCTTGATACTACTGGTTCTGCTACATATTTGATTTGTTCAAAAACTGGAATGCTACTACCAGGCCTGATGAAGGTTTCCCCAGCGGGACATAGAAGGCCGTAGATTGCAAATAAGTTTCCTGCGGGTATTTCTTCTACGTCTAGTAGGTCTGTTATTTCCATAACTCCTAGTCTTCGTACTCTTGTGGTACTCTTTTGGTTTACAAAATAGATTTCTTCTCCTGTTTTTAGGGTTCCTGAGAATATACGTCCTATTACCGTAGGTCTTTTTGTTTTAGGATGAATGAATATCTTGGTAATCATACCTATTAGAGGTCCGTTGGGATCGCAGTTTATGAGTGCTTGTCCTTCTGGTGTGTTTATATCTCCTGTCCATATTTTTGGTATTCTATATTTTTGTGCAGTTTTTGGGTCTGGCAGGTGATGAATAACCATTCTTAGTAGCGCATCATCTAATGGTAGGTTTTTTCTAAGCCAGTCGACCTCCCCATCTTTATATTTTTGAAATATGATGTTAGCATCGATCCCTTTTTCTTTGAGTATGTCAATAGTGAAGCCCCATCCATGTTTTGCTGATCCTATTGCTACTGTTCCCTTTTGGAATGATACTTGCCATTCTTTTTGGAATTGTGGCGGTGCTACCTTTCTAATAATGCTGTTCACTTTTTTAACTATTTTATCTAGTTTTTGTCCAACATCTTTGGGTTGCAACCTGAGTTCGCTGATTAATCTGTCAACTTTGTTAATGAATAGTACGGGTTTGCAAAGTTCTTCCCCTACTGATAAGCGTATGTTTGTTTCTGTTTGTGTCATTACCCCTTCTAATGCATCTACTAGAATTATTGCTCCATCGCTAGCTCTTAGTGCTCTTGATACTTCTCCTGTGAAGGATATGTGTCCTGGTGTGTCATTAATTTGAAATATGTAGTTTCTGCCATTGTATTCGTAGCTTAAGTTTACTACTGAGGTGAATATAGTTATTCCTCTTTGTTGTTCCTCTTCATCGTAGTCTGTCATTAGTACTTGTCCTGCAGCATCAAAAGACATAAGTCCTGCTCTTCTTAATAGATAGTCTGTTGTGGTGGTTTTTCCATGGTCTATGTGAGCAACTATGCTGAATATTCGTTTTGTTTCAAAGGGTCCTCTTGTTACTAGTTCAACTACTTCCTCTGGTTGTTTTATTCTTACCATGTGTTTCACTCCCGTCTTATAGTTTTATTTTGAATGTAATGATTTTAAGGTTTGTGATTTCATAAAATTCGAAGTCATATAATGACTTGTTATCTCTTAATGACGTGAGCGGAATAGGGTTTACGGTTAGAATTGAACTTTTTAATTATTATTTAAAGATTACGTAAGATGAGTTGTCAACTTATTATGTGGAAGGAAAGGATAATGTAGTCTTATCTTCCTACTCGTTCTTGTGTTTTTACATCTTTCTTGTGGCTTGGTTCTTAGCTTCATGTTGACAATTAAACTTTACACTTACAAGCTTTAACGCTTCACCCATAGTTTTAGGAATGAAATTAATGAGTTCTTCATCTAATTCTTTGCCTTTCAAATAATACTTCCATATCCTCAGTGTATATGTTTTTGTGGGAAATTCTGGAACTAAGTTATCCAAAACATGAGCTATCTCTTTCTTAGATAAATTCTTGGCTCCATAGGCCAAAGCTAGCAGTCTTAGTGCTTCACCGCAAATAATCTTTATCATTTTTAAATCCTGACTCCTAGCCTTTAACAATTCTTTTATTCTTTTAATTCTCCAACAGACAAGCTTGTTAAAATCGTACCTTCTAATTCTTGATGTGAAATCCTCACCATATATGATTATGTGATTCTCAATAAAATCGTCAACATATATTGTAAGGAACTTAAAGGGGTATCCTTTCTTAAGTGGGTCTTCTATTTCGCTGAGGAGGCTCCAGGCAAAGTCAACGAATCCCTCCATCTTATGTTCCTTTTCACATTTTCTAATAATATTATGCATCAATTCTACAGCTCTCTCAATCTCAACATTGCTCATATTATTAAAAACTACATAGAAATCTAAATCACTAACCCCAGAGATAAAGTCTCCTCTCGCAAAGGATCCAAAAACTACAGCGGAATAAATTTTCTCTCTCAGCTCGTCTTCCTCTTCCAGTTCTTTTCTAATACAATTTACAATCTTTCTAGCATCCTCTCTACTAACTTTTTTGTTAACTCTGAAAGATACTTACAAATTAAATTGCTACATTATAGAAGTTCATGAGAATCATAGGGTTGTTAAGTTGACTATAATAATGTTATACCTGTTGCTATCGCTATTCCATTGATAAGATTGTCATTTATAGGCGGATCTATGATGTCTATGGTTAAGAGTAGTAATGCTCCTAGTAAAGCTTTTTCTATAGTTATAAATGGAGTGAGAGCAATGAAAGTTGTTGCAAAAGCTGCTATTGACCCTTCTACGGTTTTTTCCTTTTTCCACGGTAATTTATGTTTCCCTACGGTTTTCCCTACTATCGCTGCTGAAGCATCCCCTATAGCTGCTGCCATCAGTGCAATTACAGCCGTATAGGTGGAAAATAACACGAGGGTTAAGCTTGTACTAATAACATAGTAGGTGTGAGGCCCTATTTTTTGTGTTTCTTCCTTTCTTAAAACTAGGTCAGCTATAACCGAAAAGGGGTAATATTTTGGCATCCAAAATCTTAGGATATCTGTGAGATAGAAAAAAATAAGAGCAAGGTAGGTTATTTGGATAGTTATTTCTTCGCCCAGGTATGTGTAGGTTATAATGAGAATTAAGGAGAGAAGATGAAAGAATTTTCGAAGTACTTCTCTTGTTTTGCTATCCTTTACGTATTTTTCTACATGTGACTTTAATTTTTGAATTGGAGGTTTAAGGATATTCAGAAATAGGACAGAAATAATAGTTATGGGTATACTTAGAGTTATAGTCAATAAAATTAGATTTGTAAAATTTAGGTAAATATAAAGTGCTAGATAGAAAAGTATAAAGGCTGCAAGCAGAGAAGAAAATATTTCTCTTTTATCTTTCCTAGTTTCAGATTCAAGACCATGAACAAGAGAAAATATGCCGAGTACAGTGAGAATTAAGAGTGATATGATTTGGTACATTATTCTCTTCCACACTTTAATTTAGTTTTAATTGCAAGGAACTGTACAGTTCGAATACGAGTCTATTTTGATATAGAATGTATTATGATGTTGTTATGTTATTAATTTAAGTGTGTGTAATGTTATTTATTATCTTTGCGTGGTGTTGCAATGGAAGACAAAAAGAATTTGAGCAGTATCGTTAGAGTTTTGGAGAAAATATATGTTCCTTGGAGATGGGAAACACGCGATCCATTTAAAATATTGATTTCTACAATTCTTTCTCAAAGAACTAATTGGATGAATGTAAAAGAAGCAATCGAAAGATTGGAAAATAAAATTGGAATTAGCCCGTATGCCCTCGCCAAGGCTAGTATTGAAGATATTAAAGAATGCATTAGAATTGCTGGTTTGTACAATATGAAAAGTGTTAGGATTAAAGAAATTGCTAAGGTTATAGTAGAGAGATTTGGCGGCGATTTAAATAGAATTTTAAATTTGTCTTTAAATGAGGCTAGAAAGGAGTTTCTGGGTCTTCCTGGAGTCGGTTTTAAGACTGCTGATGTTGTTTTATTGTTCGCCGCCGGCAAACCTGTTTTCCCTGTTGACACGCATATTGTGAGAATTTCTAAGAGAATTGGAATAGTTGGAGATAAGGCGGGGTATGAAGATATTAGACGTGCTTGGGAAAAAGGTCTTCCTCATGAGAAATATGCTGTTGCCCATGTGCTCTTGATCATGCATGGCAGAAATGTTTGTAAGAGCGGGAAACCTTTATGTGATAAATGTTCTATCTCAAAGTTTTGTGCATTTTATCATAAATTAAAAAGGGGTGCAAGAGGTGAAAGTTGTAAAAAATGAGATTCGAATTAATACTAAAGGTGAGATTGATATTGTAGATATTACTAGGATGGTTGAAGATATTGTTAGAGATTCTGGGATAAAGAACGGTGTAGCTACGATATTTATTCCAGGTGCAACTGGTGCTATTACAACGATAGAGTTTGAACCTAATCTTATTCAAGATTTTAAAGATATTTTAGAGAAACTTGTACCAAAAACTGGACATTATAGACATCCTATTAACGGTCATAGTCATCTGAGAGCCTCTATTCTAGGTCCTAGTTTGTCGGTGCCTATTGTGGGTGGAACATTAACTTTAGGGACTTGGCAACAAATAGTGTTCGTCGAATTAGATGTAAGACCTAGGTCTAGACGATTAATAGTTCAAGTGATCGGAGAATAGAATTTACCATGAACATTTTTAGAATAAAACGTCTCTCCCATCTATGGATATTATTTCGATTTTATAGATTGGTGATATTATTTCTCACTTTTTAATTTGACTAGGTAATTTTATACGCTTTATTTGTCTTCTTGATGCTGATCGTATTGAATAGCTTGAAGTTTAAATATGGATTGTATATTTAATTGTTAAGTTTGCCAAGATGGTGAGTGTCTTGAAGGAATTTAGGACTTTAAGGGGTATGAGAGACTTCTTGCCGCAAGAGATGATAAGGAGAGAGAAGGTGCTTCGTATTATAAGGGAAACTTTTGAAAGTTACGGATTTGAACCTTTAGAAACCCCTGCAATTGAATACTGGGAAGTTTTGTCTAGAAAATGTGGAGAAGATGTAGAAAGGCAAATATTTAAATTTAAAGATAAAGGCGGGCGTGACGTGGGTTTAAGGTTTGATTTAACCGTGCCTTTCGCTAGAGTTGTAGCACAAAATCCTAATCTTCCCAAGCCTTTTAAGAGGTATTGTATTGCGCGTGTTTGGAGGTATGAAAGACCGCAAACTGGTAGATATCGTGAGTTTTGGCAGGCCGATGCGGATATTGCAGGTTCATCTTTACCTGATGCAGATGCTGAAGTAATTGCTGTTGCTGTAGATGCTCTTATGGCTTTAGGGTTAAAGAATATCGAAGTTAGACTTAATAACAGGAAAATTTTGGAAGGTATGGCTCTTAAGGTAGGTGTTCCCGCTGACAAAGTTTTAGATGTATTTAGAGCTATTGATAAGTTGGATAAAATAGGATTAGAAGGAGTTATGAAAGAGCTTTCTTTAAGAGGTGTATCTAGAGAAATTTCTGAGAAGCTACTGGAGTTTATTTCAATAACTGGTGAAGATATGGATGTGCTTGAGAAGGCTAGAAGTCTTTTGAGAGGGTCAAAGATAGGGGAAGAGGGTATAGAAGAATTAGTAAGTATTCTGAATATTTTAGAAGCTTATGATGTTCGTAAGTATGTTAAGATTGATTTGAGTATTGTGAGAGGTCTAGATTATTATACTGGTCCTATTTTTGAATATATTTTGAAAGGGGAAGTTGGTGGAGAACCGTTTAGACTTGCAATTGCTGGAGGAGGTAGATATGATAATTTAATTGAGCTTTATGGTGGTTCTCATGTTCCTGCTACGGGTGTTTCGTTAGGTGTGGAGAGAATTATGGAAGTATTGGATGATAAGGTTTTGAAGGTTGAGGAAACGTTAACTAAGGTTTATGTTACTCCTGTAAAGGAAGAAGCAAGATTGGAAGCTATGAAAATTGCGCAAAAATTGAGACGGGCAAACATCGCTACCGATGTAGAGTTAATGGGACGTAAGCTGGATAAGTCTCTTGAGTATGCTGATAAGAGAAACATTCCTTTTGTAATTATTGTAGGTCCGAAAGATCTTAAGGAAGGTTTCGTAGTTTTAAAAAATATGAAAACTGGTGTTCAAGAAAGGGTTAATATATCAAAGATCATAGAAATCCTAGAAGAAAAAGTATATGCATATAGTTGATTTGTTTCTATTCTTTTCTCTATTTTCGATGTTTATTAGCTAGTTCAGAGGCAATAGCGTTTAAGAACACGAGTGTTGCAATTTCAAATAAGCTTGAGTCAAGTGTTAAGATCTCACCTGTACTTTCTTTTAATTCTCCCCTCTCTTTAGATGACGGTTCTTTCCATTTAATTTCTATGTTTAGATCTGCTAGTTTCCCCAGAGTTGATTGTGAATTGGATGTTATAGCTACGATGGTTGCTCCGAGATTTTTTGCAATATGAGTTGCCTTTACCGTGTAGTCTGTTTCGCCACTCTCTGATACTGCTATGAGAAGATCATCCTTGCTGGGAGACGGCATGAGTGTTTCGCCTATGAAGTAAGTTTCATAACCTAGGTACATAAGTTTTGTGACAAATCCTTTAACAATAAGTCCAAGTGACCCCACTCCGACTGTATATACTCGTTTAGCCTTATTTAACTGTTCAATAAAGTTCTCAACTGTTAGACTGTCTAATTCACTTATTACTTCATTTGAAAGCTGTAGGATTTTTTTCATAGTTTCCTTAACTTTTCCCAATGTTTTAGCCTCCACTACCTTGTTTTAAATAAACAAGCTCTGCTACCAACCCTTCTAATACTATGATTGAACTTACTTCGAAGAGAGACCCTGAGGGCGAAATAGGTTCTCTTTCTCCCTCAACTTCTCTTTCTAAGAAGTCTCTGTATTTCCACCTTTTCGTTCTACCACCAATGTAAAGTATATGATCTGCTAGTTTTCCCAGTCTAGAGTCTGGAAAAGATGTTACCGCAATTACTTTTGCCCCTTTCTCCTTAGCAACTTTACAGATTGTTATTACTTCTTCCGTTTCTCCGGATCCAGAAATAGCAACGACTACATCGTCCCTACCTTTTATCACAGGAGTAAGCCCTATTAAATCTTCCCTAATCGTTAAGACATTAAACCCTGCTTGTAGAAGTCTGATGGCAAAATCTCTTGCTACTACTGCAGACCTACCCATGCCAACAGTTATTACTCGTTTGGCACTCTGCAATGTTTTTAAAACATTCTCAACCTGTTCTTCGTCAATTTTTTTGATGTTTTCAAGCGTTTGTTTCAGTAGTTCTTCAATAAATTTGTTTAAAACCTTCATATCCATCACCGATCGATAATTAACAGTTAAGGATTTTAACTTAAAAGTACATAGTAATTTTTCTTCATCCCCATAAATTATTTTATTGATTTTCGGTATTAAGACTTTGCCAATTTTTCAATTTACGAAGGCTTATATTACGTCAAATTTGATAAGATGTTCTTTATGCTCTCTAAACGACCAGTTATTTTCCAACTAAAATTTGTTTATATAGTTCTTTCAATCAAATTGCAATGTTCCATGGAGAAATGACTTTAATTAAATTCTAAAAATAATCTTAAAAACAATTTAATATTTCTTTAACATAATTATTTTGTCCATATATTTCATTAATTTCTCTATTAAGGTTCTTTCTCTACGTGATATTCCCGTTCCAAAATCGTTCTTTAAAGTTTCACCATAATAACTGTTAGCTATGAAAGTTTTAGCTTTACTTATACATTGAAGTATCTTGGATAGGTCGCCTGCGTGAAAATATATGGAGATGTCATTAATTATGAGAATTTTAGTTGGATTCTTTAGATATTTGTTGATAAGGGGATCTATGTTTCTTAAATTTTCCTCTGCAAAATATAAAAGCTCTTTACTGTTTTTAGAGGCTAATCTAGGAGGATATACAACGGTAGGAACTAGATATTTTACTTTTTTAACAAGATTAGTGTATTCATCTAATCTTCCACCAATTCGTTTGCCAGAGAAAAAAAGAGTTTTTGGAGCCATATCGATAACTGTAATTTCATTTTTTAATCCGGAATCAATAAGTTTTTTAAGTATTTGAGCTGTAAATGCTGTTTTTCCAGTTCCTACATCTCCTACTATCAGTATTTTCCTTCCCAATATTTCATTCACGGAAAGTTTCTCTGGTAATTCCTGCAAGTCTAAGGACCTCCACTACGATAAATCCTAGTATACATCCTGGAACAGAGCTAACAGCCCATCCTGTCCAAAGTAGAAGAAGCGGAGCTCCTATTAACCTTACATCTCCAATTAATGGTGCTACAAGTAGTACTGCTAGTGTTCCTCCTATGATTACGGTGCCTATTGGCTCTGTAAATGCCGCAATTTCCGGGTATTTTATCTTAAACTTTTTGAATAACCAGTAAAAGAATCCTACAATTATTCCCCCTGGTATTCCTCCAGGCATGGAATATATGGTTCCTATACCTATGCTCATTCTAATTATTCCGATGCAAAAGGCTATGAATGCTGCCCAGAGAGGTCCCAACAATATGCCTGCTAAAACATTTATCATATGTTGACCCGGGTAAGCTTTTGTTGTAAGGAAAGGAAACCAGAACATAGGCGCGAGAATTACACCTAGTGCAATTAGCATTGCTGCAAGCGAAACTTGTTTTACATTGACGCTCTTATAGGACACTTCTTTCACCTCTCTATGCGAAGTTTCTGCCCTTAAGAATAAAAGAGGTGATTTAAATCTTCCGAGTTTATTTATAATCTATCTGCTTCGGTAAACTGAACAATGTTTATTGCGTTATAAAATGAAGTTATACTAAATATTTTCATGATTTTACTAAGTTCTTGGCAATTTTAATAGCGAGTTTAGCAACATTTATAGCGTTTTCACCGAGTAAGACTATCATTGGCTCTTTGCCCCAATCACCTTCATGATAAATGACGTTAGGAACCTTTCCAATACTTTTTATTGCTTGCTCCACTCCCCAAGGCACCGACATCCCCTCAATCTTTTTGATTTCTTCAGGTTCCTTTCTTCGATCATAAAATGACACAGATAATCCAAGTTTTTTACAAATATTTAGGATATCCATGGAGTATCTGATATTTATCGCTGCTCTAATTGAAGAATCGTACTTCATAGCAGTTAAAACGTATTTAGCAAGATGTCGCGAAACTCCAAATTCCGGGCAGGCAGCCGCCTTAGCTCTTCCATTCACTATGGTGATACGGCCATCAACTCCTACAATGTCGTCTAAAGTCTCAGCGTACGGTAGAGCCATGACAAGGTTCATTCTAACCTCTGGAACTAGATTAGAAACTTCAGGGTTGTATTCAAGAAGTTTTATTGCCTCTTTAACATTTTTCAAAACTTTATATTTGGAAGCTTCTTTGTAAAGCTCAGCCATAGGGTTTACAGGTCCGAAGCCTCTACCAATGTTTAAGCCAAATTTGATACCCATATTTACAACTTTTTTGGCTACTTCAACGGCTTCTGGTATATTTTTTCCTTTTGCAAGTTCGGCTGCTATAGCGGCTGCAAAACTACATCCTGTACCGTGAGTTGTTTTTGATTCTAATCGTTCACTTTCAAAATAATGATATTTCCCATCATAGTAAAGTACATCTACCGCCTTTCCGCCTTGTAATATATGTCCGCCTTTAACTACTACCGATTTTGCACCTAGTTCAGCTATTTTCCTAGCCGCAAGCTCGGCATCTTTTATGTCTTGAATTTTTATGCCAGTTATTTCTTGGGCTTCCATCGCATTTGGAGTTACAACTGTTGCCAACGGAATTAACTCATTTATTAATGTTCTTTTCGCATCCTCTCTAAGTAAAGAAGCCCCACTTTTCGCAATCATCACAGGATCAACAACTACAGGAAATCCATGCGTTTTTACCTCTTCAACAACTACTTTGATAATTTCGGTTGAATAGAGCATACCTGTTTTTGCAGCATCTACACCAATGTCCGTGGCAACAGCTTCAATTTGCTGCTTCACTATTTCAGGCGGGACTGGGTGGACTGCCGTTACCTCAACGGTATTTTGAGCAGTTATTGCAGTTATAGCTGACATTCCATGAACTCCTAAAGCTGCAAAGGTTTTTAAATCCGCTTGGATACCTGCACCCCCTCCTGAATCTGAGCCAGCTATTGTCAACGCGCATGGAATCTTCCTTCCTCTCAACATGAAATACCACCTCATTTATTTTCAGATACAAATGTTAACTTAATATAGAAGCTAAAATTGTAATTCTCAATCAAATTGGAAATTTCGTGTGAATCAATTTTAACCATCGCTACAAGGATATTAAAGTTTATATATTTTGCAGACCCTCCTCCTATGGTTAAGATTGTAAATTTCTTATCTTCGGTAGGAGAAGGTGAGCGTGTGAAACGGCCAAGCTGGGACGAATACTTCATGAAAATAGCACATCTAGTTAAAGAAAGATCAACGTGCTTAAGAAGAAAAGTGGGTGCAGTACTTGTCAAAGAAAGAAGAATCTTAGCCACAGGGTATAACGGTACGCCAAAAGGCTTACCGCATTGCGAAGTTGTAGGTTGTCTTAGAGAGAAAATGAAAGTTCCGTCGGGAGAGAGACAGGAACTATGCCGTGGATTACATGCTGAACAAAATGCTATTGTGCAAGCTGCTGTTTTTGGCGTAAGCACTAGGGGAGCAACTCTCTACACAACGACATATCCTTGTGTTGTTTGCGCTAAATTAATTATTAATGCGGAAATCAAAGAAGTTATTTATGATGACGAATATGAGGATGAACTGGCAAAAGAGATATTAAAAGAAGCAGGAATAAAAATAAGAAAATATAAGAAACCAACTTAACCTCGGATATAAAATAATAGAAATGTCTATAACCAGCCGTTTTTGTTTTCATTTAAACGGACATTAACAGGTCGAGATATTGTTCAGGAGATATTTATGTCTCATGGAAGGTTTAGTTATCTCTTAAATTGGTGATGCTAGTTAACTTTTTCATTGTTAGTTATATGGATAATGTAGTTATTGGACTCGGTGGCATGCTACGTAATGGTCTTTTTCTGCCTCTATTAGTTGTGGTTCTTCCTTGGAACATATGTCCTCTTTATATGGACAGCGTGGATGGAATCTACAGCCGGATGGTATGTTAATGGAGCTAGGAACTTCTCCCTTTAGTTCTATGCGTTTGCGTTTTCTTTTTGGATTTGGAATTGGTATCGCTGAGAGTAATGCAATAGTGTAGGGGTGAAGGGGGTTAGAGAATATTAATTCTTTTTGACCCATCTCAACAATTTTTCCTAGGTACATAATGGCTATTCTATCAGAAATGTATTTAGCTACTGCTAGGTCATGTGTTATAAAGAGATATGTTAAATCGAATTCCTCTTTTAACTCAGTCATCAATTCAAGTATCTTTGCTCTTAAAGAAACGTCTATCATCGAAATTGGTTCATCGGCTACAATGAAATCCGGATTAAGTATCATAGCCCTTGCTATTGCTACTCTTTGTCTCTGTCCGCCGCTCAATTCGTGAGGATACATGTCATAAAACTTTTCAGCTGGTTTTAAGTCGACTTTTTCCAGCATTTCAAGGACTAACTTCTTCTTTTCATCTCCCGTTGCTATTTCATGAATCTCAAGGGGATGCCCTACGATCTCTCCTATCTTCATGCGAGGATTAAGGGAAGCGTAGGGGTCTTGGAAAATTATCTGTATATGTTTTCTGAGTCTTCTTAGTTCCTCTCCCCTCAGAAATGTTATATCTTTTTCTTTAAAGAGAATTTTTCCATCAGTAGGATCAATGAGTCGTGTAACTAATCTTCCAGTTGTTGTTTTTCCGCATCCGCTTTCTCCAGCTATGGTGAAAACTTCACCCTTTTCTATTTCAAAACTAATTCCGTCAACTGCTTTAACGTAATCAAGTTTTCTGGCAAACAATCTTTCTAGGAAACTCTTTTGTACTGGGAAGTATTTTTTTAGATTCACTACCTTAATTATCAAATTTACACATCCTCTTATGCTACTTATATCTAAAACATTTTACAAAGTGTCCTGTATTTATCTCAAGTAAGGGGGGATCTTTCTCTTTGCATATGCTTTCAGCATATGGGCACCGTGGATGAAACCTACAACCACTAGGGGGGTGAAGTAAATCTGGTGGCAACCCAGGGATGTATTTAAGTTTTTGGTCAGATAGCTCAATATTTGGCACTGATTGTAACAGTAGCTCGGCGTAGGGATGTAGATGCTCTTCGAAGAAGGGGATGGCATTAGCATACTCAACTATTTGGCCTGCATACATCAAAGCTATTTTATCAGAAATTTCAGCGACTACACTTATATCATGAGATATAAAGATCATTCCTACATTGTATTGCTTTTTTAATCTCTCCATCAAATCCAAAATTTGAAATTGGACAATCACATCAAGAGCAGAGGTAGGTTCATCTGCTATAACTATATCTGGATTTAAAGCTAATGCCAAAGCAATCATGACTCTCTGCCGCATTCCCCCACTAAACTGATGAGGATAATCGTGAAATCTATCCGGCATAATACCAACATCTCTTAACAATGCAAGTGCTCTTTCTTCGGCTTCCTCACGTGTAACTTCCTCATGCGTCATTATAGTCTCAACTAAGTGGTCACCTATCTTCATGAGCGGATTTAGTGAAGTCATTGGATCTTGAAAGACCATTGAAATCCGTTTTCCTCTTATTTCACGCATCTCCTTTTCATCCAACTCAGTAAGATCAATTCCATCAAAAATAATCTTTCCGTCAACTATTTTTCCTGGAGGAGGAATAAGCTTCAATATGGAAAAACCTAAAGTCGATTTTCCCGAACCAGATTCCCCAACTAAGCCCACTGTTTCTCCTTTTTCCATGAAAAAATCTACGTTATCCACAGCTCTCACGACGCCTTCTCTTGTATAATAGTAAACTTTTAGGCCCTTTACTTCTAGGATACTTTCCCCCACAGCTTTCATCTCCTTAATCTCGGATTCAAAATTTCGCTGATTCCTTCTCCAAGAAGGCTGAAGCCCAGTGTGAGTAATACTATCATCAACCCTGGAAATGTACTTGGCCACCAAATTTTAGCAGCAAGATAAGCGTGACCCATCCTTAAATCCATTCCCCAATCTGGAGTCGGTGCAGTGACTGGTCCAAGTCCAAGAAAGCTTAAAGCTGCTTCTGTTAGGACGGCATCAGCTGCATTAAGTGATAGTATTATTGGAATAGATAGAATAACGTTTGGAAAAATGTATTTGAATATTATAGTTCTGTCCCTAGCGCCAATCGCTCTTGCTGCTTCAATAAATAGGCTTTCTTTTAGAGATAAAACGTGTCCTCTAATCATTCGGAAATAAGTTGGGATGTAAATCACTGCTATTGCTAAAGATACAGTTATCTCACTTGGACCCAGTGCGGCAGCTATGGCTATAGCCAAGATAAGTCCTGGGAAAGCATACATAGCATCCATGACCAAGGATAAAACGCTGTCAAGTTTACCTCCAACATAACCCGCTATTAATCCAAGTGGTACACCGCAGAAAAAAGAAATAACAATCGATAAAAGAGTGACACGTAGAACGATCCTAGATCCATATATTATTCTGCTAAAAATATCTCTTCCAAGGCTATCTGTACCCATAATAAAATGGCTATTTGGACCCTCAAGAAGACCGCCTACTCTTTTTGTTGGATCATAAGGAGCAATGTATGGAGCAAAAATAGCCATTAAAATTATGGAAAGAGTGATCACAAATCCTATAATGGTAAAACAATATTCAATCCCTCTTCTAGGGGAAATTCTCTTAAGTGATGCAATCAATCTTGAAAAAGATAAAATTGGTGTCATCACTTTAACCTCCTAATATCGAATTCTTGGATCTATATAAGCGTAGAGAATATCGATTATAAGGCTCACACTAACTACTAGAAGTGCGAAGAAAACAATGGTTCCCTGAACTGTTGTGTAATCTCGGTAAAATATCCTTTCGGCAAGAAATGTTCCCATTCCTGGCCATGAAAATGTTGTCTCTGTTAATACTGCTCCGGCAAGTAGCAACGCGAACTGTAACCCCATCATCGTAAGTATTGGTATAAACGCGTTTTTTAGAGCATGTTTGTAGATTATTGTATCTTCTGGTAACCCTCTCGCTTTAGCGGCTGTTATGAAGTCTTTTCTAAGAATCTCCAACATGTTTGATCGTGTAAGACGTGTGTAAATTCCTGAAAGATAAATTCCTAAGGTTATGGATGGAAGAATTAGATGCCTTATCGCACTGATCAAACTGGGAATGTTAAGTGTTAGGATACTATCTAACACGTAGAGTCCGGTGATGTGTTTTGGCTCCATGAGGGTATCTATTCGTCCACTGGTTGGCAACCAACCTAGGTATACTCCGAATATTAGTTGTAATATTAGTCCAATCCAAGGAATAAAAAGGGCATAGGTAACAATGCCGTACAGCCTAAGCATGTGGTCAGTAGGTTTATTGTAATTGCGAGCTGAATGGACACCAGTAATTATTCCAATAAATATGCTCACAATAAATGCTGATATGGAAAGTTCTAGTGTAGCTGGGAAGTGTTCTAAAATCTCAACTAATACGGGTCTTCGCCCCCAAATCATTGACCGTCCTAGATCTCCATGGAAAAGTTGCCAAAGATATTCAAGGTACTGGACGTATAGCGGTTTATTAAGTCCAAGCTGCTCTTTTATACGTTCGATTTGTTCTGCGGGGGCGTGACCACCAAGTATGGCACTGACAGGGTCTCCAGCGACTCTCATTACAACAAAAACAATCGTGAGGAGAATAAGAATCGTGGGAATAGCCAAAAGGATTCGCCTTACAACGTATATTCTTAGAGATGTCATATATTTTCCTCCGAAAAAAAAGGTTAAGTGAGTGGTTTTTATTTTTTACTCTTTGTAGATCAAGTAGTATCTGAGCAGCATTACAGGGTCTAGTACAACTCCCTTTACGTCTGGTGAAGTGACGATAGTCAGTTTTCCTTGGAAAAGCGGAATAACTGGGGCTTCTTCGGCCATTAGCCTTTGTACATTTATATAGAGTTCTGTTCGTGTTTCTATGTCTAATTCGGTTTGAGCTGCCTCAAGCCACTCGTCCATTTGACTGTTATTGTAGAATACGCCCAGGTCTGGCGAATATTCTGAGTGAAGGAAGCATGTTAAGTAGTTATCTGGATCTATGTAGTCTGGATACCAGCCGAGTAGAAAGATAGGCATAACTCCTTGGGCTATGTACTCACCAGCATATGTTGCCCATTCAGCACTTCTCAGTGTAACCTTCATGATACCTGTCTCTTCAAGGTCTTCCTTTATTACAGCCGCTACATCTGCCTCTAAATCTCCATAATGTGTAGGAGTATACCATAGTTCGAATTCAAATGGATTTTCCTCGCTGTACCCTGCCTCCATTAAGAGTTCTCTTGCTAGTGTTAAATTGCGCTCACCATATTCCTCTTTGAATGCATCAATGTGGCTCCACATTCCCTTAGGAACCATGCTGTAAAGTGGCTCAACGGTACCCTTGTAGACTTCTTCACATATTCTACTCCTGTTTATGGCTGCGGCAACAGCTCGTCTTAAGAGCGTATTGTTAAAGGGTGCTTGGTTGCAGCGACAGACAATGTATCGAATATATGGTCCTGGTGCTTCTATTACGGTTAGTTCTCCTGCCTCTTTAAGATCAATTATGTCTGTTGGTCTTAGTGTCCTCCAAGCAATGTCGATTTCACCAGTTTCCACCGCTAATCTTAATGAAGAAGCGTCTTTAAAGAATTTTACAACGAAGATCTCCGATTTTGGTTTGGGACCGTAATAGTCGGGGTTGGCTTCTAGGACGATTTCTACATCTCTTGTCCAGCTTTTGATTTTATAGGGGCCGTAGTGACCTACTAGAGGTTCAGCGGTGTCATTTGCGGGGTAGGAGTTGGGGCTTACTGGGAAGTAGGGCACGGTGGCAACTAGTGCTGGGAAGTATGAAACTGGTTTTTTCAGTACGAACTTTACGGTGTAGGTGTCTACAACTTCTACTCTGTCAACGAAGGCTGTAACTAGCCATGAAGGATCTAGATCTAGTCTCATGACTCGGTCTATAGACCATTTAACAGCGGTAGCGTTAAGTGGGGTTCCATCGGTAAATTTCAAGCCTTCTCTGAGTTTAAAGGTGTATTCGAGCCCGTCAGCGCTGACGGTATACGATTCTGCGATACCCGGTTCTAATTCGGTTGTTCCAGGCTTGTACTTTAATAATCCTTCACCAATGTTGTTAAATATCTCCCATGTGAAGAAGTCATAGGCTTTTGCAGGATCGAGAACTGTTATTTTATCTGTTGTACCTAAGGTAAGCGGTTTGGGAGCTGGTTTAGGTGCCAAGTAATAGTAAGCAATGCCAACAACTGCTGCGATTACTATGATCACAACGATTATTGCAATCAGCTTTGTTTGAGCTCTTTTAGAAAACTTTAGTTTTCTCATACTCCACCTCTCCTTCTAGTATTAATGTCTCCAAACTTATTAAAAATTTTGGTTAAATCGACCTAACTGGCACATAGAGGAAAAACGTTCCAGATACGTACCTAGACCATTTTAATTGCAAAACAAAAATGTGAACTCGTGAAAGACTTAACGGAAGAAAGAAAAAATTCATAAAAATTAAAAGTAAGTGCATTAACGATAATTTAATATTCGTTTGCTAAGAAAATATGGATGTGTGGAATGGTATTGTCGGTAGGTAGTTATATCCAGTATGATGATACTGACCTGAACTGAAAAGTGATGATATGCACCTCTACTGATTGAATTTAAACTATGGATTGCCTTGATTTTTATGTAAAAATATTACGTAAGTTAATATTGTCAAAAGTATAATGTTTGAATCAATAAATGCTTTATGGAGACTTGATTGAACTGTGCGTTTAAAAATTTGGTAGGAGAGAGGAATTTGTTAGAAACTATTTCGTTAGATTTTGGAGGGACCCTTGCCTATGAAGTAAAGGATGATCATATTGTTTTTTATGAAATTTTAAGTGAATTAGGATATAAGGTCGATGTTGAACAACTTAAGGATGTATTTAGAAGTGTACGTGATTGGTGGAGGTGGGAGAAAGTTAAAACTGGTAAGTTGTGGAATGAAGAGGCATTTATTGAACTTATTCAACACATGATATCAGCTTTAAGACTACCTAATCCACGTAAACTTGCTTTGCAAGTATCTGAGCTGTGGCCTCATAGGGTCGTATTTAGGGCGTACGAAGATGTGGAACCTACTCTCAAAGAACTTAAAAAACGGGGGTTTCGTCTTATTATAATTTCTAATGTTTCTTCTCACAGGAATTTATCAATTTATCTTTCTCGGATTGGGTTAGAAAGTTATTTTGACTTATTGGTGGCTTCTGGTTCTGTAGGCTATGAAAAGCCGAGCCCGGAAATTTTTAAACTTGCTTCAAAAATGTCGAATACACCTCTTGAAAGGATGATGCATATTGGTGATAGTTATGAAAATGATTATCTTGGAGCTGAGTCAGTTGGAATAATGGGTGTTCTTCTTGACAGAAAAGGGCTTTACAAAAACAGAAGATGTAGAAAAATTTCAAAACTTACAGACCTGCTAAATCTTATAGACGAAATATTGTAGGAAGTTTCAGAAATTAGTTTGCGGGTCTTATCATTGAGATTAGACCATCATGTTTGTTAACTATTTTGAACCCGTATTTTTGGAACCATTCTTCATTACCTAGGAAGGTTGATAATGTTATGTTTTTATTTTGGTAAAGTGAAAGTACTTTTTCCAAAAGTTTTGTGCCAAGACCTTTGCTTCGATAATTTTTATCTACTAGTATCAAATGGAGTCTTACATAGTTTTCGTGTTCAGATACTACCGCCCTGCCAATAATTTTACCGTTATCGTCTTCCACTATTTTCAATACTTTCTCAATACCTTTAGATTCCATGATAATCTGCATTTTTATCACCGCTAAAAGAGAGGAGCTACAATAAATTTTCCATATTTAAACTTTACGTTAATTTTGCCTTATGTGCTTATTCCATTTTTCTCGTGGAATATTAAGTATTTTTAGGATTTTAGAAGGAGGTATAGGTCCTACCCTAGTAATTAATGGGTAGGGTTTCTCGGTAAAATCCACAATGGTAGAGGGTTGGACTTTAGGAAGTTGACCGGCATCAATTACGAAATCAACACTACCGACCAGTGAGTTAATTGCATCATTTATGTTGTATGGGGGTGGATCTCCTGTTTTATTTGCACTTGTAGCAGTAATAGGTATGCCTGCTTCTTTTATCAATAAAATAGCTATGAGATTATTTGGGATTCGAATAGCAATTCTATCAGGGTTAACTATATCTGGTATTTCTGGTTTTTTAGGGAGAGCTATGGTTAGTGGTCCTGGTAAGAGTTCCTTTACTAGTTTTTCTGCTTCTGGAGTAAAATAAGCGTACCTTTTTGCCATTTCCAGGTCAGACACTGCTATTGATAAAGGTTTATTGTAGGGTCTTCCTTTTACTTCATAGACGCGTTTTACAGCTTTTGGATCTAAAGCATTGGCTGCTAAACCGTAGCATGTTTCTGTAGGATAGATTACCAGTCCTCCTTGTTTAATAATTAAGGCGGCTTCCTTGATGATGTTATAATCTGGATTTTTAGGATCTATTTTAACTACTTTAGTTGGTTTTCTTTTATCCATTTTATTTCGACCTCTTCTATTCTCCATCTTTGTCTAACATAGCTCTCCTCTATTTTAGTTGTGATACCATGTTTGTATGCAAGGATTCCGAGCCAAGCTATCATAGCTCCGTTGTCACTGGCATATTCGGGTGGAGTTACATGGAACGTTGCATCTCTGCCTTCCACCATTGTTTTAAGCATATTTTGTAAGCGAATATTCCTTGCAAAACCACCAGTTAGTAGAAGTTCCTTTTTACCTGTGTGTGCTAAGGCTCTTTCAGTAACTTCTGTGAGCATAGCTAATGCAGTTTCTTGTAAACTATATGCAACGTCTTCAACTCTATAACCTTCTTTAACTTTCTTTAGAGCGGCGGTGAGTAGTCCTGAGAAGCTTAGATCCATTCCCTTAACTATGTAGGGTAGTTCGATGTATTTTGTTCCTTTTGAAGCAACTTTATCAAACATGGGTCCGGGCCACGGGTGTTTTGGGTCGTGTAGCCCTACTTCTCGTGCAAATCTGTCAAAGCAGTTTCCGATCGCTATATCGAGGGTTTCCCCTAGAATTCTATATCTGTTTTCAGCTAAGGCTACAAGGGCTGTTGTTCCGCCACTTACGACTAGGATAACTGGATCTGTGGTGCCAGTGACTAGTTTTCCAAGTTCGATGTGAGCTACTAGATGATTAACTCCTACCAGAGGCCTATTTAGTGTTAAGGCTAGTGTTCTAGCTGCTACAGCTCCTGTTCTTAAACATGGTCCCATTCCAGGTCCTTGAGCAAAAGCAATTAGATTTATATCTTCTAGTTTTATTTTAGCTTGTTTTAATGCTTTTAAAATAGTTTCTCTCATTTTTAATGCATGATGCCTCGCAGCTTCCGCTGGATGAATCCCCTTCCCGTAAGGCGGTATATAAGAATCTTTAACATTAGCTAGTATTTTTCCTTCTTCGGTGATGATTCCGACACCGAGAGTATTTCCGCAGATTAAACTAGTGCGGTACTCTCGATGCCGATGCATATTAAACTTTTATTTTTCATGACTTATCCCTTTTTGTCTTTTATAAATTTGTTTAGTTCTGATAGCTATGTTAAACTCGTTAAGGATTCTTTTTACAATTTGAGTTCCTTGCAAACCGCTTCTTATGTAAGTATCTACTTTGTCACTTAACCATTTTGGCCAACGTCCTCGTATTCTTTTAGCTTTGACAAGTTTTTCTAGTAACTCAAATCTATAACTTCTTACCAACGGGTTAAAGATAGGAAGTTTGTAAGCATCTCTTATATTTATCATCAGACCTTCTAGTCTTCCGCTAAAAATTCTTTTTCTGGAATTAACTCCTAAACTCTTAAAAATTCTTTCAATCAAATCTGTGTTGGGTTGCGTTATGATTCCTATTTGCTGGGCTTGTAAGTCTACGAAACCGTCAGAGTCTGCTAGTCCTTGTAAAAACCATATTCTAAAAGTTTTAGGCGCAGTTAAAATCCAATCGGCTTTAATTGCATCGTAAGTTGTAAGTTGATCATCGTTAAGCCCTAAGCAGACATTAAATATCCATTCAATTAATGGCGAAGACTGTGAACTCCATCTAAAAAAGCTATTTTTATTTTTACTACCTTTTGGTCCATCTTTTATTCTGGTCATTCGTAACCCTAAATAATTAGCACATAGGGATACAAAATCTCCCAATCGTTCATTTGTTGGATATGTGCGTGTTAAAGATAGTGAAATTCTTCTAGTAGTTCTTCGTTTCCTCTTTATACCGACTTTACTGGCATCTCCAACTAGTATACCAAGTAGATATGCAAAAAAATTAGGTTTCATTCTTTTCAGATTGTCAGATTTTAAGTCAAATTGATGTTTTATTTTACATTCATTTATTGGTTTAAGTTGATTAATAACAAATAACACGTCGTCATAGTGAATAATTTTGTCTGGTACCAGTATCCACGGCCCAGTAAACAATCCACCTTTAGTAGAATTAACTGACAACCATAATTTATCTTTTGAATCTCCTAGTTGGATATAATGTTGAAAAATTCTAACTAGGAATGGCAGACTCTTGTTAAAAACCCATTTTGCAATCGTATCTTTTGGAACACCAACTAGCATGGAAGTTTTGGTGAGGCTATATCCTTTAGCCTTTAATTTTATTACTTTCAAAAAATCCTTAAACCTTCTAATGTCGTTTTGTGAAATATTTAATCCATAAAAGTGATTAATAAAATCCAAATCTTTACCAAGACTGATCAGATATTTGAGAATCCTATTTGCAAATTCAACTGATTTTTGTTGTTTAGTCAAATTTACGTTATTCCGTGCATCTTTATGCAATTTTCTCCCCTTTTAATACTCCAGTTTTGCCTCTGTAATTCTTATTTATGGTAAATAACATTTTCGTCCTTAATTTACATTGGAAGCATTTTGTTAAAAATTTGACTTTTAACATACGTTTTTTGTTTGTAAGTTAAAATACTAACAAATATAGGATGATGTTGGTAATTATCTAAAAGGTAGATACAAACAGAAGTTGATAAGTAGAAAGGGGATTGCGATGCAGGTGAAAGTAAGCAAGGGAAAAGGATTAATTGTTGATGGTCCAGCAAAGATCGAAGTGCAATCTGGGACCGGTGATCTTTTTGGAAAACCTATACGAACGGGAGATATAATTGTCGTTAAAAAAGCGAAAAGCATTGGGATACATGCAGATACAGAACTATGTTTAGAGATAACTGGTGGGCTTGGTTTTAAAGTAGAAGAGGTTGATTATTCGTTAATTTCTGAAGAATGGGTAAAGATTGCCGAGGATTTAAAGAAAAGTGAGAAGCCGGCTATAGTTTTTATTGTTGGTGATGTTGATACTGGTAAAACTACCTTAGTTACGTATCTCGGCAATATTTTATGTAGAGAAGGATTTAAAGTGGCAGTATTGGACGAGGACGTAGGACAAAGTGATGTAGGACCTCCATGTACAATTGGTTTGGGAATTCTAACAGAACCTGTAGCTTTTTTGTCGGATTTAAAATTTATTGATGGATTTTTTGTTGGTTCTACCAGTCCATCTGGGCTAATTCAAAGATCTATAGCTGGTACGAAGCTTATGGTTGAAAAAGCTATTAACCTTGGGTCAGATGTTATTCTGATAGATACGTGTGGCTGGGTATTTGGTAGGGAGGCAAGAGAGCTTAAAACTATGTTATTTTATCTTATAAAACCTACTCATGTCATCTTAGTGGAGAAAAATGAGGGAGAATTGGATCATTTAGTTGTTCCTCTCAGGAAGTTGAAGTTAAATGTTATAAAGGTTAAATCTCCGATTAGAATTAGAGAAAGAAATAGGGAAGAAAGGAAGTTTTTGAGAGAAGTTATGTTTAGGAGGTATTTGGAGAATTTAAGAGAAATAAAAGTGTCTTTAAGCCGTGTTGGGGTGGCGTATGGTATATTGGGTTCTGGGAAAATTGCAGATCAACAGTTAGTGGAAAGAGTAAGTGCTATGCTTGGGGTAAAGGTGGTTCACTGTGAAAGGAGCGAAGATTATTTACTGATAGTTACTGAGAATCATGAAATGATTAATTCACTTTCTCTTGAAGCTGTAAAACGTGTTTTACAGGTAAGAGATGTAAGGATAGTTTCGGTCAGTATGATTAAGGATATTTTAGTTGGTTTGATGGATGATAAGATGAATTTTCTTGGTGTGGGGATTATAAAAGAATACAATCCCAAATCAAATGAACTAATAATAAGAACAAATGTGGATGAAAACAAAATAGCTATTATTCAGTATGGAAGTATTAAAATTAGTGATGAGACCAGGGAAGAAGGAAAAATAAGACCATGGTCAATTTAGGTTGAGGAAATCGATATATGCCACCATTTCTTACCTTGTTTTCTTTTCTCTTTGTCCATTTTTGCAAGTATTTTTACAGCTTCTATGCCGGTTTTTATGCAGTTTTCTTCGGCTTTTTCTTTTTCTTTAGGTTTGATAAATTCGTTTTTAGGTCTATTTGCATAGACTGCACAGACGGTGCCAGCTCTAAATCCTTTTACGCATGCTAAAGTGAATAATGTGCTACTTTCCATTTCAAAGTTTAAAACATTTCTTTCTGCAAGTTCTTCCACTAAGTTTGGAAATCTGAGCGGGAACCCTGGAATTTTTCTACCTTGGGCACCATAAAAACCAGAAGCGGTAACTGTTAGTCCTACGTGATAGGGATATCCAAGTTTTTCAGCAGCTTCAATTAAGGCTAATACGACTTCGTAGCTTGCAACCGCTGGATAACCTTCTGGTACGAAGTATAGACTTGTGTTTTCGAATCTTACGGCGCCGGTCGAGATTACTAGGTCACCGCAATTTATGTGTTTTTGTAGTCCTCCGCAGCTTCCTACTCTAATGAAGGTGGGATTTTTAACTATTTGACTAGCTTCTATAACTACTATTTCCACGTTGTCAGTTCCTATACCAGTAGATATCACGGAAACTTTTATGTTATCTATTAAACCTGTGTAAGTTATGAACTCTCTATTTTCTCTTTTCAACAGAATTTGATCGAAAAACTTTGCAGTTTTATGGCTTCTTGCCGGATCTCCTACTAAAATTATATATTCTGCAAGTTCTCCCGGTGCTAGGTTAATGTGATATTGTCTACCTTCTTTTGTACTAACTACCTCGGCTCCTACAATTTCTTCCGACATTTTTACTCCTCCAAAACTAGGTTGTAGAATTCGGATATATTTTTTGCTAAGAATTAGTATTGCATATCAGGTTTGCTTGTTATATTTTAATTGTTATTTTTTGCAGAATATGTAAGGGTCAAGCAGTTTTAATTGGAGATTTTTGGCTATTTCTAAGCATTCCTCAACATTTCCAATGGCATATAAGTGATGGGCATCACTTCCGATAGAAAATTTAACTCCGTATTCTCGGCATATTTCTAGAAATTCGATGTCTGGAAGTGAATAGTGGGAGTTAAGTTCTAATGCTACATCGCAGTCGGCGGCTGTTATTGCAATTTTTTCAGCTATGTTCCAAGGAATTTTCCCAATGTATGCTAGTGGATGACCTATGATATCCACCATTCCGCTTCTAATTACACTTAGTAGGCTTTTCTCCCATTTACTTATGTTCCCCCACATATGGAAACTTCCAATGATTACATCAAAGAAATCTTTCTTTAACCCTTTTGGAAAAACAATACGTCCATTCCAAAGAATATCTGTCTCTAAACCATTTAACACTATAAGATTTCCGCTATTTGCGCTTTCTATTATACTTTTTCTTTCCATTACAGTTTCTAAGTCAAGTAGTTTACTGCCCCATGGTTCATGAGAACAATGATCTGTAATTGCGATAATTTTCAAGCCTTTTCTTTGAGCATACTTTGATATTTCTTCTATTCCTGCTGTTCCATCGCTATAAATACTGTGTATATGAAGATCGTACACGCTACCGCACCTTGCTTTTCTACATGATAATAATTAAACTTAAATCTCATTTTCCACTTAAGAATCAAACGGTGTTAGATTGTGACATATAAAGGGTTAGACGAAGAGGTCATAGAAGAACTTTCAAAGAAGTTAGAGCAATTAAAAAAAGGGAAAAGAATACTGAGCCCTGTAATTATTGAAGACCCAGTGATAAGTGAAAAACGGTTTGAAATTTACCTATCGAAGGTAGAAGAATATAAGATGGCTGCTAAAAAATATCTTGAAATGGATCTCATTCCGGTAGCAACTTTATATGCTTGTTGTGCAGCTTTAGCCATATTAATGGTAGCAAAGCCGATAAAAGCAGCAAACTTGCTAGCAAAATTTTTGGAAAAAGTAGATCGTAGGGATGAAGCAAAAAGACAACCAGTATTTCGCTTTACTCTTCTACTTTTAAAAGCTATTGCTTATAATAATCAAGAGTTTTTAGATGAGGCAAAAAAGGTTTTTTGGGATATTAATTTTATTAATAGAGAAGAACAACAGTTTGTTGAGCAAGTTTTAAGATATGTGGTAAGATATGTGCAAAGACCTTGAAATATCTTACGAATATCTTTTCTTTCTTTTGTGGTATTCGCAATGTATAAATAACTTTAAATAAAACTTCACATATTTTTAACTCTTGTAGTTAGGAGGGTTGCAACAATGGAAGAGAAAAAAGAAGAAACTAAAGGAGAAAATCAAAAGGCAAAATTGGAAAAACATCTCCAAGAGTTACTTGAAGAGATAAAAAGAGTGGTACCAAGACAAGAATAGCACTTTACATTAATACAGTATGTTGTCAATTATTTTTACCTAAAAATTTTTAAGGGTTGCAATATAAGGTGGGTATTGGTGACTGACAATGGCTAAATCTAGTGGGGTTTACAGGAAGAAGCGAGGGGCTTCCGAAATTTGTGTTCCACCTAGAGAAGGGCGTTGCGTTCTTAACTAGTTTTGCTATAGGCATATCTGTTTCTGCCAAAGATTTTTCAGAAATTTTAACAGTATTCATAAAGCTTGCCGAAACTAGGCTATCGAAGAAACAAAAGCAACTATTGCTTTTGGCACATAAACTTCTACAACATGAAAAAATGACACTGAATTCTCTGATAGAAAAGATTTCTAAAGAATTGAAGATGCCTCCTTCAACTGTCAAGTGGAACGTCAATGTACTACGAAAGGCAGGTCTATTACAGGGTGGAAATGAAAACAACAAAGGCTTACCAGCGTGTTTAACACCGGGAGGAAAACTATTGGCTCAATATTTACAAGAAAAAACTTGCTAAAATCTAATTTCTTTTATTTCTTTGAAATAGTGTCTATTAGCTATCAAATGGTCTTAAATTCTATTTTTCTGCGTAATAAAGTCTTTAGTAATTCTAAAAAGCCTTTTCGTTCTCTTTTCATCTCTTTCAATTCGCTTTTCGGAATAAAAAGTTTAATATAATTTTTATCTATTTTCAAGTCAATTAATTGTACATTTAGAATTCTTTTAATTATATGATCGATTTTTTCAATTGAAAGGCGTATTTCTTGATGTTTACAGTTATTGGGACAACTTGTACAAAATTTAGTCGCCCAGCAAACATTTGTACATGGAACTGAAGCGTTGAAAGCATTGGCACAACAAGCTGAATTAAAGGGTATAAGTTTGAATTCTTTAGCTAATTTAAAAGCAGTTTCTTTTAGATCTCTGCCTTTTAAATATATTTGTTTCTCTTCAATTTTTATTGCTCTTTCTTTTATGGGACGCAAATTTATGTGAGCTTGTTTAAGTCTTTCCAATATTTTTCTGGAAATTCTAAAAGTGCCGATAACGACGCCTATTGCTCCAGCATTTGATGCTTTTTCGAAAATTTGTTCAAACTCTTTGTCAGTAATTCCAGGAATGATTGGTCTTAAAAAGAGAATAGGTTTGAAACCAGCATCTCTTAAATTTGAAATGGTTTCAAATCTTTTGACTGGTGATGGAACGTTTGGTTCTAGTTTTTTGGCGTTTTTTATTGTTATTATAGTAACGAGAGGACTAAGAGGTTGATTATTAACAGCTTCAGAAATTTCATTAACTTGCTCGGCGTTTAAAAAGGCTTTTGTTGAAAATTGCATAGGGTTTTTTAGGTACTTAGCAAAAGACTTAAGGTAATCGATAGTTTTTGCATAGCAAATTGGGTGAAAAGGTTCGCAAACACTGCCTATAGCTATGAATGTCCCCATTTTACCTGGTACAAACCATTTGTTGTAAAGTAGAGAAAGAGAAACTTCAAGTCCATTTAATTTGTAAGGTTTTGGTGTTTGAAAATTAGGCCCGAAATCAACCAGATAACAGTAAAGACATTTATTTGGACATCCAATACCTGGATGAACGGTTATTCCACATGGTCTGGGAATTCTATATGAATGTGAATCCTCTTTAACTTTTTTAATGTTGGTTTGCCCGATTATTTTTTCTAACTCTTTTAGTAACTCTTTCTTTTCATCTAAAACTTTAATTGGATCATAATTTTCAACCAAGTTGATACACCGACGCTTGAAATTAAATTTCCCTTTTAATTTTTTGAATTATGCTGGTTATTTTATTATATAGTGTTTTCTTAGCTGCTTTTTCTTCTTCCTCTTCTATATCTAATATTTTAAGGGTTTCTTTTAATTCTTCGAGGGAAAACTTGTGAGGTAATTGGTCTTTTGCTTTTCTAAGCAAGTTTAACTCTTCCCAACTTAAATTTGTTTTAAAAAAATCTTTCCAGAGAGAAATCTTATCAATATCTTCTCGTGTTAAAGTTATTTGCGGTTTTACATCAGGTGATATTTGGATATGAATGTAATCTCCGCTTTTAAGTTTAAATATGATTAGTGAAATTGTAGATTCTCTCATTAGATTTTGGAAATTGTTAATCCATATATTTTTACTGTAATCGTAACCTTTAACATCTTCTATTTCGTCTTTCAATTTTTCGTAGAAATCTAGTAGATCTTTCCATCTCATTTTGACGTTAAAGATAGTCATATTAGCACCTAAGGAAAAGAAGTATTTGAAAATTTAAATTTGAGGTGATTAAATGCCATATTTTATTGGCGTTATTGGAACTGATGGAGAAATAAGCGAGGACATTAGAAAGATAGCGGAAGAAGTTGGAAGGGAAATAGCAAAAAGAGGAGGAATTTTGGTATGTGGAGGCAAGGGAGGAGTGATGGAGGCTGCTGCAAAAGGTGCAAAGCAAAATGGAGGTATAACTATTGGAATATTGCCTGGTAAATCTAGATCTGAAGCTAACCCTTATATAGATATAGCTATTCCGACAGGGATAGGCCGTGCTAGAAATCTAATTGTTGTAAATTCTAGTGATGTTGTTATAGCTATTTCAGGAGGCCCTGGAACACTTTCAGAGATAGGCTTAGCTCTTGCTGAAGAAAAACCAGTAATAGCTATTAAAACTTCTGGAGGAGTAGCTACTCTTCTTTCAGGAAAAAAGATCAGGGATAAAACTATTATTGAAGCAGAAAGCCCGAAAGAAGCGGTTGAAAAAGCATATAGATTACTGGAAAAGTCTATTTGAGACTTTGAGAAGCTATTCCCAGTCTTTCACTAATTTCTCTTGCCAGTATATTCGAAAAACCATATATTGTATAGATTTTTTCTGCACCACTATTTTTAGCGTAATTTAAGAGTTGTTGAAAGTCGGCATGCGAAGAGAGGGGAAAATATCCTGATCGTCTCGATTTAACGGCCCATCCAGTTGCAACTCCCGTATTAAGCTTACTTTTTTTAAAAATGCTGTTTAGAGGTACAAGCATAATACCTTCAACATCGTTAATATTGTAATAGGATATAAAGTGTCCCAATTTATGATGGAACTCCTCATGAACCTTATTTATTTTTGTAATTGCAGGATGAGTGAAAATTGGAGTGGCAAGAATAGATAGAGATAATAGTGTTGTTAATTCTTGAGCTGTACCTAGTGTTCGGCACCCAACAAAGGCTTTGTTAAATGTCTCAATATTGTTTTTACACCACTCTAAAATATTTCTATAAAGGTTTGATCTTTTAGGGAAAACATATTCAGGTTTGCCATATGTAGCTTCTAAAATAAGAATATCACAACTTAATTGTTCCGCTTTATTAAGTATAATTCTTTCCTCCAAGCATATGTCACCAGAATATACTATGTCAATGTCTTTAATCGTGAATTTGAATTGAAGAGAACCTGTACAATGACCTGAACTTGCTGCATAAATTCTTAAATTGTTATATTCGATTTCATTTTCTTCTTGAATTTCAATAACATTCTTCAGAGTTTTTCCTTTTCTCTTTTCAAGTATTTTTCTTGTTGCTGGGCTCATGATTTTCGGTATGCTCAATAATTGTTTTTGCCAAATCCCCCTAGCATGATCGCTATGCGCGTGAGATACTAATACTACGTCGGGTTTTTTTGAAGGACAACCTACAGGATCTAAGAGGATTCTAAAATTGTTATTCTCGATGAAAATTCCCTTGTTATATGTTATTTTCATAATCATCACTCACGTGTCCATATTTTTACTATCTAATTTTAAATTGAGTATCACACAAGGCTCTATGCGTCCTCTCCCTCATCCATTAATGACTATAGATTCACCATTAAGTTTTAAATCTATATTTTTTAATAAGTTAAGCTAAGTTAATGCGACAATAGTTACTTTCAAATTTAATATGATTTGATATATTAAACGTTCTAAAGAACGAAGATTATAGCTTGGGCTTGTATCTTTCTATGTATGCAAAGTATGATAAGTTCTGAGAAGAAAAATTACCCGGCACGTTAATATTTAAATCTCTAATTTTGTTGTTATCAATTTACATTAAATCGTTCAGCAAATGTTTTGTCTTCTGTAAAAACTATAAAAAACTGAGTATAACTTTGGTTTTAAATCCTAGTTACGATATTGTTTTGTAGGTTCATTTGTTAGGAAAATTTAAATTGTAAGATTTATAACTACATTTAAGACAGTTGCACACATCTCATGTTAACTTAATAAAATGTATGTGTGTAAGAATTAAAACCGCTTGTGAAAAATTTAAAATTACCTTGGAGGGATTAGTAATTCCTCTATTTAGGAAAAAGGGTCCTAAGGATATTAAAGAGATAGCAAATATTATTGAAGGATTTATAAAGATGACAACCTCTGCATTAAATGACCTAGACAACAGATTAAGAAATTTAGAAAGGATTGTTGAAAAATTTCCAATAATAGAATCCCTTAAACAGAGAATAACATCCTTAGAAACAAAAATAGATGCCTTAGAACAAAGGATAACCGCGTCAAGACCTTTACCTACATCTGCACCTACAATACCTGTTGCACCTCGACCTAAACCACCAATAGAAACGGTAGGACCTATGAAGGAAACAAGTGATTTTGAACGATTGAAAAGGGAAATGAGAAGGGAGCTGGAAAAACTAAAATCCCTTGCGAGTTTAAGTTAAAAGAAAGAATTCAGGTTTCACTTTTCTTATTTAAATAAGAGATAGTCGTATATTTCCTCCCCTTCCATCACACCTTCGATTTTAGGTTTGAGTTCATCTGCTTTTACGACTCTGATTAGAGAACTTTTATACCAGGGCTTTTTGGGGGGAGGGAAAAACTTGGTTATTCCTTCAGTTATGTAGTCTTCGGTACTTACATCAAGGTCTATGTAGGTATTAAAATTGTGAATAATGTCGGTTGGAACCAGTCCCATTTGTAAAACTGCGTCAAAAGCTTTTTTCCACCGTTCCAGTGGTGCATCTGCATGAGTCATGCAGAAATATCCGACACTTCTAATGTCTTTTCTCAGAGACTCTACACCACGTGAAACAAATAGTATTAATCCAAGTAGTGTATCGGGTGGATCTGTGAAGAAAACATCGAAGGTTCCTGATAAATTTTCTGGGATGGGATATCTTAAATCGTGTTTTATAACTTCGATATTTAATTTCTCTTCTTTAGAAATCTTTTTAATAAAGGATAGAAGATCGTCATCTACATCTAGGATAGTGACTTTTTCAGGTAATCTGGTAAGCGCCATGGCTAAACTAACAAGATCGTCGTCGCCCAATAAGATAATTTCTTTACCTTCCAAATCGCCTTTTTCGTACATGAAAACAACTCTATTAATGGCATCTCTGGGATGTATGGGTGCTTGGTCAAATTCGAACTTAACTTTAGGGCGTTTTGAAACTATTTCATTGAATTTTTTATAAACTTGTAGAAACATGTCTTTGATAAGTATAGTTTTTCCGAAGCATGTCTGACATGTAAATGACTCTTTATGCTTTATTTTTAAGAGTTTTTGAGTTACTTGGATACCTTTTTTAGTTAAGGTAAGTAGATCTGTATCGGTTTTTTCGATAATACCTCTTTCCATTAATGTTAGTATGACTTTGAAAACGTCAATTATGTACTCGCTTGAGAACGATGTAATGGTCCAGAAATCAGCAATGTTTAACTTATATAATGCTCGAATAACGCTTCTAACAGTTTCGGTTGATATTTCTCTTTTAACAACACCCTTTGTAGATGCTTCCTTTGCAAGTTCTTCAAGAAACTTGTAACCTTCAATATTCATATTAAACCTCTCCGCCCTTTTATACAGATGGTTAATTTATGTCTAACCTAGTTAATGTAAATTTATTTGATAGGAAACTGCCAGTTTGTGGGTACAAGGTAATTAATAATATGACATATATAGATTTCTTCATAAATTGTTGCTAGAGGAAGATAATTTTAACGCTGTTACTAAATATATTTTTGTTGCGTCAAAAACATCTCCAATTACTACATGTTCTTCTGGTGTATGCGCAATTACTATGTCCCCCGGTCCAAAAACTATAGTTGGTATTTTAGCTTTAGTTACTAGAGTCTCTGCATCTGTCCAAGATCTCATAACACGTAACTCTGGATTGCTACCTAAAATTTCCTGATACGCATCACAAATAGCACGTATGATTAGTTCATCGCCGCGTAATTTTACAGTAGCCCCATAATCCGACATACTAATCTTGAAATCAAGGATGTCCCCATTTTCTTTGAGATTTTCCAAAATTTTTGTTATCTCGGATTCGACGACATCCTCAGTTTGACTTGGGAGAAGGTTAATGTTTATTTCGACTCTACATTCATGTGGAACGATTAGTTGCCCTGTTCCTCCAAATATTTTATTAACATTAAATGATGCTTTTCCAAAAACTTTGTCTTCAACCTTAAATAGATCGGAATCAGCAAACTTTTCTAAAAACTTTATGGCGCCATATATTGCATTCATTCCCCTACTGGGGAAACATCCATGAACAGATTTGCCATAGATGGTGATAGCAATATCGAGATAGCCTATTTGCCAAGGACTAATTTTCATATTTGTTGGTTCGGCAACAATAGCCCAATCGGAACGAATACCGGACTCCACCAAGTGCAACGTGCCTTTTCCGTCTTTTTCTTCATCGACTACAAAGGAAAAAATAGTTTCTCTATCCATGTAGTTTTCAAACATAGTTAAAATTCTGGCTGTTTCCATCATAGCAGAAAGACCGGCTTTCATATCAACGGATCCACATCCGTAAAGTTTACCATCAATAATTTTAGGATTAAAAGATTCTTTGTCTATTTCAGGATAAACAGTATCCATATGTCCATTAAACATAAGTGAAGGGTTATCGCTTTTAGTTCCAATACGAGCAATTACGTTAAATCGTTTTTTGTCTATCCAAGTTTTTTGAACAGAAATTCCCCATTCGCTTAGCGTTTCGAAAATGTATTCTCCTATTTCTCTTTCCATTCCAGTTATACTTGGAATGCTTACTAATTTTTCCAATATAGAGATAATATTATCTTTATCAACAGTTTTAATGGCTTTATCTAAAATTTTTTGGTCCATTACTTCACCTCATTCACATAAATAGAATTTAGCTCTTGAAAAGACATTGCCTTATACGTCTTTACAAACTTAAGCTTATTCATATAATTTTATTTCTCTTTCTTTTATTCTCTTCATTACAAAATCGTATCGATACAGGCATTCAAGTTCAAGACCAGCAACACCGTGCTTTAATAAAGTCCTCATAAGTTTCTCAACTCCCTTGGGTCCCGCTGTTTCCCACATAGTTGCACAGTAGGCGTAGGCACCATATTTTAGTAAGGTTTTGATAGCTTCGATTTGCCACCAAAAGTACTTTCCATCTGCTCCTGTGATATTTTCAAAGGATTTTTCATCAAATCCCTTAATGGATACTCTAACTTCCATGTTAGGGTAACTGGCTAAAAGTTTTGCCAGTTTTGGAAACTTAGCGATCAAGATTCCATTAGTCTCAATAATGCAAGTAAGATCTTGGGCTTTTTCGCCAAAAAGCTCAACAATTTTAATAAAGTGATCTATACATAACGTAGGTTCGCCGCCTGAAAATCTAACTCTATGAAGTTTTTTCCGTCTGGCTGTTTCCACGACTTTTTTAAATACCTTTTCAGCGGAGTAAAATTTACCTATTTCAGCTGGTCTACTGTTTACTCTAGAAGACCAGCAAAAGGCGCAGTTTAAAAAGCAACCTACACAGTCAGCAGTAACATCTCCTGCATATTGCTTGCTGATTCTAAACCTATAGTATTTTCTTTTACTTCCGTTGCAAACAATTTTTCGGATTTCATTTAATTTTTCTAAGGGATCATAAACCATTCAAACACCCTAAAATTTGTTGTAATCTAGATAACACCCTATATACATTACTCTTATATTTTAAACTTCAAATTTAATATCCTGAGTAGTTGATTAGTGATAGCTAATTTGGTGGAGGAGTTGGCGAAAAATAATTCTAAAGAATATTATAACATTGTTAAAAATCCTAAGTACTTCAAAATAGTATTAAGCATCTTGATAATTCTGTGGGGTATTTGGAGACTTTATTGCCACTATATATGGAATTCTCAACCAGATTTATTTTATGGTTACACCATGGTCATTATTGGTGACATTTTTCTTATTGTATCTATAGTAAACAATGAAAAACTGCTTGTTCTCGCAACTTATCCGGTCTCAATACTTCTAATGTCTTTGGGTATAATGTCTTCTCTTTATATTCCTCATATTCCATCTGTAATTTTGCCGACAATACTTGGGTTCTTGATCCTATTTGAAAGACTTTTCCAGAAGGAATACTTCTCAATTGTAATTCTTTTCTCTGCTACACTTTTCACAACATGGGCAGTTTATCGAATTATTTGCTATCTATGGTGGAAATTTCCATTAGACTTGTATTACGGAATCGCTACTCTTCCAGTCGGAATCTTTACTATTATTTTAGGGGAAACAGCAGCTTCATGGAATAGGAAGCTCATGTTAGTTCTTGGATCTTTGACTGCTGTTATGGGCGGATTTGGATATATTTACCTTAGAACAATTCACTATCCATCGGCCCTTGCTTCACTGGGTACTGGTTTAGCAGTATTTCTTGGTTTGGTGCTTCCACTAACTAGGGTCATTGCTCCTTCTGAAAAGGAAATTGAAACTATATTATGTTACTACTGTAGAGCTGAAATACCTAAAAATATAGAATTATGCCCGAATTGTAATAATAAAATCCCGATATGCCCAATATGTGACATAGTGGTTCAAGCAGGAGAAAAAACATCGCAATGTCCACATTGTAAAACTGTATTTCACAAGGAACACTTAGATACGTGGTTAATGGTTCGATTTGCATGTCCAACTTGTGGAGAAAAGCTTAGATAAATAATATTAATTTCCTGAGTAGGTTTTAACGGTGATTTACTCGTGTCAATAAAATTGATTGATTGTCATTGTCACTTTGATGATTATATAGATGAAAAAATTGATCAACAGGTTGTACAGGAAGCGTTGAAAAACGGCATAGTCCGCATTGTTGGAGTAGGGATGGATTTTGAAAGCAGTAGAAAAATTTTGAACGCTTCTAGAGAGAATGATTTTTTGGTTCCTTGTGTTGGTGTTCATCCTTGGGAAAGCTGGAAAACTAGTATGGAGGAAATAAAGAAAATATTAAAGCTAATTGAGAGTAATGTTGATTTTTTGGCTGGTATAGGAGAAATAGGTTTAGACTACCGTTTTATAAAGGGAGTAGATAAGTGGCAAAGACAGAAAGAAGTTTTTGAACTTTTTGTAAAAATGGGTGCTGAGTATAGTTTAGCTCTTAATATTCATACAGTCGGTGCTGAAAAAGAAGTTATAAATATGTTAAATAAATATGGTGTTGAAAAGGCGGTGTTTCACTGGTATACCGGCTCTTTCATTGTTCTCCAAGATATTTTGAGTAGTGGCTATTATATTTCCATAAACCTTTCTGTTACATATTCAAACAGAGTTGTAGGAATTGTTAGACAGACACCTCTAAATAAAATAGTTTTAGAATCAGATAGCCCCTACGAATTTAGAGGCATATTGGCTAGTCCTAGTCATGTTAGGGTAGTAGCAGAGAAGGTTGCAGAGATAAAAAAGATTAGTGTAGAAAAAATTGCAGAAATAACAACGAAAAATGCGAAAAGGTTGTTCAGTATTGAGTTTTAGAGGTGTTTTTGATGAAAAAACCGACATTAACTGTGGATGCAATAATAAAGGTAAATGATAATAAAATAGTTTTAGTTAAGCGTAAAAATCCTCCATATAAAGATTGGTGGGCCCTACCTGGAGGTATTGTTGAATACGGAGAAACTGTTGAAGAAGCTGTTAAAAGGGAAGTACGTGAGGAAACAGGATTAGAGATAGAGATAGAAAAACTTGTAAATGTATATTCTAATCCTAAACGCGACCCCAGGGGTCATTTTATTTCGATATGTTTTTTATGTCGCAAAACGGGTGGAACTTTAAGAGCTGCAACTGACGCAGCAAATGTCTCGATATTTTCACTTAAGGAAGTAAAAAATCTGAAACTCGCATTTGATCATAAGAAAATGTTGGAAGATGCTAAGTTAATTTAAATTTTAAGAATTTCTAGATCTCTAGCTACAAAGATTTGTCCTTTAAACAATTTTTTGGCTTGTGTAATGAATCTTTCTTCTAAACTTTGGAAGGGTGGTGGTATATGATATAGTGATAATATTTCTACATTAGCTTTTGAGGCTATCATGGCAGCATCTGAGGGAGAAGAATGGTTATGTATATGTGCTTCTTGTTTCATTTCATCTGGGAACGTTGTTTCATGTATTAGCAATCTGCAGTTTTTTGCAAACTCTGTAAGCGGTTCACATGGGGCGGTGTCACTTGTATAAACAAACTTATCATCCATTTTGATCGCAAATGTAGGAATACTGTGTGCAACTGGAAATATTTCAAATTCTCCTAAGTTTTCAGCAGTATTAAATTTTCTATATTGGATTGTAAAGTGAAATTTTTCAGGGCTTGTTCCCATAAGTTTAAGCATCGATTCAACAATCTCTTGAATATTTGGAGGTCCATATATCGTTAGCTTGGATTTTCTGCCTTGAAGCCACATAGTCCATAAAAGCATTGGCAGACTCGAAATATGGTCTGCATGGCTATGAGAAATGAATATTTCTTCTATAGTGTTTAAATCTATGTTTAAGTTGAGAAGTCTATGAAGTGCTCCTTCTCCGCAATCAATTAAAAAGTTGTCTTCCACTAGGATTGCTGGGCACATTCTATTTTTAGAAGGAAAACTGCCTGAGGTTCCTAAAAATACTAACTTCAATGAACATCCACTCCCCTATTATAGAGGCTAGAGTTATACATTCCAGCGAATTTAATAAATGTTGACAAATCTTAATCTTGGTAAAACATAAACTTAAGTAAATTAAGATATATGAGCTCACTTGTTTTAGCGGTGAAAATCTTGCTGGAACAGACATTGTCTATTATCGTATGTCCGCTTTGTAGAAGTGAATTAAAATTAGATGTAAGAAAGTGGAAAAAGGAGCATATATGGATTGGAACACTTATCTGTAAAAAATGTAGAAACAGTTATCCTATAATTAAGGGGATTCCCAATTTAAAACCGTTAAATATTGAAAAAACATTAATGGGAAACGAATATACCCGAGTAGAGAAATATTATGATCATTATACATCGGTGCACGACTTAAATTATCATAATCCGGAACTTTATTACATGAGGAGGGTGGAGGATAGAGTAATATTATCGACTAAGCCAAAGGGTGTTGTTGTGGATATAGGTTGTGGAACTGGAAGACAAACTATATTATTAGCTTCGATGAATTGTAAAGTGTATGCAGTTGATATATCAAGGAAAATGCTGGAAATCTTAAGGCGAAGAGTATACAATTTGGAATTACAAGATAACATAGAGTTTATTCAAGCATCAGCAGATTATCTACCCTTTCAAAGGGAAGTTTTTGAAAGGGCTTATTCAATTTTTGGTGCATTTAATCATGCACCAAATTATAAGGAAGGATTTAATCGCCTTGGAGAAATTCTTAGGAAAGGGGGGAAAACCGTAATTTCTGTGCTTAATCAATATAGGCTAACTTGGTGGCTTTACAGCATAGTTACTTTTAAAACTAGGTGGGTAAAGAAAGCATTAAAAAGTAAGCAAACATATCTAAGACATAAAGCTGGAAGAAGAAAGTACAGGGCGTGGACACACCTTTACACACCTAAAGAAATTAAACAATTATTGAAGACAGCTGGCTTTGAAAAAGTACATATCGGTAGTATTTTAATATTTTTTAAACCAGAGTTTAGATATAATCCTCAAACTGAATTAAAAGGGGTAAAGTCGCTCCTAGGAAAGATTGAAGATAGAGTGAGGTGGATTCCTCCGTTTAATGGCCTTGGTACATATTTGGTAGTTCTCGCGCAAAAGTAGGTGGAAAAGATGCAGATAGAAATAGCGGCTCTAATTTTATTTATTTTAGGCGTAATATTCATACTTTTAGAGGCAAAAGTAGGTCATGGTGGTCTTGGAGCGGTTGGCGCTACTCTAATGATCATTACGTCTTTCATTATTTTATTGTTCCCTCCAACCTTTCCAAGAGAGATACATCAAATATTAGTAGCGATAACATTTGTTTTAGACGCGACATTAATCCCTTTAATGGCATTTATAATTTATAAGGCAACTAAGGTTCGTAAATTAAAGAAAATTCATGATCTACAAGCATTAGTAGGAAAAACGGGAACAACAAAAACAAAATTGGGACCAAGAGGAATAGTGTATGCTGAGGGAGAGGAATGGACCGCTATAACACGTAATGGTGTCGAAATTCCTCCCAGGACAAGGGTAAAGATAGTAGGCTTAAAGGGATTAACATTAATAGTGGAAAAGGAAAAATGAAAGACGAATAGCAATAATATAGCTATATTATTTTTCTTTTCAGATTTTCAATTATTCTTTCATATTTCTTAGCTTCTTTAATTGCTTCTTCAGCCGTCTTTACGGCCTTTCTATATTTTTTCTTAAGTTCGATGTTTTCTTTCTCCAATACTTTGACTCTGGATTTAAGAACTTCAACTTCTTCTATTTTCTTCTTTAAATCTTCCTCCAGCTTAACGATAATTCTTTTTGCATCAGCAACACTGAGAACTTCAACGCCGCTTTTCAGGGCTTCTAAACGAACTTTGGCTTCTTGAACTTGCATTGCAAATTGTGCTCTTAGTCTCTCCCTCCTTTTTTCCAATTCCTCCCGAGTTTCGGGAGAAACATAGTCAAGGGGATTAAAACCGATTGCTCCGTGTCTAGTTTCTCTTGGTCTAATCTTAACGATTAGAGGAACTCTTCGGACAGCGTCGCCTGCGATAACGGCCTCACCGGGTTCTAAACGTTGAATATCTTCGGACCAATCTTCATTTAGCCCCTCAGCGCTTCTAACTGTGACAGAAATATCGGTATAGTCGGTTAGTTGATGGATAATCCATGTGCCAGCTTGAGCTCGAATAGTTGTGTCTAAAAGTTGAGGTTTTTGTGTTAGAAAAATTATGTTGGCACCAAATTTCCTACCTTCTTGGGCGAAAAGCCTGACAACTTCCCGTATGGAGGACTTCCCTTTGCCAGCAAAAAGATGTGCCTCATCTAAAATGCAATAGAAAGGTGGAATACTGCCACTGGTAGATGCTTCATATAATTTTGTAAGAATTTCTTCCCCTATAAGTTGTTGCATATCAGTAGATAAGCCTCTAAGATTTATGATCGTACATTGTCCAGAAACAACAAGATCCTTAGCATCTGTGGTCAAAACAGCCTCGACAGGAATATCACCACCAGGATTTACATTTAAATCAGCAAATTCAATAATTCTATCTTCGTAGCTTCTAGGCTCTACATCAAATTCCTCGGATCCATTTTCAGTTGGAATTTTTAGGCTGGAGTATTCTCCATGACGATCAATAATAACAACGGGAACACCCTTTTTTAGAAACTCTTCGATTAGAACACCAACGGTATAGGACTTGCCAGAGCCGGTTTTGCCGGTAATAAAAATTCGTCCAAGTCTCTTGATGGGTAGAAAAACCTTATAGGGTAATCCTCTAAGTTTGCCGAGATATACTCCCTTCTCATAGGGGACATCTAAACCTAAAACATCTCTAATAAGGTCTGGAGAGGCTTTGAAAACTATGCTATCTGGTTTGAATGGTGTTTTAGGCATTGAACCAACAACAGAACACCTAGCAATCGTTGAAGAGTTTTCAGTCCAAATTTCTTTAATCATAAAAAGAAAATTACGTCCTTCATGTTCAATTTGTAGATAATCATTTCTTCCAACTCTCTCAGAGAACAATTTTACAGTAACTGTATGAGTGGTAGTCTTACCAACTAGTCTGCCAACTTTTTCTAGATATTCGCCCAAAATAAACCCACCAACAATTCTACAATAACAAAAACTAACAAACTTATAAATTATGCACTAATATGTCATATAAACTATAAACGAAAGTTTATGATAATCTCTAAATTTCACTTGGAATTTATTCTAAAAAGTACATAGATTTAACATTCACGTTTACCCATAAAGGTTAGGATCACCGAGGTTCGGGGGTATACTAATGGTAACTCTTTCGTTTTCCAAAACTTATAACCTTTTCAAGCTACATGAGATTTTACGCTTCATTAAAGAATGCCTTCTTTCATTAGAAATTTCAGTAACTAATATTCATTCTTTAGACAAAGAGGTAATATTAAACGTTGCAAGAAAAGATTTTTCAATGAAAATATCGCTAAGTGAAGGAGTGATCGGCGTAGAAGGTTTAAAAATTTTTCAAGGTCAACCAAAAGTGAAAGTTGAAGTAGTAATAAGCTCTAATGACCAAAAAACTGTCATTAAGTTAATTGAAAAATTCAAGGACTGCTTATTTCGAAAAGTAGCTGTATCAAAAGCGGGAGGTTAATAATTTTCAAAGTATTTATTATGTTTATAATTCTGAAGTTTTCGGTATTTAGCTTCTAACACAAATTTCTGTTTCCACAAATATTATCCATGAATTTATGGAAATTTGAGGTCGGATTGATATTCAGTTCATCGTTTATCTACTCACCTGACTCTCATATCCTCATCCCTCAAAAATAGGAATTTATGTTCTTTTTAAATTAGTGTCGGTAACATCGTGATATTTGACTTGCTCCCTTCTGGCCTATTAAGAAAACTTTGGCAGCAAATAATGTTACATAATAGTTAAGATTATTAAAAGGAAAAAAACTTATAAATTCGCGGGGAGAAGGATTCTTTAGGGAGGAAAATATTATGTTTATATCGATTTACATAACTACGGCTGCTTGGGCTAGCTGGATTCTTGATCTTAAGTTCATTGAAAACAAAATCAGAAAAGCAAAACCTAACTTTATATTTCCCAGATCCTTATTGCTTGTCACCCTTGTGTTTCTTATACTTGTAGGTTTTGCTCATGGCTGTGCCACATTGCTTATTCCGGCACATATATACTGTATCTGGCTTGTTTTTATAAGACTGTTTGTATTCGCTATATCGTTTCTAATGGCTAAAAACCTGGCGGCCATTGCATCCAAGAATCCAAACATTAGGTTCAGAGACATGTTAAAATCTAGATATCAAACCCATACCAAAAAAGTAGGCCAAAAGACGTTCTCTTTTTCAAAGAAACTCTTGCTCACCGTCCTTTTACTAATTATATTGTTTAATGCACTTTTCGGATTACCTGGGCTACTTGGCAGGTCAATAGGTTTTGCAAGAGCAACTACCATGAAGAATTACTTTAAAGTTATGTCAGTTGGGAATGCCACTCTTTTTCCAGAAGTAGATGTGGAAGAACTTAGGGTAACCACGAGTAGTGTAGCTAGATCTATAGCCGAGATGAAGAAAACAAGCGCCGCTTCCTGGGTTACTAGTGTTCATTTAGGTATGTATAGGGGTGAATTATGCTGGATAGCTACAATAAGTGAACCTCCAGTACTCGGCTCTTTTCTATTAGGTGACAGCAACAAGCTTCGAGAAATTATAATTATACCGGTTACGGATGCAACTGGTGAAAGAGCTCAAATAATACCAATGGAGGCTGAATATGGAGAAGGATTGTGGTTTAATAAAGATATTAGAGTCCATGCTCAAAACATGTTCCCTCTAAGAACTTTTAGTCGCGCTTATTTGACATGGAACCCAGAGACGGAAAAGCTTGTTTATGTAACAACCAGTTATTATGAAATTCCCTTCGGACCTTTGATAAATCCCATGGTTCATATATGGGATCCAGTTACTGGAACTTTACTTGGTCAATATAGTCCAAAAGATGCTCCAGACTGGGTTGTTCAGAGATGGGATGAAGAATGGCTTGAAAGAATGGGAGATGCCTTTGGAGACTTCAGATGGACAGCTGAAAACGATCTAAACTTTTGGAACGGTATACCAATATATAGTGATAGATCAGGTAGCCCAGCTGAACCAGAAGGACTCAGATACCAGATATGGAATGGAGAACTGGTTGCAGTATACCTGTTCTGCAATAAACGTAATCCAAGTCTACTTGAATTCGTAATAATAGCCAAAAAAGACGGTATTTACCTATACAGTCTAGATCATATGGCTCTTATATCTCCAGCAGAAGCAAAAAGAGTCGCAAAAGCAGAACTACCATCCTTACCTGAAGGCCGCTATTATTCAACACCTCTAGCTCTACTATACAGAATAAACACCGAGCTCTACTACCATATACCAATATTCATTTACGATGAAGATACAGGTCACTATACACCATCTTTCTTCGCCTTAGTTAGAGCTACCGATAGAACTTGCATTCGTGTTCGCTGCGCCGATGTCGGTGGAATGAAAGAAGCTGTACAAGCAGCTTACATCATGATTAAAAAGGGAACCGCACAAAGAACTGTGAACGGAACCATAGTTGCAAAATACGAATATGTTGAGAATGGAAACACACGTATATGGTTGGACATAGATATTGGAAACTCAACCATAGTCCACGTTTTAGCTAAAGTTGAACAACTAGACGATGAAGACATCTACCTAATACTATCCAAAGAAATCGGCGACTACATAAGCGTAGTAATCGATGAAAACAACATAATACTAGACGTCCTCAAATAAGCAAATTATTCAATACTTACTCTTATAAAAAATCGTAGTTTACTACTCAAAGAAAGTAGAGGCATAAAATAAGCAACTAAACCTGATATTATGTTTAGCAAAGAAAAAATTTGCGTCTAAACTTCCTTTTTTATCTGGATCGGTTAACAACAATACCTCCTTTTGTAATTAAAAAGTTAAAGTTTATATTGTTGTTCTTTCGAAGTATCGGACTATTAACTTCTCCATAAGTAAGGTTAAAGTTCTTTGTTATTTTAGTAGATTCTTCGATTTCCATTCTCGTTGTGAAGAACCTTCTTGAAAGTTTGTAGAGGAGGTTTGTAGGTCTTCCATACGTTGTTTTCTCTGTCTTTTGCTTGACAAAATTTTTGACTCCGTCCATCCAATCGTATCTCTGTTCAGTGAGATCTTCCCTAATCCTCTTTAGGTAAATTTCCTGCTCTTTGCTGAGATTACCTTCCTCTAATTTCTTATCTATTGTATATATCAGTTCTTCAACCTCTGCAAGTAGGAAAGCATACTTGTATGCAGCGAGAGCCATGTTAGTGTGTAAACCTTTGAAGTTACCTTGTGGTTCCACTAGGGGTCCTAGTTCCCTCATCAGCTTAAGTACCGGATGGTTCTCTATATGTGTTCCAAGGATTTCGGTTATAAGTCCTACATCCCTCAGATGTGTTTTTCCGAATATTTGTTCAACGGTTTTCGTTATCGGTTTTCCAACGGACATAGATTTCTTTATTACCAAGTCTATTTCTTCATCGTCGCTTTTCTCATATATTTTGGGGAATTCTTCAACTCGCACTAGATACTTATCCTCAGTGCCTCCAACTTCGTTAAATTTCAGATCTGTTAGTGCCTCTATTAACGCTTTACCGTCGATCCTTTTGCTGTTTATCTCAAGCATCTTCGGAACTACCATGCAGTCTACTTTGGACTTCTTGCTGAAAACTTCGAATTTTTTCCTATTTTCGAATAGTTCTTTCAGCGTTACAGTTATTTTCAGTCCTTCAGTTCCTTTAATTTTGAATTCAACTTTAGTTGGATCTAAACCGTAAAGTAGGGCAAGTCTGTAGGCATGCAGGATTGAAACCTTTAAAAAATCTTTAACTTTAATGGTTTCACAGCCTTTACGTACAGCGTGACTTAATACCGTTGTTATTTCCGTATCCATTTTTTCTAAGGCTTGTCTGCCTAGTGGATTTGCCAATATTGGTGATCCCACGGAACTTGCCTTTCTTTGAAGGTAGAAGAAGTCAGGATAACCTCCTGTTTTCTCGGTTCTCTTAAGGAATATTGTTAAGCCTCCAAATCCGCTTAGAGGCATCTCTTCAGCGTATGTTTTGACTTCTGTAGTAAGGAATTCTCTCACAACTTTGTATATGTCTGGGTTGAAGTGCTCTCTTAGATTTTGTGAAGACCATCTGCCATCTGGGTATGTCTTGTCTCCACCTACAAGTGGTTTAGCTACTTCTGAGTTAAAGGAGACATAGTTATCGGCATCTTTTCTGCTATCGGCATATGTGTTGAGGTTTTCATCAAATTTCGAAGAGCCTAAAAATATTGTCCCCGTTTTAAACTCTTTATTTTCAAATTTTCCGAGAATATCTAGATTTTTGCTTATCACTCCATTAAACTCCATGTTAAACGTGTGGTCTGAAGAGAATTCGACATTTAAACCCATATTTATGAGAGCCTTTCTAACTCTCTCCTGTATGTTTTCTTCTCTCTTCTTTCTCAACTCAAGTTCAGCAGCTTCCCTTAATGATCCGTACGTTAACTCTGAAACTTCTGTGACTCCTTTCTCCTTAACATAGTCTAGAAGCCACTGCGGAAATCCGGCTTTATTCATCAACTCTTTCTTTGCTTTTCCATCTGACTCCTTAACCCATAGCTCTAGGTTCTCGTTTATCTTATCATAAGAAAGAATATTTCCTTTTTCTTCGTTGAATACTGCTCTCAGTGTATCTTCGTTTAACAGCTTTGTGTTGCTGCTTTCCACGTTAACTTGAATGATCGGTGCGTACTTAACCTCAAGTTTTCCGTCGATATGTTCTCCTTTATACGCTAATATTATCCTTCTAGAAATCCCAAGAGGTATGAATTCGGTCCGTATTACGTTTCCATTTTTATTAAAGATCTTTACAGGTTTTCTTGGGTCATATTCGTTGAGATTTACCCAATATAGTTCACCGTCATTTGTGCTGTACGCTAAGAGTTCTGTTGTTAGGGGTAGGAATTCTATATGTTTGTTGCCTATGGCTGCATGAAGTTTGGCAGATATCTTTGCTAAGTTTACGGCAGCCCTAGTATATGAGGGGAACTTGTCAGATGCATTATTGTCTCCTAGGTATCTTAGTGAATGCCATATCGAATATTTCTTATCTGCTGATGTTGTTCCAATTACTCTACCTCTTACCGTTGTGTTTCCTGTCTCTGTCCTCTCTTCAACTGGCGTCCCCCTAGATATGTTGTTTGTTGGTGTTTGCATTGCTATTATATTTACAGGATTATCTACGAGTAATCGCAGGTATGTTTTACTCCAGTCGACAACAAGCTGAACTAGGCTCTGAATGAAACTGAATACCGGTTCCATGAATGCAGAGTTTGCAAAGAAAATAAATTCCACATACAGCGGTAAGAAAGTTATAACAGAAATGAAAAAGTACTTACGTAGATTTTTACGGTCTCTTTTGAACATCATATTTTGTTTAATGCTCAGAGTAACCTCCTCCATACACATAAACTATTAAGCATTGAGTATTTTAGGATTGGAAGGAAAATATTTAGTTTTATTGGATACGGATATTATTTTTAATACTGTTAAAAAATCTGGTTTAATGTAACATTATCTTGCTGGATACGACTCAGATAAAGTAGGGAGATAACCAAAACTAAACATACGAGAACTATACTACTTACTAAGTTTGAGTAAAAACTCTTTTCTCCAAGCTTCCTCTCGTAATCTTTTCTGTATACAAACTTTTTAGAGTACATCTAACTCTTTCCTTTACCTCTAATTCTTTTTCGATTCTTCCTCTCCCCCTAACAAAAGTACCTAAGGATGAAAACAAAAGACAGGAACACTTCTAAGGCTTTTTTGCTGCTTAAGGATCGTTGTGGAGTAGCTGTATAGGTGAATTATTGAACACTCCCGAAAAATATTATTGATACAATAGACACAATCGCTGAAAAAACATACTTTAACCTCTAACCAAAACCAGCTAAACAAAAAACAAAGATAAAAACCGCAAAAAATATAAATTCTGATGAAAACTATCACTATGACATAGTTAAAACAATCCCCAAGATCTAAAAAAGTCCCGGCCCGTAGCTCAGTGGCAGAGCGGGCGACTCCAGTTCCCATTCTGGGAATTGGAGACCGAAGCTGTAGAAAACGCCTAGCAAGGCGTTTACTTAACTTTAGCCGCCGCTCGAACATCGCAGACACCGCCAGGATCCAATTTGTCATTGGATTCCGGTAGAGGTCCCGGGTTCAAATCCCGGCGGGCCGACCATTGTTTTTTATTTGGTTTATTTGTTGAATATTGGTGTTTTGATAGTTTTTTATATTGTGTTGTCGTAGTTTTCGGTAGGTTTTTAAGTTGCTTTTTGGTTGTTTTAGTGATTGTTAGGAGTTGTGGTTTTGTGGCTCGGACTAAAAAAGTTTTGGATATTAAAGATTTGCCTGGTGTTGGACCGGCAATAGCTAAGAAGCTGGTTGAGAATGGTTTTGGTAGTGTTGAAGCAATTGCTGTTGCTTCTCCTAGAGAATTAGCTGCTACGCTTTCTATTGGCGAAGGTGTAGCGGCGAAAATTGTTGAGGAAGCTAGGAAAGCTGTTGGGATTGGTTTTGTTTCAGCAGAAGAAGTTTGGGCTGAAAGGATGGAGATTCATAGAATTACTACGGGTAGCAAGAGTTTAGATGATCTTCTTGGTGGTGGAATCGAAACCCGTGGAATTACTGAGTTTTTTGGTGCATATAGGACTGGAAAGACTCAGATCGCCCATCAGTTGTGTGTAACTGTGCAATTGCCTGAAGATAAAGGTGGTTTGGATCGCGGAGTTATTTATATTGATACGGAAGGCACCTTTAGACCTGAGCGTATCGTTCAGATGGCTCCGCGATTCAATTTGGATCCGAAAGAAGTTTTAAGGAATGTTTTAGCTGCTAGAGCCTATAATAGTGATCATCAGATGTTGCTTGTTGAGAAGGCTAAGGATTTGATTCCTGAGATGAATATTGGTTTGTTGATTGTTGATAGTGTTATGGGTCACTTTAGGGCTGAGTATGGCGGTAGGGGGATGCTTGCTGAGCGGCAACAGAAGTTAAATAAGCATTTACATGCTTTGCTTCGTATTGCTGAGGTTTTCAATGTAGCTGTTGTTGTAACGAACCAAGTTATGGCTAGACCCGCTGTTTTCTTCGGTGATCCCACAGAGGCTACAGGTGGACATATTCTTGCTCACTCATGCACAACAAGAGTATATTTAAGAAAAAGCAAACAAGAAAGAAGAATAGCCAGACTAGTTGACAGTCCCTACCTTCCCGAAAGCGAAGTAGTTTTTAGAATAACAGAACAAGGCATAGAAGACGTTTAACGACTTACACACTACATTTACTATTTAATGGTATTTAGGAGGGATAATGTAGGTTAGGTGTTTGTGTTTTTTCTTAGATGTTTTATTAGTGGAATTTGTTTGATTTTTTCTTTTGGAAGATGTTCCCATAGGATTCCCTTTGGTTTTTTGTATTTTGTATTTGTTCTAATTATTTTTGTAGATGTTATTATAATGTCTATGGGCATGTCATGTTCTGTCATTGGAATATTATTAACTATTTGAATATCGTGGACTGTAGTAATAACTGGGGTTTTCTCGTCTATTGCATGATACTCTCTTAGGATTCCGTACTCTAGATCGCTGTAACCGCCTCCTTTTCCGACTCTGCCGCCTTTTGGAGATACAGCAACTGAACCTGTGATTTTTATATCAATTTTTATTTTTGAAGGGTGTATTTTTGTACCCCACCTAAATGCGCCTCGAATAGTGGATGCTTCTCTATACTTGTTTTTTGGAATTTTTGAAGGATCTAGGATTAAGAGGCCTTCTTTCAGTCTGGGTGTGGCCATTACAAGGATTTTACCGTCTTTTAATATCATTTCCCTTACGGGTCTTTGAGGAGAATCAGGGTTACAAAAGATGATTTTTGAGTTTTTATATTCTGGTAGTTGTCTGAGTTTTTCAGCTGCTTTTTCTGCTCCGATGAAATTTGGTATTCGGCCTTTGCATGGTAAGGGAAATCTGGCTATTCTTTCTTCTTCCATTTTGTTCCAGATATATTCTCTTATCTTTTGTTTCTCATTTTTTGTCAAGGATTTGCACCTTTGTTGTAGGTTTTGATTGTTTTATGTTGTGTATTGGTCTAGGTGTTTGTCTAGTTGTTCTAGGACTTGTTTTAGTTGTTTCGTGGGTATTGTTATTGCTGCTGCGGTTTTATGTCCTCCTCCATCTGTTCTAGGATCTTCGTGTTTTAGTTTTTCTCTCAATTGTTGAAAGAATTCTCCTATGTTGAGTTGTTTTCCTTGTTTATTTTTTAGCTCTTGGTAGTTTAGTGGAGCTCTGAAGCTTATTTTTAGCATTCCGCGCATTTTCGGATCTGTGTGTAGGGCAGCTACTACATGTGGTTTTTGTTGTTTTGAGATTTTTTGTTTTAGAAGGTTTGTTGCTATTATGCCTGTGGTCTTTTCATTTATGAGATTACCATAATTATAGAATATGAAATTTCTATATTGTATTGGTTCTATTAGTCCTTCTCGAACTGCTTCTAACGCTTCTTTTATTATTCCCTTGTATATTTTGTAGTGTTTTGCTGCTTTTTCTACTGCATCATATGCTGCGAAAAGCAGATTGAATGCTGTTTCGTTGTCTCCTTGTCTTGTACAACTATTTAAGAAGGTTGCTATTTCTCTTGGGTCTAAGCTGAATTCTTTAAGTTCTGTTTCTTCAAATACTACTATGTCATATACCTCGTTTTTTAGAGATTCTAAGTATTCTTGTAGATCGCTTGAATCAACTGTTTCTTTCAGGTATTTTTCAAGGGTTTCCAATAGCTGTTGTTTTTCTTCTTCACTTAAGTCTATGATCCTTCTCCAATATGTTCCATTATATTTTTCTTCTGTTAGTTGTAAGCCTTGTTTTTTGAGCCATGATGCACATTTTGAGACGTCATTTAGCGGCTCTGGAAGTTTGGGGCTATGATATGCTATTGCTACTGGTAAGGGTCTTGTGTATCTTCCGTAAAATCCTATGTCAAATTTATATTCTACAGCTCCTATTTGTTTAGCGAATTTTAGGATTTCTCTATTTAGTCCAATCAGACGTCCGTATTTTATATTTTGTAGGTCTGCTACTGCTCCTAGTACCGCTAGTGCTGTTATCCATTTTCCCCATCTTGTTTTCCAAAACTCTTCATCATATAGGTGATAGATTGCCAAATAGGCTGTTACACTTCCTGAACATTCCGTTAGGTCGTTTATGTTATGATATATTGGGTTTAGGTGTCGTTCTGATTGTTTAAATTGAGGTTCGTGATGATCTAAGATTATATAGTTCATATATTGTTTTTCTATTTCTTTTTCTTTTCCCGCTCCTATGTCGCAGAATATTATTCTTTCACAATCTTCCTCTTTGTATTTTTGCTTTATTTGTGCTAGTATGGGAGGCGTTAATTCCCTTGTTACGATATATTCCACCGGAGTTTCATGTTTCCATAGGGCTATGTATGTTAGAACCCCGCTGCTTACTCCATCACCATCTCCATGGCATACTATTAACGTTTTTTGTTTCTGCTCAAGGTATTTTTCTGCGATGTTCTTTGCTTTTTTGAACATTTCACGATATTTTGGGTTTTCAAGGGTTAATGGCACTTAGATCCCTCGTGTATTCCCTTTTTAAGTGATTATTAACAAGCTGTGTGTTGTCGTGTTAAAATTGTGCTTTATCCAGTTAATTATCAAGTTATTACATTGTACTTTGTGTTGATGAGTTAAGTTAAAAAGTATGTGGGTTGCGTTGCATTTAAATTTTAAATTTTTCATGTTTAGGTAGTTTAATCTGTTATGAAGGGTTTAGATTATGGTTTTTGAAAGAGAAATTATACTTTGTATCTTGAAACTTTCAAAGGATGCTGAAACGTTTTCTATTGAGGATATTGCAACATGTAGCGGTTTTGCTTCAAGTTTGGTGGGAAGAGTTGTTAATAAGTTGATTGAAGAGGGGAAAATCATTAGTACTGGGGATAAAATGCTTGTTGTTAACGACGAAGAGAGATTGAGATTGGCGTGTCTTGCTGTTAATTTAGGCTGTGATGTTGAGAAAGTTTCTCGTTTATTGACCTGGAAAGAGTTTGAAGTTTTTTGTTCTAATGTTCTTGAAAGTTTCGGGTTTAAGTGCTTTTTGAATTTTCGTTTTAAACATAGTTCTGGTAGAGGTGAAATAGATATATTGGGTTTGCGTAAGCCGTTTATTTTGTGTCTTGATGCTAAACATTGGGGTGTTCGTTCAGGTAAGGCTTCTGGTTTGAGAAATGCCGTGAAAAAACATATTAAGAGAGTTGAATTTTTTGGCAGTGTATTGGATAAATACTTGTTGAATTTGGGGATTGAAGATTGGGGTGAATGCGTTTTGGTTCCTCTTTTGGTCACGCTTTTTCAAGAGAGAATTATGTTTGATTTAGGTGTTCCAGTTGCTCCTGTCTTTAAATTAAATTCTTTTTTGATGGATTTTGATGGTTATTTGGATGAATTATGTGTTTACAAGTTTTCATTGCCTAGGCAGAGGAAGATTATTTAATGATGTAGAGGAATTGTTGTTAGTTTTATAAGATGGTGTGGTGTATGATGGAAGAGGAGGATATTGGGAAGAAATCTAGAAGGGTAGTTTTAAGGCTTCTTGGGATCATGTATGACCTTCGCGCTAAATGGGAAAAGAAGCTTGAGCATGTTTTGGATCATTATGTTTCTCAGCAGAATTATAAAGAAAGTCCTATGTCTTTAAATTTAGAAGATACATTTTTGGATATTAAAGATATTGTTTTAAGTCAATTTGCTGATTTTCATTCTGAATTATCTAAATCGGTTATTAAATATGTTCAAGCTTTAATTGAGAAATATATCTCAACTATCGAAGATTTAAAGAGACGTGTTGAAGCTTTAGACACTCATGGTAACGTTGTTGAGGATTTGAGAAAGGAAGTTGAGGTTTTACGTGAAAAAACTGCAAGATTACAGGAATTTATAAAGAAAGAATTGACAAAAAATGTAAAATATAGAATTTTGACTGTTTTGGAAGAGAGTGGCAGTTTAACTACAAGAGATCTTGTCGAAAAATTAAGAGTTTCTGAGGGACAGATTAGAAAATGTTTAAGGGAGTTAAAAAGTGAAGGATTTATTGAAATGAAGAAAGATGTTCGTCCTTATATGATTATTCTTTTAAAGACTCCATGGAATAGTTAGGGGTGCTATAAGTGCGTATTGGTATTGTTTATTATCATAATAGGAATAATTGGCTTTTTAGAGAGCTAGAAAGAGCGATTAGAGAGAATGGATGTGAAGCTATTTATATTCCTGTAAGAAGTATTACTTCAAATATTATGGAAGAAGAAAGTCTTGCCTCTGGTAGTCTAAAATTGATTGATGAAGTTAATGCCATTCTTCTTAGAACTTTTGGTTTTGGAACAACTGATCAAATAACTTTTAGGGTTAGTTTCTTTGAACATTTAGAGCTTTGCGGCATACCTGTGATTAATAGTTCCTACGCATTTAGACGTGCCAAAGATAAGTATGCAACTCTTTATACTTTAAAGAAAGCGGGTATACGTGTTCCTCGAACCATTGTGACAGAAAGTTTAAATGCAGCCGTAAGAGCTGTTAGGACTTTTGGCAGCGTCGTCATTAAACCTTTAATTGGTGCGCGTGGACTTGGTGTTATTCATACCGATAATTTTGATTTAGCTTACAGAGTTTTGAAAAGTTTGTATACTCTTGGTCTCGTTCTATATGTTCAAGAATATGTTGAGAAACCTAACCGAGACATTAGAGCTTTTGTTGTTGGTGATGAAGTTGTTGCTTCTATGTATCGTTATCCTCCTCCTGGTGAATGGAAAACAAATATATCCATTGGAGGGAGAGCTGAAGCTGTAAAATTGGAAGAAGAATTGGAAGAATTAGCTATAAAGGCTGCTAAGGCTATAGGTTTAGATTATGCTGGAGTGGATATCATCGAGACTAGTGAAGGCCCGATGATCATCGAGGTTAATGCTGCTCCTTCCTGGCATGGTTTACAAAAAGTTAGTAAAGTTGATATTGCGGATAAAATAATAAAACTTGTTATTAGTAAAATTAAAAAGTAGAACTATCCTTTTTCCAGTCTTTTTGTCTTAACTTTTCCTGTATGAAGATCTACATCGATTCTTATTACTCCTTTAACCGTGGGAATTGTTACTTTTAAGTTATCCTCTGCTCTTTCGATGTGAGCCCATGGTGCCCATTTCTTTGTTTTTGAGTCCCATGTATAAGCTTTTATGTGTGGGACTTCCTCCAAAAATTTTTCAAGTTCATCTAAGGTTTCAAAAAAGAAGGTTTTGTTATCCCGGGTCACTGCTTTGAAAGGTTTTATTGGGCCTTCCACTATATTACATTTAAAGCTTCTAGGTGGATAATGTATGTTTTTAAAAGCTATGTATCTGTTTTCTGAATCATAATATATGGTACAATCTGCTGAGACAGTACTTGAGGTAGCAAAACTTGAAATTTCGTATATTTTTCGTGCGATGGCCACAAAATGCGTGGAAGGGGTTTGGTTAAAATTAACTGTTATAACACAAATGTTTGCTGGCTGTTTCTTCGATTTGTCCCAGCGAATAATTATTCTTCCACTTCTTTCCTCAAAAACTTCATCTAAAAGTTTTTTCGTAATCGTAAAAAATGAGGGATCTCCTTCTCTAATCTTTATGTGGAGCGCAGCATTATGAATTCTTCCTCCTTCATCTTCACAAGTTCTAATGATGTTCCAACAGTCCTCCTCACTAAATCTTGATTCCATCCAGGATCCTCCGAGGCTTAAAAAGATATTATATGAAAATTAGTGTTAAGGAAGCGATAACAATCTTAATAGTTCATCTCTTTCTAGTTTTTTGATTTTTTTGTCGCTAACGCTCACTACAGCCAGCTCTATGTTTTCAGGTTCAAGTTTCTTTTCAGATACCTCTTTTAATGATTTTATCGATAATTTTATGGCATCCTCAAGAGAAAGTTCCCTTTTATACTCTTTTTCTAGTATCTCATTTACTTTTTGAGCTCCCCTTCCTATTGCTGTGGCTTGCCATTCCCAGTATGCTCCTGAGGGGTGTGTTGAGAATAGGCGGGGGCCTGTTATATCAACTCCAGCAATTAAGAGAGCTACGCCGAAAGGACGGACACCAGCAAACTGCGTATAATTCTGTTTTAAATCACAGACTGCTTTTGTTAACTGTTCTATTGTTATTGGTTCTTCGTAGTATAGTCTGTTTACTTGTGCTTGTACTCTTGCATAATCTACGAGTCTTCTTGCATCTGCATGAAGACCTGCAATCGCAGCACCTACATGCTCATCAATAACATAAATTTTGTCTACGGTATCACTATCCATAAGAGGTGTTGTTAACCTCTTTTCAGCAGCTAAAACTACGCCATCCTTCACCTTTACTCCTATAACTGTTGTTCCTCTTCTTACAGCTTCCATTGCATATTCTACTTGAAATAGACGGCCATCCGGCGAGAAAACAGTAATTGCACGATCATATCCCATTCCTGGCAGACGCATCAAATTAGAATTCCTCCTATGTCCACTTAAAAGTATGCGCCTCTGTAATTAAGGTTTACGTTACAAGATAATGTTATTGCTAATATATGCAAGGATGACATTAAAATAGGTAAAATTCAAAAAACTAAATTTATATTTTGTAATAAAGTGTTTAGGATTGCTTTTCGTTTTTCTTAATTTCTTTAAGTATTCCCTCTACTTTTTTGATAGGTAGGATTTCAAACTTCTTTGTTTTGACTAAAGTTTGTGCTATTTCTACATTCTCAGGTTTAAGTTCTTCTTCTACTGTTGTTTTAAGTGCGTTGATGGCGAGTTTTGTTGCTTGATTTATTGTAAGATTGCTTTTATAATTCTTTTCTAGATACTCTCGCGCTCTTTCCTCGTTTCTTCCTATTGCTGTGGCTTGCCATTCCCAGTATGCTCCTGAGGGGTGTGTTGAGAATAGGCGGGGGCCTGTTATATCAACTCCAGCAATTAAGAGAGCTACGCCGAAAGGACGGACACCAGCAAACTGCGTATAATTCTGTTTTAAATCACAGACTGCTTTTGTTAACTGTTCTATTGTTATTGGTTCTTCGTAGTATAGTCTGTTTACTTGTGCTTGTACTCTTGCATAATCTACGAGTCTTCTTGCATCTGCATGAAGACCTGCAATCGCAGCACCTACATGCTCATCAATAACATAAATTTTGGATATGGAGTTTATTTCCATGAGTGAGCTTGTTAGTCTTTTCTCGACTGCTAGGACTACGCCATCCTTCACCTTTACTCCTATTGCTGAAGTCCCCCTTCTTACTGCCTCGACAGCATATTCTACTTGAAATAGACGGCCATCCGGTGAGAAAATCGTTATTGCTTGATCATAGCCAGTGTGTGGTGCGAACACTTTCATCACCTTGCATTTTACGTTTTATATAGTTTAATCGTAAGTTGTTATTTAAAAATTTAAAAGTGTTGTTACGGTGGTTGAGTGGTCGTAAAATTTTGTGTAAAATTTTACGATAAAATATGATTTATTTATTTCTCGGAGTGAGTTATAAAGATCTTTTTGAAAGACTGCCAGTTATTCAAAGCAATTGGTACAAATGTTATGCTTGATTTAAAATCATTGTTTTAATTTTATTTATTTGTGATAGGAGTAAGGCCAAGCTTTCTTTAATACCGATTCCCTTTGTTAATATTCCTGGGATAACAGGAAAGTTGGCAAATAGTGATTTTATTTTCTCTATTGGTATAGCATTTGGAAGATCTTGTTTGTTGGCTAAAATCACGCATGGTATGTTTCCATTAAGTTTTAAAATTTCTTTTAGAATCTCTCTACCCTCTAGTATCGAGTTAGGATTAGTGCTATCTAGAACTAAGATAAACCCGCGGGCTCCTTTTGCAACAATGTCTCTTATAACCGAAAATCGATTTAAACCAGGTGTACCGAAGAGATGCACTGTCATTCCGTCGTATTTTATTGTTCCGAAATCTAAGCCAACTGTTATTCCTTTGTGCCCGATGTGTATAGATTGCCCACTTGTAGCTAATTTGATGAAAGTGGTTTTCCCGCTTCGAAATGGACCTGTAACTACAACTTTAACTCTAAACAATTTCGACACCTAAGTTTCTAATTTTTCATGTGAACATAAAAAGTGGTATTTTCAAGATGTTACACTAATATAGCTCAAACATTAGGGTTGCAAAGTGTTATAAATTTGGGTTTTAACGGTTATGTCAGAAGTTTTTGTCAATTAACTAGGATTATAATTTACTTTATTAATTAAAAGGTTTATAGAAAAACATATTTAGTTAAGAAATAGATTTTTGTTGGATGATGAAGCGAACAACGAGTAAGAACAGATGAACGAACCAGCTCACTCTGACATCTACTATACTATTATTTCTGGTGCGCAAGAAGGAGTAAGTATATTTGATTATTCGGTTTCTTCTTTAGTTATAGCAAGTTTAAGTATAGTTAATTTATTACCTCCACCCGAGACGGCTTTAAACTCTTCACTTAATTCGTTTTTATGAAGAAACTTTTTAAGGTACAATCTTATTTTTCTCTTCGAAACCGCTCTTTCTGATCTAACTATGATATTATTTCCTTCTTTTTCAATTTCAGATTCTGGAAATTTTAACTTTAAGAATTCTACAAGTTCATCTGTTAATGTTTCGCTTTTTGATGCTAGTTTCTCAACGTCAATTAGACATTCATTTTCCATCATTCACACCTCTTATGAATGCATTAAGAAATAGAAGTTTGTGTTTTAAGTTTTGAGATTGAATCCCATTATATATGTTTCTCCATCGATGTCCCATTTTTTAACATGTGATGCTTCCGGTGTTTCATCTCTTGGTCCTATGACCTCTAGTTTCTTTGCTCGTACCTCTCTCATAATTAGTTCTTTTCTATCTTTAAGTAGTTCGACCTGTTCATACTCTGGGCATTTAACAAAAGCTTCTATCTTTGCTTCTACTTCAAGATTTGCTTCTTTTCTCATCTCTTGAAATCTTCTAATTACTTCTCTAGCCAAACCCTCCGCTTTAAGCTCTCTTGTCACGGTAACGTCCAAGTATACTCTGCCTTTCGGAAATTCTCCAACTGCGTATCCTTCTAAAATTTCTTCTCTAAATTTCACATAATCTTTCGTTAGTTTGATTGTCTCGTTATCAATCATTATTTCAAAGAATCCCTTTTCGTTGATTGATTTAAGTACTTCTCTTCCGTCTAATTTTTTGATTATTTCTGCTACTTTGGCTGTTTTTTGTTTAAACTTTGGTCCTAGTGAAGCGAAGTTAGGTTCAACATAGACGTTCCTGAATTTTTCTTCTTCGCTTAGATGTAGAGCGGTAATTTCTTTTATGTTTGCTTGATCTTTTATTAGATCTTTAAGGTTTTTGACGGTTTCGATAACTTCTTGGGAATCTGTTACTACGATAGCTTTGCTAAGAGGTTGTCTTATTTTTATTGGTGGCTTGGTAGATTGTCTAGCTTGTGTGATTGCTGAAACAATATCTCTTGCGAATACTACTTGTTGTTCAAGTTTATCGTCTATGAATTCTTTTGATGGTTTCGGCCAGTCACAGAGATGAACGCTTATTGGCGCATCTTTTTCAACCGGTTTAACGAATCTTTGATATAGAGCTTCTGTTGCAAAGGGTATGAAGGGTGCAAGTAGAAGTAAACAGTTCTTTAGAACTGTGTATAGAACTGTGTATGCCGCAAGTTTTTCCTTAGCTTCGGTTTCTATCCATACTCTACGTCTAACAAGTCTGATATACCATCTACTGACGTCTTCTAGTATGAAGTCTAAAAGCAACCTCAGGGCTTCGTGAAATAGATATTCATCCATGTAGTTTGTAACTTTGTCAATTACGTTTTGTAGTCTCGAAAGGATCCATCTATCTTCAATCTTCATGAATGGTAAGAGATCTCTTAGTGAATGTTTTAGTGGATCGAATTTATCCATTTCCATGTAAGTTGATGCAAAAACGTATATGTTCCATAATATGTTTAAATCTCTGAGCGCTTCTTTTACACCGTTCCAATTAAAGCGTATATCTTCCCAAAAAGTACATTGGAGCTCATATAGGCGCAGGGGATCTCTTCCATACTTTTCTATGACTTCTTCGGGTGCAATGTAGTTTCCTAGGCTTTTATGCATTTCTCTACCTTCTGCGTCCAAGGTAAATCCATGCATTACCACAGTTTCGTAGGGTCTTCGGTCAAAAGCTATCATAGATGTACATAGGAGTGTGTAGAACCAACCACGAGTTTGATCATGCCCTTCTAAAACGACATCAGCAGGCCACCATTGTTTAAACTCTTCTTCCTTGCAGGGATAACCTAGACATGCAAAGGATGCTATTCCTGAGTCAAGCCATACATCAATGACATCTGGAACACGTCTCATTTCACCGCCACAGTCACAGTTTAAGATAACTTCATCAACCCATGGTCTATGAAGTTCAAACTCGCTTGGTACACTTACTGCCATCTTGAGTAGTTCATCCTTCGATCCAATTACCATTTTCTTTCCACATTTGTTGCATATCCAAATTGGTAGGGGTATACCCCAGTATCTTTGCCTTGATATAACCCAATCTCTCGCACTTTCCAACCAGTTTCTGAATCTACTGGCACCAGCCCATTCTGGAATCCATTTTACTTTTTCATTTTCTTCCAACATTTTGTCTTTAAATGCTGAAACTTTTATGAACCATTGTTTAGCTAGACGTAAGAGCAGAGGAGTTTTACATCGCCAGCAATGAGGATAACGGTGTGTGACTTTGCCAGCCCATAGCAAAAGGCCCTTGTTCTTCAAGTCTTCAATTATTTTTTTGTCTGCATCTTTTACGAATAAACCAGCATATTTACCTGCTTCTTCGGTAAATACTCCTTTACCGTCTACGGGGCATACTGCAGGTAAACCGTAAGTTAAACCGACTTCAAAGTCCTCTTCACCATGACCCGGAGCACTATGTACACAACCAGTACCTTCTTCTAGTGAAACGTATTCTTCACTTAAAACTACGCGATAAGCTTTACCTTCTTCAAGTAATTTGCGCTGAAGAGGAACTTCTTCAAGCAATGGAGGAAGATATTTTAATCCCTCTAGTTTTCGTCCTGGAAATGTCTCTAAAACTTCAAATTCTTTGTTTACTTCCCTAAAGACCTCTTCGCAACGTTCTAGGGCTAAAATATAAACTTCGTCATCTACTTTAACTCTGGCATAGGTAAACTCTGGATGGACCATTACTCCCGTGTTACTTGGCAATGTCCATGGTGTAGTGGTCCATATTAAGATAAACTCCTTGTCTTTTCCTTTTACGGGAAATTTTACGTAGATTGAGGGGTCCGAGACTTCTCTATATTCTTGAGCAACCTCATATCCTGATAAAACTGTTTCACAACGTGGACACCAATGGACTACTCGCTCTCCTTGATATAGTAAGTTATTTTCCCAGGCTTTTTTAATTAACCACCACGCAGATTCGATATATTCATCTTTCAATGTTAGGTAAGGATTTTCCCAGTCCATCCAAACTCCTAGGTTTTTAAATTGTTCTGATAATTGATTAGCATTATGTAATGCAATTTCTTTACATTTTTTTACAAATTTGTCTATACCGAATTTTTCTATGTCTGCCTTCTTTTTGAATCCAAGTATTTTTTCAACTTGAACTTCTATTGGAAGACCGTGACAATCTACTCCCGGCTGATCTCTTAAGAAGAACCCTTTCATTCTTTTGTATCTTATGATTACGTCCTTTAAAATCTTGTTTAGAGCCGTTCCAAGGTGTATTCCCGCTGAAGATGCATATGGAGGGCCATCTAGAAAATAGAATTTCTTTTTATCTTTGTTTTTGTCTTTTGCTTTTTGGTATGCTTTTTCCTTTTTCCATAATTGAAATATTTCTTGTTCGATTTTCTTAGGTTCATAGACTCCTGTTATTGCTTTAACATATTTTTCCATGTTTTACACCGCCATTTAAGATTTTTAGGATAAAAACGTGTATGCTGCATGTTATGTCTGGTTTTAATGAAAAATCATCAATTTGTGTTTGTACTTGTGTTAAAAAGTAAACCTTTTTTTGTGTTAAAAAACTTTCTAGATACTTTACGGTATATTTGCTATTTAAAAACAGTTGTTGAGTGCTGAATTTGATAATCCCTCACCGGAGTTCACCTTCAGAAAATGTGAACTTTTCTTTTATAAAGCTTTGGTTAATAAAAATTATGTTATACCTTTGGTTGTAATGCGAATAAAAATGGTGAAAATCTGTGTATTTTAATATTATAGTAGGTAGTACAGATGTAGTGTTATATTTTACAGTTTGCGGGCTTTCAAAATTTATTTAACGCTCTACCGATAGTTTTAGTGGGATACCTGTGACCTTTTGGGCCATGTCTTCGATTTTTGTTTTTATTTCTTCTATTTTCTCTCGAATTTCTAAAACATTCTCCTGTAATCTTCTGAGCGAATCTTTAAGTTTAGTAAGTTCCTTAACCTTTTCTTCGATTAGTTTTTTCTCATTAATTAGTTTTTGTATCTCCTGTTTTTGTAGAAGATGTTCTCGTTCTTTTAACATATTAAAATATTTTTCCGATAACTTTATCAACGCATCTTGATTAATTATAGATTCTGAAGCTCTTTGAAGTCTTTTAATCAATCTTTTTTCTAATCCTAATTTTTCTTCCCGTATAAGAACATCCATTTTCAAAAGTAGTATTTTGAGTTTTGATGCATCTTTATCTTCATTAATGAACATGTTAAATGGGTTGTTAATATATTTAACTAATACGTCTTTTTCATCTAATTTTAGAGTTGCTTCTCCACTTGTTACTAGATTGAGAAATTTTTTGAATGGTTTTCTGAAACTGTTTAAAATATTCATTATTTTAGTTTTTGTAATCCTTATTTCTTCCTCTATTTTGGTAAGCGATTGAAATATTTCTTGATTCTCCATTTCTGTGAGTTTCTGTTTCATTTTTGAGATTTCTGTTTCTTCTAAATCGATTTTTCTTTCTAAATTTGTGATTTGTTCTTTAAGGTCGTTTAATTGATTTAACAGTTTTCTCATGTTATCTAATTCGTTATATAATTGTTCTATTAGTTCAACTTCACTGTATTCTGCTTCAATGAATTTTTTTAGTGAATAAGATGCCTCTTCAAGTTTTTTAATTAAGCCTTTGACACGCGATCTTAATAAAATAAAATAGGGATGAATTTTATGATCTAGTTTGTTTTTTGTTTTCACTAGGATTGTAAAGTTTTCTATGACATTTTTATGGAATTCTAATAGGTTTTTATGATTTATTTCTGTTGGCATCCTTATATTCGGCACAATGTTTGTTATGGTTTCTCCAAATTTCTCTAGTGAACGTACAGCATCGAGATATCCTGCCTTCTTTTTTGCGAGAGTTTCTACTCCTTCCTTTAATTCTTCTTTGCTTTTTTTAATCATGTCTTCCGCTTCTTCTTCTAAACTTTCTAAAATCTTCTTGATGATCTTTATAAGATGGTAAGCTTTCTTCCTAATTTTTTTGACTTTTTTATCTGTTAATTTTTCAATTCTTTTTTGAAATTCAGTTAAAGAGACAGCTGACAACTTATTCACCGTTTATTTTTCAAGTTTTTCGATTGCAAGTTCAATATAGCTTTTTTCAATCCAATCATTATGTTTGAATCCTAATTTGTGTAAATATTTCCATAACTTGTTTTTTATAGTTTTGTGATTTTTCTGCATATATGTTTCGATGCTTGCCTGTAAGAAAGATCCTAAAGGTATACTTTTATTTCCATTTTTTATTAGTTCGACCTGTTTATCGAACTCCAATTCTATATTGTTCATTTTATATCTTTCACGTAGTTTTCTAATTATTACTAATGGTTTAAATCCTAACTTCTCAAGTATTCTTTTCAGATTTTTAAGATCGTTAGGTAGTACTTGAACCGATATATCTCTTCTAATCTCTATATTTCTTCCTTGTCTAGGTCCTTTCCATGTGAACTCGATGTACCTTACTTGTTTATTATCGGCTTCGTACTCTATTCTTAGACGTAAATGTTCATCTTTTGAAAATAATTTCTTCATATAATCGTAATATATGTCGAGCTGTACTACTCTTTTAAGCAAAATAGCTTCTTTCTTCAATAATTTAGAAGTTTCATTAACATTACGAACATGGACTTTTACCTCATATTCTTTAAACAATGATAATCCCTTTTGTCTAAGGTTTACTAAATTCTATAATTGTATTTATTTCTTAATTCTTCTTATTAAGTTTTATTAAAACATATTTTGGTATTTGCGAACATTTACTACTAAAACACGTATTTTGAAGTTATTGGATATATTTGTTCTTTTTTAGTAGGTTTTGATTTTGTATGATAAACAACAATTTTGTAACCTATGGTTTGATGGTTTATGTAGTAAAGAACTTCCCTATATTATATCGTCGTAAAATAATATGTCATACACATCTTGTTTTTACAGGTTATATGCTCAGAAGCTTCTATTGGAGAAAATGATAATGTCATAATTATGCATATTTTATAGCAAAAATGTTTGTAAAAAAATAGTTTTATTTTTATTATTTTTCTTTTTCAATCAAAAATTATTAACTAGTGTTTGAGACCCAAACCTCTTAATTTTATGTGCACGATTATGTATAATCATTACTCACAGTAATATGAAATGTATCTTACTCATGTTTCACCCACTTGATGATGGACCTAGTGGACCTCAAGTATTACTGAATGAAAGCGTTAAATTAATAAAGGAGATATACACATGTTGTATACTGGAAGTAATAAGAACATATGCATATACAATCTATGGGAGGATGTAAGATATGGCAAAAGAAGCAGAACTACCATTAGCTCCAGTTGATAGGATAATCAGAAAAGCGGGCGCAAAAAGGGTAAGTGCGTCCGCAGCTGAGGCCTTAAGAGAAATAGTAGAAGATATTGCCGTTGATATTGCAAAGAGAGCAAGAGCAATTGCTGCACATGCTGGACGAAAGACTGTTACTGGTGCTGACATCAAACTAGCATACTCACAAGCATTCAAGAGATAACAAGACTGGAGTAAAAAATAACCCCTTTATTTTTATTTTTTAATGTTAAAGCGCTAAGAAAAGGAGTTATAGTTGTTTTATTAATTCTTGTACATTTATTTCAAAGGCTGCCGTTGGGTTTTCTATTTTGAAGTTTTCTAATACTTCTGGATGTACTTCCCCTATTATTCCTGCGTCTTTGTTGTTTATGATTATGTTCGCTGTTCGTCCTTCGATAAATGACGGGTGTTTTACTGGTTTTAATTTAAATTTTATTTTTAGATTTCTTAGTAATGCGTAGAGTACTGCTTGTATGTCTTCATAGCTTACTGAATAGTCGCTTATCAAGGCTGCTAGGTTTAAATTGTTCCTTGTTCTTGATTCGCTTTGCTCGTCTATTACTATGACGTCCCCTGTTTCGAATATTTTATGTGGGAGTTCTACGTGTGCATTTTTACTTATTATGTTTAATAGTCCTGGTAGTAATGAATGTCGCATTACAGAATATTCTTTTGATACAGGGTTAGCTATTTTTACTAGGTTTACATCTTTTAGTCTCATTTTCTTTACTTGTACCTCTTCGCTCGACATTGTATAGTAAAATACTTCTTGAAAACCTAGACCTACCATTAGGTCTCTGATTTTTCTTGTTATTTTTGTTTCAACGAGTTCTTTGCCTACAGTTAGTGTTGGTGGTAGTTCTGGTTCAAATTTATTATATCCGTAGCCTATTGCAATGTCCTCGACTATGTCGATGGGATGAAGAAAATCTACTCTAAATGGCGGTATTTCAACCTTTATCTTTTCATTGCCTATTTGTTTTGCATCTAATCTCACTTTTTGGAGACATTTTACTATTTGACTTGGTGATAAGTTGATGCCCAAAATTTTATTTGCATAACTGGCATCGACCGTCATTTCGGTTAGTTTAAAGTCTGGTGTTTTTAACTCTTTATCTGGGTAGATCATTTTGACCGATTCTATGCAACCAGTTCGCTCTGCGATATTGGAAGCTACGATATTTAAAGTAGTTGTAACTATCCTCCAGTCTGTTCCTGTCACATCTATAAAGATGTTTTTTGTTTTTTCTGTGACTTGTGTAGCTATTCCATTAATTATTGGTGGTAACGACAAAACTTCACCGTTTTTATCTACTAACAGTGGATATTTATCGTATTTCTCTATGATTTTTCCATACTCTATTCCTTTCGGATGTCTTTGTAAAATTTCTCTCCCTGTCATTTCTCTCGTTTCACCTAGTGGTATGAACTTTATTTTTTCGGGATCTTCAGCGTAGTATGTAAATGGCGGCTCTACGTTATCTAAATCGTGAATTCCTATTGATGCTTTTCTTCTATTTCTGCAGTGTGTTGTATGTAATTTTTCTTGTAGTTGCATTAGTTGTCTGATTAATGGATCTGACATTTCTATTCCTCTGAGTATTGCACAAGCAATATATGGCCTTATGGAAAGGACCGAAGTATCGACTTTCACAGCGATGTTTGAGTCTTTTATCTCATAGTTTGGTAAACCTACCTCTATTTCAAGAAAGCCTTTTAGTACTCTTGCTAGTCCTTCTGTTGAAAGCATGTCTGGCCGATCACTGGTTATTTCTATGGATAGTTCATAATCAGTTATTTTTCCTCCTTCTTCTATTGGTGTAGTTTTTTCTACTTCTCCTTTGATTAACAAGATGTATTCTTTCAGGTCTTCAAGAGATATTTGTTTTCTGATTAATTGACATAAATCATTATATAGTACTTGTATTGTTGGCATTAGAGCACCTCCTTTTCTCTTAACCATTCTAGGTCGTGTGTGCGTAGGTATCTTATGTCGTTTACACCTAATGCTGTCATTGCAAGTCTTTCAACTCCTATGCCCCATGCTAATACTTGAATCTCTGGATGTGGTATATCTAGTGGAATTAGCACTTCTGGTCTGAAAAGTCCTGAGCCTGCTACTTCTATCCAACCGAGTTTTGGATGTTTTATGAAACATTCTACGCTTGGTTCTGTGAATGGAAAGTATCCTGGTTTAAATTTGAATTCTTTGAAGCCTAATGCCTGTAGTATTTCTTTTAAGGCTCCTAGTAGGTGTCTTAAAGTTAAGCCTTTGTCAACTACTATTCCCTCGCATTGACAGAATTCCATGCTATGTGTAGCATCGAGTATATCTGGTCTGAATACTCTGTCTATACAGAACATTTTAATTGGTGGTTTTTTGTGCTTGATTAGGTATCTCATGCTCACTGCTGTTGTTTGCGATCTTAGAATTAATCGTCGTGCAATGTCAAAGGACCATTTGTATCCCCATCCTCTTGACCCTGTTATCCAACCGTTTTCGTGTGTTGCCTTTACTCTTTCTACAAGTTCTTTAGACTTTATATCGCCCTTGTCGGGAAATTTTAGTATGTATGAATCGTGAATTTCTCTTGCAGGATGATCTTGTGCTTGGAATAGAAGATCGAAATTATAAAATTCTAATTCCACATATGGTCCTTTTGCTTCTTGGAATCCTAAGCCTATCAGTGCCTTCCTAACTTCTTCTAAAAATTCAAGATAAGGATGTTTTTTACCTGGATATATCTTTGGAGGTTCAATAGTTACGTCGTATTTTTTTAGTTTTACTTCTTTCCACTTTCCTGTTACAATTAATTCTCGTGTGAGTTTTTTAACGGTTTCTGGTATTATAATTTTGCCTTCTACAACTTTTTTACCCAGTTCTGTAATGATTACTGTTCGTAGTGTTTCAGTTTTTGCGATTATAAGTTTTCTCTTGACTAGTTCGTCGATGATTGTTGGTTTTCCTACCTCTTCTAAAGTAGTTTGTCCTTTTTTTCTTATAAATTTGAGAATTTCTTGCTCTGGTAATCCTTCTTCTGCTACCTTCTTCCCTTCCTCCGTGATTGTGACGTATACTTCTTTATCTTTTATGATTTTTGCCCAGTTTCTACTTCTGAGATGACCTATGGCTAGATTTACTTGTTTTTTCTCCAGCCCTTCGATATCTTTTTCTAGAAGCTCTCTTATCGATGTTTTTGTCTTTTTTAGGAGAAATTTTAACAACCTGTATTCGGGTAGTCCCTTTTCGGCGTACTCTAAACCCTCTTTTGTCAATTCGATTCTTGTTATTTCTCTTTCATGTACTTCGACTAGATTTTTGTTTTGAAGCGAATATACTGCTGTTAATACTTTTTTTAGTGGTATTTTTGCTTGTTTTGATATTTCTTTAGGAGTTGCCTTGCCTTCAAGATTATATAGTGCGTTAAGTGTTTTTCTCTCGACAGGGTAGATTTCTATTTCAGTTATGTTCTCTTGAGTTATGTTTGGCACCTCCACTAACGGTGATTTGGATGATTAAAATTAGTGTAGAACATTGGTTGAGATAGTACGTACTATCCTTGAAAAGAAGTCTTTTCTTTTTTGTTATTAAAATTGGCAGGGCATCCCAACCAGACTCCGAAATTTGACTACATGAATTCTAATGTCATAACTTAAAAGTTTTTCCATAGGATAATTTTTGTTGCTCTTATCATGATTACGACTTAAGGGTTTAATGACCTGATATATTTTAACGCAACGTGAAATTATTAATTGAATATTTTGTGTGAAGGCGGGATACGTGTGAAAGTTAAAGCAGTAATTTTTGATCTTGATGGGACTTTAATAACATTTAAGTTAGATATAGTTGGAATGAAAAAGGAAATTATTCGCAGGCTTTTAAAACTTAATGTTGCTAGGAATCTTCTTAATTTGAATGTTAAAGTTGCAGAAATGATTGAGATCTCTAAAAATTATCTTTTAAAGATGGGACGTAAAGATTTAGCAGCTAAAGTTATTTCTGAAGTGTTCAGTGCTGCCGATGAATTTGAAGTAAGAGCAGCTAAAATTAGCGAATTAATTGAAGACGCAGAACTAGTTCTTAAAGGTGTTAGGGAGCTTGGATTAAAAGTGGGTCTTTTAACTAATAATGGTAGATTGGCCACAAACATTGTTTTAGAAAAACATGGCATAGCTAAGTACTTTGATATCATCATTACAAGAGATGAAACAAAAACTCTCAAACCCGATCCTACTGGTCTTCATTTACTATTGTCAGCCCTTAATGTATCTCCAAAAGAAGCCATTTTTGTGGGCGATAGTATTATTGATGCTCGTGCAGCTAAGAAAGCTGGTGTGTTATTTTTTGGAGTTGAAACTGGTATACATGATAAAGATGACCTTAAAAGGGAAAATGCAGTTAGTGTTTTCGATAATTTAAAGAGTTTCTTGCAATTTCTCAAAAAGAAAATGAAGTAATAGTTTGATTCTTATTTTAGGTATTCTGTTAGTAGTTGTCCTAGTTTTTTTACCCCGGTTCTTATGATTTCTGCGTTTCTATAGCTAAACCCTAAACGCATCGTATTAATAGCTGGCGAGCTTTTCTCTATTTTTTTCGTATCTGGGTTGTAAGTATATCCTTTTATTGGATAGAAGGAATGTCCTGGTACGTAGAGTATTTGGTTTTGAAGGGCTACTTCTTCTAGGAACTTCTTTGCATCAAACATTTTCTTGGATTGCCACCATACAAAGAATCCTCCTGTCGGATTTGTCCTCTCTCCTTCTGGAAATGTTTCATCTATTGCTTCGCACATCGCTTTGCATCGTTTTTCATAAGTTTTCAAAATTTCTGGTAGGCTTTTTTCCATATATTTGCTATAGTATAGGGCTAGAATTTTTTGTATTATGGTTGGTGTGCATAAATCTAAGTATCCTTTATCTTTTATCACTTGTTCTCTTAATGCTGCTGGCATAACTGAATATCCCACTCTGAAAGGTGCGGCTTCCTTCGAGGTGGTTCTTAAGTATGCTACTCTTCGGTTTTCTTTGTCAAAGCTTTTTATGGCTGGAAGTTTTTCGTTTTTGAATTGTATTTCTCTATAAGCAGCATCTTCTATTATTAAGAGATTCCAGGTCTCAGCTATGTCGTAGAGTTGTTTTCTTCTCTTTGTTGGTAGGGTTGTGCCTTTTGGATTATCTGAATCGGCGATAACGTATAGTATTTCTGGTGGTTTTTTTATTTCATCTGACTTTTCTGTTGCTTGAAGAGTTTCTTCAACATATTCGGGTATTATTCCGTTTAGATCTGTTGGTACGCAAATTACTTTTGCTCCTAGTTTTTCTGCTGGTGTAACAAAACCTAGATAAACTGGTGCTGGTGCAAGTATGGCATCTCCTGGATCGATTAATGTGTCAAGTATTGCATATATTGCTTGTTGAGAACCTGTTGTTATTACAACTTCTTGCCAGCCGTCTTCCTTACTGATTGGTATTCCATCCTTTTCACGTAGATACTTGGCTAATACTTCTCTGAAGGCCCTTATCCCTGCTGTTGGTCCATAGTTATATTCATCTATAATTTCTTGTTTCCCTTCTGGCCCTCGTTTTATTTTTTCTAGTTGTTCAGTCCCAATTTCGATTAGTATATTTGCAAAAACTTCTACGGGTATTGCTCCAGGTTTCCCGCCTGCAAAATAATATGGAACATTATATCTTAGCAGTCTTCTTATCTCCGATTCTGGTATGAATTGTGTCCAAGCAGCAAAATCAAAAAATTCTATTTTTGAGGTCATGTCATATTCAACTCTTCCTCTTCCTCTTGTTTACATGTAGACTAAAATAATCAACCATTATAATAATTTTTCTCGCTTAAAATAAAATTTACGTGTTTTCATTTTATTTGAAGTTGTGTTTCTGCCGTAGATTTCTTTCAGCGAACGTGAATACCTAGGTACCTTTATGGTTAAATAAAGTTGTCCAAGTGAAATTTTGTGCTATATCGATTATTTAGTTTTTGAACTATTTGATTTTGTGAATAAGGGATTTGATAGCATACTTAGATGTTGAAATCATTGCTATAGCGACGAGTAAAGCAGCGAAGTATATTAGTCCTATCCAGCCAAGTGCTTTTACGAAAAAGCCTCCTACAAGTCCTCCTAGTGTGTCTCCGAGGCCTAACATCATGCTATATACTCCCATTACTGGTCCACGTTTGTCCTCTGGGGTTTCATCAACAACAGATGCAAGAGCTGCAGGTGGTAATGCACCTACACCTACTACTAGTATTCCGATTAATGCAAGTATGGGCAGTGGTATGTCCATTAGGCTTCTTATGTTTGGAAATGCTATGAGTGTTATAGGTATTAGAGTTATTAGTCCTGTTAAACTTAGTACGCCTATGATCAGGACTTTTACTCTTCCAATTTTGTCTGATATGTGGCCCCAAATTGGTTGTAAAAGTCCAAAGGCTGTGCCTGCTGCAGCGAATAAGAGACCTGTTTGAAGACCGCTTACACCAGCTTCTTCGGATATTACGGGTCCGAAGGTTGATGCCATACCAAATAATGTTGTGATACAAAGCCATAAGGGGAGAAGATTTCTTAATTTCTCGTTTTGCCAAACAAGTTTAAGATCTTTTATTGATGATATTGATTCTATTTCCGCTCTTTCTCTTCTGGTTCCATATTCGACTACCAGAAGTAAAATTGTTATTGCTGCTATGAAAAGTGGTGCTGAGATGGAAAGGAAACAGTAGATTATGTTTGATAGATTGTTGCTTACATCAAAAAAGTCGTAGAAGAAGCCGCCGTATAGGAAGCCTGCTATGTATCCTGATATTGTTGAGTAGTCATAAAAGCCCATTAATCTTCCTCTTTGATCTGGCGGAGCACAATCGGATATTAGTGCGAGAGTGGAACTTACTTTTGCTGCAGCACCTAATCCTACTATTGCATGTATTGTTAATAACCATATGGTTGAATTTGAGATGGGTATTATTGCAACGGTCATGCCTGCAAGTAATGTACCATAAAGCATGACAGGTTTGCGGCCTATTTTGTCTGACAGTACTCCAAAGTATGCGGCTGTGAGCATTTCACTGATTGAATATGATATGTCTATGATTGCTATCTCTAGGGGATCTTTTCCAATGACATTTAAATACCTTCCAAATACTAGAAGAGTAGCAGAAAAAGATGATCTTAATAAAAACGTTGCTACATATAGTGCAACTAATGAAAGGGTATATGATCGGATTTTTTTCATGTTCATTCCTCGTATTAATCATTTAATTAAGGATTGGTGACAAATAAGTTATTTTATTAATTTGTTATATCTATCATAACAATATATTGATGACGTTTTCTTTTGTAGAGGTTGTTTAAAAATGTTTGTATGAACAAATAATTACTTGGATTTCTTGCACTGCTCTATGTGTTTTTTCCTGATTTCTACCCAGAAGTTTTCAAGATTCTTACCACAGTATGGGCAACGTCTAATTCTCGGTATGAGCACCACCTCGCTGAATGCTTTTTGAGCACCATGCTAAAGTAAGATGTTTAAATGCTACTACTTTTATAAATTTGCTTATAGAAGTTCGAAGGCTTTATCTAAGATAATAAGTTGACTGTATAAAGTGGTTACATCTAATTGAAGAAAATTATTGGAATTTAAATACTTTCTTTTAAATTCTTTAATGGTGAATAAAATGCCTCCAGGAGGACCTGTTGGACCAGGAGATGCACCATTTCCACTCTAAAACCAACGACTCTCTTTTTATTTTAATATTATTTCTAATTTTTGCAATCCTTATATGTGGTTATGAAATTGTTTTAAGCTGAGCTTTATACATCTGTATGATTTCTTGTGTTGTTGTTGCATCTTCTGGGGCTTTATCGTCTCTCCATCTACCAGTAAATCGTGGAAACCTAACAGCTATTCCTGTCTCCTCTTTAATTACTCCCCATGCACATGTATGGACCGGTGAAAGAGTAAGTTCATCGCCAATTATCTCAATGACCTTAGCTGGAACAAACCAGAAATCAGGTTCTAATTTTGATATAACTCTAGGATGCCGATGTTCTACTTTATATTTTTCTAGAATTTTTGGTAGATTTTCTAGATCTTCGTCTGTAAATCCGCTTCCAACTTTACATATCGTTTCGAATACATCTTTTTCTTTGTTATATGCTGCTACGAGTAAAGCGCCGTATGTTCCTGCTCGTTTTCCTTTGCCTGCAAATGCTCCTACTATAACGACGTCTATGGGTTCAACCATCTTTGATTGATAGCTACGTTTTAGTTTTATCCAAAGCCATCCTCTTGCTCCTGCTTGATATATACTGTCTGATTTAACTGATTTAAGTACTAATCCCTCACATCCGTTTTCTATAGCCTCTTCGAAGAATTTTTCTATTTCCTTGATATCGTCGGTAATGATTGCTGGTGCTATTTTTATGTTGTTTTCTTCTACAATTTCTTTAAGGCGGTTTCGTCTTTCTGTATATGGTTTTGTTGTAAGATCTTCTCCATCTACATACAGTATATCAAAAAGGTATACATTAACCGGGTACATTTCTATTGCTTTTTCTATTTCATATTTTCTTCTTCTATGCATTAATTCTTGAAATGGGAGCATTTCTTCTGTTTCTGGGTCAATTGCTACTATTTCTCCCTCAACAATGACTTCATTTGGTTTAATATGTTTTCTCACATAGTCTTGTACATCTGGATACTGTTCTGTAATGTTTTCAAGTCTTCTTGAAAAAAGTTGTACATTGCTTCCATCTTTATGTATTTGTACTCTTTCCCCGTCAAATTTCCACTCACAAGCTGCTTTTCCACTAAGTTTTTCTAGAATTTCTTCAGGAGTTGATAATCTTTGAGCTAACATGGGTCTTATGGGTCTTCCCACTCTGATTTCGAATTGTTTTACTCCTTCAAGCCCTTTTTCAGCAACTGTTTTCGCGACTTCACCTAAGTCGCTGCAAAGATTATATGCTCTCTCGAGTACAGGTCTATTTTCTTTACTACCAGTAAAAGCTATTGCTAATGCGTCCAGTATGGTCATATCTGCTATACCGAGTCTTAATCTACCAGTAACTGTTCTAATTATATATTTGCCTTCCTTAGGTTGTGCATTAGTGAGTAAACCGGAAAGTAGTCTAATTTTTAAGTCTTGGGATCCTTCACCCGTAGCTTTTGCTATCTTATCAAAAACGTTATAAACGTGATCAACCGTCAGGGGTTTTGCAAAAAGAGTTAGTTGTCTTTTCTTTTTAATGAAGTTTTCAGCAGTTAAACCTAGGTCTCCGGTTTTTCTAAAATCTTCTTCTATGTCCTTTATTGTTGCTCCTGTGGCGTTTGCTATCGCTCTCATGGCCATTTTTTCGGCCACGCCAAGTTCAAGTTCAACAAAATCGGGATATATTTTCCCTTGTGTTAAATAAACTACTTTATCAATTATTTCTTTAGGTGTTTCCTTAAAAAGTCTTACAAGGTAATCTGTCATTTCAAGTCTTTTGGTTGTTTGTTCAATTTTTTCGTAGAATTCTACAATTTTTGTATATTTCAAATTTAGGAAGCCTCCAAGCTATGTCGTCATTAAATTTATCATATCTAATATTTGCTTAATCTATTTGAAGATTTCCACTTTAACTGTTGAAGTAGCTACGTGTTTAGGACATTTTAGCTAGAAAGAGATAGCTAAAATATAAAGTCTGCAAACGAAAACACGTTATAAAATAATATAAATTGATATTTTAAATTTTAAACATAGAAATCTGGTATATATTCAGTATAAATTATTTTAAATACTACAATCATTTGCCCTAAACTCTTTAATGGTGTTTTGAACGAAAAATGACAATCAAGAGAAAATAACATAATGATTTGCTGAAATAAATGCATACATTTCAATTTTTTATATTTTGCCACCTAAATAATCGTGTTTTTGTTTCGATATTCTTATATTTAAAATTTACAATAATAAATCTCCCTTTGATTATAAACAACATATTTGGGGTTAAATTTGACAAAACTAAAAGTAAAATTACTTGACATTCTCGCAGGCAAGCAAACAATTATATTAAATCGTGAGGATGCAGAGAAAATAGGAGTCCATGTACACGACCGTGTAAGGGTGCAGTCTGGTTCTAACCAAATAACAGCGATAGTTCAGGTAACCGCTACTTTTATCGACTCTGGTCAAATCGGAATTATGAAAGATATAGCGGAAAAATTACATGTAAAAGATGGGGATGAAGTTAATATTCGGCTAGCCTCTTATCCCGAATCTTTAGAGTACATAAGGAAAAAATTAAAAGGAGTTACACTTTCCAAAGATGAGATTTTTGCTATTGTTAGAGACGTTGTTGAGGGAAATCTTAGCGACTTGGAAATCGCGGCATATCTTCTTGCTGAAGAATTTTATGGCATGAGCATGGAAGAAGTAGAATACATGGCACGAGCTATGGCAGATGTCGGTGAAAAAATCGATTTCGAAGAACCTGTGTATGATAAACATTCAATTGGTGGTGTACCCGGTAACAAGGTTAGTTTATTAATAGTGCCTATAGTTGCTGCTGCAGGTCTACTTATTCCAAAAACAAGCAGTAAGGCGATTACAAGTCCGGCTGGAACCGCAGATACTATGGAAGTGCTTGCTCCAGTAAAATTTACAGCACAGGAACTTAAAGATATAGCAAAGAAGGTTCGTGGCGCCATTGTATGGGGAGGTGGATTAAATATTGCCCCAGCTGATGATATATTCATCAGAGTTGAATATCCCTTAGCTTTAGATCCCGAGAGTCAAATGTTAGCAAGTATAATGTCTAAGAAATTAGCCGTGGGAGTAGATTTTCTTGTTCTTGACATTCCAACTGGAAAGGGAGCAAAAGTTGAAACCATGAACGAAGCAAGAACATTAGCTAGAAAATTTGTTGAACTCGGTGAAAGATTGGGAATTCACGTTGAATGTGGAATAACTTATGGTGGGCAACCAGTTGGGCATGTAGTTGGGCCAGCGTTAGAGGCAAGGGAAGCTCTGCTTGCTCTTCAGGGTAAAGGTCCTACTAGTTTGATTGAAAAATCTACTGCTCTTGCTGGTATACTCTTGGAACTTGGTGGTTTAGCAATGCGAGGAAAAGGAAAAGGAATTGCTATGGAGATTTTAACAAGTGGAAAGGCATTAAAAAAGATGAGAGAAATCATAGAGGCACAAGGTGGGGATCCAAATGTTGAACCTGAAGATATCCCTGTCGGGGAACATAGAGTGCGTATCGAAGCTCCATGCGATGGGTACATAACTGATGTAAGTAACGATGCAATTAAGAAAATTGCTAGGGCTGCTGGTGCCCCCATGGATAAGGGTGCTGGTATTATTCTTTATGGTAAACGTGGTCATAAAGTAAAGAGAGGAGAGCCAATTTTAGAAATTTGTGCAGAGAGGGAATCTAGACTTTCCGAAGCTTATGCACTTGCGATGAAATTACAACCCATAACGGTTGAGGGTATGTTATTGCAACGAATACCAGAATACCGATAAAAAGAGATTAATTAATCTGTTACTTCCATTTTTATGCCGTCTTTGGTTATAACTGCGAGTTGTATTACACCGCCTGATGCTATATCTCTTCTTCTGGCTGCTTTTACTGCCCTTTTTGCTAATTCGACCGCTTCGTCGATTGACATTTTTTCACGATACCCGTCTTCAAGTACTCCATAAGCTATTACACTACCAGATCCCGTGGCTGCGAATTTATCTTCTTCAAGAACACTTCCCAATGGGTCTAAGGTGAATATATGTGGACCTTCTTCATCTACTCCTCCGACAATGAGCATTGTTATTAGCGGGAACAATCTGTTTTGAAATAACATTACTGCTGTGAGCTGTGATACTGCTCTTACACTTATTTCTCTTCCTAATTCTAGTCTTCTTAGGTTTACGTTTGCCCTAATGATTCTAATTAATTGTTGTGCATCTGCTACTGACCCCGAAATTGTCATCGCTATGTGGTCTGTTATTTTATGTATTTTTGTTGCTTTATGACTTGCAACTAGATATCCCATCGTTGCTTGAGATTCCGTAGCTAGTACGACGCCGCCATCACAAACTATACCTACTGTTGTTGTTCCTGTAACAATTGGTTGTGGATATTTATCTTCGGGAGATAGAAATGTCAAAGTTTTATCCTCCTTCTACATGTTAGTAGTCAATGTGACGTTACTCTTATTAACTTTTATTCTTACCGCTCTATATTACATCTACTACATGGTTTTATTAACAAAATACTATGTGGAAGCATCTAATAGTAAACTAATTTTACGTAGAATCTTAATTTAAATCTATTTAATCACCGAATCTACTTTACAACATTAGACCTGTTAAATTAATGGACATATTAATTAAGAAGTTTGAATAAATGAGTTTTATACATGAAATCCTAGGGTAAACTTTTGAATGCGTAATAACATCACCTGAAATGTCATTAAAACGGTGATTACATGGAAGTTAAAAATAGAAAGGTTATGTTAAATGGTAAAATTGATTTTCAGAGTTTAATGAAGTGCGTCTTAAATTTGCGTAGTTTAGATGTCGATGTTTACTTTAAGTTATTGGAAGGTGAAACTACTGTTAAAGAGTTATCGAGTAAATTAAATTGTAACAGGAGTACTATTCAAAGAGCGTTGGCAAATTTAGTTAACAAAGGTTTAGCAATTAGGGAATCCAAAACTATGAAAAACGGTGGATACTATTTTGAGTACAAAGCTGTTTCCCTAAATATTATAAAGGAAAAAATAAATGAAAAAATTAAGGAATGGTATGCAACATTATCCGACTTCTTAGAAGAAACTATGTTGAAAAACAAAGTTCGGGATAAATAACTGGTAATAACATCTTAACAATCACTGTCGCCACTCTTTTCCCTACAATTGTAAGACCTATGTTGGAAACTCCCAAAAATTTTGTGTCTCTGAGACTTATTTGGGATAGCACCCCTTCATCCTTAATCAAACAATCAAAAACAAGGTCTAATGGCTTAGTATACTTTCTTTTAATTTTCGCCCAATAAAAACCGTTTTTCTCAAAAGCATCAGGATGTTTTTTCAAAAAATCTCTTACATAGTCTACAATGTTACTAGGCGGTCCTTTTCTTAAAAAATACGGTTCTAGTTCACTTTTCATACAATAAAAACCTACAGCATAGATTGGATCTTCAAAATAAACTTCATATATTGCTTTTCCAAATCTTTCTTCTCCCGTTTCCTCTTTTTCTAAAAGAAAAGCAACATGTGACGCTAATTTATATAATTTATCCCTGAGAATTACGTAATGCATGTTTTTTGTATTTTCGAACTCTACAACTACTAGGTGCCCTTTGTATTTTTCTTCCTCTTCTAATGAAAGAGGTTCGATAGGTTTCTCGATGAAGTAATCAATTGAAGGTTCTTCAAGAAATTTTTGTGATACGTGATTGACATATAGATACGCCCGCTTGTCAATACTTGCTGCAACATTTCTATTTGGATCAGTCGGATCTATAATAATTAGAAAATCTCTTCCAAATTTAGGATGTTTCCTTAGTTCCTCCTTTTTTCTACCGAAGAAATCGATTGGCTGTTGAGGTAGATTTTTAAGATTTATCAGCGTGTTTTCAAAAGTTTTATAGAAAAAAATTAGGAGCTCGACGCTGAAACCGGTGAATCCGCTTCTCCCTATAGCACATTTATCTCCATATACATGACATGCCTTTAAAAAAGCTTTTAAAAGTCTTACTTCATCTCTTTGCTCCATCGAAAGATTTTTGTGTACGAATTGAGTGTGATGAGGGGTTCTATCGACCGCGGTTATTGGGCCATGTCTTAACAATTCTTGCGGTTCTAACCAAAAACCAGCTACGATATCTACGTCAAAGCCTCTAATTTTAGCGGAAAGATAAGGATGCTCAGCGTATGTTATTTTAATGTCTGTGCAACCAGCATCTTTAGCTGCAGGTTTAAACCATTTTTCAACAATTATTTCAAATTCCTTATGTAATTTTTCTTTTATCATCTTCTTCGTTGGAAGTCTTAATATATTTTGATAATCATTAGGGGATAGAGCAACAAAAATATCTATGTCACTTGCACCTCTTAGTTGGGTTTGTTTGATACCTGTGCTACCTTCCGCTTCAATAAAAAGAAATTTATATCCTGCTTTTTTTGCTATTTTCTCAATAGATTTTTTAAGACCATTAATAACTTCTTTTTGTTCCTCTATTTCATATTTGGTAGGCTTTACCATTCTTAAAGCTAAATTTTTGACTTTTCGAAGCTTTTTAATATCCACTATAAGCCACCTAGTTAAGGTACCGCACAATTTACATAACTTAAGATTAAAAGTGTGCTTAATAAGGTGTTGATAATGAATCTAGTCGATACCCACTGTCATTTAACAATAAGACATTTTAGGAAAGATATAGACCATGTCATTTTAAGAGCAAAAGAAAGAGGGCTAATTTTGATTGTGACTTCGTCTATATCGCCAGAGGATTTCTTTTCATCCCTTAAAATTATGGAAAAATACAAAGATTATGTTTATGTTACCTTAGGTCTTCATCCTCCGGGAGTAACTAGGGAAACCTTCAAACAGACCGTAAAACTGATTGAGAAATATAAAAGAAATATTTTAGGGGTTGGTGAGGTTGGACTTGATTTTTATCATGTTAAGTCTGAAGATTTGAGAAAACTTCAACAGGAAACATTTAGGGAATTTATAAGGCTTTCTAAAAAATTTGAGCTTCCCTTGGTGGTTCATAGCAGGGATGCTATGAAACTTACTCTTGACATATTGAAAGAAGAGGATGCTGATAACGTTGTGTTACATTGTTTCACAGGGAATCAAGAAGATGCAAAAATAGCTATGGAACATGGTTGGCTCATTTCCATTCCTACTGCCGTGGTCAATCGACCGCAGTTTCATCCTATAGCTAAAATTGTTTCGTTAAATCACATGGTTTTGGAAACTGATAGCCCTTTCCTCTCACCTTTTAGAGGTCAGAGGAATGAACCAGCAAATGTATTTTACGCGGCAGTAAAAGTAGCTGAAATTAAAAACGAACCTTTAGGGAAAATAGCTGAAATCACAACTAAGAATGCACTTAACCTTTTTGGATTAGAATCTACTAATGATTAAAATATCATGTCATAATGTTTCGTATATTTTAAACAGTTGCAAAGCGTCTATCTCTCTTAGTGGGCTTTCACATATTATAGTTCCAGACACATTGAATTCTTTTATAGCTTTTAGAATAAGTTTAGGGTCAGGACTATTCTGGTTGATCGGTAAATGTTTTTTCTCAGATCCTTCTCTTATAATTTCCTTTTTACCAGTTAGAAATGTTTCTAGTGAAAGTGTGGGTTGCTGTATAATTGTAAATTCGACACCAGTAAAATGCATGTGTAAATCTTTAAGAACGTCGTTTCCTAAAGTATTCTCAAGTTTCTGAAGGACATTTATTGCATCATCCAAGTTTTTTAAGACTCCTCCACCCCTTGCATGAATATGAGCCCAGTCAAGAACTATCTTGACTTTTTCAACTTGTTGAACAACCTCGAGAAGTTCTTCAAGCTTGCCAAACTGTCTATGCTTGCCTGTAGTTTCTAAACCCAAGTATATATTTTGAATTTCACTTAAAACCTCTTTACAATGTTTAACAACTATTTTAATATGATTTTCTTTCTTTAATCCCTCTTGGTATCCTCCTGGGTGAATAACTACAATACTACATCCCAGTCCCTTAGCTAATTTCATAACTTTTAAAAGACGTTTTTTACCGTAAGAACGAAACTGTCTTAAATTAGTTAAACTGATAGTAAACGGAGCATGACAAGAAGCATATATTTCATGTTTTTGAAGAAGCTTTTGAAAATTTTCTTTATACTCGGAGGAATACGAAGGTAGTTGATACTGATACATTGTGAAGGGAACTTCGAAAGCTTTTAACTCCGTAAAATCACTGGTAATATACTCCAATGCTTCTAAAGGTTCTAGGGTTTTTGTTGATCCGCTTGGACCAAATCTAACTTTGGTCACTGGTCAGTCTCTCCAATACCTTAAAATTTTGTAGATTTTTTATCCCAATTTACGGTTATTAATGCAACTGCACTAGGTTTAAATTGATCTACAACGGGAAAACCTGACACTTTACAGATTTTGTATGCAAATTCCATGATATCTTCATGTTTAGGTTGAAATATCTTGGCAATATCTTCGGTGTTCAATCCCTTTCTTTCAGCATATTTTTCAAGTCTTAATCTAGCTCCTCCCAGAAGGGAAAATCCCTTTACCTCTAGAAAATTTGGATTTGCTTTTTCTATGATTTTTGCGTATTTTTCTGGCTCGGTCATGTTCAAATTTTTCACTGCAGTTATTCTAATTACTGTTCGGCAATTTAGAGTTTGAAGTAGTTCTAATGTTTGATTAAGTTTTTTCCATCCATCTCTAATATAGGGAACACATACTTTTTTGTAGATTGTTTCGTTTGGAGCGGGTAAAGTGACATAGAGTTGAGTTGGAAGTTCGTTCATTTCGCTTAATCTTTCGGGAAATGTTCCATTTGTTACAATGAATGTTGTGAATCCTCTTTTATGGAATTCGGATACAAGGTCGTCAATGTAAGGATACATCATTGGCTCACCAGTCAAAGAAATAGCGGCATGTTTTGGACTAGTAGCCTCCTTCCAAACTTTCTTTACAAGTTCTGGGTTAACTAATTTTCTTTTAACGAGTTCCTCGATGTCTTTAATGTTGGTAATTTCATTTTTTATATTCTTTGATAGGGCGTATATTTCTTTTTCTGTCCTAATCACATATTCTTCTCTTAAGAGATGTCTTAAGGCATCTTTAATTTTTCTTTTGGAAATTTTGGTTTTCGATACAAGGATATCTAGAGAGAGTGGTTGATTCTCTTTAAATAATATTTCAAAAACCGTAACTATGTTTTCATAGTGTTGAAGTAGTCTTTCGAGAGGATATTTATCTCTAACTATTTGTTTTTGAGCTTTAATCATCTCATCTACTATTATTTTGGGTTCATCTAGACTTAATTTTTCTAGAGCTGTTTCGTTAATTAATAGGCCTACATCTGTAGGGTGAATTCTCCAGCAGTAAATACATTTGTGATTGCAAAAAATCATAGGGCTGTTTTGTAAACATTGATGTGATCTTATTCCGTAAAATCTTTCCTTGTAACAATGACGCATACCTGTAAACAATTTTTGTTCAAACCAGTGACAAGGTTTTACGGCAGAATGTTTGTGTTTTCCCACTACGATGTAGCCAGGTGTTTTTGCATACATCTCTGCGAATTTCTCTATTGAATCGCTCATTACAAAGTCCACTCCTCAACTATTTCACAAAATACTATAACAAATACATTTGGGTTTATATTTTGAGTTGAAGTACTGAAATTATAATTTCTTTTTAAATTTGGTGAGTGAAATTTATCTTTATCATTTATAGTAGATGCTCGGTTCAAGTAATGCTATGTTTATTATATTATTTGTTCTTTTTGTTTTGTAGTTCTCTGCTTATTGTTCAGTCTATTTAGTGTCGCTTAAATTTGCCAGTTAAAGGTAATTATTAGAAAATTGATAATTACTTCCAGAAAAATTACGGAGTAAGATTAAGTGTATCAATATACATCTTTTTATTGTCTAGTTTTTGGTAGAATTAAATTGGATATTAAATTTAATAGTTTCTTAGTGAGAGTAATATATATGGTATTGCTACAAGACATATAGTATCTTTTATTTTCTTGTGCATGAGTTAATTTAATATGAATGTTACATGTTGAATGGTGACAATCATGCTGAGCGAAGACGCTGCTAAGAAAATTAGGGAAATGTTAGCGAAGGATGATGCAAAAATAGCTATACTTGAAGCTCTTTCTGATGGTGATTGGCATTCTACAGTTGATCTATGGAGAGCGGCAAGAAGTGTGAGAAAATTTATAGGTATTGTAGGTGTAGGCGTGGCTCTTGAACAGATTCAAAATATTGTAGGTAATGAAATTTTGCAGAAAAAAGTTGGTGTAGAAACTGCTGAGTGGAGAATAAATCCGGAATTTTTAGAAAACTTGAGAAACTTGTTGGAAGAATTACGTGAAGAGAAAAAGAAGAAAATAACAGGTCTAGATTTTATGTGAGTTTTCGAGATAAATTCTGTTTACTTGTAACGTCTGTTTTACTTAACACAGGTTTTATCTAAGATTTTCTTATTTATCGTTTTGGCTAAAACTCTATTAGAAAATTTAAGTCCTTATTGTATATAGGGTTTAGAATATAGGAAAACTTAGAAACTACCGTTAAAGCATTTTTAAGAAGTAATGTTATGTGGATATTAGAGTCGTGGTTTGTTCAACTCCTGGTATTTTTCGTAATTCGTAAATGAATGTTTGAAGCTGATTAATATGTTCAACTTCGATCCTACATATTAAATCCCAAGGACCATATACTATTCTAGCTTCCTTCACTTCTTTCATTTTTCTTAGTTCTTCCAGTACCGTGTCCTCTTCTCCCGATTTCACGAGGATTAATACAAACGCTGTTATTGTTGGCATTGAGAAAAGCCTCCCTAGATTAAGACCTTATGCTTTTTAATGAAATAATATTTTAAAGGTTTCCCTATAACTTTTGACGTATTAAATCTGTAATATGTAAAATACTAGGGGTGTACCTAAAAGTGCTAAAAATCGTTGGCTTACAACTTGAGTTAAGAGATGGGAAGAAAAAAGAAAACTTGATGAAAGCTTTAAATATTCTAAAGGCCGTTGCTGATAAAGAGAGGGAGGTTGATTTTTTCTGTCTTCCGGAACTTTTTGATACGGGTTTTGATTATACACACCTAAATTTGATTGCTGAAGAAATTCCAGGCGAAACTGTAAATGCTCTTTCTAATTTTGCTGAAGAGTTTGGTAGTTATGTTATTGCTGGGATCGCTGAAAAGTATGAGGGAAAAATATTTGATTCTGCTGTGTTAATCGGGCCTCAGGGAAAAGTGTTATGTGTTTATAGGAAAACTCATCTGTTTCAAGAAGAGAAAGATCATTTTAGTAGCGGTGATACATTATTTGTGGTTAACATTGGAAAATATAGAGTAGGTTTGCAAATTTGTTATGAGATTAGGTTTCCAGAAATTTCTAGAGCGTTAACATTGAATGGTGCAAAAATTATTTTCTCTTTAGCTGCTTTTCCCTTGGAAAGAGTTGATCATTTTATGCTTCTGGCTAAGGCGAGAGCGGTTGAGAATCAAGTTTTTCATGTGGCTGTAAATCGTGTTGGTCCGGGCGAGGATAAGGTATATGGTGGTGGAAGTTTGATTGTGAACCCTCTAGGTGATGTTATTGCTGGAGCTGGTCGTATAGAAAATGTAATGGTTGGTGTTATTGATTTAGATCTTATTGATGATGTTAGAAGAAAAATTACTGTATTGTCTGATAGAAGAGAAGAAGTTTATAAAAGAGTTAAGGTTGTGCATTCTAATTTTTAGCTTTAGGATAGAATCTAGGTTTTTATGGTATATATTTGAGAATTTCGGTGAGGTTTTTGTTTTCAATTACTATGCTTGCCTTTTTTCTAATTTCTTCATCCTTTGGGTTAAATGCTATGCTAAGACCTGCTACTTGAAGCATGCTAAGATCGAACCATGTGTCTCCTATTGCAATGAAAGCTGAAAGGGGAATTTTTAATTTTTTTGATAAATCCTTTAAATTTTTGTCTTTTTCGAGAAGTTTTACTTTACATTTAACTTTTTCTGTTAAATATCCGTTTTCATCGGTTTCAAAACTGTTGGCGTATGTGTAGTCAATGTTTAATTTTTTTGCAACTTCTTTGGCCAATACATCTAGTCCACTTGTAACAATAGCCGTTATATATCCTCGTTTTTTTAACTCTTGCACTGTTTCGTATGCTCCTTTTATAATTTTATAATTCTGTAAAGCCGTCTTTATTTCAGAGATGTGTGGTAATTTGTTATTTCGTTTCCAGAGAAGGAGATCTCTACGCATCCATTCGCAGTAATTTATCCTACCTGTTAAGTAATCTTCCATATTTTTCCTAACTAATTGAGGATTTGCCCCAAAATATTTATGAAGTGTTTCCCAACAACTGGATTCTTCTACTAGCGTACCGTCCATGTCAAATACGACGACTTTAAAACGCTGCGAACTCACGGAAATCCCTCATAGTTTATGTTGAATTTTGTAAATAATTTCTCTGTGAACCGCCTCCAACCGGTGGAAATATTGCCACGGTGTCTTCATTCTTTAATTTTGTATTTAGACCGTTAAGAAATTCAATGGATCTACCATTAACGAGGATTTTTACGTAAGGTTTTAATTCTTTTGAATTTTTTAAAATTTCTTTTTCGAAATTAGGGTTATATTGTTTAGAGATTTCTTTTATTACATCTAATACTGTTAGTTCTTGAGATTTATTTAGGATAACAATCCCTGTGCCTATCAATTCTCTGAAGGAAGCGAAAAGTTTTACTTTAACTTTCACCAATTGGGACACCTTTGGATTAACGATTACTGTTGAATAAAATTTTTACATGTTTTTAAATTTTAGCCAATCTTAAGTAGATGCAGTTTTCTTGATAAATCTAATGAAAATAAATAACAATATGAGTAGATAAAATTAGAAAAGAAGACTAAGAAAATTCATTTAATGGGTTTAAATTTGTATCCATAATAAATTATTCCACTTTCTCCTTCCTCTCTTATTTTACGGAAAACAGCATGAACCCTTGTTCCAATTTGTAATTCTTCTGGTTCGCAATCAGTTATTTGAGACATCAACCTAGTACCATCATCTAATTCAACTATAGCAATAACATATGGAACATACCTTTCAAATCCCCGAGGTGGTTCATGTACAACTGACCAGGTAATGATTCTTCCTGTTTCACTTAGTTTTACTTCCTCTAATTTTGTGGTTCCGCATTCTCTACATACGTTCCTTGGCGGGAAATATGTTCTTCCACAATTTGAACATTTACTTCCAATTAATCTATAACGTTTCGGAATTTCCCTCCAGTGTCTTGGCACAGACATTTATCCTAACCTCCTGAATATGTGAACAGTTACCGTTCCGCCAACTCCTCCAACATTTTGTGTCAAACCTATTTCAGCACCATCAACTTGGTTTTTCCCGGCGTCCCCTCGTAGTTGCTTCACTACTTCAACTGCCTGATATACTCCCGTTGCACCTACTGGGTGGCCTCTGGCTTTTAATCCCCCAAAAGTGTTTACTGCTACTTTTCCTCCTGGCGCTATTTGTCCCTCTGAAACAGCTTCTGCTGCTTTTCCTTTTTCGAAAAATCCAAGGTCTTCAAGGGATATTATACCAGTTATGCTGAAAGCATCGTGAATTTCCGCTACATCAACATCGTCGGGCTTTATATGTGCCATTTTATAGGCTATTTCGGCTGCCTCGATAGTTGCTTTAAATGTGGTCAAGTCATCTCTCTGGTAAAGTGCGATAGTATCAGTCGCTGCACCCATCCCCGCAATCTCGATGGGAGCATCTGTGAAGTTTTTAGCTTTTTCTAGTGGGCAAAGCATTAACACTGCGGCTCCGTCACCGACAGGTGAGCATTCAAGAAGTCTTAATGGTTCCGCGATGAAGGGTGATGATAAAACCTGTTCCACGGTTATTTTAAATGGATGCTGTGCATAGGGGTTTTTTGACGCCATTTCATGACAGTGTACTGGCAGTGTTGCTATTAATTCGTCTGAAACTCCATATTTATGTTGGTATGCTCTTTTAACCATGGCATTTAAAGCAACAAAGGTTGCTCCTATGAAGGCTTCGTATTCTTGGTCTGTTGCCATGGCTAACGCGGAGGTTATGTCTGGCGATAACACATCTGTCATTTTTTCAACTCCACCTACAACAACGAGGTCATGAAGCCCAGATGCAACTGCTTGCACACCTTCTCTTAATGCCATCCCACCTGATGCGCCCGCTGCTTCTATTTTTACAGCTGGAGGTGATTTTAAACCAATATAGTCAGCCATTAACACTCCTAAGTGTTCTTGATGTTGACAGTATCCAGAAAACATATTCCCTATGTAAAGTGCATCTATTTGGTCGATGTTTGCTTCGTTTAAAGCCATTAACGCTGCTTCTGTAAACAACTCTCTTATCGATAAATTCCAATGCTCACTAACCTTTGTATAACCGACAGCAATGACAGCGACTTTTCTCAAATTAACTCACGCCCTTATCTTTCCTCTGAACTTTACATACATTGAGTAGTCTATATATTTTCTCTCGCTAATTAAGCTTCTAACCGATGGTATAGGGTTTCTTTTCTCTAAAATTGTGTCTTGAACGACAAAACTGAATGCATCACTTCCAGCTCCAGAGCCGTACGATGCTAAAAGTATCCTGTCGTCTGGATTTGCTACGTCTAGGGTTGCTGCGAATCCCACGAGAGATGAACCTGCATAACAATTTCCTATTTCAGGAGATAGTAGTCCAGGTTTTATTTGATCTAGTGTGAATCCTAGCATCTTTGCAACTTTTACTGGGAATTTGGCATTGGGTTGGTGGAATACGGCATATTTAAAGTCGCTTGGTCTTAGTCCCGTAGTCTCCATTAAAGTTTTCACTGAACTTACTATGTGGTGAAAATAAGCTGGTTTCCCGGTGAATCTTTCAGCGTGCATAGGATAATGTTCATGCGCTCTCCTCCAAAAGTCTGGAGTATCCGTAACGAATGAAACTGCACCTTCACAATAGGCTAGTGTTTTATCTGATTTCTTAGTAAAGATGAAAGCTGCTCCTCCTGATGCTGCTGTATATTCTAATTGGTCTCCAGGACGACCTTGAGCTGTATCAGCACCTATAGCCATTGCGTATTTCATTCTTCCAGCTAAGACGTGATCCATGCATGCATGGAATGCTTCTGTTCCAGCCTTACATGCAAATTCGAAATCTGCTGTTACTACAAGTGGTGTTGCTCCTATCGCTTCTGCCACGATAGTACCAGATGGCTTAACTGCGTAGGGTTTGCTTTCGGTACCGACATATACAGCTCCTATTTCTCTTGGATCTATTTTTGCTCTTCTTATAGCGTATTTTGCTGCTTCAACAGCTATTGTTACAAGGTCTTCATCGATTCCTGCCACTGCTTTTTCCATTATTGGTACATGGCCGTTATTGTTGCCCCACATTCTTGCTATTTCCTGTGCTTTGATCCTATATATTGGTATGTAAGCTCCATACCCTATTATACCAGCTTCTTTAGTCATACATGTCCTCTCCAAACAGAAGTAAAATATTAGTATGTATTCAATGGAGGTGTATAATAGGTTATTAAAGGTTTCTACTCAACTATTGGTTGTAGTTTCGACAAAGGTAAGATAAAAAAATCATTATTAACAAATAAACGAAGAACTATTTTATACTCAAAGAATACTTGGCAATGAGAGTTTTACGGTTATAAAACTCAAAGGTAATTATTGATAAATATAACTGCTAAATTTAAATTACAAAGATTTTATACAATATTCGAAGAGAAATATCCGGAGAAAAGGTGAATTATTGTGTGTTTAGCGGTACCAGCGAAGGTTTTGGAAATAAAAGGAGACAAAGGGATCGTAGATTTTGGAGGAATTCGCAGAGAAGTAAGCTTATCCTTAGTCGATAACGTAAAGGTAGGAGACTATGTCTTAATCCATGTAGGTTTTGCTATCCAAAAAATAGAGAAAAAAGAAGCTGAAGAAACACTTAAAATCTGGCAAGAAATGGCTGAATTACTTAAAGAAGATTTTCATACCTAAAATTACAAAAATAAGATAGTTTGGCTTTCCTTGCTTTTAGTAATATACAATCGGTGGAGTATCTACTTATGAAAATATTACCAAATAAAAGGACACGGAAAGCTGTTTTTAAAGTTATAGAAGAAGCAGATATTGTACTTGAAATTTTAGATTCTAGAGACCCTGAAAGTTTCAGAAATAAGAAAATAGAACAGATTGTTACTAAACAAGGGAAGAAGCTTATCCTTGTAATAAATAAGACCGACCTTGTACCAAGGGAAATAGTGGAAAAATGGAAGAAAAAATTAGAAAAAGAATATCCTACCGTGTATATGAGTTCAAAAGATAGACATGGAACTAGAATTCTAAGAAAAACAATTTTAAAATATGCTCCAAAAATACCTGTCAAAGTTGCTCTAGTAGGATATCCTAATGTTGGGAAAAGTTCAATAATTAATGTTTTAAAAGGAAAACATAGTGCTGCTACAAGTCCAATTCCAGGATTCACTAAACACAGTCAACTCTTCCGAATAAGCCCTAAAATTTTAATTTTAGATACTCCTGGTGTATATCCACCCGAAGATGAAATGTCATTAATGCTTAAGAGCGCTTTAGAAGTGGAAAAAATCGAGGACCCAGTTACTCAAGCTTTGGAACTCTTAAAGTTTATTAAGGAGAAAGATCCGGATCAGCTGGTAAAAGTCTACGGCATAGAACCAAGTGATGATATCGATTTTTTAGAAAAATTAGCAATAAAGCGTGGACGACTGTTAAAAGGCGGAATACCTGATGTAGAGGAAATAGCAAAGATTATTCTACGTGATTGGCAAAAAGGGAGAATTGTTATTTGGAAAGAGCCAAACGAAGATAACAATACTTTATCAAAATAGAATCATGTTAAAATGGGAAAAGCAAGTATTGTAGAATAGTTGTTTATCGAGCTGATAACGCTATTCTTTCTATCTCCTCTTTTCTTCTTATTGCGTGGCTCTTTGGATCGTTTTTCGATGCAAGAATTATTTCGTCTGCTAAACATTCCTCTATAGGTTTTGGATTATTGAAAGCGGCTCTTGCAGCTCCTTGTACTATGAATCTTAGTGCTAGGTCTACTCTACGCTGTGGTGCAACGTCAACCGCTAAGTGGTATCTAATTCCTCCGTAGGCTACTGTTGTTGTTTCTTCTCTTGGTGCAGCGTTTTCAATAGCTCTGATTAAAACTTGTATAGGGTTTTCACCTGTTTTTAGGTGTATTATCTCGAATGCTGTTTTTACGATGTTGTAAGCTTTGTGTTTTTTGCCTGCACATCTACCGTGTTTAAGTACTTTTCCTCCCTTTCCTTTCGCAAGCCCTGGGTTCATAAGTTTGTTAATTAGTCTTTCTACAATTGGCACTTCTGCTTTACCGAACTTTTTATGTTCGTGTCTTCCTCCAGTATGCGGTATATATACTGGTTTTAAGCAAATGTATCTTTTTAGTCCTGGATCTGATACTTCTATGCCATCGTAGTTCCATTTTCCAAAGAGTTTAATTTCACTCATGAAGCTCACCTAGTTAAAACAATCTCCATGAATATTGAAGCTTAAAAGCTAAAGCGTAAAGATGTACTTTGACTTATAAATGTTATGTGAATTTAGGATTGACCTATGTCGATTCTTAATTTACAGTTTTTTAAAATAAAATCGTTCTCGCTTATGAATAGATTGTCTTTTTGATTAGTATTTTAATCCTTTCTCGTAGGAAGCAATAGTCCTATTAATACTGTTGTTAAGAGTAGGGGAAGCAAAATTAAAAGTATCGCTTCAGGTTGTAATAATTCTAAGCTTCGGATTATCGGTTCTGGAGCGCCTAAAAATGAGAAAATGAGTTGTGGATGAATTGCTATATAAGATAAGACAATTAATGCAAGTAGTCGATAAAGAGTACTTAATGCTATAGAGATAAGTGTTTTTCTTTCTGATGGAAATGTCACTTCAGCTTCTAGGGATGATTTTGCCTCTGGATCCATTTGGTAAAGATTTTCTAAGAATATTTTAAGTCTTGTTGAATCTATGCCTTTTGTTAATTCTTTTCGCTTGCGAGAAAAACGTTTTTCTACAATCTCTCGTAAATACTGAATAACGTCCGATGTTAAAAATCTTTTAGCCATAAACATTGAAAGGCTACTTACTGGTGCTTCTTCTCTTGTTTGCGATTCTTCTATTTGTTCTTCAAGTTTACTACCTTTTCTGATTTGTAGTGAAAAGACGCTGCGTACATAAGATGTTTGGAGAGCTAAATCAAAAGCGATGTAAACTGCAAGAAGATTATGTATAAGAGGGTTTGTAATAAAACTCCATATGGACATCGTTAAGAGAGAATGTTCTTCCCATAGTGGATTGATAAATTTCAAAAATTCACCGAGTTTATAGAGAAAGAGAAGGCTTCCTTCGAAAAGCGTAACCTTGTAGGCGTTAGAATAGTCACATCTAAATAAAAACAAAATAAAACTAAGAATCATAAAAACAACTATTATTTGTACTGAGAATACATATGCTGGTTTTAATATCGTTTTTATATCGATGCTAGTTTCCAATGTTGGTGCATTTAATATTTTTTGGAAATAGCCCTGAAATAGTAATTGACCTACGTAAAATGTATTTGGAATTTCTTGAGTGAAGATGTATACAAAAAAGAAGGAAAAAAATGAGAGATAAAGAAGGAAAAGATATAAGAAAAAGATTATCGAGGAGCGAAGAAAGGAAAACCAAGCATAAGTATAACTTAGATTCCAAATATCTTCAGGTGAATACTTTAAGATCAAATACATTGAATAGAGCAGCATTGTTGCTGATATTATTCTCATAATTTTAACAAGCTTCAATTTCATCACACCTAAATTAAAATTGTGCAATTCCTCGCTTTTTGGCCTTTATATATTCTGAAATTAA
>DXJG01000002.1:106906-223052 GCA_019056805.1 Candidatus Baldrarchaeota archaeon | reverse complement strand
CTAATAATTTCTCTTCTTTCTTCCCAGAGTTCTATTGATATAGCTTCAGCTAGAGCTTTATCTACCGGTGATAAACCTCTTTCTCCAATCTCGAACCAAGGTCCAAAGGGTGATATGATTAGGATGTCATATCCCCGTGCTCTTGCGAATTTAATCGCATCTAGAATCCTACCTCCGACATCTTCTAAATCTGATATAATGAGAAGATATGCTTTTTTCCTAAGTTTTTTAATTATTGTATCGATTGCTTTAAGGAAATTTGTTCCTCCCTGTGGTGTTACTCTGGCAAGAGTATCTAATATTTTGTAAAAATGTCTTTCACTAGATTTAGGTTCTATAAAATCATGTACTTCATTTGAAAATACACATAATCCTACCTCATCTTTTCTTTCCAGCGCATATTTAGCTAGAATTGCTGCTGCACGAATAGAAAACTCTAATTTATTTGCTTCTATGGGACCTGCAGCCATCGAGTAACTTGCATCAAGTAAAATCATTATTTTCATGTTTTTTTCTGTTTCAAACTCTCGGATCATCAATCTTTGCATTCTTGCTGTAGCTTTCCAATCTATCCTTCGATACTCATCCCCTATATTGTATTTTCTAAGACTGACAAATTCTGTGCCAATACCTTTCTCTCTGGTTCTATGAACACCGAAAAGTGTTCCAAGTACTCTCTTCTTAGCCATGATTTCCATTCTCTTAATATCTTCATAGGGCGGATACACTACAATTTCAGTAATAGTTTTTATGGTTCTTACCATTGAAAAGAATCTTAATTTATCTTGGACAATGAGTTTGCAGGGTCCTATCTTATATTCTCCTCGTAATCTTGGAAATAATATGTAGGAAAAAACAAATTTCTTCCCTGGATCGAGTCTCGTTATCAAATGGTTTGTTCCTAACACTAAGTTAAACGCTTCGGGATACATATCGTAAATTTCAAGATAATCGACTGTTTGATGCCCCTTATTAACAACTATAACTTTAACGTATACATAATCGTAAGCGAAAACCTTTTTTCTATTTATTTTTCGTTCAACTTCTATTTTACTAAGAGTTGAACCAAATTTAAAGAGAGGAAAACTTGCAGTTACACTTGATAAGAGAAAAATACCTAAAATCGATAGAAAATAGCTTATGAGAGAAAATCCTGCTGTAAGAAAGAATACACCTATGAGAACTACTGACAACCCCCTTCTTGTTAACATATAATTCACCGTTTTATAATTGAGGTCAAGCTGGTACTTCTACTTCTTCGAGAATTTCGTTTATGATTCTTCCAGCAGATATTCCTTCAAGTTCTGCCTCTGGTTTTAAAATTATTCTATGATTTAAAACTGGAAAGGCTAGAGACTTTATATCATCTGGGATAACGAAGTCCCTTCCAAGAATAGCTGCTCTTGCTTTAGACGCGTAAAGAAGTACAATAGACGCCCTTGTACTTGCTCCTAAAAGAATTTGCGGATGATTACGCGTCCTTAAAACTATATTTTTTATATATTCAAACATCGAATCATCAACATAAACCTTCTTAACAGCTTCCTGCATAGCTATTACGATTTGTGGTGAGGCAACCTTCTCGACAATAGCTTCCTCCGCCACATTCTTTCTTTTTAAGATTTCAAGTTCCTCTTCCGGATTGGGATAGTCAACGATTAACTTGAAAAAGAAACGGTCAACTTGAGCTTCTGGAAGCGGATATGTGCCTTCAAGTTCGATGGGATTTTGAGTCGCTAAAACCATAAAAGGTCTTGGAAGATAATGGGTTTCACCCTCTATAGTTACTTGTTTTTCTTGCATGCATTCAAGAAGTGCTGATTGAGTTTTTGGAGGGGCTCTATTTATTTCGTCAGCTAAGACTATGTTTGCAAATATTGGACCTTTCCTTAAATAGAATTTTCCTGATTTTTGATCGTAAACATTTGTACCTATGATGTCTGCAGGTAATAAATCGGGAGTAAACTGTATTCTTTTAAATTCACAGCCTAATGTATCGGAGAATGTCTTGGCCATAACGGTTTTTGCAACACCAGGTACTCCTTCAAGTAGAACATGTCCGCCTGCTAGTAATGCAATGAAAATGTTTTGTAAAATATCTAATTTTCCTACAATAACTTTATTGACCTCTGACAGTACTTTTTGAGCTATACTTCTAACGTCCCCTATTGATAATTCAACTTCCTTTTCCTCCAAGTTTTTCCACCTCTTCTTCTATTTCTTTAAGCTGGAAGAAAAATTTCAAAAACTGGTCACGTGAAGTAACACGTAATTTTCCTTTTTCAATCTTCTCAAAATTTAATAATACTTTCCTAACTTTACGAACATCTAAATCAGGATGATGCGTAGAAACATATTCTATAAACTTGTCTAATGAAAAGCCAAACTTGAATTTGAATTCCTCGCTCATAATGCGTTTAAATCGTTTATACAATATTTTTAAAGCTTTATCGTAGAAAGCGTAAATTTTATACGCCCTAATTTTTTCCAAGAAAACTGTTCTTCCTCTTTTTCTATATACTTTAAGTGGCGCAAATTTTCTACTTTCTCTTACTACTGGAATCCATCTTTTAACCGTAAAAACTATGAAAAATGGAAGAATTAAGGAAACATATGGTATAGCGGAAAGCCAAGCAACGTACCCAATAATGGTAGTGAAATAGATAATTGACGATGAAAGTCCCCAGTCTAGGTGGCTTTCATCAAATACTATTGTTGCATTCTTATTAAATCCAGATAGCCAGTTTACTATGTTTAATGCAAACCTTGCGTTGTCTGCTCTTTCTATCATATCATTTATAAAAATACTAGCATCGCTTACAATGACTATACGACTGTTATTTTGGGTTTCGATTGCTGTAGCTACTGTGAATGGTCCTACTGTTTCATTTGCATCATATTCGTAATCGTGATCTGCATCTAACCAGCTGATTCTGGTTGTCATGGCAATTGGTGGAAGAAGTATATTCGAAGTATCATTTGGTCCAACTATTGCACTTGCATAGTTCAATAGAAGTGATTGTACTCCGCTTGTTATCGGATGGGGCATAAAATTGGTGATTACAGGTAAAACAGGGTTTTTTTCATAAGAACCCGCATCCATAAGAATGCTATCTGAAAATTTAATTTGAAATTGGAAGAGAAGTTGAAGAATTGTATTACCACTTCCAAAATCATCGGCTATTAATAATCCTCCGCCATTTTGTAGGAAAAGTAGCAAGCTCGGTATAATGTCGCTCGGGTTATAGTATTTTGACGGCCCTATTATTAACAAAACTGCTGGCTGTTCAACCCTGTTTATCATGCTTAGAGAAGATAATAGGGTCTTTACCTTGAATCCTTCGTTTTCAACAAGCTCTTTAAACTTTGAACAGCCATCCCAATCCGTGTTATAGATAGAAAAAGCCGGGGACGATGCACTTTCGGTAAATACAGATAAAACTATGGGTAACCATGATATAATGAAAACTATTGTAAATACTATTATTGTTGATTTTTTACTTTTGGGCAAGTTCCAACGCTCTCCCAGTAATTTGTCTATAAATTGTGGAAAATGCTTTTACAAAACTGTTGTAGTCTTCAAGCCCAACCTCATGTGGACTGAATCTTGCCTTTTCGTACATTTTGATTAAGAGATACGTAGCATCGGGGTTCAATCTATACTCTTTCACAATGTTTATGGCAAATTCCCTTGGAGTTAAGGAGTTAGGGCGTTCCACATTAAAATAGACTTTAAGTATTTTTTCAAATAGATTATAAGCTTCTATTATTGCCTCTTTGAACTTTGCTTGTCTTACATGCCTATTTATAGCCATTATTGGTGAAGAAAGATCGATTTCTGGTACTTTTCGTCTTCCCTTTCTTCCTTTTAATAGTTTTTTGAAGAAAATAAACGTCGAAGATGCAGCAAATATAGATGCAACTATTATGTAAAGTACATATACCGGTATATTTATTTCCCACATTCCTTGTTCCCTCACATTAATTAATACAATAACCTCGTTTGATCTAAACTCGGTTTCTGCTTCAAGTACAGCGTATATTGTCATATTGCCTGGACTTACATTTTCTGGAAGTATGTAAAACACTGTAAAGTTGCCTTCTTTATCTAGGTATACATGTTGAATGGTCTCATTTATGTACAATTTAAGTTCTCTATCTATGATATACCGGTTATGTTCGTCTACAACGCTTCCAGTTATTATTAAGCCTTCCCCAGGGTAAGCTTCCAAGTAATTTGTATTATTTACAAATAACGTAATAGTTGCATTTTCAAAGATAAATACTTTAGCACTTGAAATCGAAGAATTATAGAAAGTAGTTTCTTCATAGAAGAATATTATTGTTAAGTTAGGATCAGAAACCTCTGACGGAATTATTAAGCTTCCTATGAATGCTCCTCGACTATTACTTGTTAAATTAGCTAGAATTTCGCCGTTAATCATTGCATGTATTTCTGCGTTTCGTACAGGGTCACCTCTTTCGTCACGTATCGTTCCTGTAATATTTAACTGCTCCCCCGGTAATAAATAGAGGGGCGAAGTACTTACTCTTATGATTGGAAAACCGTAAACAATTATGTAAGAATACTCGCCACTGCCTGGATAGGGCTTATACCATGGCGGGTTACTGATAGTGACACGAACAATGTAAACTCCAACGTCTAGCTGAGATGGAACGTTAAATGTGACTGTAAATTGTCCATATACATTTGTAAGATTACTAACTCCGATATTTGTGTTGTTAAACAAAATTAGAATAGTTGCATCTTCAATTGGTTCATCATAGTATTCACCAGTCATATTTCCGAATACCGTAATCGATGCATTACGTCCAACTCTGGTTAAAGAAACATTAACATAAATATTTACATACTCGTAAATTAGAATTTGTAATTTTGAAGAATTCCCGCTTTTTACGTATTTAATTGTGGAATTATAGCTGCAAAAGACTTGTGAAAAACCTAGAGGGTGATTTATTGGAATATTTATGGTAAAATTATAACTTCCGCTTTCATCGGTTGTAACAACTCCAAGAACATATAGCCCTCCTTCAACCGTTGAATTATCCCAATAAATAGTAAGATTTTGATATGAAAGAGGAGTGGAATTATCAAGTAATAGTGCCCCCTCTATTATTACTGTTTCATTCCATCTAACTTCATTTGGAGTTGCATATATAACGAGTCTAACGTTAGCAACAACAGTTACATTTGTAACATTGGACGAAGGCGAGATGAGAAGAGGATATCCTTCGTAAATTGCCTGAACCGTAGTATTACCCAGTGGATGATCAAGGGGTACCCTATAGTTGTAATTAAAGCTACCATCTGATGAGGTTGTCGTGTAAAGAACATCGGTAAAATTCCCTTCACCCCAGATAATTGTTACCTGATGATTGGGCAGTCCTCTTCCATTTTTAGCGTCACACAAACTTCCTCTTATTTGTGCTATTTCGGTTCTTGCTACTTCGCTTGGCGTAACAGTAACTGAAATAGTGGTGTTACCCATCAAAACTACGGTAGTTTGATTACTCAGAATTTTCCAACTTGCTATAATTACATGAAAGCCTACAATAGATGTATCATTGAAGATCAGTGTTAGAACTGCTACTCCACTATCGTTCGTTACTCTCGTTGCACCATTCAATGTTAAGAGATCATACATATCGGTAAAGGTTATTATCTCGCCAGTCAAAGGCTCGCCATCACTTAGCAAAGTTGCCGTTAAATTAACTGGTACCCCTCTTGTAACATTTCCTTGAGATGCTTCAAGAGTCAATGTGTATTTTGGATTTATTACATAGGAATCTCTCTCAGTGTTTAAAGCCTCTAAATAACCTGGAGGTGCTGGATCGAAGGGTACCCAGACTCCATCGCCAGTTGTCGATGTGGGTATCCAAACTTCTGCCCAAAAGTGTAAATGTTTATTTTTTATGACTCTACCGTTTCCACTTTCCTCTCCAGGTAGAAAGCCAAAAACCATCCTTGCTGGTATCCCTAAAATTCTAAGCGTTACAACGTAGGCTGTGGCAAAGTGTATCGAAAGTCCCTTGCCTCTTTGTAAAAACCATTCAACATAGTCTTGGTCTTGAGCTGGGCCAGGGTCAGTTGAAGTTCCAAATAGCATTTCGTAATCGTATTCAAAAGTGACTTGAAAATATCTTAGAACTATTAACGCTGTTTCAAAGGTATTTTCACCTTTATCTGCAAATTGAGATGCAAAATTATAAACATCTTGAGATAATGGTGGAAGACTCGTGTAAACATTAGCAATTTCATCAGGAGTATAGTTTGGTGGCAGAGCATTAAGTCTAACCTCTGTTAAATTGACAGGGACATATGAGACTTTATATTTTAGAGTTGTAGATCCAGAGTCTGTAAAAGTTGCATTAAAAATAACGCCTTGATAATTATCAATAAGCAGTTCATATCGTAGAGGCTCGACACCGATTTCAAGGGACCCGCTTAATATTAGGGGGTCCGGCCAAAGGACTGGAAGATTACGTATGAAACGAGTATTATAGTCTATGTCCATTATTACAGTGTAGTTAAGTGAATTAGGAGAAGGGGCGTATCCTAATGGGGATGTTGTTTCGTTTAGATGTGTCCATCTACCTGCAGAATCTCCTACTCTACCTGTGTAATTGTCATAAGCTGTAATTCTCCAGTATCTAGGCGGGTTTTCAGGGTAGACTGTAAATAATATTTTTTCTAAGTCTTCTATTCCTTGGTATGTTAGATAATAAAGCCAATCAACTTCTTCTAATGTTACGTTTTCTGATAGTGATATATTTTCAAAAATTTCTTGAGCCCAGCTACCACTAAGTGGGAAGGTTCCAGATGGTATAGAGGATGGAGAATATGGTGGTATTTCATCATATGGTTCTTGAGACTGTTTAGTTAAAAATGAGATGCTGGAATTTGCTGTTAGAATGTAAAGACTCAACAGTAATATAAATAATATTAGTAATATCGCGACTTTGCACCTTCCAGTTAAAAGGAAGTTTCTGATATTTTGCGACTTTCGCAAGTAGTAACCTCCAATATAATATCTTAACCATAACCTAAAAAGTTAACCGTGTTCTTCTCAAATCAAATAACGATTTTCTCTATATAATCACTTTTCTCATCTAATTATATGCAATTTTGTCTGAGGCATTTTGTAATATTGATCAGTAGGTAGGGGATCTTCATCGACAAATGTCTCCGCGAACCGGATTTACATCATTTCAATAATTCACGGTCATCGCGTTTTCTGCTTTCCTCTATTAGTCTTAAAATCGGTAATTTTTCACCTATTGATTCTTCAACCGACTTTAATATAATTGGTTCTAATATTTCCTTTATGGCAGTTTTTAAAAGTAATGGAAAATCTATATCGTCTATCACTGACGTAATTTTTTTCTCTAAAACTTCTTTAACTAAAGACCTTATGACATTTACAAGCATGTTCTCCAGGTCTAAACGTTGCAGTTCTTCGTAAATAGCCTTTGAAATTTTCTCTAGATCTTCTTTTTTCTGCATAATTTAAGCCTCATATTTCACCCAATATATTCAGGTTCTCTCCTTTCTTCTTTTTTGATTGTTTTCACTCTTTTAGCTGTTTTTACCCTTATCTCATCGAGTAACTTAAACATTTTTTCTGTTTCTTCGTCTAACTGAGACGTGTCTAGGTTGAAACCAAATACTCTATTTAAAGTTTTAACTAGTGCCTTGGATGCCGACAGATCTTTAGAGAGAGTAAGCCATCTATCTATTCTTTGAGCTGCCTCTCCAAGGAGAATTGCTCCATCTATATCATAAAAAACTTTTGCTAATATTGGTACTAAGCCGTTCATACCTGTAATAACTCCATCTGTGAGTACTATTAAATTTTCATCCTTTGACCGGAAAAATTCAATAACTTCTCCTGATGTGCCGGTTAAAAAGACTTTTGGATCTTTTTTGGGCATGCTAACGGGTGAAGCAGCAAGTGCTACGATCATTTCTACTTTTAATTCATTCAAAACATCAGCTATATGTGCTGATAGTTCATTCATTCCTGCAATTGTAGTAGGTTGCCAATCGCTTGTTAAAAGGATGAAATCTCTACTGATATTATCATTTCTCCATATGTAGAATTCACATTGTGCCGTTCTAACTCTGCCGTCTCCTTCAACAACTACGTTTGGCGGAAAATCTGCATAGCATACTTCCATAAATTTTTTAGCATCAGAAAGCTTAATAATATAGTCTACCGCGGTTTTTCCAGCAAGTGCTATTCCGGGCATCCCTTGTATACATATCGGGTCTCTAAGGCTTTTGATGTCAATGTCAAGGACCATTCTTCTCAAAATATCCATAATTTGGGTTCTCCTTTATGTTAATATTTCAAGAGGGTGAATTCAATTGTAGATATATAAATTAAAACTTAAACATTTCCCTAAAATATGGCGCCTTTAAATCTTCTTAAGAACCATGATTTTACTAAAGGTTTTATATTACAACTTACCATTCAAACCTGGTGATCCAAAAATGAGGATGAAACTGATTTCGGTGAAATTACCAGAGGTATATCTGGAAGGAATAGAAGAACTCGTCAAAACAGGGTTTTATCCAAACAGAAGTGAGGCTATTCGTGTTGCTATTAGAGATCTGTTGAAAAGAGAACTTTGGGAAAAACAAAGAAATATAAGCATGGAAGAGGAAAGGGGAGAAAAATTCTCGGCCATTGTCAAGAAAGCACTTCTTGAAGAAGTATAGTTCTCAAAATATATTTAAAGCATTGCATAGTATTGCATAAACGAAGCTTCTAATATTTCATAATTTACAGTATTTTTAGGTGAATTGAATGTCAAGAGAGTATAAGGGCGTTTTCATAGTATTTGAGGGAATTGACGGAGCTGGAAGCACGACACATAGCATTCTGCTTTCAAAATGGTTAAAAGAGCAAGGATATGAAGTTTTATTAACTAGGGAGCCTTCAGAAAATCAAATAGGTAAGTTAATTAGACATCTTTTGTACAAAAAAGTCCCACCCGCAGTTGATGCGCTTCTTTTTGCTGCTGATAGAATTTTACATTTACATGAAGAAATAAAACCCATGCTTGAAAAAGGTAATATTGTTATTTCCGATCGATACATCGAATCCTCCTTGGCTTATCAAGTAGCTCAAGGTCTAGATCCAACCTGGGTACTTGAAATAAATAAATACGCAATCCAACCAGACATGAACATCATATTAGACATAGATCCTAAAACAGCACTAAAAAGGAAAGAAGGAAAAAAATCGACAAAATTTGAAAACGTAGACTTTCTTAAAAAAGTTCGTGGAATATTTTTAGAACGAGCAAAAATCAAAAATTACATAGTAATTGATACAACAGAACCCATTAACAAAGTTCAGGAAAAAATAAGAAAAATCGTATCAACTCTATTACAAAGGAAATTAATTTAAGAGAATAAGTATATCGTTTTTATTGGTGTTTTTATCAACAACATTGAACTTTAATCTTAGAAGCATAAATCCTGCAAGATGTCTACACCATTTACCTAAAACTTCAGTTATTTTCGAAGAAGACTACCATTCAATAAGCTTAATCCTTCTCTCTATTTCCCTTTAATTGTAATCCGGAAAACAACAAGAATATCTTCCCCCTAGACCCGTCTTATTTGTAATGTCACTCAAGAATTTGTAGATCGATATCTTCGGGCGAGAGTATTATTATATAAGGTCAAGAAAGGATTATTATAAAGGTCAAGAAAGGTGTACAAGATGTTCGAACTGGAAAGTGGGGACATCTTGGTCAAGACCAGTATTAGAGAATGGCAAAGTAAAGAGCGATCATTTGTTTTAAAAGATATAATAGAGTATACTGTGAGAGTTCTGACATCTGGTGATAAGAAATTCTATGAACTGGCGCACCCTAAACTAAGACAAATATTTGATGAAAAAGGACTGCTGATCTTAGAGGATAATTTTTATATCGCAAACACTGAAGGCCATCATAGAATATACTACGTCTCACCCGACGAATATAAGTGGACATATACATCTATTACCAGTTTTGCTGGTTCTAGGACTAAGCGGAAGATATTCATTGAAGTATCCGGAGATCATATGGAGGCTTATAAACATGTATCAATAAAATCGGATAAGGGAATTATGGAAGAGATTTCTAGGGCTAGTGGGAGTCCTTATGGAACTTTATGGATTCTACACGCACCTGGTATTGTTAAGAGGTATTCCAATGTTTCTGTCTACTACTCGGACTTCGAAAAGCTACTCCCATTTGAGGAAGGAAAAAGTTTTGCCATAAAGAAACCCATATCCTCCGAAGGCAGATCCGAAAAAGCTGGAATGTCCGTTTATGATACAGTATCAGGAGATTTTCACTTGACAATAAAGTTGGGGAAAAAGATTCCCTACCAAATTTCTGAAGACATTACGATAAGCGCATATGAATTTACGTATGAATCATTTGAGCACAAAAGGAACATACACAGAGGCCACGCCAAGGACGGCGGTAAGTTTGAGACTTTTTCCATTTCTAGAAGTGAGTGTAAAGCCACTGGTAAGGTGGCATTTGTCGGATTTCCGTTGATTGTTGAGTGTGATGAGATTCATACCGTCGTCAGTGAAGAGATTTATAATATAAGTATCACTCCGGATGGACGAGTGCAACAAATACCACCTCTTCCCACCAATTCCTTTAAGGATCATATTAAGTATACTGTTAAGGTTAAGAAGGCAAAGAAGAAGATGGCACCAGAAGAATGCGATATCGAGAAAATAATACCACCGATAAGTGATATCGAAAAAGCAATGGTGAATAAAATAAAAAGTAAAGTGAAAATAGAGGAAATTGAGGTAAAATTGCCGAAAGAAATTGCAACAAAGGTCACGAAACCGGAAGTCGAGCGGGTGCCCAAGAAACCGAAGAGGGAAGTGGAGGTTCGTATAAAGAAGAAAGTGATTGCCAAGCCGAAAAAGCCCAAACCACCTAAGCCTAAGAAAGTCAAAAAGAAGGTAAGGAAGTTGAAAGAGGTTGCATCAAAGGCGACAAAGCTGAAGCCACCAAAACTTGCTGCTCCTGAGGAAATAGTAAAACCCATAGAGATCGATGAACCTACTAGGATGACCATCAGGACCTTACAGGACAAACTTATGCGGACGATCAAAACCAAAGAAGATCTCGTCAAAATGTACGAGACAAACAAGAACGCCTTGCAGGTGAATCCGGTACTGAGAGTGGCCTTCTTGTCATTTCTGAAAAGCATGCTTAAGATAGATCACGAAATGATAGATAAAGAACTCTCAACTCCTCTGAAAGAACTTGTGGATGAACCGATAGATTATGTCGAGGACATATTGAAGGAGAGTGGACTTTCCGAACAGATACAGAGAGTACAAGAAGAGTTGGACAGGACGGATCTCGAGAAACAGAGGCAACATGACATCGAACGGATCACCAAAGAACTAGCTAGAGTGGCGAGAGAATACATGAAGGAACTTTTACTACATAAAGAGGCATGGGAAATGTTGACTGAAAGAATCGAGAAACTATTACTGGGCACAATACCGGGGATGGAAGAAATAGACTATTCATTCATGATGGATCTATATCAGGCCATAGAAGAAAGTTGGGAAAGCTTCATTGAACTTTTGGTTGAAAGAGTACTGGGAAATGTTAGTGAAACCTTTAGTACCTTCATGATGGTTTTGGGGTTCGTGCAGGACATTGCGCTCGGAGCAAAACTGTTAACTTCTGCGTCAAGACTTCTCATGTTGCACAATAGAATAACAGAGTTAAAGAACAAGCTCGAACTTGTGAAGGCAGGACTTCTCATAAATCCAGAACTTTAACCACTCCCTCACATTTTTTGTGTCATCAGAGGCAACTTAACACCCATGGCCCTTTGGAATTTTAATTATTCTCGCTCATTCAGATTTTCTCCACACTTATGATTCTAGTTGCTAATGTGGCAAGATTTTTGCCCTCCTTATAGAATATATATTTCCGAAAATCTTTACTACTAACCACCATTCTCCTAACCGTCCATTTTAAGGAATGTTAAGGATGTTAGGAGACAGTTTGGTTATTACGGCTGTTGATCTCTCAGACCCTCCTTCGGCTCCAGGTACAGTTTTATCATCAAGTCCTAGTGAACCTCTTCCTGCATTGGTAACAAGAAAAAATCTATCTAAAAATATGAAAGAACTAGACCAGGAAAATTAAGGATGCTTATCAAAGGGTGTATTGAAGCAATAGATAGAGAAATCGAAGAACCAAAAGGTGTGATGAAGAAATTTTAAGTCCAAGATTATAGGTTATGAAAAAGCCTAACAACGTACAAACATCTTCATCTTCGACTAAGCTCAAGTCTTTTATTTCATTCGATACTTCGTATATCCGTGAGTCTTTATACCAACAGTAAGTTAACAGAACCCGGTAAGATAAATTTATTAGTTAACAACCGTTAATAGTATTTGTATCGTATGTTGGGTGATGATGTTCCATTGCAGTACTGACCTCGTGGATGTGGACGACGGGCGGACTGAACCTTATAATTCTTATATTTATGAAAAAGAGATATCATAACATTTGATCATAAAATGTAATTTCGCATTACGTGATACTTAAGAATTTAGGTTTAAATGTCGTGAATTTATTCTGCTAGGAGATTTTCTATTTTTTGGGCTGTTTGTTTCATCATTAGGAAAATTAGCCCTAGATTTGCGGATTGTTTGGCTAGAACTGTAAGTATGGCGTTTCGGCCGATAGTTGTCATTATTATGTATCCTTCTTCTCCTTCAACCAATATTTTTACTAGTCTTCCTTTTCTTAATTCTTGTAAGGCTTTTTCGCCTACGCTGAGTACGGCGGCTGTCATTGCAGCGACTACATCGTCGTTTACACCTGCTGGCATGGCAGAGACTATTGGCAGACCTTGAAGAGATACTATAGCGCTGGCTTCGATTCCTGGTGTGTTTATCTCTAAGAGTTGGAGTATTTGCTTTATTTGGTTCACTTTGCCAGACATGTTACTCGCCCCGTAATTAATCTTAAAAATGTGCACTATGTGTAAAAAGATTTTGCCATATAATTGGTAGGTTTATTGAATAAATGTCTATTCATAAACTTTTTATACGGCTCGTAATACGGTAATTTCATAGTTTAACTAATTGTTTCCTTCCCAGATGAAAATATAGAAACAATTTATATATTTTTGATGTTATTAAAAGACCTCGAAAAGAGGGAGAAAATTGAACGAGAAAAAAGAGGAAAAAACAGTAGAAGAAACAGAAGAGGAAGTAGAGGAAGAGGAAAAATTCGAAAAGTATCGTAAGGCTGGTCAGATAGCTGTTAAGGTGCGTAAACAGCTAGAACAACTTGTTAGAGTTGGGACTCCCGTAATTGAGATCTGTAATCGGGTTGAATCCCTTATAAAGGAGTTAGGTGGTAGCCCGGCTTTTCCATGTAACGTATCTATAAATAATATTGCTGCTCACTATACTTCTCCTCCAAACGATGAAACGGTGCTTGAGGATAATAGTATAGTTAAAGTTGATTTTGGTGTACATGTTGATGGGTTTATAGCTGATACAGCAATTACTTTCGATTTAAATTCTGGTTTTGAAAAACTTAAGGAAGCTGCAGAAGAGGCTCTTAGGATAGCGATTGAAAATATTAAGCCTGGGGTTAAAACAAATGATATTGGTAAATTAATTCATGAAAAAATTAGGGAATATGGTTATACGCCGATTAGGGATCTTTCAGGTCATTTATTAGATGAATATTCGCTTCATGGTGCTAAAATTATACCAAATATCACGTTACCGCACGGAGAACCTATAGAGGTTGGAGAGGTTTATGCTGTAGAGACTTTTGCGTCTACTGGTTCTGGGACTGTTCATGAAAAGCCTTATGCTTATATTTATCGTATATTGCCTGTGAGGATTCCTGTAAGGTTTTCAAGTTCTCGTAAGCTTTTGAAGTTAGCTAGTGAAAGATTTAAGGGTTTACCTTTTGCTGAGCGCTGGTTGGTTAAGGATATTCCTGCAATAAGGCTTGCAATAAAGGAGTTAACTACTAAAGGAATTCTTTATGAATATCGTGTCCTCGCAGATGAGAAAGAAAGTATGGTTGCTCAAGCGGAACATACAGTCATTGTAACAGAAGATGGTTGCGAGATAATAACGATGGATAAAGGGGAAGAGCTGTGAATTTACTGGAACAAAGAATTTTGGTTACTGGTGGATGTGGATTTATTGGGAGCCATATAGTTGATGAATTAGTTAGACGTAAGAATGAGATCATTGTTTTAGATAATTTATCTTCGTCAACTATAAAAAATATTGAACATCATATGTCAAAGAAGGATTTTAAGTTTATAAAAGGTGATATAAGAGATTTTAATCTGCTTAAATCTCTACTTAGGGATGTAGATATAGTATTTCACTATGCTGCTAATCCTGATGTCCGATTAAGTGTAGAAAAGCCAGAAATAGATTTTAAAATAAATGTTGAAGGTACTTTTAATGTACTTGAGGCAATGCGTCTTAATGACGTAACTAATATGGTTTTTGCTTCAAGTGGCGGAACTTTGTATGGTGAAGCTGAGGTTGTACCGACTCCTGAAAACTATCCACCAAGGCCGATAAGTGTCTATGGTGCCTCTAAAGCGGCATGTGAAGCTTATATTTCGGCATATTGTGGCTTCTATGACCTAAATGCAGTTTCACTCAGATATGCAAACATTATTGGTCCTAGATCCACTCATGGTGTTATTTATGATTTCTTTATGAAACTTAAAAGGAATCCTAATGAACTGTTGGTTTTGGGTGATGGGAAACAAAAAAAGTCGTATCTTTATATTTCGGATTGTATTGAAGCAAGTATGTTAGCCGCTGAAAAGCATCGTAAAGGATTTGATGTTTTTAACATTGGATCTGATGATTGGATAACTGTCAGTGAAATAGCTAAAATTGTCATTAAGAACCTAGGATTGGAAAACGTAAAGATAAAATATACAGGTGGAGATAGAGGTTGGCCTGGTGATGTTCCGGTAATGTTACTTGACATATCGAAAATAAAGGCGTTGGGTTGGAAGCCAGATGTCCCAATTGAAAAAGGTATAGCTTTGTATGTTAATTGGCTTAAAAATGAGTATAAACAGGGCATTTAGTTGGTCAAAAATTTGTGAAACTCTGATTTAGCTAAATAATGGTTTCTATTTTGTGGATTGACTTAGTTTTTTGTCACAATCCGTAAAATATTTAAATCGATTTTGAAGTTTGCTTAAAAATATATCGGTAACCTTAAATAACAAACAACATAGGAATTATTTTCGGTTAAATTTCCTTAATCATGTAGCTATAAAGTGTGGATATTTCATAATTCTTTAATTTGTTTGTCCACGGCTTGGAGGGATATTGTGGCTGAAAAAGATTCTGAAAAAACTTCAAAAAAGCTTTTTGAGACTATTGATTGGTGTCCAGAATGTGGTAGCCGAGAACTACTTTTGGATTCAACTCGTGGAGAATTAATCTGCGGAAAATGCGGTTTAGTTGTTAGGGAACATATGGTAGATCCAGGACCAGAATGGAGAGCGTTTACGGCAGAGGAAAGAGAGAAACGTGCAAGAACTGGAGGTCCCATGACGCCAACTATACACGACAAGGGGTTATCAACAGTAATAGATTGGCGTGATAGAGATGCGCTTGGAAGAAAATTAAGTCCTATAAGAAGGGCACAGATCTATAGACTAAGAAAATGGCAAATCAGAACGAGGGTTCATAACAGCATAGATCGCAATCTTACTTTTGCACTGGCTGAGCTTGATCGTTTAACATCACAACTCCAGTTGCCTAAACCAGTCAAAGACGAAGCCGCACTACTATATAGAGGTGCAGTTGTAGGTGGTATGATTAGGGGCCGTAGTATTGAAGCTATGATTGCTGCAAGCGTATATGCAGCATGCAGACTGCATGGTGTGCCTAGAACCTTAGACGAAATTAGTAGGGAAAGCAGGGTTAATAAAAAAGAATTAGGTCGCTGTTATCGACTATTGCTGCGTAGATTAGATGTAAGTGTCCCGGGTTGTGACCCGGTTGTTTTTGTGGGGCGTTTTGGCGAAGAATTAAATTTATCGGGCAAGGTACTGAGATTAGCTATTGATATTGTAAGGCGGGCGCGAGAACTCGGTTTAACTGCGGGCAAAGATCCTACGGGATTAGCTGCGGCAGCGATTTATATTGCGGGCATTGTTGAAGGTGAAAGACGAACACAACGAGAAATAGCAGAAATAGCACATGTAACAGAAGTGACGGTACGCAATAGATATAAAGAACTCATAAAACAGCTGGAGATAAAAATAGAACCTTAAGACTACAATATTTTTTTACGCTTTAAACCGTTATTAAGAAATAAAAAGCTGGGATAATAAATTCGTATTGAATTTTGGAAAGCCTCTAAATTTTAGGGATAAATGTTGATGACCTTAGGTTATGTCTATGTTATCTTCTGAGAATCCTTCTTGGATAAGTAGCGTTTTTACCCTTTCTCTGTGGTCTCCTTGAAGTTCTATTTTTCCGTTTTTAGCAGTTCCTCCGCATGCAAGTTTATGTTTTAATTTTGTAGCTAGTTGGTGGAGGTCTATGTCTTTTTCGTCTATTCCTTCTATTATTGTTACTTCTCTCCCCCATTTTCTTTTTTCTACTCTAATCTTTATTCTTTGTTCTTCTTTTGCAATTGCTTCGCATTGGCAGATATCTTTTGGTAAACCACAGATCGGACATCTTTCTAAGGATATAACTTTGCGCCTCCTTTCTTTTATTTGTTCTTTTGACTTTGTAAGTTTATCTGATATTTATTTTTATTGATGGGTAAATTATTTACATTGCATTGATATATTAATACTACTATCTCTAAAATTCTCGGTTAATGTTTTAAATACATAGGTTATGTATAATTGAATAATTTTAAGAGTCTGGGAAGGGCGTTTATGGACGTGCTTATTGTTGACGCTTTAGGTGCTGGGAAAAATTATAGGAGATCTACGAAGGATGTTATAGGTGCTGGTCCGAGAAGCATTGCTGGTGTCTTGGAACGAAGTGATTTAAATTGCAGAATACTTTTGGCGGAACATTTTCTTGGAAGTAAAGCAGCTATTGATAACTTTGATGTTTTGCTTGTAAGCGGTATGAGTATGGATTTACCATGCATTGTAAGGGTTGTTTCAAAATGGAGAAAAATTAAGGGCAACGATTACCCCGTTGTTGTGGGTGGTCCGGTTGCTTCGGATCCCTATAGCTTGATCCTAAAGACAAGATGTTCTGTTGCGGTTATTGGTGAAGGAGAAGAGACCTTGGAGGAACTTTTACGTAGCGGGTTAATTGATGGAAAAATTCCTGAAGAGAATGTTTTGAAGAATATTAAGGGCATAGCTTGGTTTAATGGAAAAAATGTACATATTAATCCGTTACGTCCTGTTATTCCCAAGGAAAAATTAAATAAGTTCTTCCCCTCTGTTGAGAAAGTTGCAGATTATCCAGCTTTCTGGGCTTGTAGGGTTCATGTTGAATGTGTTCGGGGATGTTCAAATTTTTACAGGACAAGAATAATGTTACCAGATGGTAGAAAATGTTCGGAATGCGGTACTTGCTTTAGTGGAAAACTTGCGCAGAGATACGCATGTCCTCAAAATATACCTCCGGGTTGTGGTTATTGTTCAGTTCCTTCTCTTTTTGGTCCTCCTCGAAGTAGAAATTGGAAAAATATTGTTCGAGAGATTAAATCACTTATTAATAAAGGTGTAAGGAGAATTGTCCTTGGTGCACCGGATTTTCTGGATTATCAGCGAGATAACATCGTTTTTCCAGAACCTTTAACAGATCCTAGGAACCCTCCTCCAAATTATAGAGCTATTGAACAATTACTTTCAAATATTACTAGTATTCCCGAAGTAGCTGATGGAGAAGTATATGTAACTATTGAAAATGTTAAGCCTAATCTTTTTGATGAAAAAGTGGCAGAGATCATTTCCAGTTATCTTCCTGGTAGTACTATTCATATAGGTTGCGAGACCGGGTCAGAGACACATTCTAGGCTTCTTGGTAGACCTTCAACTCCAATGGAAGCGTTAAATGCTGTAAAGATAGCAAAGAAATATGGTTTAAGACCTTATGTTTATTTTATCCATGGATTACCTGGTCAGTCCAAAGAAACCGTTAAGGAAACAATTAATGTTATACGTAAAATGAATGCCTATGACGTTGAGAAAATAACCATCTATAGGTTCAAGCCATTACCATTTTCTGCTTTTGGAGATTTTCAAACTCCTCCACCTGCTGTAAGAGATCCTTTAAGTAAGGAAATAGTTAAAGAAGTTAGTAAGGTTAATAGAGAAAGGAAAGTGAAATTGATTGGCAAGGTACTCGATGTTATTATAGCTGAACCTTTTAAGAAAAGGAGAGGTGATGGTATAGGATATGTGATTTCTGAAGGCCCTGTTGTTATTGTTAAAAACGCTGGAGATAAGATAGGTAAAAAACTTAAAGTGAAAGTTGTTCGTGTTATTTCTGATAGATTAGTGGAAGCAGAAGAGGTTTTATGACTTTTTATAGTAATACGAAACATAAATAAATTTTTGTCTTACATGTCTCACGTCGAAGAGTTTAAGTAATTTAGAGTATAAGCAAAAGGAGAAGGATGTTCCTACAAGGAGGAATATTAATGCCATATGTTTGTGCTAAGTGTGGACGTCAGATGACATCAGAAGATTTGAAGGCCCTACCGGGGGTAAGATGTCCTTATTGTGGTCATAGGATACTCTATAAGGCTAGACCACCTCTAATTAAAAGAGTTAAAGCAAGGTAGGCAATGCCTCTGCATAAAGGAATCCTGCTTTATACAATAACTATTTTATTAAGGTTATTCATTGTTCGTTGAGGCTTCATACGGTTATTTTAGAAGTATGGAGGTAGGATATGTGGACATTTATGAAAAAATTGTGGAGCTCTTGAAAAGAAGAGGGTTCCTTTGGCCCAGTTTTGAAATATATGGTGGTCTTAGGGGTTTTGTTACTTACGGGCCTCTCGGAATAGAGTTAAAGCACAGAATAGAGGAAAAATGGAGAGAGTGGTTTATTTATAAACAGGGATTTGTTGAAATTGAAAGTCCGATAATTATGCCTGAGGTAATTTTTAAAGCTAGTGGACACCTGGATCATTTTACAGATCCAGTTGTTGAATGTTTAGATTGTAAAAGGAAATTTAGAGCAGATCATATAATTGAGGACGCTACTGGTAAAGTTGCTGAAGGATTAGGTATCGAAGAAATAGAAGAAATTATTGAAAAAGAGAATATTAAATGTCCAGAATGTGGAGGTCGGCTTGGTAAAGTCGGTCAATTTAACTTAATGTTTAAAACAACAATTGGCCCTTATAGTGAAAACAGAGGATATGCACGGCCTGAAGCTGCTCAAGGCATGTTTGTTGAATTCAAAAGAATTTTCACAGTTACTAGAGAAAAATTACCGCTAGGAATTGCTCAAATTGGTAAAGTGTTGAGAAATGAAATTAGCCCGAGAAAGGGTTTGATTCGTTTAAGAGAATTTACTATTATGGAAGTTGAAGTGTTCGTTGATCCTGAAGATCTTTCGTGTCCGAAGTTAAGTGAAGTTGAAGACGAAGAGTTGAAATTAGTGACTGCTGATATGCGAGCGAGAAATGAGGAAGAGCCCTTGATTGTAACTGCTCGTGAAGCAGTTGATAAAGGTTATATTTCTGCCGAATGGCAGGCTTATTTTATGGTTATATCTAAATACTTCATCTCTAGCTTGGGTATTCCATGGGAAAGACAGCGATTTAAAGAACAGATGCCCTGGGAAAAGGCTCACTATTCCAAACAAACTTTTGATCACGAGATTTATTTGCAGCGTTTTGGATGGGTAGAAGTTGCTGGGCATGCTTATAGAACAGACTATGACCTAAAGCGTCATATGGAACACAGTAGAGTTGATTTAACAGTATTTAAACGATTTAAAGAGCCGCAAATTATCGAAAAAATTGTTGTTCAACCCTTAAAGGAAATTATTAAATCGGATTTCGGTGACAATGCTCAAAAAGTGTTCAGTATGCTTAAAAATGTTAATCCTATGGATATAAAAGTCTCATTTGATAAAAAGGGTTATTATGAATTCGATGGTATCCGTATAGAACCTAAACATGTAAAAATAGAGAAGAAAACAGAGAAAATAACAGGTAGAAGATTTATTCCCCATGTTTTTGAGCCAAGTTTTGGTGCAGATAGGTTGGTTTACGCTACACTTGAATGCAGTTATTCTGTGAAGGAAAATAGAGTAGTTCTTAAATTACCAAGGGATTTGGCACCTATACAGGTTGCAGTGTTTCCTCTGGTTAATAAAGATAATCTTCCAAGTACCGCACAAAGAGTATGGATGAGTCTTAGAGATGAAGGAATTAGAGCAATGTATGATAACTCTGGTTCCATTGGTAGACGATATGCCCGCGCTGATGAAGTAGGTGTCCCTATAGCGGTTACTATCGATTACCAAACTCAAAAGGACGATACCGTTACGTTAAGAGATAGAGATACATGGCAGCAAATTCGGATTTCTGTACATGATTTAACCAATGAACTTTTAGATTACTTTAAAGGTAGAAAGAATTTCGAGGAGCTAGGTAAATCATCAAAATAATTTGAGGTGATGGAATGGATGGAATTAGACAAAAAAGAATGAGACTTAGACATCGTGTAGAGGTGGAGAGAGGAAAATCTTTTTTAAATCCCGAAACCATGTCTTTTCTAGAAATTGAAGACGGCCAGGAAATTGAAATAGTTGTAGCTAAGAAGAAAAAGTTCAGAAGCATCTCTTTTTCGAAAGGTGAAGTTCCCATAAACGAAGTGTGGATGAACCCAGATGAATTACAAGAAAAAGGTATCGCGGATAATTCTATAGCAACCGTCAGGAAAGCTGTTTCTACCTGAATTTAGAGCGTTATTTCTTCTCCGACTTTGGGGGCATATGCTTCAATTTTTTTATTTTTCTTTATTCTTTCTGAAAAATCTAATACTTTATTTTCTTCTCCGTGTATGCAAAATACTTTTTGTACTCCTTTTAAATAAGAAATAAACCTGAACAAGCTGGGTTGATCTGCGTGCGCGCTAAAATCAAATAATTTTACTTCTGCTGAAACTTCAATTTCCTCTCCGGTTGGTAATTCTATTTCTTTCTCTCCATCAAGTAATTTTCTTCCTCTAGTACCTGGTACTTGGTAACCTGTTAGACAAATAAGGTTTTTAGGATCATTGCCAAGTTCTTTTAGATAAAACATTGCCGGTCCGCCTTCTAACATCCCTGAGGTACTTATGATTATACATGGTTCTTCTCGTTCAACGGGTTCATCTCTGTCTCTTACTATCGTAAATAGTTTAGATTCTAGTGGGTTTCTTTTTGCATATCTTATTGTTCTTCTTATTTGCGGTCTTAAGTAAAACCAGTAGATTCTGTAGAGTTCGTTAATTTTTCTTATCATTCCATCAATATAGATTGGGACATTTGATAGGGCTTTACTTCTCATGTAAGATTCTAATGTAAGCATGACTTCTTGAGCTCTGCCTACTGCAAATGCAGGTACCAGAATTTTTCCTCCTCTTTTAATGGTCTTTTGGATTGCTTTTATGAACTCTTGTTCTGTTTTTTGTCTACTTGGATGTTTATCTGAGGAATGCCCATAGGTAGATTCAATTATGAGTATGTCTACTTTTCCAACATCTGTATCTGCCATTTCAAGAGTTTTACTATTTCGCATTGATAAATCTCCGGTGTAAAGGATGGAAAGTGACTCTGTTTCAATTTTTATCATAGCTGAGCCTAAGATGTGACCAGACCTATACATGGTAAGCTTGACATTATCGTTTAGGGAAATTGGTATTCTGTATGAGGAATCAATAAAGTATTTTCTGAGAGCCATAACATCTTTCATTTCAAAGGGTAAAGCATCTCTACTTTCTTTAGCGATTTTTAGTAGGTCTATGTGTAAAATTTCGGATATATCTTGTGTCGGGGGTGTAGCATAAATTTTACATTGATATTTTTTAGCAATCGCTGGAATATAGCCTGCATGATCAAGATGAGCATGAGATAAAATTGTTATGTCTGGTTTTTTCGGCATTGAGAGGGGATATCTATTCTCTCCCTTTCCACCTACATTAATTCCACAATCAAGTAGAATATTTAGATCTTCAAGCTCCAATAATATCGATGTTCTACCTACTTCTCGCGCTCCTCCTAGGAATACTATAGTAGATGTTTGTGTCACTTGTAGCCCTCACAAGTTGTTAGCGAATTTATATTATCATATATCTTGATTAAAATATATTTCTGAAAGGAAGTAAATAGATTAGGGACTAAAAATTAAAAATGCGTATAGAAAGAAACTAATACATACAAGGAGAAGAAATAATAGTGCAAACAATTTACTTCTAAATCTTCCGTTCAACTTTTTCACCTTCCTAATATAATTTAGGTATAAATTCCTCCTCAAAAAGGTATTTTGCAAATTCCCTAAGCTTCGAAATACCTCTAATTTCGGTCGGAAAGAGAGGCATATAAACTATTGAAAAGTCAGAATAATACTCATTAATAATTTTTAGATTCTCTATTTGCATGCTTCTACGAGCTGCACAAAAAGTACATCCTAGAACTTCTGGATGAATCATATTAACAATGATGTGTGTAACTGGAATCTCGTATTCGTATAAAGTTCTTACTAAGCGCTCCGTCTCGTAGATTGACATGGCCTCTGGAATCATAACTGGTATAAATCGTGTCTCCTCTTCATTTGACAGTTCTGCTCTTGCTGTCTCAATAGTATTTTTTAGTTTTTCAAGATATTCCATCGTTTTGTCCTCTTCTCCTCCTTTACCTAAAATTCTTTTAAAGAAGGAGGTCATTCGAAGAATCCATGCTCTCATTTTAATGAGTTTTCCAACCCAACTGTTTAAAATATCAGGTAAACTAAGAAGTCTTAAAGTATGCCCAGTTGGAGCAGTGTCGAAAATTATGAGGTCATATTCGGGTCTTTCTATAAATTCTAAAACTTTTGCAAAAGCAAGAGCCTCGTCAGCTCCTGGCGGCGTAAGAGATGTCAATTCCTCGAGTTCGTCCGTTTGTACATCTATTGGTAGGCCTAAATCTGGTGTTGATTGTAGTTTTTCGCTATATTCACGTATTGCTTTTTTAGGGTCTATTTCAAGACCATAGAGGTTTTTTATTCCGTTTATTTTTTTGATAGAATCTCCTATTTTTTCTCCGAAACTATCCGATAAACTGTGAGCTGGGTCTGTACTAATTACTAGGGTTTCTTTTCCATTTTCTGCTGCCCAAAGGGAAGTCGCTGCTGCACAACTTGTTTTTCCTACACCGCCTTTACCGCCAAACAGTAGAAATCTTAATTTATTTTTTTCAAAAAGGTCTGTCAATAACATTTTTCTCGCCTAGAGTTTTGATCAGGAATGGAATTTATCAGACTAAAACTATCTTCAATATTTAAAAATTATTCTAAGGAAGTCTCGTATAATTATAAGTAGGATGCTCAGGTGGTTGATCCCAGGCCATCGGCAAAGCCTAGCCAGCTGATGCCACTCTTCATCGGCATATTATGTTCTTACGAGAGTTATATAAGACTTCCGAAATAAGATTTGAAGCGTACTTAACAAAAACAGCTATTTAAAAATATTGTTAGAACATTTCCAATATTTTTCTTGCTAATTTATTGATCAACTTCAATTTACCGATATCAATCGAAAAGTCTATGTTTATTTGACGCAAATCCACATCAATGTACGTTCCTAAGTTTTACGAAAACATTATAAATGGGGGTTATCATTTGTTGCACAGCGATTTAGAAATAACGATAAAGATTTAACATTCAATTTAAACTTGAAATGGCTCAATATTTCCTAGGAGGTAGCGTTCATGGTTATAAATCCATATACAAATGACGAAGAAAGAAAAGCACTTGATATGTACCAAGACCATATAAGAAAAGTAATAACAGCCGTAAAAGAACTATCTCTTATGGTAGAAGATTGGATAAACAACAGATGGGAATCAATTGAGCAAAGGTTAGAAAAAATTTCGTCCTTAGAAAAAGAAGCAGATGAAATAAAAAGAGCATTACTAGATGAGGTTTCTAAGGCTGCTACATTAATACAGCGAGAAGATCTTATGCGATTAAGTCTTATTGCAGATGAAATAGCTGATTATGCTGACGCAACGAGCTTTAGACTATCACATTTACGTGATTGGCGTCCTCAGGGCGAATTAGCTGACATGTTTAGAGAATTCATTGAATGGGTTGTAAAGTCTGTTGAAAAATTAAGAGAAGCAATTTTCATGCTTCCTCAAAACGTGGAAAAAGCCATAAAGATAGCTGAAGAAGTTGACGAATCGGAGAGAAAAGTTGATGTACTACAAAGAGTTATTGTCCACACGCTTTACAACTTGGATATAAGCGCAAAAACCTTAATTAAAGTGATAGATTTTGTTAGGCATATTGAGGAGATTGCTGATATTGCAGAAGATGCAGCGGATGCGGTAAGAATCATAGCAGTCGGTAAGTTAGGTTAGGAGGGAAAAAATGTCGGAAAAGATTCGAGGAGAATTTCTTGGAAGTAGAGTTGTCGTTTGGAATCCTGAACAAGGCTCAAAACTTTATGCTGAAGGATTTTATGGTAAACCTCTTGGAATCAGAAAGCCGAAAGCCCCTAGTTTCAATAAGCCTTTAGAACTATCTTTTTTAGAAGCGTTATATTTAATGGAAAAGAATAGACTTATTTTAATAGATGCGGAGACGAACCGTGAATTAACATTTGAAGAATTTAAGAAAATTGCGTCAAAAATTCACGAAAAATTTGAGGAAAAATACATAGTGTATAAAGATCTTAGGGAGAAAGGATATGTTGTTCGGCCTGGAATGAAGTTTGGTGCTGATTTTGCTGTTTATGAGCATGGTCCTGGAATTGATCACGCCCCTTTCTTAGTTCATGTTTTACCGATGAACTCGAAACTTTCTGCATTAGAAATAGTGAGATCCGGTAGACTTGCAACTACCGTGAGAAAGAAATTCATAATATCAACAATAAGTCCTGACGGTAAACCGATATATTACGTATTTACGTGGTTTAGAGCTTAAAAAGCGATGGTGAAAATTATCTCGAAATATTTCTATTAGAATCATTTGAGACTTTTTATTTCCTGGTAGAGATCCTTTAAGATTTGTTGATGATTTACCTTTCCTTCTTCTATTTCTTCCATTTTTCTTTCCAGTTCTCTAGTTCTTTCTTCTGATACTAAGTTGCTGTAAAATTTTGATAGGTACTCGTATACTTTGATTCCCAGTTTTGTAGGTTTTAACATTTTGTTTTTCTCTTCTACATAACCTCTTTCAAGTAATGTTTGTATTATTGTTGCATACGTAGATGGTCTTCCTATTCCTCTCTTTTTCATGAGTTCAACAATATCTCCTTGCGTATAAAGACTTATTGTTGGTATTTTTTTGAATTTAACATCAACTACGCTTAGTGGTTCTTTTAATTTGGGTATCGTTTTTATTGGTTGTATCGTTGTAAATCCTGGTTCAACTATTTCTGTAATTCCTTCTATTTCAGTCTCAACTATTTCATTGAACTTTATTTTTGCCTTCATTCTTTTTATTTTCGCAGGTGTCATTTGGCTTGCAATAAATCTGTTGAATATGAGTTGATATAGTTTGTAGTGTTGCCATGTCATTGTTTCTGCTGTTTTTATTACTCCTTCCTCTATTAGAGTTCTTAGTCTTTCCACGTTTAGTGGACGTGTTGGACGGATACATTCATGAGCTCCTTCTTCCTCTGTTCCCCATTTTCTTGCATGAAAATACTCTTCACCAATTTCTTGAGTTATGTATTCCTTAGCGATTCTTATTCCTACATTACTTACTCGGTGACTATCCGTTCTATGGTAAGTTATTAGACCGGATTCGAAAAGCGCTTGTGCAAGAATCATAGTTTCTTGTGCACCGAATTTTAAGAGTCTTGATGCTTCTCTCAACATTTCATCAGTTGTAAATGGTGGAGGTGGATTCAAATCTTCTAAAGTTTCCTCAAGGAATATAATTTTAACATCTGAACCGCGAAGTTTCTCAGCAATCTCGTAAGGCTTTCCCCCAAGATCTCTGAGCTCCACTATGTATTGATTTGATAGCTTCACCCAGAAAACATATTTCCAACTTTTTAGAAATTCCTTATATCTTTCTATTATCCAACCTAAAACCGGGGTCTGAACTCTGCCTGCAGAGAGATGATAATCCCGAAATCTTTGCCAAAGACGTCTACTTAACTCGAAACCTATCCATCTATCCTCTATTCTACGTACCAGTTGTGCTGATACTCTGTTTTCATCTATTTCTTTAAGATTTTCAAGCGCATTCCTAATCGCCATTTTTGTTATTTCATGAAATTCTACACGTTTAATTTGGTGCGCATACGGTGATAAGACAGTAGCTATATCCCAACCAATTTTCTCCCCCTCGGTATTATGGGCGAGAATATTGTTTGCTATAAAGTTATCAGTTTCCGTATCAAAATCATAAACATAATCATTAAATTTTTCTATTTTTCTAATTTTAACAACTTTTTCGACCATAATATCCGAATTTAGAACGCTTTTAACAGTCTCTTTCAATGTTTCATTTTTTATAAATGGCAAAAAGTTCTCCAATCTCCGTCTTCCCATTATCCCAGATCTATATATTGCCTCTGCATAACTGGGATTCGTCTTAATGCATCCTTTTAACCCTTCCACGGGAAATACATCTATGTAATTCCTTATTCCTTTCTTAGGAGTTATCTTACTATTTTTACTTTCCTGAAGAAAGCCAATTTTATTTATGAAATCGGATATCCACTCTGCATGGATAAATCCTCTAAGAACCCCGTTATCTTCGTATTTTTTAACCACAATTCCTAACATTAGAAATAGCGTTCTAAGTTGTTCAAAGAGTTTTTTGGATTTTGTTGAAAAATTAGGTTCTCCTTTAGACACAGTACCATCAGCACTGATGTATCCTCTTAGAAAAGCTGATATTTGTTCTTTAGAAAGAGAAAAAATTATAGATGGAACTTCTTTTGAACCTGCACCATGCTTTAAACCGAAAACTTTCTTTAAAATAAGGTAAAGAGCCCTTGACATTATTGTAAGTGTTGCATTGTCCTTTTCTTCATATATCTTTGCTCCGAATCTCTTAGCTATTTCCTTTACAACTTTTCTTGACTCTTTATCAATGACAGAAATGCGTACATATCTATCTTTGTGGAATGAACCATCACCTATCCATAGACCGAGAAACTCGAGAAAAATTTTATCAAGCTTTATGTATCTTGGTATAGGTTTACTTTTTCCAATCTTAACATGTTTTTCGTCTACTTTTTTCGCACCTAAGTCTTTAAAATCTAAAATGTCAATATATTCAAGACTATTTTCATTACATACCAGTCTTCGTGGAACTACTAACATATCTCCGATTTTAATTTCGCTTATTTTAAGTTCTTGAAGCTGGAAATCTTTAAGTGTAAATAAGGAGTGGTCTCCAGTCACTTTTATACTTCTGCCTGTTGCTGTTTCGATTTCATAAATTTCTTTTTGAACTTTATGCCTAATGAAATAATTTACATTTACCCATCGAGTGTCAAAGTGCTTATCAACTCCTAATACTTTTAAATAACTATTATCTTTTGGTTCAAGATATTCATGATTTCTCTTAGTGAAAAAGTAAAATTCTTTTGAACTCTTTAATCTTTCAAATAGTTCGTCGATCCTAGATAGGAATACTTTTCCATTTAAATTCACCAAAACTTCTGAATCTCCCGTAACAGAATCTGGATCGGTTCCTATAAGGATTATATCTACTTCAGAGGCTATTTCGCTTAGTGCTTTTACATTATCTAGGGAGTTTTTTATTTCTGTGGATTTACATCGTGGACACCTGTCTACATCTTCTACAAATTGTTCTCTGCATGTCATACATCTTTTTATTGTTGTATATATTGGTATGAAAACCCCGTTTTCGGTCATCACACCGTGGAACCCTTCTTCAGTAACTAGATCAAAAATATGACCTCCGCTTGCAGCTACGTTTAAGTCTAAATCTCCAGTTACAACTTCGTAGACTGGTAATCCATGTAATCTTCTTCTTGCTGGTTTGCCGAAAAATGTGGAAATAGTAAATGCTTTACTTGGAGATTCTACTATGAGAAGTGCTGATTTTACTGGGTCTTTTAATTCTATCGTTATTTCTCCTCGTTTAATTTTTAAAATAAGTTCTCTGTCGGCATCGACTTCTTTAAGTAGCGAAGTTAGGTCTACTTCGTTTAGATGTTTCCATTCGCTTTCTTCGAATCTCCATCTTAGTTGCCTTACAAGACCGTTGAAGATCTTTTCATTATCTACTAGGAGTATTGAAATCCCTTTAGCTACTCCTCCTGCAAATAATCTCGATGTTCTTCCCGAAGCTTGAATGTAGGTTCTTACATCTGGTATTAGTATATAGAGTTCTTCGTCTATTTTTTCTAGAGATATAAATGGACTTTCTCTTATCTTATCAAGAATGTCTTTTCTTTTAAGCATGGAATCAACAAAATTTATGACGTTGACATAGAGGTCTAAGATGTTTTGAAGATATGTATTATTTATTTTTGTTTTGGCAGTTAGTGCATCTCTAATTTGTTGTAACTGTGTTGGTGTTAGTCTCATTAAGTATTGTCTGATTTTCCTGAGAAAGTTTTCGGCTTTTTCTTTTTCCTCGCTGGGTAAGTATTCTGATATTTCGGATAGAAGCATGTATATTCTTGTTGGACTGGTTTCTTCGCTAACATCTAAGCTGAATTTGAATTTTGGAACCCCGGTGAAAATAGCGTAGCGTACGCGATGTGGTAGATCAAGACCTCTGACTAAAAGTCCATAATGACTTGCAACCCCAATAAGTATGTCTATTTCACCATTAGAAAACTGATCTATGATTTCAGGGCTTTTCTTGCCTGCGTGGAAAGCTTCAGCTTTAACTCCCCTTTCATTTAGAAAATTGGCGATTTTTTCAGCAAAATCTATTCCTTCTTCGAGTGTGACAAAGATAATTCCACCTGCTCCTAGTTTTTTAACTAATGCATGTAACTGTTCTTCTACGTTTCTTTCTCTTGGAATATAAAGGTCTTGAACGTTTCTGTAACCTTCACTTGCTGACCCGATTGTAAAGTTTAACAACTCTCTAAACAACTTCACTCGATCGCCTCTTGCTTTACCAGTTGCAGTGGAGACTATTAATGTTCCCGGCTTTGTTTTTTCTTTTAGAGAATTTATTTTTTCTGTTATTTCTTCTATTTCGTGTTCTATTTTATCTATTTCATTTGCTCTTGCTCGTACATACGCTTTCTTTAATTTTATTAATCTTAAACTTAGATTAATAGCTTCGTTGCTGAACCCTAATAGTAACAAAACTCTATCGATGTTTTTTGATAACTTAAGGAGCGCATCTACATCGTCAACGAATACAAAATCGAATTTATGTTTTGATACTTCGTCAAATTTTAATGCAAGATATTGTGAAGTTGTAACAAGTATATTAAAGTCTCCAGTTTCAACCATATGCTTAAATTCTTCTCTTTCATCCTTGGAAAGTTTGGCGTAATAACCAGCAACCTTAATTTGAATTCCTGTTTTTTCTAAAAACTCTTTGATTCTATCTAGTGTCTGCTTAACAAGTACTGTTGTGGGGAGAATAATATAGGATTTTTTGCCTTTAGTGCTTAGATATATGGCCATAGTCATTCCAAATACTGTTTTACCTATGCCCGTGGGAGCGGTTATGGCAAAGCTTACCCCTTTTAAGACTCTTCTTGCCCACTCTCGCTGTGCACTCCAAAGCCTGCTTCCAGTTCCCTTTCTAAATAAATCTTCAAACTCGGCCAATTCTTTTTCGATTTTAACAAGTTCATAATACTTTTTTAGTGTTCCTTGAGCCCTTAAAATGTCCAGAATTTTTATTTTAAATTCCAAGGGATTCATTTTTGAACATAGGTTTTTTAGTTGATTAATATCTATAGACAGACAGTTTTCGCATGGTACTCCCATAGCTAATCTTTCATCAGAAATTTTACCTTCACAATTCGGGCAAGCATGCTTAAACATCGCTTTCAAAACATATGCCTCCTAAGTTTCGACATTCCCTATTTTGAATTAATATCTCGTTAAGCACGACCATATATGATCGATTAAATGACAGTTTCTACACTCTGCAATTAATATACTTTTAATACAGTTTTAAATGTGGTTTCAAGTAACTTAGTACACCAAGTTAATATTACTGATTTGGCAAGGTGAAAAATGTTATGATGGTACCGATGATAGTGTTTATTTAGGTTTAACTATAAAAGTGAAAGTAAAAAGCTAGTGAAAACTTAAAGAAAGTAAGGACGTTACTAATATTGCTGTACTTATTTGGAGTGAGTAATAGTGGAGGGTTGAAAGCTATGGGGAAAAAGGAAAATGCCCAAAAAATGTTAGAATATGTAGAAGAAGCTTGGAAAAGCTCTCCATCAATAGTGCTTATGACGGATGATTATGCTTATGCATTATGGCCTGTGGACGAAGAAAAAAAGACATGGAAGGAAGCGTCATTTGTTTTCGAAGACGGATCGCTGGATGTCTCGGAACACCCTGCTCATATAGCTCTACAACTTTTCATTAAAGAAGTTTCCATTGCTCTTCCAAGCTATAAAAATGTTGTAATAGCAGCTGAAGACAAGGAAAGGTTAAACAAAATAATAGAAAGAATAAAAGAAGGTATGTGAAATTATTTATTGTATCTTCTTTAACTTCGTAGTAGGGTAGTTTACTCTTTGTCACTTGAAGACTTCGAAACCCCGCCTAGGAATTCTCTTATTGGAGCAATTAATTGCATGAACTCTGCTGGGAATATAAACTTAGTTGATGGGCTTGCTCCAAGAGATTTCAATGTTTCTAGGTATTGCAGTGCCATTGTTTTATAGTCAAGGTTCTTTGCAACAGAATAGATTTTATTAAGAGCGGCAGAGTAACCTTCTGCTTTTAAGATTGCTGCTTGTCTTTCACCTTCAGCTTCTAAAATCATTGCTCTTCGTTTACCTTCTGCTTTTAGTATGGCTGCCTGTTTTTCACCTTCAGCAACCTTTATCGATGCTTCCCTTTTACCGTCTGCTTCCGTAACCATTGCTCTTCTAATTCTTTCTGCTTCCATCTGTTTAATCATCGCGTCTTGGACTTGTCTTGGGGGATCTATTTCTCTAATTTCTACTGTTGTAACTTTTACTCCCCATCTTTCTGTAGCCTCGTCAAGTTTGTCTCTGAGCACCGTGTTTATGTATTCTCTTTTGGCTAACACGTCATCTAAAACAATGTCTCCAACGACAGCTCTTAGTGTTGTTTGCGCGATTCCAACGGATGCACCTTTAAAGTCTTTAACTTTGATTACCGAATCTCGCGCGTTAACTACTTTATAATAGATCAAAACATCTATGTCTACAGGGGCGTTATCTTTGGTTATACATCTTTGTCTTGGTATTTCAAAGAAGTGTTCTCTTAGGTCTACTTTAACTAATCTGTCAATTATAGGTATTAGAAATATAATTCCGGGACCTTTTACTCCAGGTAATGCTCTTCCAAGTCTGAATATTACTCCCCTTTCATATTCCGCTAGTACTCGTATGCATGAAAGGACTATAACCACTAGTATGAGTAGAAGGAAGGCTATTACCCAAATCGATGGTCCCAGTAATAAGTCCGTAATTTGCATTTTTCTCCTCCCATAACTCGATTTTTTAATACTTGTTGATATCAAATAAAGGTTCTATTTTTATCTTTTTTGCTAAATCTTTTGTGCGGACAATAAATGAAAATATTATTTATGCTGATTGCTCACTAACATATATAGTATGAAGATTAAATGATTAGGATAGAAAAAATTATGCCCTTCCTGCCTGCGTAGGTTCATCATGAGCTAGTCTGCTTCATCAGGCTGGCCGAGCAATGTCATCGGGCGTAATTTAACTATACAGTTGCATTGGAATAAATTTTACGGTTTACTACCGGTGATACATAAATTTTAAATTTATCACTTTTATATATCCATAGCAAACTTAAGGGTGTTACAAAATGCGTGATAAAATTATTGCTTTGATATTCATCTCAATTGCGTTGTCACTTATCGGTATTGGGTTAACTGCTGGTGAATTAGAAATTATCTGGGAAACAGTTCAGGATCATATGGATCGTATTTTGGCTGGTATATCTTTTAGTTTTATTAGGTAAATGGTAGGCCGTGTTTCCATTTTTCTAGTTTTTTAGTTTTTTTAAGATATTTTTTAACTTCTTTGTAATGTTTTTCACACAGGTAAATTCTTCTTGATTTTTTGGTGTCGAATTTTAATCCCATAGATTGGGCCGCTTCTTGGACTTTATCTATGGATATCGATTGAATCGCGCGATCGCTACATCCTGCTACACTGCAATTAACTCCCTTTTTTACTTTTCCCATTTTGCCTGCCACCTTTATATTTTTATTCTCTCACATATCTTTTCTTTCCAATGAGATAATTCTGATAGAAGTTTTTTAGCTGTATCGTTATCGAGTTTCGTATTAGGTTCTGTCCTAAGGTTATTAAGGATTTTTAACCACCGCTCTGTTTTAAGGGATATTTCTATTAGGTTTTTTGTATATTCGCATATTCTCTCTCGCAACAATGAAAGTAAAAAGTATATTTTTTCAACATCTTCTTGGCTTAGGATCGACAAAGATGTTCTATCTATTTCTTTCAATACTTTAACTACTCTTCTTATTTTTGTTCTTTCTTCTTCACTTAGTTTTGAAAACTTTTCTACAAGAAAAGATATGTTGTTCTCAATGTCGCGGATCAAGTTATCAATTTCATTTGTTTTTTCGTATTGACATGTTATTATTAGTTGTTTAGATGTTCCGTCGAGCAGTATATTTATAAGGATGTCTTCATTTTTGGGGATTTTAAAAAGTAATTCTCCAGATATTAAATTATCTTTTCTGATTGTTTCGTTTATTTTTAATATTTTTGCATTAAATTTTGTAACAGCAATATATGAAGCTATGAAAACGTCTTTTAGATCGATTTCTGGATAATTTGACGGTAGTTTTATACTTATTGACTTCGATTCGTAAGATTTCATTTCATTGCTACCTTCATTTTCTTTATTCATTGTCACGGTTACCTCGTAGTGTTTTCCAGAAATATGTTTTTACAAGTTTGTTCCAGAGATAGAGCCATATAAAAGCTAAGATACCAGAAACTCCAACTTTGAAAGTGCTAATTAAAAATGTAATAAGGTAAGAATTTGAAGGATAAGATAATGGGACAATAAATTTCCAGATAATAACAAGCCCTATTAACATTGTAACCCATACTAAGGTCATTATACCAAGAATATTGAGTATATGTTTATTGTTCAAGTGTTTATAACCCCCATGCAATTATTAGTGCGGTGATTATAGCAAGTAGTCCGCTATATGCTGACAGCAGGAAAAGCACTTTCACTATTTCATATTCATAGAGAGGGCCTCCTGCTAATATTAGCCTGGCAAGCGTTATTGGAGCTTTAGGATCTTCATTGGCTACAAGTCTTCCATCTGAAAGTATTTTTGTAGGTCTTGCCTTTATTTGTCTTCTTTCTAAAAGCCCACCAATACTTGCTAAGCTATGAAACCCATTCATAATATGAGGCATCATTGCAACTATCGTTATTATCTCAAGTCTTCCAATTATTGCAGTTGCAGCTATTGCAGCACCTACTGCAAGAGATCCTACATCTCCAGAAAATATTTTGGCCGGATATTTGTTGTAATAGTAAAAGGCAATTAAAGAACCGAGCATTATAGCGGATAGTATAAGTCCAGCTTCAGAACCTAAAATAATCGATGCTATTAGCAGTGCAAGAAAGAGTATACCACAAGTACCAGCCATAGCACCATTGAATATATCTAACATGTTAACAGCATTAGTTGATACAGCAAAGCTTGCAAGAATGAGTAGTGGATATACGATAGTTAATCTTGTTTTCCCTATTATAGGAAGCACAGGTCTTGGAACATATGTTCCAAGAAGTATTATTGGTAATCCTGCTAGAGCTGTTAAAATCGGTTTTAATTTCGGATTTAGAGGTCTAATATCGTCTATTGCTCCAATTATTCCCACAGCGACAACAACTATTAAAAATACGATAAAAATATTTGCTAACTCTCTGTATAATGCAGAAAGCAGGATGCCAGCGATGATAGTAGAAATTAAAATACTTAATCCACCCATTTCGGGTATTTCTGGTTTTTCAGATTTATGAATATCTGTTCCTACTATTCCTTTTTCTTTGAATTTGCGAATTAGTAATGGTACTAGGATAAAAGTTACGACGAAAGAGACAGTAAATCCCAGTACCGCATATATTACATCGGAAAATGATACCATTATTCATCTTCTCCTTGTCCTGTAATATTTATTTAGATAACTTTTCAGCTTTTTTGAAATAACTTCAGCTGGGTTTTCCATATTGCTCAATATTTTAAGTGCTCGTTCCTTGTGAATGTTTAAAAATTTTTCTACATTTTGCAAAATATTTAACGCTAATTTTACTGCTTCTTCTGGACTTTTTACTCTATATACAAGTTTTCTATTTATTAAATACCGTTCAACAAGTGTGGTTTCTCCGGGAAAACATGAAATAACCGGCCTTCCCAAGAGAGCTGCTTCTGCATTCATTGTACCTCCTGCCCCTATAAGTAAGCTGGAATAATACAGCAAGCTGATTGTATCAATGGCATGTTCTGGAATTATAACATTTTCCATAAATTTTGTCTTTAACATTTTTCTTTGTTCCTTATATCTTGGAACAATTACGATTTGAACATCGCTATTCAAGATTTTTAATAATTTTTGTGTTATTTTCGCTGTAATTGGACAAATATCAGATATTTGATCCCTGAGGTAGGCTGCATAGGTTTCTGCTGGTCTTATTACTACAATTGGCTGGTCTAGGTTTAACTTTAACTCTTTTATTACCTTAATATCTGGTTTGAAGTCTTTAAGCCAAACAATTGGGTCTAGAGCTCGGTATTGTATAATATATTGTTCAGATATTCCAAATTTTCTCCAGACTTTTTTTGGGATTATTTTTGGTGTGAAAAGTAATTTAGACAATGGTATTGTTAGTCGAGCAACAGCTTCGGAGTGGGGTGAATCGTTTATGCATATATGTGGTATGTTAAGTCCATATGCTACTCGTGCTGCTTCTGGCGAGGAAAAAGATAAGGCTGCGTCTGGCTGCATTTTATCTACGTATTGGGTTAGGAGTAGAATTCTTTCAGTACTTGCTAGTAGTTTATCTTTAAGTCTATAGCCTCCATGTTTACCGATAGCGGGAATATTTAGGTTTTTCTGTTTTATTAGGTCGTTAACTTCTTGATAGTCTCTCGAAGTTAGAAGTGTTTCTAAACCTTCATTTTTCAATTTTTCGGAAATTTTTGTGAAAAATAACAGTTGTTTAGGTGTAAGAACATCGATCCATATTTTAAACAATTTTGAGTCACTTCCAATAAATAGTTAAATAAATTTCCGATTTAATGTATTTAAGGGATAAATTTCTGCAACACCCGATATCTAACATTTACTCTACATAACTCGCGTGAACTAAATATATTTTGTCCATCAATTATAATTGGTGGCTTATTCATTAGCCTTATTAACTTCGTGATATAAAAACTTCAGATTTAGATTTTGTGAATTATGTTTTCTTTATATACCTAGCTTCGATACTAAATTATTGAGGAAGATAGACATGAATTTACTTACAATTGTTTTTATAGTACTGCTTATTTGGTTTCTTGATGCTTTCTTAATAGCTGTCTCAAATGATGCTGTTAGTCTATTTATTTCATGTATACCATTTTTTGTCTCTTTCTTCCTGATGATAAAGTTTTCTTCGGTCTTATCTAATAATCCAATTGTTGCCATTTTATTAAGAGTCTCATCTTTTGTAATATCCATAATCATAGTAATTAAATGGCTAATGGTGTTATCCAGCTCATAGTGATTAATATTTTAGTTTTGCTGCTACTCCCGCAACTTTATCGCCTTTAAATACATATGCTGGTTTTTCAATGTAAACTAGTAATCCACTAATTGGAGAGTGTATCTTGCTACCTCCCCTTATTTCTCCAAGCAAAGTTTCCTCGTTTACCTCAGCTCCACACAAAAGTTTTGGTATAAATACACCGTTTGCAGGTGACTTTATTTCCGTTATTCTTCCATAAAATTCCGACTTACTTTCTAATGCACGACCTTGAACTAGACCTAATGTCGTAAGAAAATTTAGGAGTACCTCTCTGACTTGAACTGCTGACTGTAAATCAATATATCTACTTCCTCTCATTTCTATTATTACTGCTGGAATACCTTCATGACTTGCCTCAACAAATAATTGTCCACGTAACCCAGTCGATTCGATAATGTGAGGTATTCCAAGCTTATAAGAAAATGTCCTAACATAACTGAATTCTCTATGTAAAGCTAATACGTAAGGCACGCAATCATACTCGCAGCAGTGCAAATCTATTATATAATCTGCTTGTCTTGCTTGTTCCCATATTTCCGCAGCTAAGCGTTCTGTAACAGTACCTTCACTATTTCCTGGAAACACTCGGTTCAAATCTAGACCGTCTAATGGTGAAATTCGAGTTTTACATCTAAAAGCGGGAGGATTCGCAACTGGAAGAATGGTGATACTACCAAAGAGTTCCATTTTACCAAGCCTTTGAAGAAGATCCTCTGCCACATACACCCCCGTTTGTTCATCTCCATGAATCCCGCTTGTAATAAAAATCCTTGGTTTCCCCTCCCCTAACTTATAAAAATGTAAAGATAACCCGTTTTCTATCCGCGAAACTTCTGGTTCTATATTTGTACCTATAAGCATGTGATGATACACGATCAGAACCTCCGAATTATTGTGATAAAAATGTTAAAAGTAGTAAATTAAAGTTTGGCGGGCCCCGTCAAAAAACAGAAACACGCCACAAATGCGTGATATCAGTGGCGAGGGGGAGGAGGGGGGAGACCTACTCACACGTTGACGGAGCCTCTCACCCTTTTATCTCCTTCCTCCATACTATCCGCATATCGCGTATATATGTAACTACATATAGATTTAAGTTTTGCTTTAGAAAAAAATTAAAAACCACGGTTTTATTAAATTAATTTTTAAGATATCTACATCGATTTTTGTAATTATCACAATGTTATTAGAAAAATCATCAGCTTCAAAAATAAACGTTAATATGATTTTAAATCCCGACATTTTAAAAACATTTCAATATAAATTTTTATTTCCAGTAAAAAAGGATGCAAAGAAATCAATATAAATTTTAATCTTTAAAAAAACCATAACCTTAGCGTGAACTTTAAATTTTAAATATTTAATTTAATACTGAATACTGAGTAAAAGGGAGGGTTGTGGGGTGACGGAAATTCGGGAAGTTCGTGGACCAGGCAGATTTGAAAGAATTGGTGCCCATAGCCATATTAAAGGCCTCGGATTAAAAAATTTAAAAGCTGAACTTATTGCAGATGGAATGGTAGGACAAACTGAAGCAAGAGAAGCGGCTGGTATAATAGTTAATATGATTAAAGAAGGAAAAATGGCTGGAAGAGCTGTTCTTCTAGCCGGGCCACCTGGGACAGGTAAAACTGCAATTGCCATCGCGATTGCAAAAGAGTTAGGTGAAGATGTACCCTTTGTAATGATTGCTGGCAGTGAAATTTATAGTGAAGAGAAGAAAAAGACAGAAATTCTTATGAGCGCTATGCGAAAATCCATTGGAATCAGAATACATGAACTAAGAAAAATCTACGAAGGAGAAGTGAAAAGTCTGAATATAAAAATGACTAGGAACCCCTACAATCCCTATATGCAAATACCAGAATCAGCTAGGATTACATTAAGAACAAAAAGTGAAACAAAGACCTTTGAAGTAGGACAAAGTGTAGCAATGCAACTAATAAATCAGGGAATCTCAGAAGGTGATATAATAATGATAGATGCTGAAACAGGAAGGGTAACCAGACTTGGACGCAGTGCCGAAAGAGAAAAAACTTACGATATTGAAGCTGAACGTATAATTCCGGTACCATCAGGGCCAATATTAAAAGAAAAAGAATTTGTTTACACAGTCACTTTAAACGACCTAGATGAAATGACAGCAAGGAGATCAAGTGGTACTTTGCTTTCTTTGTTCTTTGGTGGAAGAGAAGAAAAAGAAATTGACCCAGAAATCAGAGAACAAGTCGATGAGATGGTGAAAGAATGGGTCGAACAAGGAAAAGCAGAGATTCTCCCAGGAGTGTTATTCATTGATGAAGCAAGTCTCTTAGATTTGGAAGCATTTTCATTTCTTACACGAGCGATGGAAAGTGAACTAGCACCAATTATAATCTTAGCTACAAACCGTGGAGTAACGAAAATACGAGGAACCGACTATGTATCTCCAATGGGAATGCCGCTAGACTTCTTAGACAGACTTCTAATCATCTGTACTAGGCCATATTCTCGAGAAGAAGTAATAGAGATCTTAAAAATAAGAGCAAAAGCCGAAGGTGTGGAACTTAACAAGGATGCTTTAGAAAAACTAGCAGACATTGCTGTAGAAAGTTCTTTGAGATTTGCATCTCTTCTGATCACACCAGCGGCTGTGAATGCAAAGGAAGAAGGCAGAAGGGAAGTAAGTATTGATGATATTGAACGAGTACGAAAATTGTTCTCGGATATCAAGGAAACTTCTGAGTTTCTACGAAAGTACGAGGAAAAATTCATCAAAGCTGCTTAGACGTAAAGATATTAACCATTAATATTTTCATGAAGTTATTATAAAAAATTTTGTGAAAATCTTTACTTATCAAAAACAATTTTATATTGTTCTGTTGAAATATTTTTAGGAAATTAGAGGTTTACATAATGGCTGGAGTTTATTTGTTTAAGGTTATTGTTGTTGGAGATGCTGGTGTTGGAAAAACCAGCTTAACAGTTCGTTTTGCTCATGGATATTTCATTGAAAATTATAAGATGACTATAGGGGTGGATTTAGCAACAAAACATGTAGATCTAGGCATAGGAAAACCTGTGAAATTGCAAATATGGGATACAGGAGGTCAAGAACGTTTTAGAAAATTAAGACCTCTTTATTATAAGGGGGCTGCTGGTGGACTCTTAGTTTATGATGTAACAAACAAGGACAGCTTTAAAAATTTAAAAAGCTGGTTTAATGAAATTCAAAAGTATTGTGGAAAAATTCCTTTACTTTTGGTAGGAAATAAGATAGACTTAGCAAACAAAAGTAAGGTTAGTGTAGCTGAAGAAAAGAGGCTTGCAGAGCAGCTTAAGATACCTTGTCACAGAACCAGTGCAAAAACAGGTGAGAATGTTAATGATGTTTTCTTCAAACTTGCAAAGTTTATATATGAAACTAGTTTTGGAGGCTATTAGCATTGAATATTAAAATTGGTTGTTGTGGTTTTCCAGGTGGTATGAAAAAATATTTTGAAGAATTTAAACTTGTTGAGGTTCAAAAAACATTTTATAAGCCTCCAAAACTTGATACACTTGAAAAATGGCGAAAAAATGCTCCCGAGGACTTTGAATTTGTAGTGAAGGCATGGCAATTAATAACTCATCCCGCAACCTCACCAACATATAAAAAAGCTGGATTAGATATATCGGAACAAAAAAGAGAAAGATACGGTTTTTTTAAACCTACCGATGAAGTGTTTGAAGCATGGGAAACCACAAAGAAAATATGTAAAACTCTAAAAAGCAAAATATGCATAATGCAAACTCCAGCGAAATTTAAACCGGAAGAAGAAAACTTAAAAAATATGACTGAATTCTTCACTTCCATTGAAAGGGATAATATAGTTATTGGTTGGGAACCTAGAGGAAAAAGCTGGACTCCTGATTTAATTAAAAAAATTTGTGAAAAACTAAGCTTGATACATGTAGTTGACCCCTTTGCGCAGGACCCCCAACATTTTATTGAAGACACTGCATATTTTAGGCTTCATGGTTCCCCTCCTGGCAAAAAAATGTATAAATATAAATATTCTTTGGAAGATTTCAAATATTTAGCTTCTAAAATAACACTTTTACCCGTAAAGAATATTTACATATTATTTAACAATATATACATGGGTGAAGATGCAAAACGCTTTGAAAAATTTCTAAAAACACAAAAATAGACCTCCGTCACTATACACTAGTAGCCATTAAGTTTTTGTTACAATTATACGTCTTTAAATGCCATTAGATTAAAAAACTTTTAAATAACTTACATAGTCTAAGAAAGAAACTTGATTCACGACTCATACATTTGTTAAAAATGTTGATACTTGGGAGGAACAAAGTTGAAAATAAATTCTAGTGATGAAATAAAATCCTTAGCAATTAGGTATGCATTAGCAAACGCTGTAAAACATAATGGAAAAGCAGATGAAAAAGCTGTTATAAGTAAAGTTATGGGAGAACATCCTCATTTAAGACCGAAAGCCCGTGAAATCGTGGGCATCGTCAAAGAAGTAGTAAGAAGTGTAAATTTGCTTACATTAGAAGAGCAAATTAAAAAATTAGAATCAATCGCTCCAGAATTACTTGAAGAAAAGAAAAAAGAGGAAAAAAAGGAATTACCGCCACTACCCAATGTTGAAAAATGGGGAAAAGTCGTTATGAGGATGGCTCCTTTTCCATCTGGACCGCTACACATAGGTAATGCAAGAATGGCCATTCTTAACGATGAATACGTTAAACGTTACAATGGAGAACTTCTTCTAGTTTATGACGACACTATAGGGGCAAAAGAGCATAAAATTATCCCGGAAGCATATGACCTTATTAAGGAGGGACTAGAGTGGTTAGGTGTTAAATGGCATAAAACCATTTACAAGTCTGATCGCTTGGAAATCTTCTATAAATATTGTAAACAACTTTTAGAACAGGGACATGCGTATGTTTGTTTATGTAATGCAGAAGAGTGGAGAACAAAATATAAGATACTGGGAAAACCATGTCCGCATAGAAGTCAAACTATTGAAGAAAACTTAGAACACTGGGAAAGAATGTTAAGTGGAGAATACGCGCAAGGAGAAGCGGTTGTTCGATTAAAAACGGGAATGGATCATCCAGATCCTGCCATGCGAGATCATGTAATTATGCGAATATCTGAGAGAGAACATCCCAGAGTTGGTACACGATATAGAGTATGGCCTTTATTAGAGTTTTCTTGGGGAATCGATGATTATCTCCTAGGTGTTACTCATATCCTTCGCGGAAAAGATTTGATAAAAGAAGATATGATGGAAGAATTTATATGGAGACTTTTTAACTGGCCTAAAAGGGAGTTTATCCACTATGGAAAGATCTTGTTTAAGGGAATAACATTAAGTAAACGGAAGGCCAGAAAACTGATAGAAAATGGTATTTTTAGGGGTTGGGATGATCCTAGAACCTGGAGTCTACAATCTTTAGCAAAGAGAGGAATAAGACCTGAAGCTCTTAGACAGGCTATTTTAAATTTAGGATTAAGTATAGTAGATATTGAATACAGTCCTTCAAATCTTTACGCGTATAACCGTAGATTAATCGACCCTGTAGCTCTCAGATACTTTTTTGTAGACAATCCAATAAAATTAAGAATTATTAATATTCCCGAACAAAACGTCGTAGCAAAATCTCCACTTCACCCAGAAAAGCCGGAATTAGGGTTTAGAAATATACCTCTCACCGTGAAAAATGAAATTGTTGATCTATTCGTAAGTTCAAGAGATCTTGACCTCTTAAAAAGTAAGAAGATTATAAGATTAAAAGATTTGTTTAATTTTGAAGTTATATCGATTAAAAAAGACATAATTGAAGGAAAGTTTCTTAGTTGGAGTGTCAAAGAAGCTAGAAAAATAAGGGCTCCAATTATTCATTGGGTTCCTAGCCAGAATTACGTGAATATAAGGGTGATCATGCCTGATGGAAACGAAACTACGGGATTAGGAGAACCAAACTGTAAAGATTTGAAAGTTGATCAGATTGTTCAGTTTGAGAGATTCGGTTTTGTAAGAATAGATGAAATAACCAAAGAAGAAATTTTATGTTATTATACTCATGACTAAAGTTCTGTTAAAATATCAAAATATTGGGTACCGGCCTCATTGCCAGTCCTGGGGGGAGAGGGGAGGAGGGCGAGGACGAAAAATTCGACAAATAATACATTCTACAATTGCAGGACTGGCTCGGCCAATACAACTCTACATTGCGAAGTATTTAAATGTTTCGTTTGAATATTGTAATGTTCTTAATGAAACATAGGATAAAAAAGAGGTATGTAATTTTGACATAAGTAAAATATCTTGTGATATTAATTTAATCGTCGTCTTTATTTATTTGTGCTCCACAAAAAGCACAGTATTTAGGATTTGAATAATAAATTTTCCCGCAGGACGGACAATTTATAGGTTTAAACTCCTGTCGTATAATTTTCACACTATTTCTTCCTTTAGATAGATATATTATAATAATTGGAATTGCAGCGATTGCGCCATTTATCAATAGGTTAAAACTCATAAGAAACACATCAAAAATCCTTTGAATAAGAGGCAGAGTATTCCAAGATGCAATGTTATAATGAACAAGTATGTATAACTCCAAAAATAGATAAGTGAAAATGGTGGTTAAAATCGAAGAAACAAAGTTTTGCGGATCTCTCGATAATATTCCAATTAAAATTCCCGTCAAAAACCATGCTAGTAAAATTTTCCACGAATGGGTACCAAGGTCTTCAAGTATTGAGAAAATAAACAACGGTAAGGAGTCATAATTCACATTAGAGTATTTGTCAATTGACCATAGATAAGTTATGAACGCTGGAATTGTCAGGTTAAGAATTTTTGAAACAAAACTTTTAATTGACATTAAAGCACCTACCTTTGCCTCGTTGCTGCCCCTCCTAGAACGCCTCCGATCGCAGATATTAATGCAAATTTTACTGCAATATTCGTAAGATAATAAAGTTCATCCACTATTTCCCATATATCGATGGAGGTGGGAGTACTAATAAACGGGAATATAAGTAATATCCAGTAGAGAAATACCAAGATAATAGGCACCGAAAATGCCGATAATGTTCCTTTAACTGCTCCTCGTGCAACTAAACCAGTTATTACTCCACCAACATACCATAGTATCCATGGAAAAACACCTTCATCTTGATAAAAAAGTACAAAGTTAAACAAACTAAGAAGAAAATTACCTGTTGACTCGTTTTGGAAATGATACAGTACGTAAGGTGGGAGTATTTCCATTAAAATGGCAAACAAGGATATTATTGAAATACTAATTGTCCCAATAACCACCGACTTGATATAACTCATAAAAAGCCCCCTTAAAGGTATATGCAAGCATCATAATCTTCATGCTTGAGATATCTAGCATTTTATTATAAATTATATTGTGTCTCACATCTAACTTTTAGAGATAAATTCTAATGATATAGTTTTCCAGTTTTAGTAAAGCTTATTTAAAGCTATATAAATGTAAATATTTAGCAGAGGACAAAACCCGCAGTCACAGTGCCGGTTGAGTTTCCTTCGGCGGATACGATGATACCGTGTCTCCGCAGCGGGGGACACCGATGAGGCACACCTGGAAGGCTTCTTTGAAAATATGAGATGAAAAGAAGCTAAAAGGTGTGCCACATTATTTTAATTATTATTCCCCTTTTGCAGCTGAAATCCATTTTTTGATTCTGTTTTTCGAATAACCTGTTTTCTTTGATAATTCATTGATATCACTGTTTATAAGGTCTTCTATGGAAGATATTGAAGCTTTTTTGGCAAGTATTCGTGCAACATGAATGTTTATACCAGGAACTTTAGTTAACTCTTCTATTATTTTTTTGTCAACTTTAGGAAGTGAAGTCGTCCCTAGTTCTTTTGCAAATTCGCGGTAGTAGTTTTTTAAGGTTTCAACATTTTCTTCATGTACGGTTTTTCTTCTTTTATCAATGGGTATACCGAGTTTAACTGCCATACTAATATCTATCTCGGCTGCTTTAATCTCACCGATGCTAAATCCTTTCCCTTTTCTTGTGCCGTGTTTCCAAGATGGCGATTTAACAATTGGAATGAACTTTTCAGTCAATAACATCACCTCATTCACCGTTAGGTCAGCTAACAGTTATTTTGGAAATTAAACTTCTAAGTAATTAATGGTTTAAATTACGCGTTATTGATTTCAAACTGCCCTATAAAAAGCCATCGCTAAATATCCCACTATTGCTGTAGCATCTCCTCCTCGAATACCAAAGCTTGTTTCATATTTTAATACTTTTGGTTCAATTTTTCCGAGGTTTCTAATGGCTTCTATCATTGTCGCTACTGGAGCAAAACCACACATTGTTAAGCCTTGGTCAAAAACATATTCTATTACTCCTGCTCCATCTAATCTTTTAATTCTCTCAATAACTTGTTTGTCCGTCTGGTATATCCATTCTAAAACTTTGGTTAATGGTTCAACACCAGCTGGTGTGTATCCATAGTAGGTGCCGTAGTGTGTCATGTCTGTGCTGGCTATTATTACAGCATCCTTATTACTCGTTTTTATAGCTTTTGCTATTGCTATTCCTACATCTTGGCAAGATTCAAAGTCTGTCATGCCTATTGCTATAGGTACGATCTTGAATTTTGCGTCATAGAGGTGTTGAAGAAATGGAAGTTGAACTTCTAAGCTATGTTCGCCTTCATGTGCCTCGGGGGCATCAAGTATTAGGTCACAATTATTTAAAATAGTATTCGAGAGAGTTTCATCTATTGATATTTCTCCTAAAGAAGTTTTCCAGATGCCTTCTGTCATTATTCCAACGCCTGGGTAACCAGTGTGACTTGGACCGAGGAGGATAAAAACTTCGGGTTCGCCGTCTTTTGCAAGTTCATAGTAAAAATGCGCTGCTACAGGTCCTGAATAGAGGTATCCTGCATGAGGAACTATCCCTGCAACTATTCTTCTTTCTCCGTTTTTGTTAACCTTTGGTAAGGATCCAGGGCCGTGTTTGCTTAAATAAGATTCTTCTATCACTTTTAACGTTTCTTGAGGGTCTAAGGGATAAAAACCTATGGCTGCTGGTTCTCTTATGGACATTCCTACCCCTCTAATAGGTTTTTATTTAAGTTTCTTTATTATTTTCTTCGTAGTAGCTTTTAATTTTTGGTGATATAATTCCCTCTTTAACTAGGTTGCTGAAGACTTTCTTTAAGATTTTTCTGATCATAAATCGTTTGTTTAAATTACCAATTTGTCTCGCGGTTTTTCTAATACTACCAGTATTTAGAAGTGTTTTGAGTATTTCTCTTTCTTTTTCGGACAAGTTAACATTATGAGTAAGTGCAAGTTTTGCTATCTCTGTCGCTTTATACCCACCATATGCAAAATCAGAGGAAGTTACTTCTTCCTTAAATTTATCTTGTATTTTGAACTCTATGATTGTTACAGGGGTATCCTTATCGAGTTTTCCGTAATGTTTTTTTAAAGCTTTTAAAAGTTCTTTTTTGTTTTTAAAACCGTCTCTTTTTGCATCTTTATCAGTAAGTTCATTTAATTTTTTTATTTGAACATCTGTTACAACTGCTTTACCGAGTACGTGTCCTCGAGCGTGGACATAAAAACTTCGTCCCTTTTTTATCGAATATTTTCCCACCCTAATTGTTGATGTTTTCTCACCTTTTAGAATTTTATCGGCATATTTTCCGTCGAAAAATATATGTTTTCTAAATTTTTTAGGCAACGATATCACCTTGATTAGTCTATTTTCCCGATGTAAGCTTTGTATAGTTTCTTTATTGCCGCTCTAAACATTGTATATGCTGCTGCAGGCTCTAAATTAATAACATCCAGAGTTTGTTTCCAGCTTCTTGCTTGTAAACTCTTTAGGATAAGCAACAATGTTTTTCCCTCAGAAAGTTTTGTTCTCTCTGAAGTATGATCTAAAAAGTACATTTTTACCAATTCACGAATTACATCACAGACAACTTCATAGTATAATACTCCTTTAACGTATGCTTCGAGTCGCTTTTGTTGACTTTCTGTTAGCTTTAACTCGTAAAGTCTTTCTGATATATCTTCTAATTTTGAATTAAGGATGTACATGGCTATTTCAGGTTCCATGTCGTAATGTATGTCTCTTAACCACTCAACAAACTTCATTTTAAATTCTTTAAAGATAAACTTAGTAATTTCTTTTGCTTTCTTAGAAAGAGGTTTTATTACTATTGTAGAATATTCTCCGCTAATGGGATTTCTCCTTGGGCTAACATGCACTGGAATAAAACCATTTTTTATCCAGAAGCGGAGGAGTTCTGGTGTTGCGCCGAAACCAGCTCCAACCCAATCTAGTCCTCTCTTTTCGGCTTCTTGGCAAAGTTTTGACAACCCTTCACTTCCTAGTCCCATGCTCATAACTTGCGGATGTGTTGCGATTCTAACAATTCTATATCCTTTGAGTTTTGGAAATTCAGTATCTCGGAAATGTTTCTCCACAATTGTTGGTATTATGTTTCCATCTGGTTCAAATCCGCTATAAATCTCCTTTATGACTTCGTCAGGTAATCCTCCTTCCAAGGCTACTTGGATAGCGTTAACAATTTTCCCGTTTTTAGTCTCAAGCATGAAGGCTTCATGATGAGGTGCATCTGCTAAAAGAGCTACATCTTTTGGTTGGTTTCTATAGTGGGCATATACATAAATGCCAATAAATTGTCTCAGTTTTTTCTCATTACCGTTAATAAACCACTTGTCTAAATCGGCTTTCTTAAATACGACTTGCATATTTTTGATTTGTTTAATATCTCTTACTGAAAGTTGAGCTGGTTCTGCGTCAAGAAGAAGAGCATCATAGAGCCATTGTTCAATGGGATCTCCGTCACTATATCGGATGGGTTCTTCTAATTCAACCATGTTAACCTCTATATTTTTAATTTCTCTTAATCCGCCCAGAAATCTTATAGAGAAACCTCTGCCAGCTCCTTCATATCCATGAATAGTGGAAGAATAAATAATTCTTTTAGCTCTTTTTAAGAATCGGAAAAGTAAGGGAATTGGTATGCCAGCAGCTTCATCTACGGCAGTGATGTCAGCTTTTCGTTCAATTGCCTCCCATGGAGGTTCATAAAAAATTTTGATACCTGAAGCCCTTACTTCCTCAATATCGTAGTCTCGCTTCTTTACTTGTGGTGAATAACCTAATCTTTTAAGCGTCCTGACGGCAAACTCGAAAAGTGTCCTGACATTTCCTATTTGTGGAGAAGTTACAAGAACAGAAACTTTACCTGAGGAAAAAATTTTCTTTAACTCATGTGCTATCGCGGCTATAGCTATCCCAACGACAGCGCTCTTTCCTCGACCCCTATCGGCGATCATGACAATAGCTGGTTTTTTCTCCTTTCTTACTAAGAACCTTTCCATTACTTTTAAAGCTCTAACTTGTCCTTGGGTTAAAGCTAATTCATAAACTTCTCTTGGTAGCAGATGTTCTTCAGGAATACTTATGGTTATCCTACCTTTATCAGAAACTTCTTCCTTAATAACTTTTAAAGCAATTTCTTCGTCTACGTCGAAAATGTAAATTCCCTTATGCTCCTTTAGTTTCCTTATGAATCTCTTGTTAAACCTACCGGGAATATCGTCAATCGTCCAAGGGGGGGTTATAAGTTTCTTGTGAAATCGTGTTTTCAAAACTAACCATTTATCCATTGGAGGAGTTATTGCTATTATAATGCCTCCACCGCTAACGGTTTCAATTAATCGACCAAGATCGTTGGGGTTTAGGTCTCTATTTAAATCTAAAACTAACACGTCAAAAGTTTGACCCATAACGTTATCTGTATCTTTAAAACTGATTCCATTAATTTCAACGTCCTTGAAATTCTTCTCTATTCTTGATTTAAACTCCGTATATAATTCTTTATCTTTTCCAGAAGAAACCTCCACTGCAACGTAAAGTACTCTTACTTGCATGTTGCCTTTAATTTCAATAAATTTTGAAAAAACCTTATAAGCGGCATCAATTCTTCTTATGTCGCTTCCACAAAAAACAAACATTCTTCTATGGTTATTTTGTATCGCAGTTTTAATAGCAAGTTCAGATATTTTCTCAAGACCGTTTAAAAATTTTTCAGAACACGTTTTAATTTCAACTTTTCCTTCGTCGGTAGCCGTGGCCACCAATACCACCCCCACAGTCCTTAAATTCAAGTGCAAAGGTCATATTCACGGCCACCCATGTTCCAGCTTAAAACCACAAAATCCAAAAATAAATTTTTCTAAGAGTTCAAAGAACTAATAATTGAGGACTGAGCAATGACACCTGCAATGTATGCAAGAATAGAGGAAAAAATGATTGAAAAGTTAAGGAATTTAAAGGAAAAAATAGAAGAAAGGACGGAAACAACATTAACGTTGGAACCTAGTGGTGTTGTTAAAATAGAGGCAGAAGACCCCTTTGTGGCTATGAAGGTAAAGCAAGTTGTTGAAGCAATTTCCATGGGATACGATGAACTAGACATACTTCAAATGATAGACACTGATGCAGTATTACAGGTAATAGATGTTAAAGAAGAGGTTGGCAGTGGAAACAAGCTTAAGAGAACTTTAGGAAGGCTTATTGGAACAAAAGGAAAAGTAAAAGAAGCAATAGAGGCCTTGACAGAAACTAGAATAAAAATAAATGAAGAAGAGGGGACTGTTGGTATACTTGGAAAACCAGAAAATACAGATATTGCTAGAATTGCGCTGTTAAAAATTATTAGAGGAAAGCCACAAAATAAAGTGATTCAAGAATTAGAACGCAAGAGAATAGACATTAAAATGAAAAAATTCAAGATGTGGATGTGAGAGAGATGTCGAGGAGAAAATGTTATGAATGCGGTGCAATACTTTCTGATAAGAGAGAGAAACCAATAGTTATCTATACAAGAAAAGGGAAGAAAATTAAGGCTTATCTTTGCAAGAATTGTAGAGGAGATCCGGTGGTTAGGGAAAAATATAAGATTCGTTAAAATTATCCCATTTTAATAAGTTTAGCTATGAAGAATCCTTCTGTATCGTGTATATGTGGGAAAAGTCTTTGTGTATCTGTTAAATCGCTGAATCCGGGATTTCCGATAAAGGGTTCTGCTTTAGTAATCTTAAATGTATTCTTCTCGTCTAAAAATCTTTTAATTAAATGTTCATTTTCCTCTAATGTTAAAGAACAAGTAGAATACATCAGTGTTCCGCCCTCCTTTACAATTTCCGCCGCTGCGTTTAATATCTCCCATTGAAGCTTAGCAAATCGTTTAACATCTTTCTTTTTAATCCATAATCTGACTTCAGGCCTGGAACGGAAGTTTCCAGTAGAAGAACAGCTCGGGTCAACAATTACGCGATCAGCTTCTACCTTAAGTTTTTCGGGAATTTTTCTTGCATCCATAACTTTGGTTTCTACAATTTTTACACCAAGTCTTTTCATGTTATTTTTAAGAGCTCTTATTCTAAGCCTCGATATGTCAATTGCTATAATTTTACCTTCATTTTCCATCAACTGAGCAATATGTGAAGTTTTGCCACCTGGAGCTGCACACACGTCAACAATAAGTTCACCAGGTTTAGGGTTTAAGACATGTCCTGCAAGCACGGAAGCTTTATCTTGAATATAGAAAAGGCCCTTAGAAAAACTAGATAATCTAACTGGTGGTTTTCTACTTTCAATAACCTTGAGTACATCTGGAAGATCAGAGTCCAGGGTAACTTTCGTACCTTCTCTTTCTAAAACCTTTATTAACCTATCTCTTTCTGTTTTTAATGTGTTTACACGTAGCCAAACTGGTGCAGGAGAGTTGTTTGTACTTAGAAGTTTTATAGCCTCTTCTTCGCCCAATAGTTCGATTATATAGCGGACAAACCAAGTAGGATGAGAATATTTTAACGCCAAAACCTCAGCTTTATCTTCTCTCTCCAAAACCTTTTCTATTTCAAAATTCTCTATCTGCCTTAATAATGCATTAACTAAACGAGCAATGCTATCACCAAGCATCTTCTTTGCTAAATTAACCGCAACCATAGTTGCGGTTTTAGCTGGGACTGCTCGTCTAATATGAATATCGTAAACTGCAACTCTCAAAATATTCTTAAGTTCAGGTTTAAACATATGAATAGATCCTTTTTTCAAGGTTAAATTAATAGCTTGGTCAATCAATCTAAAGTTGCGTAAAATTCCAAGTACATGAGCAGTAACGGTGCTACGAACTCTCCAATCCACAGATTCTTCTGAAAAAATATCTTCCAACCCAGATTTGAGAGGAATTCTTCTCCTTTCAACCCTAGATAAAACAGAAACTATGTACTCGTATCTTTTAGGTAACTTTAGTTCTGACATCCAAAGCACCATCAATCAGCGATAACAACCATATTTTAAACCTTTCATAAACAACATAAAACCGAAAACATGATAAAACATTGCTTAATTATGTGGAAGATCATATAGTAACTAGTCGTGAAAGTGTGCTTTCACGACAACATCCTACTTTTATGTTATGGGAAATTGATTTTATCATTAATTTGGATGTTTGTTGAGTTGAAATTTTGCTGTTGCACTTTGTTAGATTGTTAAGTAATTGTTTATGTCTTGAATGAATTTTTGTGTTTCATCTTTTTCTTCAGGATTGAATTGGTATATGTTGTTTATTACCGCTTTTGCTATGTGTTTTAGTGTTTTTTTCGCGTTCCAATTTACGTATATTAACATGCAAGACACGGAGGGATTCAATGTTTTTAGGAGAGAAAAGTTAGCCATGACTGCTTTTAGTCTTGGAGCATCTACATCTACCTTTGTTTCTATTACAATTAATGGTATTATTGTTTTATTTTCCTGTCTCTTGCCTATTGTTAGATCAAATTGTGTGGTGTAGGTTTCTTCTACTATTTTTCCTTGATCTATTATGATTCCCCGCCAAACCTCTATTGGCTCGTTCCAAAATACATCTAGACCGAGATTTTTTAGATTTGTTTTTCTTAGGATAAGATCATGAACATATTCTTCGAAAGCAAACGCTCTGAATTGTCCAATGAGTTGTATTTCTCCTTTAAGTATTTTCATAATTTCTTTTTCATATTTCTTCCATATTAGCTGAATGAAGTGGTGAAAGTCCTTTAACTCAAGAGTCCGTTTCCATTTTTCGTATTGTTCTCGTAATATTTCTCCTATTTTTTTCCCATTTTCAGTTTTTAGCAGTTTTTTGATATATGTTTCTGCTGTGGCTTTACGCATCACTTTACACCTTACCCATATATTTTATTGTCACTGAAGTACATTTGAATATTGTTAAGCGTGTCAGCTGGTCTTTCCAGTTGTTGATGAAGAACTCAAGAATTTCTGAGGATTTGTGGTATTTTAGTGTAGTTCACGTTATATTTAAAAGTAAGTGCATACGATGTTTAGATGGAGGTCTTGAAAAAATATGGGAAGCTTGGGAATTAAAAGGCTTGTACTTGATGTTTTAAAGCCTCACCGTCCTATCGCTCCTGAGCTTGCAGAGAATCTTGCAAAGTTACCAGGGGTTGAAGGAGTAAATATTTCTCTTATAGAAGTTGATGCAGACACCGAAAACGTAAAAATAACTATTGAAGGAACCAGTTTAGACTACGAATTAATAAGACAAGAACTAGAGAAGTTAGGTGCAAGTATTCACTCCATTGACCAAGTCGTCGCAGGCAGGGTGCTTGTCGAGGAAGTAAAAACTTACCAAGATTAGCCGTGGACTGACAGATATCGCATAAACTACCTTTATTAAATGTTAATTATTTATTTAACTACTTAGTTTTCTCAAGTATAGTTTCTAGTGTCCATTTTATTGTTCTTTCTATTTCCTTCAACCTTTCCTCATCTCTATAATTTTTGATAACAATTTCCTTGACATTTCCGTCTGAAATTTCTATTCTATATTCTAAGGCTTTCCCGCTAGGTATTTTTCTTTCTTTTACAAGTTCAAGATCTTCTTGCTGCATTTTTCTCAATATTTGCCCTATAAAGAAGGATTTAAAAGGTGGAGATTTTGGACTTACCTTCAAACTTTCAGGAATTGTTATTTTAATTGTTGTTGGATATATTTTCATGTAAGCTAGGGTTTTCCCACTTTTTGATTTTAAGGTTAGTTCTTTTTTTGTTGGTTCTTTTTTCTCTTCTATAAGTGTTACTGCGGGTTTAAAGCTATGTTTCGCTAACATGGTATTAACAACTATAAGAAATTTTTCTAATTGTTGTATTTCTTTTCTTCTTTTTTCTAATTCATCTTCTAGGTATTTTTTCAGGTCTGCTAATGTTTTAATTTCTTCTTCTGTTTCTTCTGTTTTCAAAATTGTTCCCTCAATATTTTTAGGAAATGTTGATATATTAAATCTAGATGTCTATGTAAAGTGAGATAAAATAGCATATAACTTATTTGATTATGAAAATACCTTTGCGAGGCGATTCTGTGAGAAAGAAATTTGTTGTTTTTAGATGCCCTGTTTGTGGTAAGTTTACGTATGCTCCTTTAGGGCAAAAAACTAGGTTATGTAGTTTTTGTGGCAAAATTATTCGAATAGATCCTAGGACCGCTGTTATTACTGATGATGCTAAACGGGCATCCCTCCTTGTAAAAAGATATAATTTGAAAGGAGGAGAGAAAAGCTATCTTGAGGCTTTAAAAACTCAAAAAGAAAAGGTATTAGACTTAATTGAAGAGATAGAGCAAACCTCTGAAACATTACCTGAAGAAGAAACAAGCGTAAGTTTATCTAAGGCTAGAAGAATGATTGTTATGTTAAAGAAAGAATGTTCAAATCCAATAAATATTGATGAATTAGGAAAATTATGTAAAAAGTATGGTTTGGAATGGGATTGGGTTAGGGAACAGTTAGAGTTACTTGCAAAAGAGGGGACGGTAATTTTCCCGAGACCATGGCTTCTACAATATATAGGTGAAGAAGATGTGGAAGGATATACGCCTAAAACAAAACATCTACGAGAGAAAAAGTCACTATATCAAATGAAAGACCTGCGAAAAATAATAGCTAGCATCTTAAGAGAAAGAAAAGAGCCAACGAGTTATGCAGAGTTAACCGAAACTTTAACAAGTGAAGGTTTCGCTTTGGAAGAAATCGAAGAAGCAATGAGAAAGCTTTTTTTAGAGGGACTGCTTGTAGAACCAAAACCGGGTTATTTCCTCTGGGTAGGAGACTTGTAGCTTTTTGCATTGAATCCTTTTGCTTATTAAATAGAGAAAAATATGAAAAACTCATGGAAGATTTTTTGTATTAAGAAAAATTTACAAATACTTAATCCTTTTATGTTAAACAGTGCAATTTTAGTTGCTCACATAAAGCTTGTGGTTAGAATGCCTGTTGTTGAATTATTGGCACGAAAAATAGAAAGAATCCGTAATCTGGATCCTGAACTTGTATTAGTGGATATTATAATATTGTTGTGGCTTTATGCTAGTCCTTATGAAGGCAAAAAGCGTTATCTTCCAAGTATTAAACGTGTTTTACGTCATGTTTCTATGTTTCAGTTACCAGATGGGAAACCTATGTTAAATGATCAGGAAATGACTAATTTAGTTATGACTTCGCTTAGGAAGTTAAAAAAGCAAGGATATATAAAGCTGCTTTCTATTGGTCCCATTTATGTAAGAGCTCATTTAACTCAGAAAGGTGTAAATTTTGTACAGGAAAATCTATCAGAGGCAGCGTTAGAATTTTTAGAAGAATATGGTCACTTAAAGTAGTGCCTAACCCTTTACATATAGTTTACCAACACTTTTAAAAAAGAAAGTATACGTAAGATATTATTTAAATCATGTATGGTGAATGCTATTGAGTTCAGGCTTGTTGGAATGGCTTAAGGGAAGGAGAGAAGCAAAAATCATAACATTGCTAAGAGATCATGCTAGAAAGGTTTATGATTGCGTACTAGAATTGGAAAAAGTAATTAAGCTTTTTAGCGATGGAAAAGTAGATGAAGCAAAACTCGGAATTAGAAGAATATCGGAAATTGAAAGTGAAGCTGATAGTATTAGAAAAAGAATCATGGTAATATTAACTGAAGGAGCGTTAGTTTCCGCCCATAGAGAAGACCTTGCACATCTTGCTAAAAGATTAGATAGTGTAGCTAATTTTGCAAATGCTGCTGCAAGGCGTTTAAACCTTTTAGATGAAAGTATAATTACCGGAGATGCAGAATTTAAGGAAAAACTCCTGAAAATGATAAAGGATGTTGTTAATTGCGTAGATAAGATGTACGAAATGATTATTAGGCTCGGCAAAGATCCTGTAGAAACAATAATCAAATATGCTGACGCAGTTGACCGTTTAGAGCATGTTGTAGATGAAAGCCATATGAATGTGAGAAAACATCTCTTAAAGATGTCATGGGATTATTTAAAAACTCCTTTTAACGCAATAACCCTTCACACATTTATAGAATGCATTGAAAATATTGCAGATTTTAGCGAAGACACAGCTGAATTCGTTAGAATAGTAGCAATTAAAGTAAGATAAAACTTGTTAACCTTGAATCTTACCTTTTTAATTCATAAAATAAATAATATTTTACTTAGATTGCATGTAATTGAATGATTAATTTTCTCAAAATACTTCGTAGTGTACAACTTTGTCCAGCGGCATTCTCGGTCTTGGAGCAGGTCTTTCAGCTGGTCTTCCAATTGGAATGATTGCAACAGGCCGAACATCTGGCGGTAATTTTAATATTTTGCTAGCATCCTCCTCTCTAAAGGCGCCAACCCAACATGTACCATAACCAAGAGCATAAGCTGTGAGTAGGATGTTTTGAATGGCTGCTGCTGTATCCTGAATACAGTAGAGGGTTCGTCCTCGTTCGCCATAAATTCTACCCGACCTTGCAAGATTTGCACAAACTACTATTACTACAGGTGCTTCAGCAATAAATGTCTGGTTTAATGCTGCTCGAGCTAATTGAAGCTTTCTATCCTTATCTCGAACTATGACAAATTCCCAGCTTTGAAGATTACCTGCACTAGGAGCATATATAGCAGCTTCTAAGATTTTTTTAAGGTCTTCTTCTCTTACTGGATCAGATGTAAACGCGCGGATACTTCTTCTCCCCTTAATACATTCAAATATATCCATTTAATTTCCACCTCCTAAATATTCAGAACTCTACTATATACTAATGCTTTCTCCCTAATAGTTTTTAGCGAGTTTTTAATGTTAGTGATGTCTTCTTCCTTTACTTTTCTAATGGTTTTCGCAGGTACACCAGCAACTACGGTGCCCTCTGCAACTTTGATTCCAGGTGGAATTACCGAACCAGCAGCAACTATGCTGTTGTCACATATTTTAACATTGTCCAGGATGATAGCACCTATACCAACTAGGACGTTATTTCCTATGTTGCATGAATGTAAAATTGCTCCATGACTAATTAGCGATTCTTTTCCTATAGTAGATCCTTCGACAAAGCAGTTTTCAAGAACCGCAGAATTTTCATCTATGAAAACCTCCTTACTATCGCCTTTAAGCACCGCTCCAAACCAGATGCTAACTCCACGCATTAAGGTAACCTGTCCAACGAGAGTTGCATTAGATGCGATGAAAATCGCTTTATCTATGTTAGGTGATCTATTTTTGTATGGTATGAGAGGCATATGATCACTCTCAAATGATTATTCTTTCAGAAATTTCTTCATATGTGGAGGTAGTTTTTCTGCTGCTAAAGCTTTCTTTAAAATGTTGACTGCTAGAGGCTCCCATCTAACAATGTCAAAAAGTGTTATAATGCCTATTAACTTTCCTTTTTCAACTATTGGAAGTTTTTTAATTCTTTTTAAAACCAAAAGTTTAGCAGCATCTTCTAGAGTCATGTCAGGGGAACCTGTTATAAGCGGGGATGACATTATTTCTTCGACCTTAGTTTTCTTTGGATCTTTTCCTTCAACTACGATTTTCTTTAAAACGTCTCTTTCTGTAACAATTCCCACTGGGGTATTATCTTTAACTACAACTACACATCCAATTTCTTTTTCATTCATTATCTCAACTGTTTCTTGAACTGTTTTTCCGAGACTAACAGTTACAACCTCTTTTGTCATTATATCGCCGACTTTAAAAGACATTACTATCACCCAGATTATCTATCTATTTTGTAGTACAAATAGTTCATTATCAAATGTAATAACACTTTCCTTTACGTGAATTTCATTTTGACCATCTGCTAACAAACTTTGTTCAAACTAAAGGAAAGTAATAAACGGTGACATTATGACCTCATTAGCTTACTGTTTATTTCTTAATCAAATCAATTTGCTATCTTTTGACATTTATTGGAAAAATATGGTTAAAATGAAAGAATTTAGAATAATGCTATCAGAATTTTTAAAAGCCATAAAAGCTTATCAAAAAATACCTTTAAGTTTAAATAGTATACACTACGTAAAGCGAGGAGGAGCCCCATGGTTATAAGGGTAGGTATAAATGGTTTTGGAAGAATAGGAAGGACATTTTTCAGAGCAGCACTCAAAGATGAAACTTTTCAAGAAAAATTTGAAATAGTGGCAATAAATGACCTAACTGATGCTAAAACTTTGGCATACCTTTTAAAATACGATTCCATACATGGAGTACTTGAAGGAGATGTACAATGGAGAGAAAGTAGTTTAATAATTAACGACAAAAAAATAAAAGTATTAAAAATACCACAGCCAGAACAGCTTCCCTGGAAGGAATTAGATGTTGACATAGTACTTGAATCAACTGGCCGTTTTAGAGATAGAGAAAATGCTGAAAAACATTTGAAAGCTGGAGCAAAGAAAGTAGTAATCTCAGCTCCTGCAAAGGACCCAGATGTAACACTTGTGTTAGGAGTAAACGAGGATATTTATGATCCCGAGAAACATCACATAATTTCGATGGCATCATGTACAACAAATTGCCTTGCTCCGATGGTGAAAGTCTTACATGAGAATTTCGGTGTTAAAAAGGGATTTATGACAACATGTCACGCATATACAAACGACCAGAGGCTTTTAGATTTTCCACATAAAGACCTTAGACGAGCTAGGGCGGCTAATCTCTCAATAATACCTACAACAACGGGAGCCGCGATCGCAATCGGTTTAGTTGTTCCGGAACTTGCTGGAAAATTAGATGGAATCGCTTTAAGAGTTCCTGTAGCCAACGGGTCGATAACAGACTTAGTAGCAGAACTTGAAAGAGAAGTTACAAGGGAAGAAATAAATGAAGCGTTCAAAAAAGCTTCAGAAGGAAAACTAAAAGGTATTCTTCAGTATACCGAAGATCCGATAGTTTCCATAGATATTATAGGAAATCCGCATTCTTGTATAATAGATGGATTAAGCACACGTGTTCTTGGAGAAAAAGATACCATGGTAAAGGTATTAGGCTGGTACGATAATGAATGGGGTTACTCGTGTAGACTGGTAGATCTTTTAAAATTCATAGTTCAAAGAGCCAACAAGTAAAATATTCCCATAATTTTATTTCAATTTACTTGGTTTAAAAATTAAATCTTCGAAAGCGGAGATGTACCCTTGGCAAGAGAAATAATATTAAAACATATAAAGATCAGGCCTTTGGCGGCAGAAAGTCTTGGCGTGCGATCTATGGCGACGTTTGTGAAAACACCTGATATAAATGTGTTAATTGATGCTTCAGCATCACTGGGTTTTAGATATGGATTAATACCTCATCCTCTTGAGTATAAAGCTGTTGAAAGGACGACAAGAGAAATTATGAAATATGCATACTATGCGGACATTGTTACAATAAGTCATATGCATTGGGATCACTTTAAACCGTTTTTTGAAGAATATAGGTATATATGGAGCAGCAAGGAAATAGCAGAGACAATATATGCAGATAAAATTATATTAGGAAAGGATTATCAGAAAAACATTAATTTTAGCCAAAAGAAACGGGGCTACTCGTTTTATAAAAATGTTGAAAAAATAGCCAAAAAAATTGATTTTGCAGACGGAAAGTCCTATGTGTTCGGAGATACTATAATAAAGTTTTCAGCACCAGTGCCACATGGTGAAGAAAACACACCCTTGGGCTACGTTTTAATGTGTACAATAAAGTATGAAGATGAAACATTTATTCATGCATCGGATGTGCAGGGACCCATAAGCGATAGGACATTAAATCTCATATTAAAGGAAAAACCAAACGTGATTTACATAAGTGGCCCGCCAACCTATTTAGAAAGATATAGAATCAAAGAGGAAGCTATTGGAAAAGCAAAAGAGAATATCGCTAAACTTGCAAGAAAAATATCGCTAATAATTATAGATCACCATCTACTAAGGGACTTAGATTGGAAAATATGGCTCAAAACGGTAATAGAAGAAGCGAAAATGAGTAAACATGAAATAAAATGTGTCTCAGAATACTTAAACAAGAAGCAACAATTATTAGAAGCAAATAGACAGACGTTATATCGTCAATACCCTCCATCGGAAGAATTTGAGAAATGGAGGAAAAAATCAAAACAAGAAAGGAGAAAAACAAAACCGCCGATCGATTATCACTTTTAATGTTATCGATTTCATTTTAATCCATACTTATATATCTCGAATTTAATAGATAGATACTAGATTAGGAGTTTATGGCTCCAAAAGGTGTTTTACTTGCAAATAACATTATTTGGTGAAGTTCCTTCTATCGTAATTGATGTACATGAAGCTCGGAGCGAGGGTGGAACGGCAAGCATCCTTATTAAACTCCTTGAGAAAGAAAAAATAACATACAGAGTGGAATCTTTACCAATAGGGGATTACTTGTTACCAGAAGAAACCGTGATAGAAAGAAAGACTGTGATGGATCTCATACATACTTTAAAGGGTTCACAGAAGGGAATACCAAGACTAGAAAAACAATTGGAAACCATGGTAGAAAAGTATAGCAACCCTGTACTTCTTATTGAGGGTGGATTAGCTATTAGAAAAGACCCTATAAATAAATGCATATACGTACCAATAAAACGAACAACAAAAGATCATCTACATTACATAGTAATAGAAAAAAAGGTAAAATTTAGTCCAAAGGCATATGAAGCTTTAAAACAAGAAGCAGAAAGGAAAGGTATTTTAGTAGTAGAAACTTTCGACGCGATGCATACAGCATTATACATTTTCCAAAAACTAAAGGAGATTTTAGGAGAAAAAGAGAAGAAACCGCGGAAAAAAGCAATACCAATAATTAGGACAAAACCTAAGTTTTCGGACATATTTCAGCAACAAATCTTCTTTTTGGCAGGACTACCAGGCATATCAACTATAAGAGCTCAAAAAATACTAGAAGTTTTTAAAACACCCATAAAAGCTATTCAAAATATTGAAAAATGGAAACAGCTCAAAGGTATAGGGTTACAAACAATCAAAGAAATTAAAAAAATATTATATACTGAATATAATCCCTGAACTTTCTTTGTCATACTAATATCACTTTTGTCATAATACAAAGAAATAACTTCAAATTGATACCTTGATTTTAAGTTCTTTAAAGAGTTATTATGAACATCGTAGAACATTGTTCTCAAGTTAGTTAAGACTTCATTTTCTCGGTAAGTGGACCTAATATTTTGGTATAAGACACCAAAATTCATGCTCATGTACCAAAAACACTTAAAAATTTTGAAAGTCTCCCTAAACATGGTGAAAAAAATGGGTTATAGAGGGCCTATCGAAAAGATAGATGAATTCGTATGGGAAATACCACGAACTTACAAGAATTGCATGCGTGTACCAGCGAGAATTTATGCAGATGAATTTTTACTAGAAAAAATGAGAACAGATTTAACATTAGAACAAGCAGCAAACATTGCATGTCTTCCGGGAGTCTACAAGTATAGCATAGTTCTTCCGGATGGACATCAAGGATACGGATTCCCAATAGGGGGAGTAGCGGCAAGTGATTTAGAAACAGGTGTAATTTCACCAGGTGGAGTGGGTTACGACATTAATTGTGGTGTAAGATTACTAAGAACAAATTTGAAAAAAGATGAGGTACGTAAAATCTTACCTCAACTTCTGGAAGCTTTATTCAGAAATATTCCTAGCGGAGTGGGAAGCACTGGAAAGTTAAGGCTATCAACTGCCGAACTGGATGAAGCAATGCAAGGTGGTGCAAAATGGGCTGTTGAACAGGGATATGGTTGGGATGAGGATTGGAAACATTGCGAAGAAGAAGGGGCAATGCCGAATGCGAATCCAGATGTAGTATCTTCAAGAGCTAAACAAAGAGGACGACCACAACTTGGAACTCTAGGAAGTGGAAACCATTTCCTCGAAATACAGTATGTAGATAAGATTTATAATCCTCAAGTAGCCAAGAAACTTGGTATATATGAAGAAGGACAAGTAACTGTTATGATTCATACAGGTTCTAGAGGTTTTGGTCACCAGGTATGTTCTGATTATCTCAGAGTTATGGAAAGAGCAGTACACCAGTATGGAATAAAACTACCAGATAGAGAATTGGCATGTGCACCAGCAAATAGCAAAGAAGCTGAACAATATTTTCAAGCAATGCAGTGCGCAGCTAATTTTGCTTGGGCAAATAGACAACTAATAACTCATTGGACAAGAGAAGCTCTTCAAAAAATATTCAGAAAAGATGCTGAAGACTTAGATTTACATTTGATTTATGATGTAGCCCATAATATAGCGAAATTAGAGGAACATGATGTCGATGGAAAGAAGGTTAAAGTATTTGTTCATAGAAAAGGTGCTACTAGGGCGTTTCCACCGGGACACAAAGATATTCCTGCTGACTATAGAAGCATGGGTCAACCCGTACTGATTCCCGGAAGTATGGGTACTGCTAGTTATTTGCTAATTGGAGCAAAACAGGCTATGAAGATCTCTTTTGGCAGTACTGCCCATGGTGCAGGGCGACACTTATCACGAGCTGCTGCCACTCGACGTTATTGGGGTTCTACAGTGAAAAAGGATTTGGAGCAAAGAGGAATATTAATTAGAGCTGCAAATATCAGGGTAGTTGCAGAAGAAGCTCCAGGTGCATATAAAGATATTGACAGAGTTGTTAAAGTTAGTCACAAACTAGGTATTGCTACTCTCGTAGCAAGAATGGTTCCAATGGGAGTTACCAAGGGTTAATATAATTTCAAAACTCACCTATTTATTTCATAAAAAAGATAAAAGTTAGGCCGAAATTATAATAATAAAATTGCTTTGTTGTTAGCATCAGTGAAGGATCGTATACTCTCAATATTCATTTTAGATTATTCTTCTTCGGTTTCCCATTCTTGATAATAGTCTAATGCTGCTTTGTATTCTTCTTCTCTTCCATCTTTTGTTATTTGAATTTTTCTTTTTAGGTCCCCCTCCACTACAATTATTTCTTCTTGTGGCGTATGTCTTATTTTAAATACTAGTTTATATTCCCCCTTCTCTTTCTCTGCTGGAGCCGTGTATCCACAATTTCTGCAGACGAGAACAACTGTACCATCTTTTTGTTTTTGGGGTACTAGCATACTTTCGCATTTTGGACAAAATTCCATTAATATCACTCCAGTAAATGTTAATCAAGTAACGTAGCACGTACTTAAAGATTATTTAAAGTTTTCGTATTTTTATCACTTGGAAAATGTAAAGTATCGCTCTTTGAAGCAACAAAGTACTTAGAATAAAAAATCTCTTCGACGGAACAAACATTTGCTTATACCAGCTAGCAGATAAAATCATATAACTACTCATATATTCATGAGATATTTTGAAGGTAAAACTTGAACTTGAAAACAAAGTTCTTCTGAGCAACGAAAATGTGCTAAAGAATCCGGAAAGACAAGATAGGTTATTTATTTATAGCTATTTTCCCGATTAAGCGCTCAAAATTTTTCGTCGTTTGTCGAATAGTTATTCGGCAATATCGAAATACTCAAATATCAATTAAAATTATTCAGAGAAATATGAATTATAGAGACAATGCCTTAGAAAGAATAGCACAAAGTATAGCAGGAGAAATAATTCTGTCAAATGAACCAGGAAAAATTATGAAAAAGTGGAGAGAGCTTTTTCAAATTTCTCAAAAGACCTTAGCACAATTTCTTAATATTTCACCATCAGTGATAAGTGATTATGAAAGTGGGAGACGTTCTTCGCCTCGAGTTGAAACTGTGAAAAAGTTTGTTGAAGCATTAATAGAAATGGATGAAAAGCGAGGAGGATACGTTACGGGCGCATTAAAGAAACTAATGTCTCCAGAAATTCCTTCGGATGTGATACTTGCTATTAGAGAGTTCCCGTATCCAGTTAATGCCAAGGATCTTGCAGATTATTTAAATTGCAAGGTATATGCTTGTGGCGATGTTCTTAAAAACGAAGTTATTTACGGTTATACGGTAGTGGATTCTGTGAATGCGATACTCAAGTTATCTCCACCACAATTACTACGATTATATGGTGCAACGCCTCAAAGAGCCGCCATTTTTACACGAGTCACAACAGGTAGATCTCCTATGATCGCAATTCGTGTTGCACAAATGACCGGAGGGAAAGCGTTAAAACCAGCAATAGTTATTCTTCACGGTTTGGAAAAGATTGACCCATTAGCTATAAAAATAGCTGAAATAGAACAAATACCATTATTGGTGTCAAAAATAGATAATATCGAGGAACTAGTTAAAAAATTAAGGAGTTTTGTACCTTAACCCCTATATCAGATGTTATTTTTAGTCTAAGGGAAACTTAGATCATAAATTATTTAAGTGTAGGAAAACACGATTTCGTAGAATATATCATCTTAAATTAAAATGGAATATTACTATTAATCAAGGATTCTACTAAAATCAGAATGGGTGTAAAACTTGATCAATAAATCTCAGTTGAAGGATATACTAACTGAAGAGAAGTACAGAGTAAGTTTGTTTAAGGAAAAAGAATTTGTAAGAAAGCGATGTCCTAAATGTGGAGGTTTTTTCTGGACTCTAAACCCCGATAGAGATACATGTGGAGACCCTGCATGCGAAAATGGGTATAAATTCATCGGTGAACAAAAAGGTAACTGGGATTACCACGAAACTATTGAACGCTGGTGTAATTTTTTTGAAAGACATGGACATACAAGAATCAAGGAGTATCCTGTTGTTGCACGTTGGAGAGACGACTTAACATTTACTATAGCTTCGATTGCGGACTTTCAGCCTTGGGTAGTGAGCGGAATAGTTGATCCTCCAGCAAACCCACTTGTTGTTCCACAACCATGTTTGAGATTTGGAGGAAAAGGGTTTAATGATGTAGATAATGTTGGAAGAACTGGTCGGCACTTCTCTCTTTTTGTAATGGGTGGACAGCACGCTTTTAATTCGGATAAATGGAAAGGTTATTGGATGGATCATTGTATAGAGCTAAACTTCAAGTTTCTAACGGAAGAGCTTAAAATTCCCCCAGAAGATATAACATACCGGGAAGATGTTTGGATTGGAGGGGGAAACTTTGGGCCATGCCTTGAGGCCTTTGCGAAAGGACTCGAGATTGTAAATAATGTTTTTATGCAATATGAGGTACAACCAGATGGAACATACCGAGAAATGAAGATCAGAGTAATAGATGTTGGATGGGGAATAGAAAGAATTTGCTGGTTTAGTCAAGGAACTCCTACCGCATATGAAGCAGTTTTTGGACCAGTTCTCGAATGGTTAAAGTCGCAAGTTGACTTAAAGATAGATGAAAAATTGCTGAAAAACTATGTAACCTATATGGGAATGTTAGATGTAAGCGAAATAACAAACATAGATGCTGTTAGAAAACAGATAGCTGAACAACTTAGAACGAGTTATGAGGAATTAAAAAGAGAATTAGAACCATTAGAAGCTCTCTACGCTATAGCAGATCATACACGTGCCCTAATTTTCGCTATAGCAGATGGAGCATTGCCATCTAATGTGGGTGGTGGCTACAATTTACGTACAATTTTGAGAAGAGCATTAAGCCTAAATGATCTTTATAACTTTAACATAGATTTTCTAGAATTGTTTCACAGACATATTGATTATTTAAAGAAAACCTACGAGAGGGTTTTAGAAGCAGAAGATATAATAGATGATATATTTAAAATCGAAAAACAGAGATATTATGAAGCATTAAAGAGAGGAGAGGCATACGTTAAACGTCTACTAACAAAGAAGAAGAAACTCGATAAGGACACTCTTATAACACTTTATGAATCAAAAGGTATACAACCAGAAATGGTTCAGGACATCGGAAAAACGCTTGGCTTACAAATAGAAATTCCAACAGACTTCTACGCAACAATTGGAGAAAAAAGAGAAAAAAGAGAAAAGCCGCAAAAACGTATCGAAGACTATTTAAAACAACAAACCGAATCACTTCCTCCAACAGAGGAATTATACTACGAAGACCCGTGGAAAACTGCCTTCGAAGCAAAAGTATTGAAAGTAATTCAAAACAAGTATATAGTGCTGAATAGGACGTGTTTTTACCCTACGGGAGGAGGACAGCTTCACGACATTGGAGAAATAAATGGAAATAGAGTTATAAATGTTCAAAAAGTTAATCATGTAATTGTACATGAAATAAAAGGTCAAACTACGTTAAATGAAGGACAAAAAGTTGAGGGGAAAGTAGATTTAGAACATAGAATATCTTTAATGCGTCATCATACAGCAACCCACATAATTAACGAAGCGGCTAGACGCGTATTAGGGAAACATGTATGGCAAGCTGGTGCGGAGAAACGGCCGGATAGAGCAAGATTAGATATAACTCACTATAAATCGCTATCAACAGATGAAGTTAGAAAAATAGAATTATTGGCAAATAAAATAGTTATGGAAAATCGCCCAGTACATATCTTTTGGATGCCCAGAAACGAAGCAGAACAAAAATATGGATTCAGAATCTATCAAGGAGGAGTGGTACCAGGGAAAGATATTAGAATAATCGAAATAAAGGACTGGGATGTTGAAGCTTGTGGAGGACTACATTGCCAAAATACTGGAGAAGTAGGACCTATTAAGATAATTAGAGTAGAAAGGATTCAAGATGGAGTTGTCAGGATAGAATTCTGTGCAGGACTAGCTGCTGTTCAGCAAATACAACAACAAGAAGAATTACTAGAAAAAACTGCCAACGTCTTTCGAGTACCACAGATACAATTACCGAAGACAGCAGAGAGGTTCTTCAAAGAATGGAAGGAACTGAATAAAGAAATAGAAAGACTACGAAATCAGCTTTCAACAATGATAGCAGAAAGAATAATCAAAGAGGCGGAGACTGTAGGAAAATATAAGGTAGTGGTAAGGAGAATAAACCTAAACGAGAAAGATCTAATCTCGATAGCTGAAAAAATAATTAAACAAGAGCCTAATTGCATAGTAGTATTAGGCGGAGGAACCGATAGAGCCATAATTGTTGGAGCCACGAAAGAGATTCTCGAAACTGAACTACCAAATATAGTCAGGGAAGGTTGTAAAGAACTTGGAGGATCTGCTGGAGGAAAGGGAAAAATAGTAATTGGCGGAGGTCCTAAAGTCCAATATCTGGATAAAGTATTGCAGAAAATTTTTCAAACGATAATTGCAAAGATAGAATCCTTATCTACTGATTAATCTTTAATCTTAATAATTTTTATAGCATATGAATACTTTCAGTTACCTCCCTCTTTCCTCTATTCAAGTCATTTTAAAGAAAATAATACGCCTAAAAAAGCACAAAAATAAAGACATACATAAGACAACAGGGGTTAGAAATGAAACATCTATTTAAACAAGTGAGAATCCATAAGATGTTAGAAATAATCGATGAAATGTTATTAAGGGGTTATAAGAAAGAAAGACTAACAGAATATCTAACGCTAAGGTATAACTCGGTGGAATTAGCTAACGCCTTAATTGCAATAAGAAAAAATGAGTTAGAAAAAATGCTTCAAACAGTTTGTCAATCTTACCCGTATCAATATAATAGAAAGTGTTAAAATTTGTTCCTTAAACTTATTTTTCGTTTCTTCGATCAATTATTTCATTAATTCCAGGCCCTGTACCAATTAAAGTTACTGGAATACCTGTTTCCTTTTCAACCTTTTCAATAAAGTTTTTCGCTTCAACTGGAAGTTCATCGTAGTTTGACACTCCACGAGCATCGGGAAAAACTATATCGATCTTAGTTATTGCTATTTGTGTAGCACCGTTTAACATTACAGCTCTCTTAGCTAGTTTGAAGTTGAATGGAGCCGATCTTCTCTTTCTACCCGTTACTGTTGCTATTTCAAGCCATCCTCTTTTCTTTGCTTCTTCTTCTGAAAGTTCACCTTCAAGAGGGCCAGCTCCTACCCTTGTTACGTAGGCTTTAAAGACTATTATAACGTCATCCACTTTAGTAGGACCTATTCCTACATCGGAGCATGCGGCGGCTGCACATACATCTTTTGATGTAACAAAGGGATAAGTACCATGATAGAGAGATAGATAGGTACCTTGTGTTCCCTCAACAAGAACCGTATCTCCACGGTCTATAGCCTCATTTATTTCTAATGAAACATCTGTTAGATATGGTTGCAGTTCGGGTAAATCTTTAGCAAGCTTCAGTTTTCTTAGAACTCGTTCAGCATTTGCAGGACCGCATCCACTTCCAGTGCTACCAATTTTTCCATGTAAATGTGAGGATCCACGGTCCTCTTCTATGTGTTTTTTCTCTATAACACCACATTGATAATCTATGCCGATGCGATCTTTACAATTTGTTTCTTCGACTTCTTTAAAGAAAATTTCCGGATTAATAAGAACTCCTGGCCCTATTAAAAGCCTTGCCTTCTCGTAGGTAAATCCGCTGGGAATCTGTCTCAATTTAAAAGGTTTGCCATTGACTACTACAGTATGGCCAGCGTTTGTACCAACACCAGCTCTAGCAACAATTACTGGTTTATCTCTAGAAGCAAGATAAGAAATAATTTTTCCTTTACCCTCGTCTCCAAAAAATCCACCAACAACTATTTCGCACGGCATTTAAATCCCTCACATTTTGCTACTTTTTCTCTTATAAGTTTTCCGTTTTCATGTAACATGTTCTTAGACTCTCTCAGAAAAATCATACCAACAAAAACAATAGATTAGTACCTCAAGAAACCTCATTAGAATGACTATTCCACTTTAAACATTTTAAGCAAAACCTAAGAGAATAATGTAATGTTCCCATCTGTTTTTAAGTTAATTATGAATAATTACAAAAATGAGATAGCTTTTTAACTAGTTCAAACAGTGTAAATTACTTGGTCGATGATTAATACTTCCGGCACTGAAAAGTGATGAAAAGGCATTTGGATGAGCCACCTATCAAATATTACCCATCTCAAATTTTATCGTAAAATTTTAGTAACCGCCTTTTTATAGGTTACTTCTTTTTGCATAAGAGCATTCAAAATTTAAAAAGTAGTATTTAGTGCGGTCATGCTGCCCATTTCTCATCCTTGCTAAGAAACAATGAAAGCTCATGAGACCGTCGTAATATCATCCCGCAATATTAACAAATCTCCATTAGCTTAAAATATCTATCGCAAAACAAAACATCGATGAAATTTAACGAAATTTTAAAGTTACCAAAATATCACATTATATCATGAAAAATATTTTAATTTGTTTATTTGTGAGGTGTTAAAAATTGACAAAATACATATTTATAACAGGAGGAGTTATGTCTGGTATTGGTAAGGGTGTTACTGTTGCTTCGATTGCCAAACTTTTCCAATTTAGAGGGTTTAGTGTTGATGCTATAAAAATCGACCCCTAACGCGGCTAGAGTATTTCTAGCCGTGGGGGAATTTGAATGTTGACCCAGGTACTCTTAATCCAATCGAACATGGGGAGGTTTTTGTAACTGAAGATGTTTGGGAATTCACACCAGCTGATGGTTTTAAATTTAGAATATCCGAAATTGATCAAGATTTTGGGACTTATGAAAGATTTTTAGATAAAAATATTCATCCATGCAATAATATTACTAGTGGACAGGTTTACTTATCGGTTATTCTTCGTGAAAGAGTTGGAGAATATCTTGGTAAAACTGTTCAAATAATACCACATATTACCGATGAAATAAAAAACAGGATTAGGGAAGTTGCTAAGAGAGAGAATCCAGATATATTGATTGTTGAGGTAGGGGGGACTGTAGGAGATATAGAAGCCATGCCTTTTCTCGAAGCTATAAGACAATTTCGATTAGAAGAACCTAGAGAAAATACCGCATTAGTACATGTTACTCTTCTCCCATTCCTTAAGACTGTTAGAGAACTCAAAACAAAACCTACTCAACATAGTGTTAAAGTTCTCCAAGGCATGGGACTTCAACCTGATGTTATTGTTGGTAGGGCTGAAATTCCTCTTGATCAAAAAATAAGAGAAAAAATTAGTCTATATTGTAATGTACCCGTTGAAGCTGTAATTTCAAACCCTGATACTGATTGTATTTACGAATTACCGCTTCTTTTTGAGGAACAGGGGCTTGGAGAATATTTATCTAGAATTTTAAATCTCCAAAATCGTACTCCTTCGCTTGAAAGCTGGAAACAAGTCGTAGAAAAATTCAAAACGTACAACGAAACCGTAAAAATAGCAATGCCTGGCAAATATACAGCTATTATTGATAGTTATATTTCAATAAATGAGGCTTTAAAACATGCAGGTGCACACCTAGGAGTAAAAGTGTTACTTGAATGGATTGAAACAGAAGTATTTGAAGAAAATCCGGAAAAAATAAGTATGTTGGATAATTTTGACGGTATTCTTCTTACACCTGGTTTCGGTAAGAGGGGTGTGGAGGGCATGATTGCAACAGCCGACTATGCCATACTTAAGGGAAAGCCGTTTTTAGGAATTTGTTTCGGTGCTCAGCTTTTATTTATTGCATTTTGTAGAAGAATGCTTGGATTAAAAGATGCAAATAGCACGGAGATAGATCCCAATACACCACATCCCGTAGTTGATATGCTTCCAGAACAACGTAAGATAGAAGCGAAAGGTGGAACCATGCGGTTGGGCGGCCATAAAATCTACATAAAAAGGGGAACTAAGCTTTTTGAAGCTTATGGAAAAGAAGTAGTTGTGGAGAGATTTAGACACAGATATCACATTATAAAAGAATATGCAGAAAAAGCAGAGAATAAAAATCTGGTTATTTCAGCGTATGATGAAACGGGTAACATTGTGAATGCAATAGAACTTGCAAATAACGCATGGATTGTAGGAGTCCAGTTTCACCCTGAATTTAAGAGTCGACCTAATAGGCCGTCTCCGATATATGTTGCCTTCGTCAGAGAAGCGTTAAAGCATAAAAGAAATAGATGCTGAGGTAAATGTTAATGTTTGATTTGCAAAGACAAATGAGAAATGTTGTAAAAGATCTCGTAAAAATTGAAGAACATAAAGATTTATTTAGTAAAATTCTTCGATCAATAAAAACAAAGGCAGACTTTTCTTCTTTACCTAAGGTTGGTAGATTAGACCTACTAGAAGATAAACTTGCTTATAATGTAACTCCTACTAATCTTAGGGGTTTATGTGTAGCTGGGATTGATGGCGGTGTTCTTAATCGGTCATTGCAATGCGCTGATTTGATAATTACTAGAGCAGTAGCAGCTATTTTTAGGTATGAATCAGAAGAAGGCCCTAACGTTGACTATTTTCCGGATAAATTCCCTGAACCAAAAATAATTATTAATATTACCCCGTTAAATAAAATTAACTCGGAAATAAATGCAAATTTAGAAAGACTCAAAACTGAGTTGGAAGTTGCTATTAAAGTCCAAGACGAATATAGTGTTGATGCCATTCTTCTTAACGGATCACTTATTCCACAAATTACTGATAAACCACATGTTTCAACTTCACTTTTAATTAAAAAATATGAACAAATTCTTGATTTGTATATAAAATTGTATGAAAAGTCCATAGAAACAAATACTATCTTGGCAGGTGTAATTGAGGATAGCAGAAGTACAAGGTTTATACAAATCCTAAACAGACTACTTCCTCATCTAATTTATAGATATTCAGAACTAAAAAACCTATTAAATTTTGATTATAGACAAGTATTGAAGTTAATGAGAGACTCAGATTTTTTATTTAGATTTTTAGATGTGGGTGAGAGAACATTAGTGTTTTCCTATTCTGAAAAGCCGCAAGAACATCTCATTCTAAGAGATTTGGAAGAGAAAGGTTGGACCAAGCCGATTAACGTGTTTTATCTCAAAACTGTAGAATTTGATATTCCTATTCGTATAGAATTCTTAACATTTAGAGATAATCCGATAAACCTTGCAAATAGACTGGCCTCAATAATTTATCCCCTTTCAAGTTATCACTCAGAATATGCGACACCTTCAGTTATAATTGAGGCTGATGCAAGAGCAAGACTCCTCGAATCTGACCTTGAAATTATCTATGATAGTTTAGTTCATGCTGTTGGATTCCTGCCTTCACTACTAAAGCTTAGACGTGATAGAAGACCTTTTTAATTTAGAATCAAATAGTATATTTAGTGCTTTTAATGTTTTGCCGAGAAAGCAGAGAGGAAAGAATTTTATATTGTTTTAATTTTAAAAACATGGGGGTATCGGTGGAAAGAGAAGTCGGAACAGTAATATGTACCAGTAGTGGCCCAAGTGCATTTGAATTCGACTTTGTGGTCACAAATACATCGTTATCAGTACCCGTTAGAACTGGTCAGTTTGTTGAAGTTAGTACTGAAGAAGGAAAACTAATTGCTCAAGTAACCGAAATCATGAAAACTAATAGATATTTTATGCACGCCGAAGCAGTTAGAGAATATGAAAGAGGTGGTAAACCGCTAACCACAATTTTTCCTGTCGATAAATGGGAATATATTATTGCTAAAGCAAAACCGCTTGCAATAAGTATAAATGGACAACTGGAAAGAGTTACCTTCCCCCCGTCTCCAGGAGAAAAGGTTAGACTTGCAAGTCAAGATACATTAGCAAATTTTCTGGGGCTAGATATAGAAAATGGGATAGAGCTTGGTACAGTCCGTTATCATAATATACCAGCAAGATTAAATCTTACAAGATTACTTCAAAAACATGTAGCTATCCTTGCAATTTCAGGAGCCGGAAAATCGTATCTAGCGTCTGTTTTAACTGAAGAGCTATTATTACGTAGCCCTGCAAAAGGAAGAGTTGCGGTTGTAATTGTAGATGTACATGGCGAATATGTTTCTCTTGCTGAAAAAGTTGAAAGCAGTGGATATGTAGATTTTTCGGATAGAGTTTCGGTTTTTAAGACTTCCTTCTTCCAGATAGCTGTTCCTCAAATAAGTGAAAGAATGTTTGGAGAATTTCAGCCACAGATTTCACCGATTCAAATCAGAGAGTTAGGAAGAGTTTTAAAAAATCTAAAAAGAAAAATGTATGAAACTGGAATTCCTTATTCTCTTCAAGATGTTATTAGAGAGATAGAACAAGATGAAAAGATGAATATAAGAACAAAAGAAGCGTTGCTTGGATGGTTGTATGATTTAGAGGAAACTGGGCTTTTTGGACCAGTGGAGTCACCAAACTTGGATAAAATTGTGAAACCGGGACATGCTGCAATAATTGATCTTAGTGAGATCATAAGTTTAAGGAAAAAACAAATTTTGGTTTCATACGTGGCAAGAAGGCTTTTTGACTTGCGTAAACAAGAAAAAATTCCACCGTTCGTATTAATTTTGGAGGAAGCTCACCAATTTTGTCCCGAAGCAAGAAGAGAACTCGCAATATCTAAAAGCATCATAGAAACCATTGCTAGAGAAGGCAGAAAATTCTTCGCATCCCTTTGTTTAATAAGTCAAAGACCAGTGAAGTTATCAACAACAGTATTATCACAATGCAATACTCATATAATCCTTCGTATTACAAATCCCTACGATTTAAAACACATAGGTGAAAGCAGCGAAGGAATAGATAGGACTGTGCTAGATGTAATTACAACACTCAATGTAGGCGAAGCGTTAATTGTAGGCGAAGCTGTAAATTTCCCCTTATTTATCAAAATTAGAAAACGAAGAAGCAAAGAGCCAAAACATGCATTAAATTTAGAAGACGCAGCGAAAAAGTTTGAAAAACAATATACCTAAATTTTGATAACCATCCCTTCTGTGTAGGTTCATAAATCTATACTATCCTATTAAAATTAGAAAACAGAAAAGTACATCAAATTTTAGGGAAGAAAACAGAAATAGTTCATTTTATTTTGATAATTATCTTTTCAACTGCAGGTTCACAGACTTTCCTCACACCATGCTCACCAGGCTCATACTTACTCCTAATCAAACCAGCCTTTTCAAGAATTTTAACTTGCGCCGATATGTTTGCTTCTGTTTGGTTTAGTACTTCAGCGATTCTGCTGACGTCCATTTTTTTCTCTTTGAGTAGTTTGAGGATTTGCCAGCGTGTTTTTGATGCTAGTGCCTTTGCTATTTTTGCCACGTTTTCGTCTTCCACAACGAGTTCTTGCATCTATTAATCACCTTGTGTATTTTGTTTTGTTAGGATTATTTTTCTAAGTGAAAACTTATAAATTTATCTTTTTTATCTATCAATCATATTTTTTCAATTAAACAAAAAATATGATTTAGAACAACAAAATATTATATATAATATTAACATTTTTTCTTAATGTAAAAATGTTGATAGCTTGATGTTTTGTGTGTTGCCTAAAGATAGTAATATTGTTTTAAAGATGAGTTTTTAGATAAATTTAAATGTTCTGTAAAACCTTTGCCGCTCCATGTATTCTCTTAAAAAAGTAGCTATTTGATGAGTGAATATCGAATTTTAATGGATATAAAGAACTTATGGGGTAGGTGTAAATATTAATAGTAAGTGACTTTTAAATTCTATTAGTATACGTCCAAATATTTTAATGCTAAACTTTCGTAGAAAAGTCATAAGAATTTATCCAAAGCCTTTATCTTGTAGCGTAAATTATAAATAATAAAAAAATGGCGTTTTTACTGGATATCTTCGGTGGTTTTTGATGGAAAATGAAGATAAAATTATCATGGGGATTGATATTTTACCAATGAGATCCCCATCTTCTAAAAGACAAGCGAAATATGCAGTTGTAATTCTTCAAGACAATAAAATTATTGAAAAATATGAAGAACTAAGCTACTATAAGCTTGTAGAAAAAATTAATGAAATAAAACCAGATATTATAGCCATTGATAATATTTTTGAACTAGGGTCGGAGGAGAAATACATAATAAACTTTATGTTAAAAATACCAGCAAAAACCAAAGTAATTCAAGTAACTGGTTCTCCACTACACGGCATGGAGCCTTTACATAGGTTAGCTAAGAGGCATGATATAAATATTCCAAGTAAAGCATCTCCATTAGAAGAAGCTGAAGCTTCAGCATTACTTGCAGCTAAGGGTGTAGGATATTTAGTTTCGGCTTTTGAAGAAGAGACGCAAATAACGGTATCTAGAGGAAGAAGTTTAGGGCCTGGAGGATGGAGTCAAGATAGATATAGAAGAAGATTGTACGCACTTGTTCAGCGAACAACACATCAAATAGAGAGTCTGCTCAATACGCATGGGTTAGATTTTGATTTATACATAAGGAAGTCTGAACACGGGTTTGTGAGAAGTAAGTTTACTGTTTACGCAAATTATGATACTGTATTAAATCTTGTAAAACCTGTTAAAGGTCAGGATATTCAAATAAAAGTAACTCCTGTACAAAAAAGGCACATAGAATTTTTGCCTTTACATTCTTCCGATATAAAAATGAAAGAGATAAAATACGTTATAGTTGGAGTAGATCCCGGAGTCACAACTGGTGTTGCTATTTTAGATATTGATGGCAATATATTAGAGGTAAAGAGTGCAAAAGAGTTAACGAGAAAAGACATTATAAGATTGATAGCTAAACACGGTGTACCAGCAGTAATAGCAACCGATGTGACACAGGTACCTCAATTTGTTGAAAAATTAGCGAAAACGCTCAATTCACAACTTTTTCAACCTTCAAAGCCACTAACAGTAGTTGAAAAAAGAACACTTGTCCAAGATTATCTCAAAAAAATAAATCAAGAAGAAATATCTTTAGATTCACATCAGCGAGATGCATTAGCAGCAGCAATAAAGGCATACCAAAGTTTAAAGAACAAACTCGCCCGGGTGGAAGCCCATATAAGAGAACTTGGAATTAATATACCTGTTGATCCCGTAAAGACCCTGGTGATTCAGGGAATGTCTATAAAGGACGCTATCAATAAAGTGGTTCAGGAAATAGAAGAAACGAGAAAGAAACCTGAACCAGAGGAAACAACGAAACCAATTGAAAAGAAACCAAGTCCAGAGGTTCTCGATTTAAAAGAACAATTACATGTTAAAGAAAAAGTGATTAAAAGATTAGAAGGACAGATTCAAAAATTAAAAACAAAAGTTTCTGAACTGGAGAAGAAAAATCAGGAGCTTAAAGAATTCATTGAAAAAATAACTTCTGAACAAGCTATTGAAATTAAAAAATTGAGAGAAATTTCGCTTAGAGAACGTGAAATAGAGAGACTGAGAAAAGAGAACTTAATTTTAAAGAATGAAATAGCTAAACTTAATGAGAAAATTGCTCAGCTAATTAGAATGAGAGTTATGGAAACACGAGGTTTGGCTATACCATTAAAAGTGATAAGAAGATTTTCTTATGAAGGAATAATGGATACTGAAAGAGAAGTTGGTATAAAAAGAGGAGACGTTGTCTTTCTCTTGGATGCAAGTGGAGGAGGGCCTTCAACAGCTAAATTGTTAATTAAAAAGGGTGTAAAAGCAATAATATGTGGGACTCCAATGAGTCATATGGCGTTTAAAGAATTTTTCAAAGCAAAAATACCGGTACTATCGGTAGAAGAAGTAAATATAAGAAGAGTTGACGAGTTTGCAACGATTAGTAAAAAAGAGCTTGAACAGATAATTGAAAAGCGACTAAGAGAATATTCAGAAATGGAGAAAAAGGAACTCGAAGAAAGAATAGAGAGACTTCTAGAAAAGTATAGAATGGAGAGAAAAGTAGCAGAGTAACCGTCTAAATACTCTAAAGCAGGATTTTCATTCTTCCCAGTCGGTTTCAGTGATATCTGGTTTAATAAATAGTATATTATTTCCTCTAATGAAAATTTCTCCATACTTAGCTTTGGGTTCTCCTTCTTCAACCTCTTCGGCACTACTAAGGACCAAATTCATATAGTTATCTACTTCGATCAATCTGCCCTTATATTCTAAACCGTTTTTTAGTTTAACAAGAACAACATTGTTTATTGATTTTGCCAGTAGTTTAAGTGGATCTTTTTCCATGCAACACATGCCCCCTGATTCTCGAAAAAATGTATAACTCAAACAATAAAAACCTTGCTATCTATTCATACATACTCTTTATTTCAAGTCGAATATTGACATAATCTTTTAAACTTTCCCGCATCCATAGATATCCTCGCTACCAAAACTCCCCCAAACCTCAACATCTTTCAAACCAGCCTTTGAAAGTAGAATCCTTAAATCCTTTGTGTCTAGAGATTTTGATAATACCGATAGATATAATATACTTTCCTTTTTACAAACTCTGACCATTTCACTTAATGATAACGTGGAATCAGGTAGATTTTGAAGTAAAGTGACACTAAAAGCCCCGGTAAAAACATCACTACGGAAAGGTAAAAAATCAGAATCACAGCATAGAAAAGAAACGCTTGGTAATTGCCTTGATTTTTTTGCTTCTCTGAGCATTTCAATTGAAAAGTCAATACCAACAACTCTAAATCCCTTTAAAGAGAGTAAATGACAAAGAAAACCAATGCCACATCCCACATCAATAACTAAAAACTTTCCATTATCTATTTTTTTAAGAATAATTCCATACTTAATTAATTGAATATCATAATACCGTTTCCTGTAAAACTTCGCTGTAGCATCATAAAAAAATTTTACCCTCCTCTTTTTATCAAAACCCAACGCCTACCCTCCACCAGACCAGGCATCATCCGAAACAAAATCCACTACACCAAAAATAAGTATAATAACCATTAAATGTGTAAAATATTAAAAGGCCTCGCGCGTAACTGTGATCAGTCATGTGTTCCTCCTTGCCGGATTGTCGTCATCGGCCACTTATGAATCAGTACAACTTCTAAACCTTATCATTACTCACATTATTAAGTGAGTTATTTAAGCTTTCGCTTCTAAAATTATATAAAGTCTCCGAAGTTACATTTTTATGCTTCGGAACGAAAGCCGGTTTCACAGATTATAGAATGTCCGAAGTCTCTTCTCTGGCAAACAGATCTCCCTACCCCATTCTAAAAACCTATTTCTCCACTTGTAATATTTTTCGAGACGAAGAAAGCCGGAGTAAGGAACTTTGACATCATAGCCATTTTCAACTACAACAAGGCCCATACAGCCTTTCCATCCCCAACCAGATCTCCTAAAAGCCTCAAGGTTCTCAGGACTTCTCCATCCTGTGGGATCCTTCAACGAGTTGTAACCTTTGTAGTTTGAAGCGATTGCAGCCCAACACTTTTCATCAAACTTAAGAAACTCATCAAAGCCGATTTTCCCGCTATAAACTTCTTCTCTCTTCCACAGATTAATGCCCCATATTTCTGGGTTATCTCTGAGTTCCGATAGTAGTTTTATTGCTTCCTCAGTCGCCTCAACACTAAAAGAACACATGAAACATCTACCATTACTAACCTCGTAAATTAAGTCTCTAGTCATTTTATTAACAATGACTACAGCCTCAGGCATTATGAGGGAGTGTTTTGCTAAAACCCTAACCCACGTCTTTTTACCCTTTCTTGTCCTAACTGGCTTCTTCCTCCAGGCATTCTCGTACTCCGAAACCCTTAGCCCGTCATCGTCGATATAAGTACTTTTCTTAGCGAAATCTCCCACTTTAACAACGTAGTACTTGTAACCCTCATATTTAATTAGCGTTTCAACAATATAAAGGTCTTCTCTCACCCTAAACATCTTACAATCCCTGAAAATATCTGAGACAATCCTCCACCTATCATCTAAGCTACCATTTACCCAAATCTCCATAAAATCAGCCTTAACATCCTCAGGAAACTCCAACGGTTTAACTTCACCAGAAAAAACAGGAAACTCAGCATCCTCAACAGTAATATGATATAGATTGCCCACGTCTCTCTTACACCGATCAGTAAGTCCCTCAACAGCAGATTCGACGTCAAAATTATAAATAAAAAAATATTCTATTTTAGCTATTGAACATTCAACTGGAACCCTACGAAATAGTTCCAGAAGCCTTCCACTAAGTTTTTCGTCCGGTTTTAAATCTATGTACAGTAATTTAAATTTTCCTTTCCTAACCATTTAGTTCACCGTCGAAGCAGCGATCTGTGTAACCATCACCGTTAGTAACTCTGTTACAGCCTTGTTTATTACGTTCATCAGCATGTTCATCACTGCGCCAACTATTGAATCGCCTATGACCTCAACCGGACCACCAAGCAAGAACCCCAGTATCAAGTCGAATAGAGCTTGATTTATGAATGGTATTTCGAAGCTTAAAACCTTATGTAGCACCTTACCAACATCCTCGTTAAAACCCTTAACCCACTCACAAAACATATCACATAACTCATCGCTCGTGTAGAACGGTACACCAAGCTCTTTTATAACTGTTCCAAACCCGCCCACAATCATCGTTATTACGAAGCTTTTATCAGAATTCAAAACATCCTTCAAACTCAAACCCTTCTTTGCACTCTCCTTGACGCTCTCAACAATTTGATTTTTCATAGCCTCAGCGAAATACTTCTTAGGATTTACCAACGCTTTCATATAGTCCCCCTCAAAGTTTAACCCTATGATAAACAACGCTGTCAAACCCACACCTAAGCCTATCCTAGCCCAGTCATGACAAACAAGCCATGCAAACGGCTCAGGTTTAACCATTATCATAGTCATTGCTGCAAGTATGCCAGTCCAGAAAAGTGCTATGGCAATAAAATACTGTACAAATCCCTTCACCCACGTTTCCTTATACTTGAAAGACCCGAAAGCCTCCTTAGCCATGTCACCAGCAAGTCTAAGCCTCCTACTATGATAATCAACCTTCACACAGAGCCTTGTAAACTCCTCCACAAAACTCTCCCGATGAGGTTCTGGTATTTCGTTGATTTTTTCGCTAAGTGCCTGTTTTACCTCCTCCTTCAGCCTCTCGAAATCTTGTCCCTCAATCTCACCTTTCTCGTTCCTTCTTATCAACTTTTCAACTAGATTCACTCTATCGCCGAAGATTTCTTGAAGCAAGTACCTCGAAAACTCGTATCTGAAAATCATCTTACCCACATTTTTCACGCTTATTCCCTTCTCTTCCCTCTTTACACCTCCAGCCTCCTTCATGTCCCCCGCCTCTTTTCTAGCTGCCGTTTCAATAGCATCCCAGAACTGACGCACGGTTATACCCTTGTCCACTACCTCCTGATAGACCTCCAATTTTTCAATTGGTGCATGACCTATTGGCCAAGCTAGTTGCTCGTTCAAAGCTTTATTATCCGTGATTATTCTGCTGATTAAATCCTCGCATAAGGGCTTTATCTCCATACTGTTATCAATCTTCTTATTTAGCGCCCTATCTAGATCCTTGAAACCACAGACCTGAAGGAAGATACACCTAACTCTCTCATTCCTCTCAAAATACCTTAACACTCCATCCGTTTTCTCTCTCATTGCAATATTTGCCAGTTCCTTCCTTATTTCTGCGAGTTCAGCTACGGATATTTGCTCGGTGTAATCGCCTATCTTGAACTCTGTTCCCTCCCTGTTTAGATCCCGTCCGCAGAGCATGGTTTTAAGTTCATACTGCGCCACCCTAGCGTAAAAGAAGTTTAGGGAAGCTTGAAAGTTATTGCCATCCCTGTAGTATCTGGTGCTGTCGGAGAGACGATCCACAATGTATTCACGTAGTGTTGCTACTTCTTTGAGTTTATCTGGGTTTTCGAATCCCCTAGCTCCAAACTTCAGCGTATCGTCGCACAAGTAAAATATATTTTTGTCCGCAGCTCCGTATTTGAACGGATCTGCGTTAACCAACAAGATTACGTCTCTATACTTGTGCTCGCCTATGATTGCGTAAATGTATTGAGCGTTTGTAAGCTTAGCGCCTTCACCAGTCCTAGCCTCGATAATCTTACAGACTTCCTTGTGCTGCCTGACTATAATATTCTTTATCTCACCGTTTAATGGCACCATTTTGTCATTTATCACACTTATGCAGAAATCCTTTATATCACCCGAGTGCGGCTTTAACTCCCCACTCTCCACTTTCTCCCTAATCATCTCCGGTATGTTCCCATCAAGTAGTTCAGCTAAAATACGAACATTAGCATTATGTATTTCTTTTAGACCATTTTCACCTCCTAACAAGTTCTTTATCTGCTCCTCTGTCGTTGGTATCCCTAAGAACATTAGTTGCCTCCCTTCCTTGGTGCCGACCTCTATCTCCTTAACTTCCGCATTCTCGTCCCCGAACTTCAAACTCTCTCTTATACTATTAATTATCTCATCGAAACTCTGTAGATACACCTGTTCGCCATCACCGATCCTCTTCCTTTCCTCAGCAAGTCTATTTATTGTATCCTTAGCCCAGTCAGCAACCACAACCTCATACATCGGTGTAACTGTCATCTTCATTGGGTTATTTGGACTCAAACTGTAAATAAGTTTACACGTTCTCCTTATCCCTAGCGGCAAAATATCTGCATATACGCCCTCTACGATCTTATACTTTAATATTCCATCATCTCCAATATTCATTCTTCCCTTGTCTACCCATGCAAGTCTCTCCGTGCCGTCCTCATACTTCACGATGCATAAGTGTCTCTCAACCATAAGATATTCGACAATTGGATTCTCTCCGCGAAGCTTCTTCCAAGTCAAATATAGCTTCGCGTTATTCGATATATCCTTAGTACCCTCTGGTAAATAGTGCCACTGACCACAAAACGCGCAAATCCCACCTCCCGGCCAACGCGTTACACTTAAGTCTCTCAGCAAATTGAAATCGTCAAAATCAACGTCAAACCACACAACCTTCTCACTTCCACTACTATCACTACTCCCTTCCTCTGCCTCCTTTCTCGCCAGTTCTGCCATTACTATCATACGTCCAAGCATATCATAGAATACCTGACTGAATATCAAGTCTATGAGCGTCTTTCTACACCGTTCTAAGGAATCTGTAAACATTTGCACCAAGTTTGTTACAAAGTTTATTAGAGATCCTATAAGGTCTCCAAACGCCCCTACAAAACTTCCAAGGGGATTATTTTTGTTCTCAATCGCCTCTTTCAAAGCCCTAACATCTACACCTACTAGACTTAAAAGCCACTCAGCTATATTGTATTCCTTATTCGCCTTCAGATCTACGACTTTTCCTTCGAAGACCTTTAGCCTGTATACGTTTACGTTTTCTCTGACAGTTTCCTTAACTGTTTCATACACTGTTTTTACAACTTTTTTCGTAACAGTCTCAGTAACTCTTACCCAGTAGGTTACTGTTTCAGTTACGGTCTCGTATATTGTTTTCCAGAAAACTTTCCACTGCACTTTTGGAACCCAAACATAGTAAACTTGACAAACGGTTACCCATCTCCACTTCAAAGGATCCCAATACCTATAAGTTATAACTTTACGCTGTTTAACCCATTTTACAAACTTCATCCAAACTCTAATCCGCTTAGCAACCCTTTTATAAACGGTTTTTGTCCTTTTAACCCACTTGCTGCGAACCTCGGTTACAGTTTCCTCAACTTGCTTAGCAACTTTTTTAACGACTTCGTGAACCTCAACCCTATACAAAACAATCCCATCACCATCAACTATAGGAATTAAGGCAATAGAAAGCTTGCTTAAAACTATTTGGAGCTTATGAACAACATAGGGTAAATCGCACGGATTACTTAAAATTTCAGCAATATCAACTAGTAGAGATGCTGGGCTATCATCCATGGTAATTCTGTTGAGGAATTCCATTAGCGTCATTTGTTCAAAATCGAAGTTAAAGTTCATTTCATCTTCAGCAAGCTTTCCTCGATCCTTGCCTTCGCTCTCAAGTTTTACTGAGTCATCACGGGATTTTATTGCGACTTTGATTTTCGCCGCGGAAAATCCAAAACTAACATTAAATTTGGAGGAGAATTTGCTTAGGCTTGATATTAGTCCAAGTTCAACTCTTCCAGCGTTATCATTCGTACTTGATTTCGATTCTAAATTTGATTCACTTCGGGAAACCGCAGTACCTAGTTTTCCTTCGTTTAAAGCGTTTGAATTTAATTTCCCGCTTACGTATTTTGCGTATAGATCTACGTCAATTTGGTTTGTGAAAATCTCGCTTACTGCTGAGGGTTCGTAAAACTCGTCTCCACAAAACTCGGCTTTAACAACAATTAGCTGAGTATCGTTTATTCTCAGTGGTATTTCAGCTTTCCCATTTTCATCTGTTGTTGCTTCTCCTAAATATTTGAAGCTTTCATTCGAAGCGTAAAGCTTATACTCAAGCCTTATTTTTCGCCCTGCAATCGGGTTTATCTCGTCCATTAGCTTTGCGAAAACCGTTGTCTCGTTTGTCACGGGGTTTTTGTAGAATCCTATTCCAAGTTTTGTTATATCCCTCTTAACCTTAAACCTAATTTTTGTTTTCCCACATTTTAGAATCAATGGTAGAGGTTCGTTGAAAGCTTCAAGCACAACTACGTATTCCTTGTTTACTTTGAACTTTTCTGGAGAAAGTTGAAAGCTTATGTCTGCAAACCCTGTATTATTAAATCTCCCTCTTCTTGTCAGAACAAGCCTTCCTTCTGAGTCATATATTTTTAGTTCAAACTTCCCTTCACCTTTTACCAATAGGTGTGCTTCGTCTGTTATTGCAAGTCTTCCCACAGCGTTTTCAATCTCATTTCCCTCAGGATTCAAGTAGACTGCTAGTCCCTCTAAGGGCCCTGTGGACGCTGAATTCACAAAGAATACGAATTCCACGTAGAGTAGCGAGAACATTAAGGAAAAAACGAAGAAATACTTCTTTAGATCTTTACGAAACCTCTTAAATCTTATTTTTTGTTTGTTTTTCAAGGTCACCTCCCCCATGCACATAAAACATTAAGTGTTGAGTATTTTAGGATTGGAGAATTCTTTAATTTTTATAACACAAAAATTACTGTTAATAGAATTGAGATTACAGTTTAACGTAACACTATTTCATTGGATATTACTCAGATAGTGTAGAGAGATGTTTGAAACTAACAGATAAAAACATATAAAACACCTAGAAAACAAATAATTCAGATGCATTTTGATTTTCAGCGAGATGTTAAGGAAGCGTTACGATAAATCAATTATTAAGTTGAAATTTTAATTATTAAGTAAAAGGTGACCTATGTTTGAGGCTAAATTGGGTGATATTTGCAATAAAATAATACAAGATGTGGAAGAAGTTAAAAACATTAAAGGCAATGAGCGCGCTAAGCTACCAATTAATCCCGTTTCTTGCCGTAGAATGTAGTAAATTTCATAATTTTTCTCTTATTACAACAATAGATTCTAAACAAAGATTAAAATAGAAGTTAGATCTTCTGAAACATAGTGAAAATAACAAAATTAACTAGAACATTTGGTAAGTAAATTAGGCTAGGTGCATATTAATGAAAAAGGAAAAAATATTAGGTGCTATATTTCCCTTGCCTGAGAGTATAGCAAATCGTATTTTTGATAAAAAGAAGAAAATTTTTGTTAAATTCACAAAAATGAATCAATTAAAACCAGATCATAAAATTCTCTTCTACGCTTCACATGGAATTAATCAAATAATTGGAGAAGCAGTTATAGAATCCATCGAATTCCTTGAACCACCAAATGTATTAAAAAAATACCGTGTAGACCTATTCCTTACACCCGAAGAATTTAAGAAATATACTAAAGAACGTTGGTCGGAGGGGGGACTTCCGAAAATGCTAGTCATTAAACTAAAAAATCATAAAAAATATGAGAAACCTATAAAACCGAAAACTATGGTAACGGTCTCTGGAAGATACTTAACAAAACAAGAATACGAATATATAATATCCCAACTAACGTTACAATAGCTACATAAGGATTGATTACTGTGATGATAAAATCTATTAGCTTTTTATTACTCAATAAAATTCACATTTAGTTGGTAAATTAAATATTACATTTAAAATTGGAAGGTGTGTCGTTTGTTTGAGGCTAAATTGGGTGATATTTGCAATAAAATAATACAAGAAGTGGAAGAAGTTAAAAACATTAAAGGCAATGAAGAGGATTTGAAGAATAGAATAGAGCGAATTTTAAGAAAAGAAGTTTGGGATGCTTTAGGGGTTCCAGAGCCAAGATACGAGTATAGAGTTGAAAGTGAGGAATGGCTTGGTGTCTCTGCTAAACATTGGGGGAGAATAGATGCGTTATATGGCTTAGTAATATTTGAGTACAAAAAGCCGAGTGAATTAGAAAAGGCAAGTGTAAGAGAAGAAGCAATAAAGAAAACAAAAGAAATCTATATCCCTGGCCTTCTCAATAAAGAGGGAATTAGAAGACATATAGAAGCGATTAAGGAGAAAGGTTTTACCCCAATAATTACTGGAATTATCTGGGACGGCTACAACGTAATTTTTGTTGAATATTGCCCTGAACTGAACGAATTCAAACTGGAACCAGAGGTAGGATTTTACAAGCTAAAACCAGAAACATTAAGGAGAATAATAGGTAGGGTTATTGCAGCTTATAAGAAGAAGATAGATGCAAGACTTTTGGCATCAGACTTTGGTTATAGAAGCCTAATTGTAAAGAAACATTTAGCTGTAAAGAAATTGTATAAAAAACTTGAAAATCCGAGTGAAAAGACCCAAAAACTGTTTGATGAATGGTTAAGGCTCACATCTCAAGCTTTTTCAATTTCTGGTGAAGAATTAAGGAAAATCGCCGAAGATTATGGATTTGAAAAAATGGAGATGGAAAAGATTGATGGATTAAAGTTATTTTTTGCAATTCAAACTTACTACGCTCTAGTTATAAAGTTATTATCAGTTGAAGTTGCTGCAAGATTTTATAATGCGACTATAGCAACTTTCTTTGAAGAAGTTAAAAGAGCTATTGCTGAAAATGAACTTAAAGAGAAAATTGAAGAGCTTGAAACCGGATACCTTTATTCTATTTACAAAATAAAGAACTTTTTAGAAGGGGAATTTTTCTCATGGTATCTGGATGAATGGGATGACGAAATAGAGGAAATTGTAAGAGTAATTGCTGAAAAGCTTTTGGAATATGATATAGAGTCTTTAATTCAAGAGCCTTCAATGGCTAGAGACGTTTTCAAACTTTTATATGAAGAATTAGTTCCAAGAAAAGAAGTAAGACAAAAGCTAGGAATATACACAACTCCAGACTGGCTTGCAGAACTCATAATAAATGAACTAACTAAAGATACAGATTTGATTAATACCAAATTTTTAGATCCCGGAGCTGGAACCGGAACATTTTTAGCTTTAGTAATTAAAAAGATGGCAAAGTATAAAGACAAAATTGGCCCAAAAACTTTACTGAAAACGATCTGTTCAAATGTTATAGGTTTTGATATAGATTCTTTGGCCGTTCTTACAGCTAGAGCAAATTATCTAATTGCATTAGCCTCTGAAAGACTATTAGAACATAAAGGGGAGGAAATGATAGAAATTCCAGTGTATTTAGCAAACTCAATTATTACTGCTAGGGAGCTTGAAGATACAGTATGGGTAGCGGGTAAACCCGTAAAAGTCGTTGAAATTGAAGCTGGTGGAACGAAATTCCAAATCCCCTCGAAACTTCTTGATAAAGCTCTAGATTTACTGAACGATTTCGAACGATTTCTAGAAGCAAAAGCTCCATTTGATAATATAGAACTCCAAAGAAGGCTAGAGAGTTATAAGCTAACAAGGGAAGAAAGAATCTTAATTAAAAGTGTCTATGATAAATTACTTGAATTCGTGAGGAAAGAAATTGATACAGTCTGGATACCTATACTCAAAACTTACATAGTCTCAACGTACTACAGAGATTTTGATTTTATCGTAGGGAATCCTCCTTGGCTTGCCTACAGATTTATAGCAGACCCAGATTACCAAAGGAAAGTCAAAAAACTGATAAAAGAAAAATATGGATTAGTTGTTGAGGAACATTTAATGACTCACATGGAAATGGCTACACTATTCCTAATTAGATGTTTAGATTTATATTTAAAGGATGGAGGATCAATAGGGTTTGTAATGCCAAAATCAATAATGTATTCCGATCAACACGACAAATTTAGAAGGCAAGATGTTAAAGTTGAGTATAAAATTGAGAAGTTCATTGACTGCAAAGTTACCCCACTATTCTATGTTCCAGCATGCGCTGTTATAGCAAAAAAGGAAACTGGAAAATCTTATCCAGTTCCAACAATTATTATTGAAGGAAAACTTCCAGAAGATAGACACAAGGTTATGAGCCTATCAGAAGCACTAAAACAATTAAAAGTTTTGGAGAGCGAACTTTACTTAAACCTAGTTAAGAAGAGATCTTTCATCTCACTTGTAAAACTTGAGGCAATTAGTTCTAGAAGTCACTACTATGGAGATTTTTACCAGGGAGCAACGATAGTTCCGCAAACTTGCTGGTTTGTTGATGTTATTGATGAAAAGATTCCAATGGTTAGAACATCAAGAAGAGCAAAGATGAGAGGAAAGATCGAATATGAAATTGATAGACACCCCATTGAGAGAGAGTTTCTTTATTACGTTTTGACAAGTGCTGAAGTTTTACCATTCTGTCATTTACCGCCAAATGTTGCAGTTTTACCGATAAAACCACATGGAAATAAATACTTCTTGATTAGAAGGGAAACGGCATTAGATATGGGTAAAGTTTACCTAGCAAAATGGCTGGAAAAGGCAGAAGAAATTTGGGAGAAAGTTAGAGGAAAAAAGAAGGTGGATCTTTATGAGTGGCTAGATTATAGAAATAAATTAACAAAGCAAAATCCAAACGCTAAGTATAAGGTTGTCTACTTAACATCCGCTACGCATCTAGCTTCATGTATTGTTAGAAATGAACCCTCAGTCATTATCGACTCAACTCTATACAGATATGAAACAAATAATGAAAATGAGGCATACTATTTAGTTGCAATCTTAAACTCTTCAGTTCTTGATGATCTAATCAAACCGATGCAAGCAAAAGGATTTAGTGGTGTTGAAAGACACATTCACAAAAAGCCTTTAGAATTTCCAATACCTAAATATAACGAAAAAAACAGAATTCACAAACGTTTGTCCGAGTTGGGAAGGTTTGCAGCGGATAAAGCTTGGAAAACGTTAACATCAATTCTCAAGGAGAAAGGATATGATAAAAAACTAGAGGAAAGAGGTACTTTAGTTCCAACAGAGGTTGCTAATTTAAGAGAAGCCATGCGTGGGGAGTTGATAAATGAAATTGAAGAAATTGATAAACTTACGTTAGAGTTGTTTAAATCATTAAAACTAAAGAAACATACCGCATTAGACAGGTTTATTCGATGAATGCATGGGGGTTAGTGTGTGCTGATCTAGAGGATAGAGTTAGTTTAAACTATAGCAGTCATCTATAATTGGGAAATAAACTTTATTTCCATTTTTTAGGATTATTTTTCTTTGATTTCTTCGTACTCTTTTTTGGTTAAATATTTTCCAGCTACGGTTAGCGCGCGCTCAGCCTTACACACCTCCAAACTCAGCAATAATTTTATAATCTTTCTCAGAAATTTCAACCATTGCTCTTCGTAGCGAATCTGACCATCGCTGCTTATTCTTAATAAAGCTTAGCTTTAGGACAAGCTTCTTGAAAAACAGCGGCTCATCGAAAATCTTAATGGGTTTAATTTTAACTCTATTTGGGAAAGTTGACTCGCTTCCCTAAGCCTTGAAAATTTTTGTTGAATCTCTGTAAGGCTCAGATACAACTTCAAATATTCCAACAATCCTAGAGGGAACAATCTCCTTGTCTTTCGTTGTTTGCATTACGTAGAATATGAGTTTGTCTCCAGGCTTAACCTTTTGAATTGCGCCTTTAAATCTATCAGCAACACCCCAAACCAACCTATCCCTAATAACATTCCAGTTTTTCTCAGTTGTTACACGAAGCCAAAAAGTCATTTGTACACTCCCTATCAAAATTACTAAATTTGTTGACCCCGCATTCAAGACAAATTTCGTCTTTCAACATTATAAGTTCTACGTCGGGAATTCACTACACTACTAGTGCCTTAATTCTTCTTGATCCGCAGTCCTATCGTCTTTGGCTCACTTTCAAAAAACTTTTTATCATATTTTTGTTTGAAATCGTAGGGTTCTCCATGTACACCTAGCTCATAGCTTTCTATCCATTTAATAAATCTCTTAACCAAATCCTCTCTAAATTTACATTTATGTCCAGGTAAACCTCTATTACCCTTTAACATTCTCTATAACTCTAAACTCTCTGGGTATTTTTATCGCATTTCTTCCAAAATAGTAGAAGTGGGTGAAGATTAAGACATATCTCCCAACTACATCCTTCCTCCAAGTATCTTTATCAGATTCGTAGTGGTATGATGGTCTAATATACCACATCTCATTCTTAATGAAGTATATGTTGTCTCCTCTCTCCTCCATACGTCCATATTTAGGTATCTTATTTCTAAATCTCTCATCTATACTATATTCTTCGATGGTATTTTTTCTTCAATTTTCATAGCATAAATTAACTTACCAATACCAACATTTTCTTTAGAACCCGTTCCAACCACCCAGTCTCCAACCTCAGCCTTCCTCCTTATTCCAGGCTTACACGTAGCAAGGGTACAATAATTCCAAAACAGGTTAGGTGCAAAACCCTTATCATACCTAACAACATAGGAGAAAAGTCTCAAACACACCACCTCCCAACTTTATTTTCTAGTTGTCCACGTATTTTAAAGGCTTTAAAAACATGTTATTTAATTGGTTCTGTGCTTCAACTTCTACTTAAAATAACGTGCGTTAACTTCTGGTATTTAGTACGATTTATTCTTAAGAACCAAAGCTAACGTTCCTTTTATCTGGATCTATAACTATGATACCTATATCTTCTCCTCTAATTTTCCTCAGCGTTTCCTTAGCCGTATTCACGGCATTGAAAGTTGTTGCCACGTAAAGCTTCAAACCATATGCCTGAGCATACTCAATACGCTCAGCAATCTGTTCAAAGAAACCTCTTTTTCCCCTTTCTTAAGGGGGCTTCGATGTGTTTTTACCTCAACGCCTAAAATATCGTTCCTCTTCCAAGCAACAACATCCATGCGAGGTTCTCGCCTCTTTTCCTTAACAATACCCGCTACACCGACTCCCGTATAAAAAGTGGCTTTTCTCTTAAATTCCTGTTCAAAAACAACGCTGTAGCCATTTTCAAGTAAATTCATACCAACTATTGCCTGCATAAGAGCATGTTCCTCATTGCCCAATTTTATGTTAGACTTCAACCTTTTAGCCACCTTTCTCGATAGCAACGATCTATGAACCTTGCTAAGAGATCTTGCATGAACAACGTCCTTAATAGAGGCATCAGGAATCGAAACAAGAACTCTACCCATATCAAGAACCAAGCTTGCCGCAAACATCTCCGCAAAATTTTCTCCTATTGAACTCTGAAAACTTCTTACAATTGAAGCCATTCGACGTTCTCTTCCAACTCTACTCTTCTTTTTCCACCTAATTTCATTACGCATTAAATCGATAAACTTTTGAAAAGCGTTGCTTGGTCGAGTTCATTTTCTAGAAAAAACGGATTCCATCTTCATTTTCAACCGTATATGGTACTGCTTCGTAAATAAAGTCGCTGTGTAATGCGTATTCCGTTAACTGTTCAAAAGACCCAAATTTGAGAGGGATTCTTTTACATTCAACCATAACTATTTCATTGTTGTATAGAAACGCTACATCCGCATGGCTTTTGTTGAGTTTAAGTTCTGCTCTTGCATGTTCAACCCCGTTGCGCCAAAGATTTATTAACATGAAAAATTTGATATTGTCTTCTTCTGAGAGGGGGAGAACCTGTATAAAGTATGAGAGATTGGCTTTAATTAGTGGAACGGTATCTTTGATAATATTGGTTAAAGATAGTTCTTCTTTTGATTGAGACTCAGCACACAGCTGGCTAGCTGCTTTTTTGAATCTTGAAATCTTCTCTTCGCATTCTCTTATAAACTTGGAATTATCTTCAAATTGTTTGCTAGCATTTTCGAAAATTTCTATTACTCTATCCGTGTTAAATTTCTTTTCCAAACGAGCTAAGCTTCTCTTCCTTTTTTCCTCCAGACATTTTTGAACAATGCTCTTAATTTCACCATTTTCATCCTTTGACAACACTCTCACCAAAAATAATCTTATCTTTTGTACGCGCTACATACTATTTTTTTATATTTTTTAATTCTAAATGTATAGAGGGGTGAGTGTAGTATGTGGAGACAAAAGAAATATGGTTCTTTTGTGAGTGTGTTGGTATATGGAATTTTGGTATTTTGGTTCATGCTTGGACTTTTTGCGATCTTTTATCCGATACGTGTGATTGCTGAGTTTATCCGTTTATTTTTAACTCTTATTACAGGATTTATTGTTATTCTATTTTTTAAGATTGTTTGGGGTTATTCACATGATGCATTAGGGCGGCCAAGGGTAGGTGGGTCTCTCGCTCCTCGATATATAGATCCGTTAGTAAAAATATTTCTAACTTTAATGATATTGTTTTCAGCATGGCTTTTTTGGAGTCGTGTGTCACTTCCTATTGCTTTGTGGATCGCAGCATATCTTAAGTCAATAGGTGTCCCTCTAACTGTATCCGCAATTCTTGCACTTACTGGAATCATAATTATAGAGTACCGTAAGAAGTAAACTCAATACTTCAAACTAACACACCATTATAGTTTGTTCATCTTTTAAAGCAAACACCAAGTATTTCAGCATAAATAAAAAAGAAAAGATACATCTTTTTAATGCTTACTCCAGAATTTAAACAATACTTTTAGTATTTATCCTCCAACCTATCTAAATTTTTGTTAATACAAGTCTAGAAGAGCTTTAATTATTTTAAAAATTTAATATGTAAATGTTTGATTTGAAAAGTTAGTTTTGAATGCTATACTAAGTCATAATGTTTTAAAGGCTTAATTATCAATAAATAAGTACTATGCTTGGTGAACCATATCTAAGCTTTTTGTTAGGCTCTGCTATTACTTTAGTGTCAGCAATAGTTACCATAATACTTTCACATAAGCTAGCAGAGAGAAGAGAGATAAGAAAGATCAAAATGGAGGAAGAAAAGAAGGCAATCCAAGAAATTTATTCACCCCTCAGCTTTTTCCTTGATAAAAATAGTTATTTTTTCGCTAAAATCCTTGCATTGAAAGGAATGTTAGACGAAACAAAGGGTATCAAAGAAGTCGAAGTCAACATTAAGATTTTTTTGATGATCGTGTTTCGAGATGTTTATAAATATGCTAATAATCTAGAAAAATTGTTAATTAAGAATTTGGGAATAATCAAACCTAAAGAGTTGTACTTAGATCTTCTTCTCTATCAATCATATCTAGGCATGTTAGCAACATATTGCTATTCACTTCAATTGAAGGAGATGAAAATTGATGTATTGAAAGAAATACTTAATTCCTTTATTCCAATATTAAGGATACTTGAAGAAGCTACTTTGCATTTGAAAAAAACTGCTTTAGTTAGGACTATGAGCTTAAAAAAATATAAGTATAAGGCATTTTTCACTGAAAATGTTATTTCGGACATTGATAAGAAAATAGAATTGTTACATATAAAGATATTCGATTCAAAGATTACAGAATGGGACGAACTTTTTAATAAGGATTTCAAGGATCAGTAAAAAGAAATAGTTTTTAATGGTGTTTCCAGAGTCACTCTTAGTTGTAACATTTTATATAGCTCTGGGTATGGGGGAGGAAGATATATGGATGAAAACGTCTATAAATTTATAAAAAAATACATAGACAAGAAATCAAGAATAGGAAAACTAGATTCCGCTCTACTATACATATCATCCTCGTTAGGAATCGTCTTCTCTCTTCTTCAACTCATTACAGGTGGTATACAAGCTTTTCTCCTCTTCATTCCACTTTGGATTTTAGGTTGGCTGTTACCTTTCTATGTCGGCTATATTAGAGGAGCATTACTGTTGGACTCTGTGGCGGAAAGGATGAGAGGTTGGACCTATCTATACGCAGGAATCGCTGCATACATTATCAACTTGCTTAAAGAACTTATCTTATATTACTATCCTCATCGAACAGCGCTATCAATAATCACCATCTCCTTTAGTTTTATTATTCTTTACATAGTATTTTCCAGATATCCTAAAATTACTAAAACTCTATTCAAAATCTTTAATGAAGAATTATTCGAGGAAGCATTACCTGCTATGCGTTACGCCCTCCAATCTGCCCTTTTCCTCGGAATGGGAATATTTGCAATAATAGAAATGGTTTCATTCAACTTATTTCTGTTTATATTCTTGATAATAGTAACAATTGCAGGCTTCTATTACTTGGAGCGTAGAAGTCGAATCTGTTTAAAATATTATGAAGAATTATGCAAAAAGGTAAACAATATGACATCTGAATCGTCCTAAATCAAATAAAATTAAACCAAAAAGCACCTCTCTAGTTTAAGAGTATTAATATGTGTAGATTAAATTTTAAAAGGTGGTATGACTTGTTAAGTATCGGTGAGAAAGAAATAAAACTTCTTCAAAAACGATATTTCAAAAAAGATGTAATAAAGCAATTGCAAAAAGAGTTATGGTTGTTAACTGATTCAGATAAAAGAGTAAGTTTAGACGCAGTTTTTTCTTTACTAAGTGTCATCTTAGGTTTAATTGCTTATTTTATGCCCCTACTTCCTTTGAGTAGTGAACTGCAGCTTTTTATAAGAGTAAGTATTGGATTTTTTATTGCTATAACTATTCCTTGGTATTTATTGGCAAAAATAAGAAGAGCAGTAGATTTAATGATATGCTTTACTTATATGTCTGCCTTTACTTTTTTATTAACTGTTTCCTTCGTAATTGCGTACATCTTTATATTTTTTGAAATGTTTGAAGCAGCTACACTTTTCCTGTTTTTATTTTATACGTTCTTTCCAGTATTCTTTTTACGTATAGATGAAATCTCAAAACGCGCATGGAATTTTCTTCTAAGAGATTTAAATATGTTGACAGAGGATCAAAGAAAGAGTTTAGTTAGACTAGAACTTGCAGTTATATATTTGACCCACCCATGGGGCTTGTTAGGTATTTCCTTAGCAACAGTTTTCCTTGGTTTTATTATGGCTCAACTGTCAATTTTAAATTATATATCTTCTTTTAGGATTGCAGTTTTAGTCTATACATTAATTGCTGTTCTTCTTGCAATATCGGTGATTACGTTAATTCTCTTCCTTAAGGAAGTTAAAGATCGAAATCTCATAGCAAATATGTATCTTTTTGATGATGATACTTGTAGAGTTTGTTCTAGTAAGAAACTAATAGTTTCTGGGTATTCTCAATTTGGCTCCGTGTGCATCGATTGTGTAGATGAAGTACAAAGTTACTTGAAAAAAGAAACATGAAACTGGAATTGTAAAATTAAATTACCGTGCTTTGGAATTTGTTTATAAAATTTTTTATCTGACTTATCTTGTTACTTATTAAAGTCCAACGATACCAATTTCTTTTATTGATGGGTTTTCCTCCAGTTGTTGTAAAATTGTTATATAGAAATGAATTAGGTTTCGTTGGGTCCTCACTATCACTAAGAGGAACAGCTATCCTAAGGAGATGGCCACTTTTACCCTTAATCCATAAATTATTTCGATATTTTTCCCTTAAATGCTCTTCCCATTTCCACTTATAATGAGCATTGTTCTTAAAAAGTTCTCTAAGTTCTGGAGAAGAAAGATATTCCTCCTGCGTTATTACAGTATCTATAACAAAATAACCAATAATGTATGCACCCCAATCAGGATTAATCCACGAAAGCCTTCTTTCACCCGTTTTCCTTGGGAAATATCTAAGATTAGCCATAAATAAAAGATAATCACCCTTTTTAAGTGATGTTAAAGCTTTAATGTCTCCAAAGCCTCTTTCCACATGACCGTAAGTAAATGTCTTAAATTCCGGGTCTTCATGAACAAATTCTTCCCTAAATTCTGGATCGACATAACTACCTAAGCCTAGAGCTTCATAGGTTCTCAATTCTTTTTTAAATTCTTCTCTGACTCGTTCTGGGATTTCAGGAATAGGAACATATTTGAAAGTTCCATCAGAAAATATGGGTCCTTGACCTGGCCATTCTTCACCCTTTCTTGAACCTACATTCAACATAACAACTTTCCCCAAACACAACACCTTGAATTATTCGATGCACCTTACTAATAGTTAATTTATTTAGTCCCCCTTTGAACATCTGAAGTGTTTATTTCAAAAATTTTGGTGCTCTAAGGCTTTACATTGTAATATAAAGTTTTTATTTGTTTCTATAGCGTTTCCAAGCAAAAACTATAAGATATTGTTTATGTCTATTTTAAGATATTTTAGAATCCTTATTGAAATAAATTCCTGGTTGTGTTGTATTTTGTTGTTTTTAGTGATAAAATTTTTAGGATTAAAGTTTGGTTTTAGTAGAAAAATTATTAGGAAGCTTGGAATTCATAAATATGTATAGTTTATTGTTTAACTTAACAATAAATTATTAAAATTGAATACTTGTTAATAAAAGTTGGGGATTCTTGTGCAAGAAGAAAAATCAACCAATGAAAGATATTTCATAGAATTGGTAAGAAAAGAGATAGAAAAAGAAAAAGAGTTAGATAAACTACTTCTAGATGGTAAGGGCATGATGATTGGTGAAATATCTTCTTTGTCTTTGCCTAAAACTTCCCTTAAATTGTTTATACTATTTAGTGGGGATTTCGGTGTACGGATAATTGATAATCTCGTGAATAGTTTGGGACATTGTACTAGTTGCGGTCACTTATGTATAGATTTTAGGTGTAAATACGGTAAATATGGGTTTGCTGAAAATATTGAGGGTATTCTGGAGTTACCTGACCCAAACACATTACCAGTAGTTGTTGATGAGCCATCAAAATATCTACCGGATTCAATTCCTTCAGTAGATCTCGTTTTGGCCACAGGTATTCATAATGATTTATATTTGGAACTCCCTGAGATTCTTCGCCGATCAGATGCAAAAGCACTTATCATATTTAGAGACAGCCCTAAGGATGCGCCATTAGGTGTTGTAAGGGAAATTGCTGAAAAATGTGAACTTTATGGCATAGAACTTGCTACACCTAAACCTTCCTGTCTTCTCAGACCAGATCCTTCAACACCAACTATTAACAAGTTTATTAAGGAACTTAGAATCGGTAAACCTGTCATAAAGTTAAATCTAAAGGAACTTTCCGGCAATATAAAAGTTATATCGGAAATAGAGGTGTATGTTTCTTCTCCTTGCGGGATTACATGGTATGTTGCTAGGCAAATGTTAGGCTATAAATTTGGAGACATTAATGATGAAACCTTAAGAAAGATGTATGATGATATTGCTCTTCACCACCACTCTTATCCGTGTACTGGTTCAATGGATTATGATATGGAAATTGGAGACACTATACTACACTGGGGATCATATACAGATAGAGAAGCTTTTGTCAAAGCATTAAACCTAAAAGAAGAATTTTTAAAAGTAGTAAAAGAAAGAATTCGTCCAAAAAAGAAGATAGTTACAGATTTTATGCAATTTCAAACAAATGCACGACCGTTTCATAAAAATTGAGGAATTTATAAAATTAGGATATTGTATTCGCGTAGAAAGAATAAGTTAGTATAAAATTATTTGTGTACCTATGGCTTGCCCTGGTATTCCCTTTTCCATTCTGGCTCTAAGAATTCCTCTTCTTCCATGTGTCGCTACGATCTTGCCTTTTATTTTTTTCCCTTTAGGAGTTTCCCATGCTACCTTTCTGCCTATGAGTTTTGCTGCATTTTTTTCGTCATTTATTCCAGGAAACTTTATTAGAATTTCATTGGTTTTTTGGTCATGTTTGGACCTTCTATAATTTACTATTACACCTGTTAACCCCTTTAATATGGCGGTAGCCATCGTAGTCATCCCCCTTTTGTAGAGAAAGACTTATACTTTTAAATTTTTAGTTTTCACAGGTGTCCCAAGATGAAGATTATTGCAGCTGATAGCGGTGGAGCGATTCTCAAAAAAGATTATGAACCTATTTGTATAGTTGGTACGGCCGCCGTCATGGTAGAACCACCATATAGAAGACCATCTGCAGTGGTTTGGAAAGCGTTTGAATATAACTTAGATGAAAGAACTCCCATTTTAAATGAACTATCGTTCTGTTTAGAACTGTCTAATAAGTTTAGTGTAAATGTTATTCATTTAGATATAAGTTTAGGCGGTGCTAATCTTCTTGATCTGAATGTAAAAAAGCTGTCCAATTATAAAATCTCTCCTAGAGGTAGAAAAGTACTTGAAAAACTTATTCCACAACTAAAGAATATGGCAAAAAACTTCAGTAACTTAAAAATTCTACTAATTGGAAAGGAAAGTTTGGTTGTCCGACTCGCTGAGTTGACGGCAGGAATTTATGGTTTTCTGTATACGATTAATAAATTCTTAAATAATGAAAATGAAGAAGTTCTTTACGGATTACCAAAAATGTGCTCTATATCGTTAGATAATGATTATCTAACTATCAAATCTCTCAAACCTTCCGAATTTGATATTTCAATAACTGTGCACACATCTAAAAATATATTGAATAGCATTAGGCTTTTGGAATATCCTAACCCTGTAGCTTCAGGTTTTAGAGTCATCAAGATAAAGAGGAAAAGTTAAAATGTCATTGCTCAACGTGGTGTTTCTTGGTCCTGCAGGTTCGGGTAAGACGACCTTGACTGCAGCTTTTGGCAAGTGGTTAGAAAATGAGATAAACTATAAAGTTAATTACATTAATCTGGATCCTGGATGTGAATTTTTACCATATAAACCTGATTTTGACATAAGAGATATCATTACAACCAGGGAGATCATGCTTAAGGAAAAAATGGGTCCTAACTCTGCTATGATTAGGGCTGTTGAACTTATGGAAATGCGTATCAAGGATATTATTACAAATATAGCAAAATTACGTGGAGAAGTTTGTTTAATCGACACTCCTGGTCAAATGGAAATATTTGTTTTTCATACTGCTGGACCTAGGATTATTAGGAAACTTGAAGACCTTGGGCGTACAGTTAACGTTTTTCTTCTTGATTCGACCTTAATTTCAAAGGTTTCTGGCTTGGTAGTTGCACAACTAATGGGTATTGCGGTTCAGCTTCTAATGGAAGTTCCGACTGTTACGGTCCTTAGTAAAATAGATCAAATAAAGAGAAAAGATATGGATAGACTTATTTTAGATACTGAATACCTCAAAAAAGTACTAAGGGAAGAAAGCAGAGGAACTATAACGGATTTATCGCTTGAAATCTCGGAAGTCATTGAAATATTGAGAGGAGCCGTAAGGGTAATTAAAGTGTCTGCAACAAAAAACATAGGATTTGACCACTTATATGATTTAATTCACGAAATTTTCTGTACTTGTGGAGATTTAACATAGGATTACTAAGTATGGTGATTTAAGATGTTGAGGGGACAAAAGCTGGTTTGTGATTCAAGTTTCCTTGTAAGTGTTGCTAAAGGTGATAAAAGAGCGGAGTCTCTTTGGAATAAAATAAAAAGAGGAGAAATCCAGTTACTTATACCTTCTATTTCATTTACGAATTTTTGCTCTGAACTTCTAAAAGCCTCGGAAGATCGTTTTGTGGACGTGTTTCTTGCCGCTATACGGACAATGCTCAACATAAAGGTTATACCTATCGACCTTGGCATCGCAATGGAAGCTGGGCATTTTATGCAAAAAGGATTAAGTTTTGAGACGGCTATTGTAGTTGCAATCGCTTCAATGTATAAAGTAGATGGTATAATTTCAATAAATAAGCAAGAATATGTAGAAAAAGTGGATATTCCAGTTTTTGATGGGTAATTGTAGCACTGATGAAAATATAGTCTATGATGAATATTTTTCAGCTACAAACTTCCTAGCATAGTGAAGTACTGTCTGTATGGCATTAATTTTTAGGGCAAAATGCTGCGCCCTTTTTACATTTTTCGGAATCTGTCCATCATTCATAATTTCTTCGATAGCGTCAAGCAAAACCTTGAAATTTAGGTCGTCTTGTTGAATTACCTTAGCAATTCCCATTTTTTCTGCAGATTTTGCATTTCCTTGATGTTCGCTATGAGCTGGAGTTGGAATAAGGATCAATGGTTTTCCGAAGTATATTGCCTCAGCTACGGTATTATGTCCTGCTCGTGAAATAACGATATCACACGCTTTTAACAAAGCATAACGATCTTTAAACCAATTATATACAAGTAAATTCTCCTTTTTATAAGCTAATTCAGATCTATTTGGATAACCTCTCGTAAGAATAATCTGGTATTTTTGGGGAAACTTTTCAAAAATTCTCTCTAACATCGTATTAATCAGGAATTTTTCCTTTTTTGTTCCACCCATACCTGCATAAATCAACGGTTTATCAGCGTCAACCCCAAGTTTTCTTTTAACCTCATGAGGTGGAGGAAGTTCTTCCGGTCTTCTACTTACTATGGGTCCTATCAACTTTGCTTTCTTCTCAAGAATTTTCTTTGGTATTTTTAAGTTTTCTTTGGCTATAGTATAGGGAGGGGGGAAGTCTGGAATAAGGATAATGTTTGCAAGGTTCCACCAAGGGTAAAGTGTATACATTATAACAAATTCACCGAAATGTTTTAGTTTTTGCTCTAGTTTTGAGAGAGTCTTACGATGAGGAATTAACATTTTAAGTTGATGTAGTAATAATATGGAAGGTTTTCCTAAAAGTCGGCAAGCTATTAAAGGCGAAAGTCTAGAATCAGAGATAACAACATCAGGGTTGAAGACTTTTACTAATTTTATTTCAGTTTTAATTTGTTTAAAAAAAGTATATATGTATTTTGCAGCTTTTGTTGCGGTGGTTCTTAAATCTACGGCTCCCTCCTTAGTTTCTTCAAATTTTATCTCTGGTACCTTAATAGTTGGGACGTTTTCTGCTTTAAGGAAATCTACGGCATCCCCATACGTAGAAAATAAAATCTTTCCATTACTTTTTAGGATCTCCTTCGCTATGGGTAAACATCGACCAGCATGACCAAGTGCAACACCACATGGAGTAAAATACACTTTCATAATGATCCCTTTGGCTCTGTTGTTTTATGATATCTCTTTACGTTTTACAGGTCCATAAGGTGCTTCTTCTTCAAAAATTTCTGCTTGAAATACGTAAATCTTTATACCTTTTTCCAACCAACAATCTGGAGGAAGCCCAGCTTTCATACAACAATTACTTAGAAACTCTTCTTCATTCCATTTCCATTCAACAGGAACTTGAGGAAGGAGAAGACCTTTATAAAATCCTAGTTCGACTATTAAACCATCTCTACCTATCTTGATTTTCTTAGGATATTCCTTGGGGTCGCTTACTTCAAGAAGTTTGGGCGGAGTAAGGACACTTACTTCAACAATTATTTTGTTCAGTTCAATTTCGGATACAGGTGGGAATCTAGGGTCATTTACAGCAGCTTGTATAGCAGCATCTATAGTAGCTTCCACAAGAGGTAACGTTGGGTAGGGATATCCGATACAGCCTCTTAACACAGTTTTATGTGGTTCTCCAGTCTTTACGATTTTATTTAGTGTTACAAAAACACCTGCCTTTTGCCGTAGTTTTTCAGGTACATCCTTGGGTACATCTATTTTCCTTTTTTCTTTCACATAGGTTTCAACACTTTTTCTTGCTAATTTTACTAGATACTCCCCTTCTTCCAACGAATAAACATACAAATTTCGAACCTCCGACTAAATTAGCCATAAGTAGTTCAAGATACCTCAAGATTATTTTTCATTTTTTCCCTCACTTTTTCAAGAGTTTTCTTCATATTATTCCACATACGGCCCTTCCAATAAGTTTTGTGACACACCTTACATATCCAAAAGTCTTTATAAACTTTTAATGTAGTTTCCGGGAGATTTAAATTAAATTTCTTAATGTCACTGGCTGGAACATGCTGCATTTCACCATTACACTCAGGACACCTAGACAGTTCTGGATTTATTTCAGGAGAAATATTGAAGTAACTAATAATTTGAGCCAGCATTGTTTCAAAACTGTCACCCTTAACAAGAAATGCTTGAATTCCATTTTTCAGAGCGGATTTGTAAAGCTCTAGATCTTTTGTTAATAGTATTCTCTTCTCTTTTTTAGCTATTTCAATTAGTTTTTTATCATCGTCTAAACTACTATAAGATGTGTCACAACCTAGTAGTCTAAGCCATCTTGCAATTCTTCCTAACATGCCATCACATAGAAACTTCAACATAGCGGATCGCTCCTTTCAAGAATTTTCCCACTTCCCGTAGGAGCTAAAATTTCTCCATCTTCCATTACTAGCATACCATTTACAATCGTGGCAACAATTTTGGCTTCTACTTTCCAGCCTGCAAATGGAGAATACTTTGCTTTAGAACAAAAAAGTTCTGGTTTTATGATATCTTGACTTTTCATATCAACCAAAACCAAGTCTGCATCTGATCCCTCAGATATTTTTCCTTTATTTTTTAAACCAAATATTTTTGCTGGATTATATGAAGTCAACGAAATAAGAGTGTCTAACGAAATTTTACCATGTTTAACCATGGTTAACATGAGAGGAAGCATAACTTCAAAACCTGGAATGCCTGGAGGGGCTTCCAAAAAATCCTTTTCTTTTTCTTCGATTGTATGGGGAGCATGATCGGTTGCAATAATATCTATAACTCCTTCTTTTAGACCTTTCCAAAGAGCTTCTAAGTCTTGTTGCGTACGTAATGGGGGTAGTGTCTTTGCATAAGATTTCCATTGTTTAAAGTCGTCTATTTTTAGAAATAGGTGATGAGGTGTTACTTCGCATGTGACATTTAGGTTCCTCTTTTTCGCGATCTGAATCGCTGTAAGAGCAGAAGATGTTGATATATGGCATATATGTAGTCGTGCTTTGGTTTTTTCCGCTATTTTTAGACATCGGTCAATTGCGATTCTTTCTCCTTCCGGTGTGTATGTTTTTAGAAATATTTCCAAGGGAGATAGATTTTTTCCTTTTAAAAGAGATAGATTTTTCTCGATGGTTCTTTTATCGTCAGGATGAACTGCTAATATAATGTTCCATTTAGCTATTTCTGAAAAATATTTTATTAATTCGTTTTCATCTTCAACATTTATTTTTGTTAGAGGATGATGAAGATATAATTTGAAGCCAAAAATTCCTTCTCTAACTAGTAAAGGAATTTTTTCGATTTCGGATGGAACTGCGGCATAAAAACCTACATTGATAACTATTTTCTTTCTGGCAATATCTTTTCTTTCTTTGAGGATATTAACATTTATAGTGGGGGGTTTAGAATTGGGCATATCTAAAACTGTTGTTATTCCTCCTTTTGCAGCTGAACAAGTTCCAGTATAAAAGTCTTCTTTATAAGATAGCTTAAAATCTCTCAGATGTACATGTACGTCAATACAGCCAGGAAGTACTAAGCGATTTTTTGCATTAATTTTGTGGTCAGATTGTATTAGGGATGTATTTTTCTTAATTTTTATTATTTTGCCGTTATCTATGAGTATTCCGCCTTCTACGATATTGCCCTTAAAGTATATTTTAGCGTTTTCAATACAACAATCGACCAACATCAGTTACACCATACAATCCTTTTTATATAGTATTGGCTTAGCTGAAAAATCTCAATGGTTTTTTGACTGCCTGTTTTTTTCGCTTTTGTTTTCTTCCAATATTTCTCCGGTGCCGCTTGGAATTAGTCTTTGTATATCGTCAATTAGAACCGTTCTTTCAGCTATCCTTCTTTCTTCTTCAGGTAGTTTTCTTAGTAATAAGTATTTTATCATTTTACTTAGTTTTCCACTGGGTATTTTCCCAGGAATTATGATTACAAAATTTTTTGTTTGATTTTTAATAGCAGATAACGGGCCTGATATCGGAATATAATATTCTCCGTCCTTAATGAGACCTATAGCTAATTGTAAAGGCGTATTCTTTAGATAATTCCTTTTACCTTTTATGATGACTGCTCCGTGTCTTAAATATTGTCCTGATGGCGGAGAAAACGAAACTTGTTCAGCGGTTACCCAGTAAGCATCTGCTGAACCTAATCCCATTTTCCAAGCCTTTGAATATGAAACTGCGAATTGAGCGGCTTCTTTAATCGTTGTTTCCGGTACGTCTTGTTCTTTATTTTTTATGATGACATGAGGAGCTCCTTCTATATCTGCATGAATAAAAATATCGTTTTTTTCGAGGTATTTTTTGACTATTTCTTCGTTCTGCTTGGCATCTCTTCCTCCGATAACCAAGAATCCATTGGAGGAGAAAAACCATCTGAATTTTTCATACCATTTCTTTTCTCTTCTTTTTACAAATATAATTTCCTCTTTTTGCTCGGTTCTTAGCATTTTTCTTTCTAATATAGTATTTAGTTCATTTTTGGTTTTTTCAATGGCATTTTTTAATCCTTCTATCTTACTTGCTGCTTTTTTTGCAAGTTCATAGTATTTTGATGCATTTTGCACAGCGTTTTTCCTAAAATCTAAAACGATTTCTTCATCGTCTAAAATTACAGTAATTGTCCCGTTTTTCGGATCAAGTTTTTTAATCATTTGCGCAGATGAAACTCCGCGTTTTTTTCCTTCCTCTATTTTTTTAATTATCTCCTCCCAAGTATACCCTTTTCTTCTAGCATCTAAAATAGTAGAAATTATTTCTTCTATTTCGTTTAAATGCGCATATATCAGATCTCCTTTTTTCTTCGACTCTGCTTGTTTAAGAATTAATTTTCTTAAATTCTCTTCTTGAATTTTTAATCGCTTTTCCAGTTTTTTAATCATTTCATCTTCGGGTCTTGCGTCCTCCTTTACTAAACTTTCCACCTCAATTTTGCTGAAAAACTCGTCAGCAGCTTCGTTAAAAGAATTAAAAATCTTAAAAGGATTTTTTTCATATTTCTTTAACTTTATCGGTTCTACACTCTGTAGTTTCTCTCCACTTTCATCGAGAATAATTAGGGGGGTTATTTTGCCTTGTGAAACATTTTCTACTGTTTCTCTGATTTTTTCTAAAATATTTTTTAACTGTTCCTTTGTTATTGTTTTTGCTGGAGTTTTTTTGTCTATATTTAACTGTAGACATGCGTCTTCTATAAGTGTTGGATCGATATTGATTGAGGAAATCAGTGTTCTAACGATATCCTTATCGGAATTAGATGTGGATTCCCATAATTCTTCTAAGGTGACTTCGTTAAGATTTTTACCTCTGGAAGGGGGAAAAACATATTTTTCTTTTGGTATGATGTTTCGATCTCGCATTCTTTTATATTTTTGTGCAACAATAATTTTTTGATCAGCATCTAAAAGTATTAGGTTTCCTTCCCTGAAAAATTCTGCAACAATATGGTATTTTTGTTGTTTTGTTTCAAAAGTTATTATAACGATTCTGTCGAGATCATACTGTTTTATTTCTAATATTCGAGCATTTCTTAAGTATTTGCGAAGTGTCATACAAAAAGTAAGTGGCCTTAACGGTTTTTCACGTAAATACTTTGTTAAATGTATTCTTCTTCCGGGTTCAATAAGCAGTTCTAAATTTTGAGTTGTCCTGATCTTAAATAGGAAAATATTTGAATTCAATTGGTAAATGTTATTAACCCATCCTCCAATTAACTGTTGATTAAGTTCATATACAATTGCTGAAATATCAATAGCAGACATACTATCTTTAACCAATTTCATCACCTAAATATTGAGAGGTGTTACTACTTGAATCCTAAGGACAAAATTTATTGGATTAAAGTAGCTCTTGCCGTCATAACAGCTTTAATATGTGGTTTCCTTAACATGTCAAGTTGGCGTGGTATATTTTTCGGTTTATTTATGCTTATTACGTCCTATTATATTTCACTTTTTGCAATTAGAAGAGAACTGGAAGAAGTCGGAGGAACTGGAACAGCATTTTTCACCGGACTATTTGCTTTTATTTTTTTATGGTTAGTTCTTTGGAGCCTAATTTATACCATAATGCAGTAAGGAATGTTTTATTCGCGGAGAGAAATTCCACAGTTATTCATTACTTAATGTACTATTTTAGGGGGTAATATGCAAATTAGTGAGTATTACACAACTAATTGTGGTGTAATTTGAGTTTTAGTCTCTAAATTAGTTATTTTACTTGTTATTTTGTCTTAGTGTCTTTTTGAATTTTCTATATTATTATTGTGCAAATCTAAAAAGATTACAACAATAATTGCAGTGATCCCAATATCGAACCATTAAGATTAAATTTTTTAAAAATTTTTATATAGCTACATAAGTACAACAATATAAGTAGTGATAAGAGATGGCCATAGACGATCTTGATAGAAAAATTCTTTGCCTCCTTCAGCAAAATGCTCGAACTCCGTTCACAAAGATTGCTGAAAAGCTAAGTATACCCGATACTACAATACACTTTAGGGTAAAGAAACTCGTCGAAAATGGAGTTATTAAAGGTTACACTGTTTTAATTTCTCCGCAAAGTTTGGGTTATAATTATGTAAGTTTAATTAAATTGAGAATTGGTGGACATATAGTTGAGGATATGAGTATAAAGAAAGCCGAACAATTAGCTAAAAGATTAAAATCCGATGAAAGAGTTAGATTTATCGCTTTGGGACAACAAAAAACTATGGTTTACCTTATTCTTATTGGTAGAAACGCAGAAGAAGTTAGTGACATTATCCGAAAACTTAAGAACGATCCGGACGTACAGGAACTTATAATGTGGAATATTTCAAAAGTCATTAAAGGTGAGGAGTTATTAAGCCCCTTAATATTTCAAGATGTAGGAGGGGAGAATTGTAATGTCTGAAAGAGTAAAAACTGGAATACCTGGACTGGATGGTATACTAAATGGGGGATTTATTAAAGGAACGAATGTATTAATTAGCGGTGGGACAGGAACAGGAAAAACAATTTTTAGCATGCAATTTGTTTATATGGGTGCAGTTTTGTACAATGAGCCTGGAGTCTTTGTAACATTGGAAGAAAGACCATCTGAATTAAGAAGAGAAGTTGCACAATTTGGTTGGAACCTTAAACATCTTGAAAATCATGGAAAACTTGCAATTATTGATGCTGCATCTAGTAAAGCTGGTATACCTACGAACGAGCCTTATGCTCTTAGAAGAGGTTTTGATATAAATGAGCTTGCTAAAGAGATTTATAGAGCAGCAAAGGATCTTGGTTCTCAAAGAATCGCTTTAGATTCTATATCTGCTCTCGGAGTAAGATTTGACGACATTCTTCAAATCCGTACATCTATATTCAAATTGTCTGCACTTTTAAGAGAACTCGAAGTTACATCTATAATGACTACCGAAATTGCAAATCCTAGTCAAATATCTAGATTTGGGGTTGAAGAGTTCATTGCTCAAGGTGTAATTATTTTGTATTTGGATGAAAATAATGATGAATTACGAAGATCTCTTATTGTTAGAAAAATGAGAGGAACCTCCCATAGTCTCAGACGTCACCCCTTTGAAATAAGTCCCAAAGGCATTGTTGTAAAACCCGCAAGTGAGGCTTAAAATTCTCATTTTACTGTTAAATATTTGGTGTAATGATTATGGAGAAAAATAAGGAACCGTTTTTTATTATAGAACATTTGGAACCTGTATTGGGAAAGTGGGTTTGGTTTGAATATAAACATGCATCGAAAATTGTAGGGCGAGAAAACATTATATTTACTAACGTTAAAAATATGGAAGAAGCGAGGAAACTTATAGAATTAGGTAGTGTTTTTAGTAGAAGTGTAAAGGATCTTCCTTTTAATCAAAAAAGAATAATAGTACTTGACCCCAATGCCAAAAAACTTTTAGAGCCAAGAGATTTCAGGGTTGCGTCGTGCGTTGTAGTTGGTGGAATTTTGGGTGATCATCCACCTGCAGGTAGAACAGAGAAACTTATTTCACGTTTTTTGCCATTTTCCTTAAAAAGATCTTTAGGTAAATATCAGTTTTCCATAGATGGCGCAGTGTATCTTGCAAATGAGGTAAGAAAAGGGAAAAAACTGGAGGAAATACCAGTAAAGGTTGGATTAGATATACGTGTTGACAAATACTATACCATTACGCTTCCTTTCGCATTTCCATTGGTAAATAAAAGGCCTTTAATTTCCGAAGAATTGGTGCAGTATTTGAAGAAAGATATTGTTAAGGATGAAGAAATTATGTTAAAGGAAGGAAAGATACCGTCGGTAGTTAATTCGAATCTCTATGTAAAGCATAGGGAGTAGTATCGTAAGAAATAATATTTTATTAGAATATTGCAAAATTATAAAATTATACGAAAATTTTTGACAATAATACCACTTTCGATATTTATAATCCTGTTAATATAACTATTTAGAAAAAACTGCCTGTTTCTTCCGTTCGTAGAAAGAAGCTTTATATAAACTATCGTGGCTTTTTTATTTCTGCATTGAAACGTAAATTAGTTTTGATAGAAGGGAGAGAAATATGAATCTAGTTCAAAAAATTGAAGATACTACTGTTAATTTATTGCGTCTTGCTGTAACAAGATTGCCAAGAGATGTAAAGGATGCCTTGAAAGCCGCGTATGAAAGGGAAACTGATCAAACCGCAAAAACACAGTTAAAGGCTATTTTAGACAACATTACACTTGCAGAGAAAACTGAGAGACCAATGTGTCAAGATACTGGGGTTATTATTTTTTATGTTAAGATTTGCGATAAATTTGAAGAGATTAGTGGACTTTCTGAAATATTGAAAACCGCGACTGTAAGAGCAACTAGAGAAATTCCGTTGAGACCAAATGCTGTTCATCCAATAACTCAGAAAAATAGTGGAGACAACACGGGAAGATATATACCATACATAAATTGGGAAATTATTCAAGGAAATTTCTTAGAGATTACGGTTTTTCCAAAGGGTGGTGGAAGTGAAAATATGTCTAGATTAGGTATGTTAAAGCCCGGTGAAGGCGTAGAAGGTATGAAGAAATTTGTTATTGATACTGTAGTGCAAGCTGGGGGACAACCATGCCCACCTATAATTTTGGGTGTTGGTATAGGTGGTGGAGCAGATATTGCCATGAAACTGGCTAAAAAGGCATTACTAAGACCAATAACTCAAAGACATCCAGACCCGGAGATAGCTAAAATAGAAGAAGAATTATTAGAAGCTATTAATGAAACAGGAATTGGCCCAATGGGGCTTGGCGGTAAAACAACGTCATTGGGAGTTAATATAGAATATGCTCATAGACATCCTGCCAGTTATCCGGTAGGAGTAGTTGTGCAGTGTTGGGCTGCTAGGAAAGCTACTGCTAGAATTTATCCTGATGGTACTGTAGAATATTTAACACATGAGGTTGGTGAAAAATAATGGCTGTTTTTAGGTTTAAAACCCCTGTTTCGGAGGAAGACGTTCGTAAATTAAAAATTGGAGACATAATTTATGTTACGGGCACGCTAGTTACTGCTAGGGATGAAGCTCATAAGAGAGCATTGGAATATTATGAGAAGGGAGAGAAACTTCCCATTGATTTTGAAGGGGTAGCTCTATATCACTGTGGACCGATAATTAAAAAAATAAATGATGAATGGATAACGGTGGCCGCAGGTCCTACAACCAGTACACGTATGGAGCTTTTTGAAGCTGAATTCATAGAGAAATTTAAAGTTAGAATAATAATTGGTAAGGGTGGTATGGGTAAGAAGACCGCCGAAGCTTGTAAAAAATACGGGGCAGTATATTGTGCTTTTACTGGAGGAGCGGCTGTTCTTGCAGCAGAAGCGATAAAAAAGGTCAAAAGTGTTGAATGGTTAGATCTAGGAATGCCTGAGGCATTGTGGGTCTTTGAAGTAGAAAATTTTGGTCCTCTTACCGTTGCCATTGACACGTACGGAAATAACCTTTATCATGAAGTAATGTCTAAAGTTGAAGCCAACAAAAAAGAAATATATGAAAGATTAGGACTAAAAAAAGAAGAATAATTTAAAACTAGGTGGGGTAAGCTTGGAAAAATTTGAATTAATAGAAACAGATGTATTGATTATTGGAGCTGGTGGAACAGGGCTTAGAGCCGCGATAGAAGCTGCGAGATATAACCTAGATGTGGTAGTAGTTAGTAAGGAACTTTTAGGTAAAGCACATACTACTATGGCTGAGGGAGGAATAAATGCAGCCTTGGGAAATGTTGACCCAGAGGATAATTGGAAATGGCATTTCCTAGACACAGTAGAAGGAGGAGCGTGGCTGAATGACCAAGACCTAGTGGAGACACTTGTAAAAGAGGCTCCAGATAGAATTTTCGATCTAGAAGAGTTTGGTGCTGTTTTTGATAGGTTACCAGATGGAAAGATTGCGCAAAGACCGTTCGGAAAAGCTAGATATAGAAGAACATGTTATATGAGTGATTACACTGGACATGAGGTATTAGCCACTCTCGTAGATGAAACTAGAAAACTAGGTGTCAACGTATTTGAAGAAATTTTTGTTAGTAAACTACTTACATCAAATGGAAGAGTTATAGGAGCAATAGCAATCGATATGAAAAATGGTGATTTTTTGGTATTCAAGACAAAGGCAATAGTACTTTCAACAGGTGGCGCAGGTCGGATGTACAAAGTAACAACTAACCCTGCTTCAGCAACTGGTGATGGAAAAATACTAGCTCTAGATGCTGGAGCTGAAGTAATGGACATGGAAATGTTTCAATTTCACCCAACTACCATGGTTTGGCCTCCATCTTGTCGAGGTATTCTTGTAACGGAAGCGGTTAGAGGCGAAGGAGGAATACTACTTAATGCAAAGGGAGAAAGATTCATGAAACGTTATAATCCCAAATTGATGGAACTTGCAGGAAGAGATGCCGTTGCTAGGGCGAACTGGACTGAAATTATGGAAGGTAGAGGAACTGAACACGGAGGAGTTTATCTTTCAGTGACTCATTTGGATCCAGAATTGGTTAAGACTAGGCTAAAGACCATGTATAAACAGTTTCTATTAGCTGGTGTAGATATAACGAAAGAACCTATGGAAGTTTCACCTGGAGCACATTACTATATGGGTGGAGTTAGAATATTGAATGTAACAACGGAAACTTGTGTTAAGGGACTTTTTGCAGGTGGAGAAGAGACAGCGGGTGTTCATGGAGCTAATAGACTTGGAGGTAACTCGCTGATAGATACTCAAGTTTTTGGTAAAAGAGCTGGAGAGTACGCTGCTAAGTTTGCAAAATCTGAAACATTTCATCCTATAGACTTTAAACAAGTGGAAGAAGAGCAAAAAAGGATACTCTCGATAGCTAAGGAAAAAGATGATAAAATTAGACCAGTTAAGATTAGGGAACAGTTAAGTGAAGTTATGTGGGAAAATGCAGGAATATTCAGAGATGAAGAAAAATTAAACAAAGCTTTAACTTTCATAGAGAGAGTCAAAAAGGAACAGTTACCTAAACTAGGTATATGTGATACAACTACACTAAGGTACAATAAAGAACTTATAGAAGCCCTTGAAACAATCAATCTTGTAAGAACATCAGAACTGCTTGTAAGAAGTGCGCTAATTAGAACGGAGAGTCGTGGAGCACATTATAGAACAGATTATCCGCAAACAGATAATAAAAACTGGCTAAAACACATAGTATGGCGTTTGGAAAATGGTGTTTTAAAATATAGGTTTGAACCAGTGAAAATAACGATACAAAATCCACCTTAATTGTGGGGTAATGAAAATGAACAAGGAAACAAAACTAAAAGTTAAGGTGTTTAGATTTAATCCATTAAAAGACGCAGAACCCCATTATGAAGAATACGAAGTACCTTACATAGAAGGAATGCGCGTATTGGACGTTCTAAACTATATACATGATAACTATGATGGAAGTTTAGCATACAGATGGGAATGCAGAGCTGGGCAATGTGGAAGTTGCTCGATTATGATAAATGGAAAAGCAGGTTTAGCATGTCAAACATCGGTAGATCCTGAAACAAAAGAACTGATAATAGAGCCACTTCCAATATTTCCAGTTATAAGAGACCTAGTGGTAGACGTGGAAAAGGGCTACAAGAAGCTATTAAAGATAAGACCATATCTTCACCGTGAATCTGTCTCTCAACATCCTGAAATCATTTATCAATACGAAATAGAAGACATTAAGCCGATGCGTGAGTGTATTGAATGTTGGAGCTGTGTTGCGATGTGTCCAGTGGTTCAGAATGCTTGGGACATCTATGGTGGTCCTATAGTCATGACTCATTTAGCAAAACTTTCCTTCGACAAACGTAACGCTTTTGACCATCTTCTAACGGCTTTTCTCGAAGGTCTATATGCTTGCACACAATGTGCAAATTGTAAAGAAATTTGTCCCAAGGAAATAGACATTCCTGAAAAAGCTGTTGGAAAGATGAGATATCTTGCTTATAATAAGCGAAATCTGGTCAGAAATGAGCATAGAAAAATTGTGGAAAATGTCAGAAGGTTCTATAACCCCCTTGCTGAGGATAATAATACAAGGGCTGATTGGGCAAAAGACCTTGATATACCGGTAGCGAAAAGAGGAGCAAAACTCTTGTATTTTGTTGGCTGCATGGCGAGTTGGCGTGAACAAAGAGTTGCTAGAGCTACTGCAACACTTTTAAAATTGGCAGGAGAAAACTTTACAGTTTTAGGCCCTTACGAAAGAGATTGCGGTTCCGTGTTTGTTAGACTCGGTGACATGGAATTAGTTAAGGAATTTGCACTCTACATGAAGAATATAGTGAAGAACTACGATTTTGATGCAATAGTGACATCCTGTGCTGGTTGTTTTAGAACATTTAAAATAGATTACCTAGAAAAACTCGGCATTGATCTTGGGGTACCAATATACCACTCATCAGAACTATTTGCACAACATATAGATGAAGGAAAACTAACACTAACTACAAAATTGAACATTTCAGCGACATATCATGATCCATGTCACTTAGGAAGACATGTTGGTGTTTTTGAAGAACCAAGAAAAATCATTAGAACCATTGGGTTAAAGTTCAAAGAAATGTTAAATGAAAGATACAAGGAAAATTCAAGATGCTGTGGAGCAGGTGGCGGTGTAAGATCTGGCTACAGAGATATTGCAAGAGATATTGCTGCTTATAGAGTGGAAAACGACGTACCAAAAGGTGCAAAGGTAATAGTTCAAACTTGTCCATTCTGTTACTTTAACTTTGAAGATGCAGTAAGAACCAACAACTATTCAGTTACAAACATCGATTTAACAGAGCTACTTTTGGTATCGGTTATGGGAGAAGACGCTATAAAAGTTCTTGGAAGCGATCGATACAAAGAAATAATGTCGCTATCACGTGGCGAGTAATTCAAGCAAACAATATCCCAATATATGGCAAGAATTCGCGGGAAGACGATTTATAGATATGATATATTTTTTATTCAATTTATTTTGGTGTTTGTTAAAATCAGTGTGGAAAATGGGTATTGAAAATTAGTTTGAATTTTGCTCAGAATAAGGCCCCTTTTCTTCATCGATTGTCTCGAGCGAAACCTCCCTCTTCATTGCCTACAAAAAATTTAAACATCAAAAATTTAAATTTTCTCATGAAGTAAACTCTGTTACTTCCTCATAGGATTTAATCGCTGGGAAGAGGGAAATGAGGATAATAACTACTCCTACCCTTAAAGAAGCTATATCAGTTGTTCATGACGCATTAAATCAGAAAAAAGTCCTCATTTTGGTAGGAAAATGTACAGTTCAGTATAAGGGGAGGGCGAGATCAACTCTTAGTTTAGGTGACCGGATCTTAATAATAAAAAGGGACGGTGCAGTACTGGTTCATAGACCCACGGGTTATGCTCCAGTTAACTATCAGCGATCTGGGTGCATATTTTACGCAAAACTTGAAGAGGATAGGTTAAAAATAGAAGCCATTGATCAGAAACATAAAGAATATATGAAAATATTTTTTTCTGAGATAACACTTGTTGCTTGTCTTGATTTGAGAGATCCAGGAGAGTTTGCGCTATATGCTACGGAGGAGGATATAAGAAGAGCAATCTTAGCAAATCCTGAGATGTTAGAGGAGGGATTTAAGCCTATTTCAATAGAAAAGGAAGTGGAGCCAGGATTTATCGATATCTGTGGTCTCGATAAAAACGATAATTTGGTAATAGTGGAATTGAAGAGAAAAAAGGCGGATAAAACTGCTGTAACACAGTTAGCTAAATATGTAAATGATATTAAAAAAAGAAGTAGAAGAGTGGTAAGAGGAATACTTGCTGCTCCTTCGATAACAAAGGATGCTCATATATTGTTGATATCTCTGGGTTTAGAGTTCAAAAAAATTAATATAAAAGCATGCATGGAATCCTTGAGAAAAACTGAGGAGAGAAAGATTACTGAGTACCTTTGAATTAAGTAAACTCTTTTCTTAGCTTCTTGGCTTCTTCTACCTGTCCCAATTTCTCGAAACACTTGGCAGCATCGAGGATACATTGTTTGTAATTATTGTCATCTCTTAATAATTTAAAGTATTCAGCTGCCTTTAGAAAGAGATCCTTTGCTTTTTCAAAATTACCGATTTTCATAAATAGCCTAGCGGAATTTCTAAGGTTTTTGGAAGAAAAATCGTAGTCACGATCTTTTAGGAAATGTTCTCCGGCTTTTTCATAAAGTTCAGCTGCTTTTTCAAAGTCTCCTGTCTTTGCTGCTGCCTTAGCAGCTAACATTTCTTGGTAAGCGGCTCTTCCATAGTCTCCTTCCTTAAGTAATTTTTCAGCTTCTTGTAAAAAAGTCTTTATTTCTTCACTCATAATATTTATCCTCCAAATCAGTTTTGAAATTATTTTATCTTCTCTCTACCTGCTTTTCGCATCGCTTTTACCATTTTTTCTACTTTTTCCCTTATCTTTTCAACATCTTCTATGTGTTCTATTGCTGTTCCAACCTGAATTCCATCTGCTCCCGCAAGAACTATTTGCTCGGCCTGTTCTGCTGTTCTGACACCACCAGCGTATATGTATGGTATTGATAGTATTGACTTCACAGCTTTAATCAACGAAGGTGGAGCGGGTGTTGGAGCGCCTGATCCTGAATCTGTGATTATGAAATGAGCGCCAAGATATTCGCCAGCTAATGCACATGCCATAGCTATTTCTGGATCGTCTCTGGGTACGAGGTTTGCATCTCCAACCCAACCCGCAGCGCCACCAGGCTCTAGTATTATGTATGCTACAGGGATTGGTTCTAGGTTGAATCGTTTAACTAGTAATGAGCCTAAAATTTGTGCTTTCATGATGAAATATGGATCTCTAGAATTCATCATGGTCATAAAATATATTGCATCGGCATATTGGGATATTGTTCCAACATTTCCTGGAAATAGTATCACTGGTAGATCTACTGCTTCCTTTATCATTTTAACCGTTAGGTCGAGTATTTCTCCTTGAGCTCCAACTGATCCGCCGACAAGAATAGCATCAGTTCCTCCTTCATATGCAGCATACGCTATTTTTGTGGCGTCTTCAGGTCGCTGTTCAAAGGGATCGATAAGGCTTAAATGTATCGCACCATAAGTTGATATCTTGTTTTTTAGATAGTTTTCCACTTTTCCCAAACTTAATGCCTCCAATAGGTAGCAACATGTTTTAATGGTCTTTATTTAGCAATTTTAAATCTGAATATCTTCCTAACATTTAACATATAACTTTATGGATTTATTAAAATTATAGGGCTAATAATATGACTCGATTCGATGTTGAACTTAAAGTTAGCTAAATCCATATTTTTTGAGAAGAGATATGCCTATTCTTGTTATTTTTATTTTTATGATTTCGCTGCTGAACATCCCACCAATCGTAATTTCCTTTATTGCCCCTATTCTTTTCAATCGTTCTAATATGGGATCTGAACCGGGGAACATGTATCTTATTCTTCGTTTAGTTAGTGGTCGTTTCTTTAGAGCTCTAAGTATTTCTAGGGCTTCTCCAGATACTTCCATATCGTTTCCTCCAAAGGGAAAACACTTCAATTAATAGTCCTACTCTTTTTAAGAGATATAATTCTCATGTAGGCTAAAAGATTTCTGGTCACCCTTTTGGTAAAGATGTTTACATAATTATAGCGGACAGATTTGTCTTTCTCGTGTTGAATACGCTAGAACCTAAGTATTGTTATCAACTAGTAATAATGTAGGAAAATATACGAAATTAACTTATAAATCTAATTTTATGCAAATACGGTCGGTGATAAGAACTTGAAAAATATTTACGTAATATTTCTCGTTTAAAAATGAAACATTTATCTGATGAAGTTTAATAACTTTTTAGCCAACTGTTCTAGTCCAAGCAATATTAATCCTATGTTTACTTCTTTTTCTGCGTGCACAGTTAAAAGAAGATTAGAATTTAACCCTTTTAACACGATAACGTCATTTTCTCCTGATAAAATTAAATAATTGAAAACATCATTACTTATTTTTTGAAGAACTTTGGAACCAACTAATATTAAAGCATAACTAGCGGTACCTAGTTTCTCAGCGGTAATATTGCTGTCAGATACGAAGTCTACAACGCTGCCACTGTGTTTTGCCAGTATACAAGCCTTAATATGTTTATTGTTCTTTACGAAGCTAAAAAGAATATCTCTAATTGTTGAAGGTTTCTCCTCAGGAACTTTCTTATCTAAATTTTTTGGAATCGTATCTTGAACTGTATTATTTAGTGTAGTTTTTTCGCTTTCTTCTACGTTATAATTATGACTCGATTCTTCTTCAGTCGTAATTTCACTAATCTTTACGCCGCAGAATGGGCAGGATGAAGTTTCCTTTTTGATTTGAGCTCCGCAATTTGGACATATTATAATGTGCATTCATATTCACACCTTACTCTCATGACAATAAGAGCCATTATTGTATAAATAAACCAACCGTTGAAATTTGTAAAGTAACATTAGAAGTCGAAATTATCCTCTTCTTCCAGAGGTGCTCCGGTTTCTTTTAAAATCTCATTAACTGTTGTTCCTTTTTGAAAAGCTATAAAATCGGCAAGTTTAAAAGCATAATTTTTCCACTTTTCGAGTTTTAACCATAATTTATCGATTTCATCAGGTTTTAGTAGTTTTTCTTTAAGCTTTTTATTTTCCTCTTCTAGTTTTCTTATCTTTTCTTTTAAAGTCTTTATTTCTTCGGGTATAGTGGGCAAAGAAAGCCAAAAAATAGTGGATCGACCAATTTTCTTGTTCAAAATATCTTTTCGTTCATTAATAAGTTCTTTTAGTAGTTTTGCAGCGTTCTTGGTACTTATTCCGGCCTTTTTTGCAAGTTCTGTAACCGTACATGGTTCACTTAACATTCTTAAAATTTTATTTTTAATTTCAGACATATTGTACTCCCCAGCTCGTTGCCGCATAATTACGAATAGTTATCTTTACGCGTCAAACTTTAATTAGTGTGATATAACTTAATTATATTTTGGCGATGATGTAGGATCGCTAACCCAAGCCGAACTGGCTAGGGGTGAGCCTGCGACGGCTGAGCCGTGTAAAAAATTCACATTACTAATAATTTCTTTGGTGGTATTGTTAAAATATGCATGATTTCTTGTGCTAAACCTTTATTTGCTGATGCCTTTTACCGTCCTTATATTTGGAATTTTTGCATTACAACTAAAGTACATAGATTGCGGTATTTTTATAGTGCCTTTCTTTTTATTCTCAATGGGGTGTAACATAAAATTAGACAATGAAGTTTTCATGAGAACATTCTTAACGATAACAAAAATTAGCCGAAAATCATAAAGAAAGAAAAAGAATAAAAATATTAAGAAAATGTAAATCCTTAAGTCAAGAAAAGCACATGAAAAATATCTATAATCGAAAGATCAAAACATATAATAACTCTCTCTAGATTATCTAAAATTGGAGGATACATTAAATGGGTATAGAAATACAGTTAAGAGTCGCAGAGGCTCTGCAGAACGACGTAGGAAGAGGAATTGTCCGCATAGATCCGGAGGTAATGGATCAACTTGGTTTATCATCTGGAGATATAGTAGAAATAGAAGGAAAGAAAACAACAGGAGCTATGGCCCTAAGGGGATATTCCACAGATAGAGGAAGAAGAATCATAAGGATGGATGGTTTGATTCGGGCAAATGCCGGGACAAGCATAGGAGAATACGTTAAAGTTAGAAAGGCGGCATATAGTCCGGCAAAAAGAGTTATATTGGCTCCTGCTGATAAAGGAGTTAGGATAATGACTTCTGGAGAAATACTTAAGAGAAACCTTTTAGGTAGGCCAGTTAAAAGAGGAGATATAATAAGTACCGCTAGCCCGGTTAGGCATACTCCTTTTGATGATTTCTTCGGCGGTTTTTTTGGTACAGTGCCCTTCAGCCTTAGTGAAATGAGATTTATAGTTATTTCAACTCAACCTACTGGTATAGTTCAAATTCAAAGAAAAACCATAGTTGAAGTTATACCAGAGGTAAGAGAACTGCCCAAAGGCGTGCCCGCAATTACTTATGAAGATATCGGCGGGCTTCATGAGGAAATACAGAGGATTAGAGAGATGGTTGAGTTGCCTTTGAAGCATC
>DXJG01000002.1:516-106734 GCA_019056805.1 Candidatus Baldrarchaeota archaeon | reverse complement strand
TATTGCTTTTTGGTCCTCCTGGATGTGGGAAAACATTATTAGCTAGAGCTGTAGCGAATGAATCTGATGCCTACTTTATTCATATTAATGGTCCTGAAATTATGAGTAAGTTTTATGGCGAATCTGAGAAAAGACTTAGAGAAATATTTGAAGAAGCTAAAAAGAATGCTCCTAGTATTATTTTTATTGATGAGATTGATGCTATTGCTCCTAAGAGGGAGGAGGTTACTGGTGAGGTTGAGCGTCGTGTTGTTGCACAGTTACTAGCACTTTTGGATGGTCTTGAAAGTAGGGGTCAGGTTATTGTTATTGGTGCTACTAATAGGCCTAATGCTTTGGATCCTGCTTTGAGGCGTCCTGGGCGTTTTGATAGGGAGATTGAGATTGGTGTTCCTGATAAGGAGGGTCGTCGTGAGATTTTGCAAATTCATACTCGTGGCATGCCACTAGCAGAAGATGTAGATCTAGATGAGTTAGCGGAAAGAACCCATGGTTTTGTTGGGGCAGATTTAGCAGCACTATGTAGAGAAGCTGCAATGCACACCTTAAGACGTATTCTTCCTGAGATAAATCTTGATGAACCAGAAATTCCACCTGAAGTACTATTAAAATTAAAAGTCACCAAAAAAGATTTTGAAGAAGCATTAAAAATGGTAGAACCTTCAGCGTTAAGAGAAGTGATGTTGGAGATACCAACTGTAACGTGGAAAGATGTAGGCGGGCTTGAAGAAGTAAAAAGTTCATTAAAAGAAGCGGTCGAATTGCCGTTAAAACACCCAGAAGCGTTTAAAAAGCTTGGGATACGCCCACCAAAGGGTATATTGCTTTTTGGTCCTCCTGGATGTGGAAAAACACTACTAGCCAAAGCTGTAGCAAACGAAAGCGGTGCAAACTTTATAGCAGTTAGAGGCCCAGAAATCTTTTCGAAATGGGTTGGCGAGTCTGAAAAAGCAATAAGAGAAATATTTAGAAAAGCAAGGCAAGCAGCACCGTGTATAGTATTTTTCGATGAACTTGATGCTATTGCCCCTAGAAGAGGGCTCTGGGAAGGAACAAGAGTACATGAAAATGTTGTAAATCAGATACTAAGCGAAATAGATGGCCTAGTTGAATTGAGAGGAGTAGTAATTATAGGAGCAACAAATCGCCCTGATATCGTTGATCCCGCACTTCTTAGACCAGGGAGATTTGATAGACTCTTACTCGTTCCACCACCGGACAAAAAAGCAAGACTTGAAATCTTCCGAGTACACACCAAGAACATGCCACTAGCAGATGATGTAAACTTGGAAATATTAGCGGAAAAAACAGAAGGATATAGTGGCGCCGATATAGAAGCTGTATGTAGAGAAGCTGGAATGTTTGCTATGAGGGAAGGAGAAGATGTAGATAAGGTATATATGCGCCACTTCGAACAAGCATTGAAGCTCATAAGGCCAAGTATAACACCAGAACTAATGAAACAATATAAAGCGGTTGCTGATCAACTAATGGGTGCCAGAATAAAACTTGATACAAGTTACCTTGCATAAATAACATACTAACAAAATCTAATATCCAATCTGTTCAAATTTAATTACAAATATTTTCTATTTATATCAAAATTGTTCAAGATACTGACCTTTAGTCTCAAGGACTTATTACTGAAGACATTAACGCTAGTTTCTTATTAACTAAAATTTTAAGCAGCGTTAAACATGTGAGAAAAGAATAATAGTCCGTGTTGCTCATGAATTATTGTCAAAATGGAGAGTGAAGGATGTGTTTTTCACGTATTTTATTGGAACTGCTGGAAGCGGTAAATCAACGTTAACAGCAAGCTTTGCTGAATGGTTAAAAGACCACGAATTAGATGTTATAACAGTTAATTTAGATCCGGGTGTTCGAAATTTACCTTACGTGCCGGATGTAGATGCTAGAGATTATATTAGAGTGGAGGATGTTATGCTTAATTATGATTTAGGACCGAATGGAGCATTGATTGCTAGCGTTGATATGATGACAGGAGAAATAGATAAAATAAAAGAAGAAATTGCAGATTTAAATCCTGAGTATGTTCTGGTGGATACACCGGGTCAAATGGAACTTTTTGCATATAGAAGTGCTGGTCCTCTTATAGTTTCTGCACTTGGTGGAGAAGGTGTCGCTTCTGTGTATTTAGTAGATCCTATTCTTGCTAAAAATCCTTATGGATATGTATCTGTTCTTTTACTTGGGATTTCGGTGGAGTATCGTTTTCAAATTCCTCAAGTTTATGTTTTATCAAAGGTGGATTTGTTAGAAGAGGAGGAAAGACAAAAAATTCTTAGTTGGTCGGAAGATTTCTATAAATTGGCTGAAACTATAGACAAGAAATTTTCTGGTTTAAGAAGGGAAATGAGTTTGAAAATTTTCAGTATTTTAAATGAAATGGGAAGACCTGGAGATCTTATTCCGGTCTCTGCTTCAAGGAATGAAGGTTTAGATGACTTATATGCAATGTTGCAACGTATATATGCAGGTGGAGAGGATTACTTGACCTTTAGATAAAAACTAACTAAAAGATAGAAGCAACATAGTTTTATTAAAGCTTGTTTTTGATATGAACATTAATTTGATAATATCTAGGTTACATAGCTAAAAATAAATACCTATGTGGTTTAGTTGTAACGATCTTAAGGGGTGAATAAGGTGAACGAAGTCAAAGAGATAATTGAAAAAGCGCGAATGGAAAATAGGACATATTTACTTGAAAATGAAGCAAAAACCATTATACGGGCATATGGAATCCCTGTAACTAAATTTGAAGTTGCTAGAAACATAGACGAAGCTGTAGAATGTGCGGAGAAAATAGGCTACCCGGTAGTTCTAAAGATACTTTCCCCAGATATAATCCATAAAAGTGATGCAGGAGGAGTAAAAGTTAATCTTAAAAGTGATGAGGAAGTGAAAAAAGCCTATAAAGAAATTATAGAAAATGTAAAGAAATATAAGGCAAATGCAAGGATTATAGGAGTCCTAGTACAAGAGTATGCTCCCGAACCTATTGCTGAAGTCATTGTGGGAATGACTAAAGATCCGCAGTTCGGTCCTGCCATAATGTTTGGATTGGGTGGTATTTTTGTAGAAGTATTTAAAGATGTGAGCTTTCGAATTGCCCCTCTTACAGAATATGATGCTAGAGAAATGATAACAGAAATTAAAAGTTACCCAATTCTTACTGGAATTAGAGGAAGACCCCCTGTAGACATTGATAAACTTGTTGATATTATTTTAAAAGTTTCAAAACTAGTTATAGAACATCCAGAAATTGATCAATTAGATTTAAATCCCATATTTGCATACGACAAAGGTGCAAAAACCGTTGACGCCCGTATAATATTATCATCTTCTTCCTAGGAGGAAAAATAGGTGAAACTTACTTCTCTCTTGGGAAAAAAGGTATATAGTATCATGGGTAAATATATTGGAAACGTTGCTGATGTCGTGATCGATTTAAAAAAGAAAAGAATTACAAAAATCGATGTAGATGTTAAGTTACCTTCTGGCGAAGAACAGAGAATAGTAATACCGTATCATTGGCTCTCAGCAATAGAAGACATAGTACTAGTTAAAAAGGGAGTTTACATCACAGATGAGAAAAATATAGCCGAAGAACATTAATTTTTCTTATTTTCCAAAACGTCGCTGGCGTTGCTGGTAAGTTCTTATAGCTCTCCACAAATCTATTTTTCTAACTGCTGGCCAATAAACATCCAAAAAGTAAAATTCGGAATATGCAGACTGCCAGAGAAGGAAACCTGAAAGTCTTTCCTCTCCGGATGTACGAATAATAAGATCTGGATCGGGTAATCCTGCCGTATATAGGTATTTTTCGACAAGATTTTCATTTATGGATTCAGGGCTCAGTTCTCCCTTTGCTACCATTTTTGCAATTTTTCTGAATGCATCAACAATTTCTGCTCGTCCTCCGTATCCTATTGCAACATTTAAGAAATACCTATTATAGGATTTAGTTTCTTCTTCTGCTTTCTTTACGACTTCGCGTACATCCTTAGGTAATAAATGTAATCTACCGATTGCTTTTATTCTCACTTGATGTTTATGGATACGAGGATCCGTGAGGACTTCTTCAAATTTTTGTTTAGCTAGTTTCATTATTTCTTCAACTTCTTTTCTATTACGCTTAAAATTTTCTGTGCTAAAAACATATAGTGTTACAACTCTTATACCTGCTTCCCAACACCACTCCAAAAAATCTTTTACTTTTTCAGCCCCTATTTTATGACCATTCCATGTTTCTAGTTTTAATTGTTTAGCGTACCGTCTATTACCATCTAGTATTACACCAATATGTTCAGGTTTTTTTCCTTGTTTTATTTGCTTCCATAATAACCATTCATAAAGCTTGTAAATCGGTGCAAGGACGCGCATAAACTTCCCCTAGAAAAATTGTTTATATTTGTTATTAAATCATTTTTGCTATTTTCTCCGCTGTTTGTTTCATGTAATGGAAAATTAGACCTAACTTCGCTTGTTTTCTCGCTGTCACTGTTAATACGGCACTGGGCCCAGCACTCATTGCAACTATGTACCCTTCTTTACCCTTGACAAATATTTGTTCCAGCTCGCCTTTTCCCAACTCCGATGCAGCCCTTTCTCCTAAAGATAACATAGCCGCCGTCATAGCAGCAACTCGTGTCTCGTCTACATCAGCGGGTAAAGCTGAAGCAATCGGTAATCCTTCTATACTGACAATTGCAGCGGCTTCGATATCGGGTACTGTGGCTTCTAGGTCCTTGAGTATATCTTCCAAGGTTTCACTACTTGCTTCAGACATTGTTGTTTCACCCAGTTTTATGATTTTTATCTAGATTATGAAAACCTATGTAACATACCATTATATCTTCATGTCGTTGTTTTTAAATTGTAAAGTCTTCTTAATAAAACTTCCCTAGCAATCGCTTGGAAAGCTCTTTTTACACCTATTCCTTTTGTTGCGATTGTCTCGTAAATAGGTACATCCATACTCGTGACATGAAGTTTTTCTAGGACTTCATCTTTATCTGCAGCATTTGGAAGATCTCTTTTGTTAATCATAATTACTAATGGAATTTCTGTTCCAAGACGGTCTTTTAGTAGTTCTCTTAATTCTTCCATACTTTCCTCATTTGCATCAAGTTGTGATGGATCAGAATCGGCTACAAAAATTATACCATCGATCCCTTGTAAAATGATTTTCCGTTGGTGTTTATGTCTTTTTTGGCCTGCAACTGTATAAACGTCAAAAATTACATCTCCACTAGCTGAAAGGGGGGTATAATCAAAATATAACGTCCTTCCGGTAGGATCTTCGATGGAGGTAAATCCACCCTTAGATAAACCTGAAACATTATCGTATATCCATCTAAGAGTAGTGGTTTTTCCAGATAGGGAAGGCCCCCAAAATACAATTTTGAAATGTACTCGTCCATCTCTATCTCTTTTCACTGCTGTAACGCTCCAAGTCTAATTAAAATTCTTCTAATTTGTCCAATGCTGACTTCAATTTGTCACGTGTTTCATCTTCAGCCGCTGGTAATGTAGGCTGTTCTGCGAGGAATTCATCGAGAACCTTTCCTAGTTCTGTAGCTGCTCTTTTCATTAGTAAACGCACCATTCCAATATTTACATCGGAGTCTGTTATAACACAGAGCACACCTTTTCCGCAGCTTGCAGCAAATATTTTTCCTTGTTCAAATTCAGACGTTACTAACATTAATTCGCCTATATCTAGGTTTTTTCCTTGTTCTTCACTAGCAACGAAGACTGCACTTGCTATTGCTCCTATTCCATCGATATCTACGGGGTAATAGGAAAATTTCGAAGCGTGTGCAATGGTTAATCCTGTTCTGTCTACAAGGATTACTTTTCGTATTCCACTTTCACTTTTTATTAGATCGTTGAGGATTTTTTCAAATAGTTTAACATCTATCATAATTTACACCTTCACGGTCTACAATTTAAATACTATCTTAAGACTATTAGAATGTAATCCTTCTCAGATGCTATAAGTAACTCCTTTTTTGATGCATCGACCGTTAGAAAATTTAGTTTACCGGTTCCCAACTCGTTAATTATTTTCCTTGCTTTATCTACGATTGATGTAACAAATGCTGCTATTTTCTCCGTTTCATCAGAACTTAAAGTAGAACTTAGAGGTATTCCTTCGGCGCTTGTAATTACAACTCCTTTTACTCCTTCATGACTTGTTAATCTTTCTATAGTATCTTTAATCCATTTTTGACTGATCATATTACTTCCCTTAATCGCTTATAACTACACAAATATCATGTCAACTTTCTTTTAAACCTTTAGCGTAAAAATCATAATTATCTGATAAAACACAAGATCTAAGAGAGATATGTCTGAGAGGTTAATTTAAATATAACTACTTAGTAATAATCTATATGGCTTATTTGCGGGAAGTGGAAGGCATGCATAGTGAAGAAAGAATTAGAAAAGTGTTTCTAAAATTAATGGATGAAATAACAACTATAGAAGGTTTAGTTGCTATTTCTAAAGATGGAACTGTACTTGCCTCTGAAACCATTTCTAAAAGTCCAAGTGATATCATATTAGCAAAACTTGCAAAAATTATCAACGAAATAAATAATCTAAGTAAAGAAATGGGCAAAGGAAATATTAAAGAACTTCATCTGGTTGGAGATGAGGGATATATTATAATCGCTTCGTCACCTACAATGTCACTTATAGCTCTTGCCAGTTCCGATGCAAGAGCTCAACTTGGACTAATAATGGTGAATTTGAGGAAAATTTTAGATATATTAACGTAAATGTAACCTAAAATTAGTTTATAATCTTATCTTGCTCTTTTTAACTTCTTGCTTCTATTTATGTATTATTTAAACTGTCATATCACTTCAAGAAGAATATAACCGCAGAAATGTATATTGTTGAAATTGCTGCTTCGCTGACAGCAAAAACTAAGAATTATTAAATTTTGTAAATTATTGATAACAATTTAACATACACGTGGTATAGGTTCTCCATAGGGTTTTTCAAGTATTCTTATTCCACCTACTGTGGTTTTAAGGAAAACATATCCTGGTCTTTCTCCTTTGACTTCCCCGATAATTTGTGCATGCTTTCCATACTTAGTTTTTCTTATAGCTTCTAGAACCTTCTCTGCATATTCTGGTTTGACCCCGATTATGGCTTTCCCTTCATTTGTAACTTCAAGAGGATCTATTCCTAACATTTCAGCAGCTGCTCTAACTTCCTCTCTAATAGGGATTGAATCTTCATTTATCCATATAGAAACTTTTGACTTCTCTGCTAGATCATTTAATGCTGATGCTAATCCTCCTCTTGTTGGGTCTTTCATTGCTGTAATTCCTCCAACATTAAGTGCTGCATCTATTGTTTCCCATATTGGGGCTACGTCTGATTGAAGTTTAGTCTCAAAATTTAATCCTTCTCTCACAGCTAGTAGTGCTATTCCATGGTCTCCTACGGTGCCGGTTACAATAATTTTATCACCAGGTTTAAGTCCAGCATCACTTATAACTTGACCTTTTTTTACTAATCCGATTCCTGATGTAGCTATTACTATTTTATCGAGATGTCCTTTGGGCATTACTTTAGTGTCACCAGCAATTATAGCCACATTAACATCCTCAGCTGTTTTTGCCATAGAATTTATTATCTTTTCAAGGTCGGTGACTAGAAAACCTTCTTCTATTATTAGTGCAGTGGTTATTGCTAGAGGTTTAGCCCCCATTACAGCTAGGTCATTTATAGTTCCAGAAATCGCTAAGCTGCCAATGTCTCCTCCCGGAAAGAATACAGGGTCCACCGTGTGTCCGTCAGTTGTAACCACTATTTCATAACTACCTAGTGGAATCGACGCTCCATCATCCATATCGTCTAAACCTAGACCTCCAACAGTTTTTTTCTTAAATTTAGGTAGAATCAACTGTTTTATTAACGATTCCATCAATGTTCCACCAGCGCCATGTGATAATTCGATTGTTCTTTCCAATGACACCGCCTCCTTTCTGCATAGGATTGCTGAGATAAATTTATAAATTTGATCTTGAAGGTCTTTAATGCTGAGTGTTAAAGGGTGATCAGAATTGGGAATATGGCATGGAAAATCACGGCGATTACCTACGGGAGCTAGAAGAAAGAAGTTCAGGAAAAAGAGAAAGTATGAAATGGGTCGTGACCCTGCTGAAACTATTATAGGTCCTGAAAAGAGGAAAATCGTTCGGACCCGGGGAGGAAACATTAAAGTAAAATTATTATCTACTGAATATGCTAATGTCACAGACCCGGACACGGGAGTAACTAAGAAGGTAAAAATTCTTGATGCAATAGAAAATCCAGCAAACATAGATTACTCTCGTAGAAGAATAATAACCCGAGGAGCCATTATAAAGACGGAAATAGGAATAGCAAAAGTTACAAGTCGACCTGGACAAAACGGAGTTGTGAACGCTATATTAATTAAAGAAAAAGAAAAGTAGGTACATATTTCATTCATTTAAAAAATAACTAAAGTTTTATGTTTATAGGTATTCTGAGGTATAAGTATGCGAAAAAGGGGAAATTACGTCATCTTATGGACAGCTTATTTTGATAAGCGATTATCTAGAAATCAAGGTAGACGTGTCCCCTTAAAGTTCAGTATTGACAATCCTACACTCATGGAAATAGAAAAAGCTGCGCGAAAACTTGGTTTAAAAACGATAATTGAGCCAAATGCAAAATATCCGAAAGATTGGTGGAATTATAAAGGAAGAATTTTGGTCGAGATCAGTAATGAAGAAACGAAAACTTCGATTCTTAAAAAAATTGGAAAAATATTAAAAGAAATCAGAAGTAGCAGTAATTGATTCTTTTTAATTTAGATGTTCTCTCAAAGCAAAATTTTTAATAAAAATTTAAGAAAAATTTTAGGTATAAGATACGACTTATTAAGATGTAGATAGGAGGATTGTTTTTGAAAAGATTAGGAAAAGTTTCTCACATATCTTCTCATAGGAAGCTTATTTTAAGGTCAGAGTTTGCTCCTAAGATTGGTGATGTTGTTGTTACAAAAGATTTAACGGAAATAGGGAAAATTTCAGATGTTTTTGGTCCGGTTTCTAGGCCTTATATAGCTGTTAAACCTAATGAAAATTCATCCTTGGATAGCTTAGTTGGACAACCTCTTTATGTACTTCCATCTTTTAAAAAGCCAAGAAAAGCACATTCTAGGAGGAAAATGCGTGGTAGAAAAGGATAAAAAAATAAGATGTCCTGAATGTGGAGAAATTGAGCTAATTAAGGATTATGAAAGAGCTGAACTTATATGTACGAATTGTGGTCTTGTAATTAAGGATAAAATCGAGAATCTCGGTCCCGAGTGGCGTGTTTTTGATAAAGAAGAGGAAAAGAAACGAGTTCGTGTTGGTGCTCCGGTAACACATACGGTACATGACAAGGGCTTAACAACCATGATTGATTGGAAGGATAGAGATATACATGGAAGAAATATACCTCTAATGAAACGAGCACAAATTTACAGGCTACGTAAACTTCAAAAACGCTTAGTAGCATCAAATGTTACTGAAAGAAATTTGATCTTTGCTTTATCGGAATTAAATAGGATAGCCTCGCATCTGGATTTGCCGAAAAATGTTAGAGAGTCGGCTGCTGTTATCTATAGGAAGGCTATGGAGCTTAATCTAATCAAAGGACGATCAATTGAGGAAATCGCTGCGGCTGCGATTTACGCAGCATGCCGCCGATGTAAAGTTCCAGTAACGTTGGATGAAATAGCAGAAATCTCAAGAATAAAGAAGAAGGACATAGGAAGGAATCATAGGTTTTTGGCTAAAAAACTCCGCATAATATTCCCTCCAATAAATCCAATCGATTATATTCCTAAACTTGCCTCCGAACTTAAACTTTCTAGCCGAGTACAGAACATCGCAATTAACATAATTAAACAGGCTAACATGAAAGGTATAACTCTGGGCAAGGGACCTAAAAGTATTGCTGCAGCAGCTATATATATTGCAAGCATACTTGCGAATGAGAGGAGAACCCAGAGAGAAGTTGCGGAAACTGCTCATGTAACGGAAGTTACCATTAGGAATCGATATAAGGAACTCGTTGAAAGATTAAATTTGAGAATACCATCAAACATTAAATGGGAATAAACATGGAAGAAGAAGCATACGAACTCATCAAACGTGCAGGAGAAAAGGGTATTCTTCAAAGTGAACTTTGGAAAATACTAAAAACTAATAGTAGAGAAGGGTCCAGAATAGCGGCCAGATTGGAAAAGAAAGGGCAAATTAGGAGAGAGAAAGTTCTTTATAAAGGAAGATGGACATACAAGCTAATTCCGATTAAAACTGAAACAAAAGAAGTACAATGGACCACGTTGAATGGATGTCCGTGTTTTACATGCCCTAATATTAGAGAATGTAAACTTGGAAGCGCAATTACCCCAGCAAATTGTAAGGAACTAACTAATTGGATATTAAAACTTATAAAGAAGAATTCGAACGAAATTAACCAATAAAATCAAAAGCTATTATATACATTTCTGCGCTTTCTTTTCGAGAAGCTTCAGGTTTTGTTACTTTAACATTTCTAAAAACTGTTTTTACTTTGTCTAAATATTCATTAAAGAGGTCCCCTTGAAAGACCTTAACAACAAATTTCCCGCCTCTCCTAAGTATTTTCTCAGCAATTTTCAAAGCTTTCTCGGCAAGAAATATTTGTCTGGCATGATCTAATTCCCAAATTCCACTTACATTCGGTGAACAATCACTTAAAACAAGATCAATTTTACCGCCAGCTATTTTTACAATTTTTTCTAGTGTTTCTTCACGTGTTATATCTTCTCGAATAAAATATACATTAGGAAGGGGAGAAATTTCGGATAAATCAACTCCAATAACTAATCCATCATCCCCTACTCTGCTCAAGGAATACTGTAACCAACCACCAGGTGCGCAACACAAATCTAAGACTTTTTTGACTCCTTTAAAAATTTTGAATTTTCTATCGAGTTGAGCAAGTTTGTAGGCAGCTCTAGATCTTAAACCTTCAATTTTAGCTTTCCTATAGTAGAAATCTTTTTTTCTTTTCCTTATCCAATCTTTTCCCAACAGTTTCACCTCTCTAGTAAAAATTCAAAGGTGTAAATAACTGTGTTTAAACTAAGTGTTGGTCATCTTGTAGCTGTTTTACGATCTCTAACAGTTCCTTGCGTGGTGCATCTGTCTTTATTCCGTAGGGACTGAAGTGTGTTTCATATACTCTAAATCCTCTTTTTTTCAATTCTTCAATTAGAATTATCTTAGGTGGTACTTGAACCTTAGCCTCCTTACAAACCTTATGAATGTTATGGTAAAAAATTGGTGCATCAGCTTCTTCAAGAATTGTACCTACAAATTTTAATGCGTATTTTTTGGTATAAAAATTCATTTCTTCGAGAATTGTAAAAATTTTTCTGCAAAAGTCTTTTTCTACTATCTTATCTATCCAAAGAGGTCCTCCTAAATCAATTTTATCGGATCCACAAACTTTACATGCGTTGGGTAAGAATCCTATAATTTCTTTTAAAACCTCTCTATGATTACAGTTAAAACAATGTAGTATATACCCCAACTTTCTGATACTTTCGTTTGCGCGTCTTGCACCTTGGTTAGTTTCCAAAAAAATTCTTAAATGGTGTTCATTAAAATACGAAAAAACTGGTTTAACTCCTATGTCATATCTAGCGGCTTCCATTGCAACATAACCTGTAAGAATTCTCACAGCAAGTTCATGATTATACTCCGTTCTTAAAGGCTTACTATGATATTTTCTGTAACATGCCTCAGGATACACTCCGCAAAGAGTTGCTGTATCTGTTGCCGTAATACATAAAAAACCGTTCTTAGCTCTTAGAACTTTAAGTGCTGCATCTAAAAATGGTACTGGAGATCCATATGGATCTATATCAACAACATCAAAACGTATACCTTGAGCAGAGAATTTGCACATTAATGACGACGCCTCTTCATTATACGCGCTCACCTTATTTTCGACATCATTAATTTTTATGTTCTCCTTGATTAAAGAGAAAGCTAAAGGGCTCCAATCGTTAACTACGACCTTTTCGATTCCTTTAACCTCTTTAGCGTATCTTATGCCGCGAACTCCACATCCTGAAAGTGGTTCGCATACTGTCAGTTTTTTATCGTTGTTTTTCTGGAATGATTGAAGTGCTGCAACTGAAATATCTCTGTTAAGCATGTTAACAGGTTTCATCGCTGGATAAGAAAATCTAACCCTCTTTTCTCTAATTTGTTTAAAAAATTGTGGTTTTTCGGTTTCTTTGAACATCTCTACAGCTTTTATATAATTTTTTCCTACCATTTCACGGATTGTATGACACCATCCATAAGCTGGACATTTATCAGTACATTTAAACAATGATCATTCCTCCATGATCTCACAAACATATAACATTTAATCAACATTACCCAAATTTTTAGTTGTGACAAATAATAAGAGATTCCAAAGACCATTGCAGGAGAGAAGACTAGATTGAATATATTAGGTCTCGATGAAGCAGGTAGGGGGCCAGTAATAGGGCCGATGGTTATTGTGGGTGTTTTGATTAAACAAGAAAGTGTAGGTCATCTTAATAGTATTGGTGTTCGTGACTCTAAACTTCTGTCACCAAATATACGTAAAAGGCTTGCAGAGAAAATTAGGCAGGTTGCAGAGAAAATTAAGATAATAGAGATTAGTCCAAAAGAAATAGACGACAGAATAATATTAGGAATGTCACTAAACACATTAGAGGCAAAATATATGTCAGAAATAATCGTAGAATTGAATCCTGATGTTGTTTATGTAGATGCTGCGGATGTCAAGCCAGAGAGATTTTCTAAAACTATTATATCTTTTTTACCAGCCTCAATGAGAAAAATAACTATTATTTCCGAGCATGAAGCAGATAAAACTTATCCTATTGTATCTGCAGCATCTATTATAGCTAAAGTTAGAAGAGATCAAGTAATTATGCAGTTAAAAAAGATATATGGAGACTTTGGCAGTGGATATCCTTCAGATAAAAAAACTGTCCAATTTTTGGAAAATTATGTAAAAAAACACCGTAGACTGCCGGATTGTGTTCGTAAAACCTGGTCAACTGCCAAAAGGATCTATGAGAGATGTGTTTTACAGAAAAAACTGTTATGACATTTAGATAGTATTCTAATTAATTACCTGTCTTTTCATGATTGTACTGAGTAATTCCTCTGGTTCTTCCATTCTTTTGAGTTCACTGGTCTTTAATATAGGAACTCCATCTATATTTGGAGAAACACGTTTCCCCTCCAAAACAAAGACCGCGTACTTTCGTATTATCTGAGATACGCTCTTAACAATCTTTATTCTTTTTCTTATACCTCTTTCACCCGGATATCCCACTCCAGTTAGTAAAATAATTCTAGCTTCAGGAGTTTTTGCAACAGCATCAAAAGGTGATCTAAAGGTAGGGATAACACCAAAACCTAGTTCGGATAATAATTCACATACAATTTCTTTTAATTCGTTTTCAGCATCTTTAGTTTCCAGAAGATCCACATCCTCAACTTTCCATGAAAAAACGTTTATTGGTTGTGTTAACTTCGCATTTAGTAAATTTTCTAGTTTATGCGCAGTTTCGACTGTAGCATCCATGCTACCCCTTTCATATTCATAAATAGTCTTTCTGGATACCCCAATCATTTCAGCTAATACGCCGAGTGAAAGATTTTTTCTGATTCTTTTAGATCTCAAGGTTTTATTATCTATTTTTACAAAAAATCCTCCTCTTTTAGCAAGAATTAATGGAAACCTGCCTTCGATTAGAGCATTAATAAGTGAATTAATATTGATTACGGGTATGCCGTATCTTTCGTAAACAACTCCGTCCTCTAATACCGTGTGACCGCTTTTCTCTCCGATAACTAATGGAGATGCAGAGAAAATCAGAGAAAGGATTTTTAATTCTTTTGCATGGCCTTGTTGTAAGCTATCTACATTATATAACACCTTAACAAATAAAAGCCATCTGTTTTTTCTAGCAACAAGGTCGAAACATGTGGATTTTATTTTGCAGTACATAGAAATAGCAAAACCAGCTTCTTCAAATACCTTCTTAACACGTTCTAATAGCATTAACCGCTCTGAGAGCATGGATAACTGCCTCTTGATTTCTAAAAAATAGGATAAACAACTGACTTAAAAACTAATCGCTATCAATAAAGCATCAATAACCTCTAAGAAATCTTCTAGCGTCATCCATATCTTTCTTAGAAACTCCAAATCCGATTGTAATAATGGTTTTAAATCTTCTTCTTAATTCAACAACGTGAGGCCAATAGATGTATAGAGGTAGTTCTATGTTTCTATATTCTGAAAATGAAGCGTTTGTATTCTTTAAAAGTTTATGAATAACGAACCGCTCGAGTTTTCCACCACTAATAGTAAAAACTCCTCTACCCAGATCTAATCTACGAATAAGAACAATAGGAAGCCTAATAAAATCATGAAGCTCCTTGGGTATAAAAGAAGCAAGAAAGTTCAACTCATCCTTATCTATGGTAAAATTACTACCATCTCTAGAAATGACATATGGATCTTCATCTTCTAAGAGACTCGATAGGGATCTAGTCTTCTTAGGCAAATGATCATTGATTCTTTCTATCTCATACTTCCATATAACTCTTAAAAATTTGTCTTCGCTCATATTTCAACCCTACTTTTTGACAAATTAAACTACTATATATGCTTACCGAATTCCATGTCCGCTGAACGATGTTATGTTATGGGCTGAATAAAAATAAAAGAATTAAAAATGAAAAGTGAGAATTCCTTATGGTTTATATTGCATCACAAGAAATGCATGTGCCTTATCAAATGGTTCTAAGTGTACTACATCTTTTATTTCAAAATTCCTTTTCTCTAATGTTTCTATTTCCTTTTTATAGACTTCGGAAGGTTCTGCAGTAACATCAACACTTCGAGCCTTAATTGCTAACAAGGCCCAACCATTAGGTTTTAGGAAGAATTCAGCATTGTCTGCTAATATCTTAGCTTGTTCAGGTTGTGCGACATCTTGATAAATAACATCAACCTGGGGTACTAACATTCTGTATTTCCAAGGGAAGCGTGCATCTTCAAGTAGGGGTATCATATTTTTATGATGTTCTGTAACACCTACTAGTTCTCTTAAAACTCGAGGTGAGAACTCTACACAATAAACAATGCCGTTAGGTCCTACAATGTCGCTACAATGAGAACTAGTTGATCCAGTAGCGGCTCCTAGATATAAGATACGATCTCCCGTTTTTATTGGAACAAAATTTATTCCTCTAAGTATTGCTGCTGCTAGTTTTGATCTGTATGGATCCCATAAACGATACTCTTCTCCTTTATATTTTATTAAACGTTCACCATAAACCGCATAACCGGGTGCTAAATTCTTTGTTGCTAACTTTTTTTCTCCCGTGTCTTCAAAAATTGCCCAGTAAATATTTTCAAATTTTTCATGAAGTTCAACTTTTGCACTCATATTATTTTTCCCTCTTTTCTTTTCTTCTTTTTCTCTTTCCTTTTTTGTGCAATTTTATTTTTTTAACTTTTTCTGGCTTTTTTCTCTTCGGAGGCTTTGGATATTTCTTCTTTATTTCTTCAATACGTCTTTCGAGATCTGCTCTTAGTTCGTCTGCCATATATTCCCCGGAAAAAGCGTCAATTCTTGCGGCGATTGCTAGTTTTCCAGCAACTGCACGGGCTATTTTTCCTCGTTGCCATCTAGGGGAACCGTGGATCGCGGGGAATTGGAAAAGAACTCCGTGTTTTGGTGGTCTTGCACCTGTTCGTAGTGCACGGAAAAGGGCTTTTTCTGCGCCGAGTACTTGAATTGTTGATGCTGGCATTCTGGCTAGTTCTTCCAATGATCCTGCTAAGCTGATTAATCTTGCTCCTAGTAACGATCCTACTAGTCCTCTTATGTTTGGTGCTGTTTCTTTCATAGATTCATCAATGTACTCTTCTAATTCTTTCCTTAATCTGTACAGGGTTAGTGTTATATCTGCAAACTTTTGTATGGGTTGCATATCTTCTTCTGCTATGTTTGCGCCCATGGAAGTTTTTGCTGCTTCTTCGAGTTCTTTAATTCTTTCAGATGGAAATCCCATTTTTTGTAGTTTTTCTTTTGTATAATTTTTTCTTAACCCTAATTCAGATACCAGTCTCATGTAAGTTCTATGTTCTTCTACTAGTTTGTTTAGTTCTGGGAAATGTAATCCGTACCATTCACGTATTCTTGAAGCGAAAAGATTTACAGTTTTATCGATATCATCAATTGTTTCTATTGCTTGTGCTATGAGTTGATCTCTTTTTTCAGCTGCTGTTCTGATTTTTCTCCTTGTTAGATAGGTAGCTATTTGTCGAGTTAGCTGTATATATTCTTGAAGTGTTTTTATGTAATCATATTGTTGGGCTAATTCGGGAATTTGTGCTCTTATTTGCTGAGCTATTGTACTTGGTTTTTCAACAGTTATTTTTGTTGAACATATATCTTTTAGCGATTTTACGAGGGAGTCGTCTTCTACTATTATTTCTTCAGCGTCTTTTGTTTTTTGAATAATGCGTTGAAGTTCAGGTATTACTTCTCCTCGTTGCAATTTGTATATTTTCTCTGCTATCTCTTCCGGGTTTTTCTCGAATAGTTCTTTTTCTAATACATTTCCCTGCTCATCTGCTGCTATTATACCCAATATGGTTTCTATTATGTGTATTTTTTTCAAATGTCACCCTCCCAGCATCATCGGTTACTCTCAGTATTTTCTAATCTATATATTGGAACTGATAAATTATTGCTTATTACCTGGACCGACAACATTTGTCCTTATTATGTTTTCATTTATTCAAGAGATTAAATTATGATTATGTTCTCCGCTTACTTTGGGCGAAGAATACTTTCAATCTTTCTAACTTTAAATTTCAAATTCAACTATTTAAGAATAGCGGGATCCAATTACTACCTAAAGTAGTTGTTTTGTTTATTTTATGAAGGAAAACAACAAGGGAATTGAACCAAATGATTCATTTAGTATGTTTTCGTCATTCTACTCTCAAGTTTTTATAATGTTAATTTTAGAACCATTATACTATCATCACTCTTTTCTTATGCGCAAAATATTAGTAAGTCCATGTCTCAGTAGCATTTTTGATTTTAGGGATACATGTAGTGGGTGAACGTAAGCTTCTATTAGGTGATACATGTAGAATAGGTTTCTAATTACAATGAACCTAACTTAATAAACGGAAAGTTATTGACTTATATTCAAGTTATAATATGAAGAGAATGAAAAGACGGTGGATTTAGTTATGGTTAGTCTTTCAGTTGATATTGCTGGAATTCACCTTAGAAATCCTACGATGTTAGCTTCAGGAGTTCTTGGGATTAGCGGGAAGCTTTTGAGGAAAGTGGCTATGGCTGGAGCTGGAGCTGTTGTCACCAAGTCTATTAGTCTTCATCCAAGATCTGGTTACCTTAATCCTACGATTGTTAAAGTTGATTGTGGTTTTATTAATGCTATGGGACTGCCTAATCCTGGTGTAGATTATTTTGTGAAAGAAGTAGCAATTGCAAAGGAAGGAGGGGCGCCTGTTATTGGAAGTGTCGTTGGAGAACAGGTTGAGGAGTTTGTTGAAGTTGCTTTAAAACTGGAAAAGGCTGGTATCGATGCTTTAGAGTTGAATGTTTCCTGTCCTCATGCTAGGGCTGGCTTAATCGGTCAAAGTCCAGAATTGACATATCAGATTGTTAAGGCTGTGAAGGGTGCAGTTAATATACCTGTTTTTGTTAAATTGACGCCTAATGTTACTGATATTACGGAAATTGCTAAGGTTGCTGTTGATGCAGGCGCCGATGCTATTACAGCAATTAATACGGTTAAAGCGATGTATATAAATATTGAAATTGGGAAACCGGTTTTGAATAATGTTTTTGGGGGTCTGTCTGGTCCTGCTATCAAACCTATTGCCGTTAGATGTGTTTACGAGATTTATAGGGCTGTTAATGTACCCATTGTGGGGGTTGGTGGGATTTGTAAGTGGCAAGACGCTGTTGAGTTTTTTATGGCAGGTGCTTCTGCTGTACAAATTGGTAGTGGTATAGCGAAAGGATTATCAATTTTTAGAGAAATCACAAAAGGATTAGAAGATTTTTTAGAAAAAAGCGGGTATAAGAGAATTAGTGACATCGTAGGTTTGGCTCATAAGGTTTAGGTGATAGAAGTGGATTGCCTAAAAGTTGTTGAAGTTAAAAAAATTGTAGAAGAGACTTATGATGTAAAGAGTATATTTTTTGATCGAAAAGACCTAAAAAAACCTAAGGCTGGACAGTTTTTTATGATATGGATCCCTGATGTTGATGAGATTCCTATGAGTGTTTCTTTTATTAGCGAAAATGAATTAGGAATTACCGTGAAAAAGGTTGGTGACGCTACTGCTGCATTACATGGTTTAACTGTTGGTGATAGAATTGGAATTAGAGGTCCACTTGGAAATGGGTTTTCTCTTTCTAACGGAAACGTTCTTATTGTCGGCGGAGGGATAGGTATAGCACCTCTTTATCCTTTAATAGTTGAACTTTCGCGTGTTTCTGATAGTATTACCGTTATTTTGGCTGCCAGAACTTCGAAAATGCTTTTATTTGTCGATAGAATCTCTAACATCCTGAATAATAATCGCGACTCTCTTATGATTGTTACCGATGATGGTTCCGCTGGTCTAAAAGGTTTAGCTTCTGATATTGCTGTCAAGTTATTAGAAGAAAGAAAATTTGACTGCATTTACATGTGTGGTCCCGAAGTAATGATGAGGAAAATTTTTGATAAAGCTGAGGAAAGAGGGGTTGAAGTTCAGGCTTGTTTGGAGAGATATATGAAATGTGGTATGGGACTTTGTGGTAGTTGTTGTATTGGTGAATATTTGGTTTGTAAGGACGGCCCCGTATTTAACAGTGAGATGTTGAGAAGAATAAGAGATGAATTTGGTGTTTTTAAAAGATCATCCTCTGGTCTACCTATTAACTTTAATATTTAGAACTTTAGTTTTATCATAAAAATAAAATGATAGGTATTTAAGTGGTTTTTCTTCTTTTGATTAGAATTACTGCAACGGCGCATCCTATTATGAGGGTTGCTGCTACTATATACATTATTGTCGGTGGTTTGTATGTGAATATAAGTGTCGCTTCTGAGTAATTTCCAACTTCGTCGTACACTTTTATCTTTAATACGTGTGTTCCTTGTGATAATTCGGTTATAGTAGCGCTTCTTTGACTTGCTGAAACATTTTGCATTATTAATACTCCATCCAGGTAGATATCGAAATGATCTACTTTTACATTGTCAAAGGCTTGCCAAGTTACCTCTATTGAATCCTCACTTATTCTTGTGTTGTTAATCGGAGAAATTATGATTATTGCTGGAGGTGTATTATCAACAATAACATTTCCTATAACTTCGCTTTCAAGTCCGCCAGCATCTTGAGCATATAATCTGATTATATGGTTTCCATCGTCGTATTGTGTTGTATCCCAAGTGAAGATGTTAGTTCCGAGGACATCGTATTTGTCAGAGTCGATATACAATGTTAAATTCTTGAGATTTTCCTCATTTACGGTCCAGTTGATTTGAATCGTTCCAGTAGCGTACATTGGTATTTCAAGTGATATTAGAGGTGCAACATTGTCAATTAACGTATACATGACTGTTGGCGGTGAATTTATTGTTGTTTTCGCTCCTAATTCGTCGTAAATTATCAATATGTTCTTAAACTCGCCTATGCTTTGATTTGCTGGGGTGATGCTATAACTAGCTTCCCAGAGATTAGTGTTAGAATTATATTCCATATATATGATTGTAGAAGTTCCGCTGGGTGAGTAGCTCATAAGTAGAACTCTGCTTACATTGCCCCAGTAGTCATTAAGCGATGTTACTATATCTATATACATTCCATGACTATTACTAACATATGTTGTGTTTACATAACTAGCTACGGGTGTTTGATCTATAGATGCATAGAATGAAGCTCCAGGTCTATTGTAAGGGTCATTGTTGTTTAAGAGAGCCGCGTAGTTTATGTCATATACTGCAAAATATATTATTGCTTCGCTTAAGCTTTGCATTTCAATATAATCTTTTCGAACATAGAATTCTATAAGCCAGTTACCATCTATCGATGAAAATCCTGTGCTTACCCCGAAAAATCCGCCAGCTGGCATTACCCCATACTGATTTGTTTGATTATTCCACAACTCTAACTGAGATATTCCAGAGGAAGTGTTGTAGGAAAGTTTCCATTCAGGTAAATAATAATCCACAACACCCATGAAGCCTGGTCTTTCCCTGCCAATATAAACATTAATCATATATCCAACGGGAACATAGTTTACTCTAAATTTCATGTAGAAGAAGATATGCGACTCATTTTCATGCCATGAATATAACTTGAAACTATATTCTTCGTACCATCTTGAATCATTATGTATTATTACTGGATAGTATATTAACCAGTCATTGTCGTCACCGTCAACAATGATACCTCGACTACCAGAGAGCCAATTATTATAAGCGATGGAAAAACCAGATGGGTACCATGAGGTAACATAAACAGGTCCTGGTCCATTAATTCCGTCAGTTTGTAGCTGTGGAATATTCATGTATCCGAATCCACCGTAGCCTACGGTATCATCAGGCATGGGATACACAGTGTGAGGTAGGAAATGTGTATATCCTGTAGATAGAAATAGTAACTCTCTAATCTCCGTTGGTGATAGATTTGGGTTATCCTGTAGAAGAAGTGCTACAAAACCCGTGATGTGGGGAGCTGCCATACTTGTTCCACACATATACGTATAATATCCATGTCCATGGGTATATGGAGGCTGACCGTTGGACACATCGCCGTCAACTGAGAGAATATAGGGGTTATCATATCCTAGGTCATAGTGTCCACCTGGTGCACAAATTTCTGGCTTATTAACTCCGTCAATTCTTGGTCCTATACTGCTGTAAGACGTTAACCAACCATCTTTAGTTAATGCTCCAACCGCTATTGCTGAGTCTGCCGTAGCTGGAGAGGTAATTGTGTGCTCTTTACTTAGGTATGGCGGATTCCATGTGTTAGAGGTTGACCACAAGAGGTAACCATTTATTTTCTGCATCTTGTTTGTCGGATTGCGGATCTTTAGTGTCCATATAGCTCCGTCTAGAGGTGTAAGGTTATATATGCTTATTAGGAATTGACGGGTGTATCTGGGTGACATAGAGCTTGTACAAGAAATGTTTACTCCTGGAATGTCTACAAATAAGGGATTTGTAAAAGATCCTAGATTGTATTCATTTCCATATGGTGAAATTATGTAGAATTCTAGGTTACTCCAAGGTTCTCTCCATAGAATATTTAGATATATGTTTAAGTCATGAACATTAAACGTTAAATTTACGTTACTTAATGCTGGTATTTCTACTTCGATATGATGGTTTTTATTACCGTCATTCCCAGCGGATACAATCGATATAATTCCCTGTTTGAATAAATCATTTATTGCTATATCCCATGGATCTGAACCATCTAAGTATCCCATTGTTCCGCCAAAACTCATATTTATTACGCTAACGTTCTCTTGTGCAAGCCATGTCATTCCGTAGATAACGTTTTCAGATGTGAAATATCCCCCGTTAGCAACAACGTAAATTTCCGCGTCAGGTGCTACTCCATGTATCTTCATTAAACTATGACCTCCTAGAATTATACCTGCGACGTGAGCACCATGCCCCCCCCTCCGGAAGAATCTACAGGATCAAATTGTGATAGGTTTACTCCACTAATATATACGGTGTAGGGATATGATCTTTGATCAAGGATCTTCTTGATTTTTGGTGTTCGTAACATTTTAATAAAATCACCTGCTGTCGGGATACCATTCCCATCAGAGTCTATTAAGATTCCATATTCTATCCTCTGAGGATTGTCGGGATCTACATCGGGTTTGCTGTCATTATCGAGATCTAGGTAAAGGTATTCATAGCCTATATTGAACACTCCATCGGGAACTGGTATTACAAGATCTCCTGATGGAGCTCCCTGAGCAGCTGGCTGAACAGTTACAACGTCTATAAAGGAATAATTACATAGAGTCCCGTTTGGTAGCATAGCAAAGGTTTCGTTTATAACCTCCCAAGTCAGTCCATCATCATAATAGAAGAATGGATGTCTCCAGTCTATTCCTGTATCGATAATTCCTATTTTGATTCCTTTGCCAGTTACATTTTGGTTAGAAACATCTTTCACATAATATGCGTAGTTTGTGCGCGTTGTAATGGAAGTATCCATTAGATGAGGTTCGGCGGTTTTAAGCCCTGAATCTAAGTAAAGTGTAAATGGGAGAGATGCTATACGTGTAATGTCGTTTTTGAATGTTCTTATTACAAAAACTCTGCTAGTATTGGCTAAAATTTCACACACATTTGCAAGTTCATCGTATTCGCTTGCACTGAGACTCCGTTTCGCTACTAGTATTACTGAGATTTTTTCGTCATCGGAAACTTTTGGTGAGTAAAGGATGTTCTCAAGTTCCGCGGATGTTTTGCGGCTGAAATGGAAAATATTCTCTGATGAATCTGAGTAACTGCTGATGGTTTCGTTTATCGATAAGGGGGTAAAAGATGTCAACAATATAATAAATATTAGTAATAGTGGCCATTTTCTCATTTTATACGCCTCAAAAAGTTTAGAAACATGATTGATACGTTAAACAGAAAATTAGCGTATCAATCATGTTTCATTAATTATACAGTTCAGACCTTTAATTTAAGCTTTTCCACGAAGTAGGTGGCTATAAAAGTGTTCTAACATGTTTTGTCTGGTTATATTTCATTTTCTATCGAGAGTTTGAAGTCTATGAAATTCGAGTTTATTACGAATTTTGCTGGTTGACGATTGAAAATATTATTTTTATAGAAAGTATCAAACATAAAGTTTAATAAGGAAAATTAAAAGGTTAGAATCGGTGATAAATTATGCCTGGTTCACACGGTTCATTAAGTAAGGCTGGAAAAGTTAGAAATCAGACTCCAAAAGTTGAAGGTAAGCCTAGAAGAAGTCTAGTTCCACGTGTGAGAAATAGAAAGAATTACATTAAGTATGTGGTCCTTAAGAAGTCTAGTGGACAGCCCGTATAACATTTCTCATTTTAATAGCGATTTATTGTTTATAGAAATACTCATATCTTGTTTTGATTTTATTTCCTTAGGGAAATTACAGGTTAGATTTGATGACTGTTCTTACTAGTTAGTCAGGGCAATTTTGACTGTGAGGGATATGTTTGGAAGTCATTTATAGGGAAATTATAGAAGAACTCCTAAATCGTGAAATTTTAACAGAGGAAGATGTTAATCGTATTAAGACTTTAGTTTGTAAAAAGTACGGGCTAGATAGGATACCTAGTAACTCTGAAATTTTAAGTTCTGTTTCTCCCGATTTGAGGGATAAACTTCTGAAAATTTTGAAGAGAAAGCCTGTCCGTACTATTTCTGGTGTTGCGATAGTTGCTGTTATGGCTAAACCTTATCCATGTCCTCATGGTCGTTGTATTTATTGTCCTGGTGGTCCTGATTCTGTTTTTGGGGACGTTCCTCAGAGTTATACTGGTCGTGAGCCTGCTACTATGAGAGCTTTACACAACATGTTTGATCCTTATGCCCAGGTTAAAAATCGTTTAGAACAGTTAAAAACTATTGGCCATCCCATCGATAAAGTTGAATTAATTGTTATGGGTGGTACTTTTCCTGCTTATCCGCTCTGTTATCAGGAGTGGTTTATTAGGCGATGTTTAGATGCTATGAATAATGATAATTCTATGACTTTAGAAGAAGCTCAGAACAAAGCAGAAAAAACTGACATTAGAAATGTTGGTATTACCGTAGAAACTAGACCCGATTTTTGTAAGGTGCAACATGTGGATCGTATGTTAAAGATGGGAGTTACAAGGGTAGAGCTTGGTGTACAAACTATTTACAATTATATTTATGATTTAGTTAAAAGGGGACATAGTGTAGAAGATGTTGTTGAAGCTACCAGAATATTAAAAGATGCAGGACTTAAAGTAACCTATCATTTAATGCCTGGATTGCCGGGCTCAAACTTTGAACGTGATCTTAGAATGTTTAAACGTGTTTTTTCTGATTCCAGATTTAAGCCTGATGAATTAAAGATTTACCCTACTTTAGTTGTTCCTGGAACTACCTTATATGATATGTGGCAAAAGGGAAGATATAGCCCTTTAACTGACGACGAGCTCATTAGGTTATTAGTTGAGGTAAAAAGGAAGTATATTCCTAGGTATGTGCGTATTAAGCGTGTTATGCGTGATATACCAGCAACAGTTATTGCTGCTGGACCTAAGAAAGGAAATTTAAGGGAAATTGTTTGGAGGGAACTTAGAAAGCTAGGAGAAAGATGTTATTGCATTCGTTGCCGGGAAGTAGGTCATGTAATGCTAAAATTAGGTTTAGAACCTAATATCGAGAATATTAGACTGAAAACCTTGAAGTACAAAGCTTCTGAAGGTGTAGAATTATTTCTTTCTTATGAAGATGTTAAAAATGATATTTTGATAGGTTTTCTTAGATTACGAATACCTTCTGAAAAAGCGCATAGGCCTGAAATTAATGAAACGCCCTCAGCAATTGTTAGGGAATTACATGTTTATGGCCCCCTTGTTAAGTTGGGAAAAGTTCCTGAGGAAGAAGAATGGCAACATAGAGGTTATGGTAGAAGGTTGTTGATGGAAGCTGAGAGAATAGCTAGAGAAGAATTTGATGCTAAAAAGATTTTAGTAACTAGTGGTATAGGAGTAAGAGAATACTACTATTCCTTAGGTTATCGAAAAGACGGTCCATATGTTTCTAAACATATAAGTTGAGGTGTTTGTAAGTGAATGAAGATGTTTATGAAGGTTATAGAGGAAAAGCAAGAAAAATACTAGAAAAATTTGGAGTAAAAGTTTGGAGTGTTGTAGAGGTTATCACAAAAACCGGAAGCTTTCGAGGAATAATTTTACCCAGATATCAACTCGCTGATGATAGACATATCACGATTAAGCTTCCCACGGGATATAACACTGGTTTAAATGTTGATGACATTATTGAGATGAAAGAAATCGGTTATGAGCCTGGACAGTATAAACTTCCATCTCCCTCCGTAAAACCTGATGAAAGAAAACCAAGAATACCTTTGTTAGGGTGTGGAGGTACGATCGCTAGTAGACTTGATTATCGTAGTGGTGCTGTAATTCCTGCCTTGACTCCAGAAGAACTTTACAGTATGGTTCCTGAATTGGCGGATATAGCTTTTGTTTATCCAAGACTCTTATTTGAATTATTTAGTGAAAATATGACTCCTGAACATTGGATTAAAATTGCAAAAGAGGTCGAGAAAGAAATCAATGAAAACAATTCGCAAGGAGTTGTTCTGGGTCATGGGACGGATACTATGAGTTTCACAGCAGCTGCTTTATCGTTTATGTTGAGAAACCTGCCTGTTCCTGTCGTGTTAGTGGGTTCCCAAAGAAGTAGTGACAGACCGTCCAGCGATGCTGCTGTAAATTTAATTAATGCAGTAACTCTTGCATCAAAAGGTGATGTTGCTGAAGTTACCGTTTGCATGCATGGAACTACGAGTGATAATTACTCATTAATTCACAGAGGTACCAGAGTTAGAAAGATGCATTCCTCTCGCAGGGATGCTTTTAGAACAATTGGTGATATTCCACTTGGTAAAGTTGAAAATGGAAAAATTACGATGTTCAGAAATGACTACAGAAAAAGAACAGAAGGTTCCGTTTCTGTGGATGTGAAACTTGAAGACCATGTGGCTTTGATCTATTTTTACCCGGGAATGCGGCCAGATGTTATACATCATTTTGTCGACGCTGGATATAAAGGAATTGTAATTGCTGGAACCGGACTAGGCCATGTTGCAACTTATCTTTTTGACGCTGTAAAGAGAGCAATCGATGAAAATATCCCAGTTGTTATGACTACTCAATGTCTTTGGGGTTTTGTTGGGATGAATGTTTATGAAACAGGAAGAGATCTCTTAAATTTTGGTGTAATTCCGGGTATGAACATGCTTCCAGAAGTGGCATATGTGAAGTTAATGTGGGTTTTAGGTCATACACAAAACATGGATGAAGTAAAGAAACTTATGCAAACAAATATTGCTGGTGAAATCACTGAGAGAGAGCCCTATAATGGTTATATCGTTCTTCAAGGTGGAATCCTGGAAATTGATAAAATTATAAAAGAACTTTAAGGATTAAATTATGTTTTAATCGCTATGTAACGCCTCTTTTATTTTTTGTTGGAGTATCCTACTAACTGTTGCTCCATCTATCCTGCCCCGGACTTTGCTCATAACTTTACCCATTAAAGGCCCAAAGGCTCCCGTTCCACGTTCTCTAATTAAGTTCATGTTTTCTTGAATAATTTTTTGAATGATTTCCTTAAGTTCTTCTTCTGAAATAGCCAAAACTCCTGCTTCCTTTAAGATACTAGATAATTCTTGATTTGGTTTTTTAGCCCATAGGGTCAATATGGTAGGAATTGCTTCTTTAGCAAACATTCCATGAGATAGTGATTCAAACAGTTTTCTCAAATGTTCTTGTGTAAGATTTTCTACTGGTATACCGTCTCTGTGCAAGGCTTTTAATGTTTGAAATAAGGTTGACGCTACTAAGACTGGAGATAAATTGTATTTCTTCACAATTTCTTCGAAAAAGCTAGCTAGTCCCTCATAAATAAGTAGTTCTGCGAATTCATTACTTAAATTATATTCTTTTATTATTCTCTTCTTCATATCCCAAGGATATTCTGGGAGATTTGTTCTTATTTTTTCTATTCGGTTTTTAGAAATTGTAATAGGTGGTGTATCTGTGTCCGGGTATAATCTTGCTTGGCCATGTAGTTCTCTAAGGAGGGATGATGTTCCGTCCTCTTTTACCTGTCTGGTCTCTTCCGGAACTCCTTTTAAGGCTGTTCGGGCACGTTCAATAACCAATTTTAATGCTCGTTTAGCTTCGTTTTCTTCGCCAGCCACTATAACTATGGCATCATTTTCACCTTTTTCTGTTTGTTCAAAAAGTTTCTTAATTTCCTCTTCAGAAAATCCATATGCAGGTAAGTTCTCATCTGAATGTATTATGCCTTTTAGAGTTGTATAAGCTTTTACTCGATCTGAGAGTTCTGTTCCGAATCTTCTGTTTGGTTGTATTTCTTTGCCTAATAATCCACCAAATCCTTTAAGTTTTACGGCTAGAACTTTTTCACCTCTCTCTATGGTTTTCTTTAAAAATTTGCATTTAGTATCTTGAAATATTTGTGTTACATCTATAAAGTTCTCTTTGATGTCTTCTGGTTTTATGTTTCTTTCTTTGAGTTTCTCTTTTATTTTTATAAGTTCGAGTTGTCTTCTAATCTCCATGTTGATAGCTTTAGGTATCATGTCTAAAAGTTGTATACCTTTTAGCTCTACTCTTGCTCCTCCCTCGATACTTACGTTTATATCTTGTCTTATGGTGCCAAGTCCTCTTCTAACTTTTCCGGTTGTTTTTAAAAGCGTACCTAAACGTTTTGCGGTTTCTACAACTTCTTGTGGTGTATGCATATCAGGACCTGTTACTATTTCAACGAGTGGTATTCCAAGTCGATCAAGTTTGTAGTAAACAGTTTTCCCTTTACTCTTTTTATCATCTTTTCTTGCTGCTTCTTCTTCGAGATAAACATGTAAGATACTTATCTTCTTTCCATTGATAGGGAGATATCCGCCTCCTCCAATGTAGATTGTTCTTTGAAAACCGCAGGGAACTGAACCATCTAGGTAATTTTTTCTACAAACATGTAGCTCGTCTACAACATTGCAGTTTAATAATAGGCATATCATGAGTGCTATCTCTATGGCTTCTTCGTTAAGAGGGAACGGTGGTGTTTCATCGAGTTCGTATGAACATGTAGTGTCATTGTACCCTTCGTAGATTATTGTTAGTCCCTTTTCAAATTCTCTTAGCATAGCTTTATCGAATTCTCCCATCTCGCCCATAACTGGTCTGAAAAATCTTTTGACATAGAAATCTGGCTCGTCCGTACGGAGAATTACAGGGCAACGGCAAAAGAGTTTTTTCTTTGTATCAAGTTGAACATGAATCTCTAAACCGGCTTTAAATCCTAGTTTTTTGTAGTCATATTTTTCCTCCAAACTTTTCACCTGCGTAATATTCTTACTAATTTTCTATTTGTGTTTCACTCTAGGAACTCTACAGTATCGATTATTCCATCACTGTCTTCATCTATACCTTTAACTACCCTTGCTGGAATATCAGAATTATAAAAATTATTCTCTGCAACTTCATCAAGATGTTTAACAACGGCTATTATTGCTGCTCGTGTACCCCAATAACGTTTTCCTGCTAAAACTAAAATGCCTGTATTATCAGGATTAAAAGGATTGGATATCTTTACAATAATACCACATTCATCTTCATAATATACTTTATGAGATATTTTTGAAACAATTCTACTTTGATGACTTACATCAAAGTAGATAGGAAGATTTTCATTAATCTTATATGTCACAGTATTAACAATTGGACCGCCCACTAATATTAAGTTTCTTTTCAAATCACTTTCCCTTATTTCAGTGTCTAATCGTGTAATAAAATTTGGTTCACAACGGGAAATTGACCCAAGAAAAATGGCTAAATCTACCGCGTAGTGCCCATCTCTTGCTTGGCTTCTATATGGGCCATGTGAATCAGGGCTTCCAATTATAATAAGCGTATCTAAATCTCCATTTTTTAAATGAGGATTTAAGAAATTTCTGGCCTTTTCACTTAGCGGGACTTTAGGCAAGATAAACTCTTCAACATCTTTTGGTTCAGTTAGGTTAAATACTAAACTGGGCGACTCCACTGTGTAATATTTTGCTACAGCTCCCTTTTTCTCCTCTCTTCTTTGAAGTTTTATAAGACCCGCTTTTTCTAAAAACTTAACATGATAATATATGGTTTGTTCGTCAACTTTTAGGAAATTGGCTAATTGACGAGAATACATGGGTTGTTCTGCAAGTATTTTCAGAATTTTTATTCTTAGTGGATTGGCAACTGCCAATATCTTGTTTGGTTCGTCAAGTAGCTTAGCGGGAACAACAACATACTTGTCTTCTCTCTTAAACAGTACATAAGGATTCAAGCAAGTTACCTCCATGTAAAATGTATTTTATAATATTACAAATGATTTTATAATAGTTACTGTTCCTAACTTAATATTAAAGTTAAAAGTATGATCTCCTTTCTTTTTGTCCAAAATTACTCTTGCTTTCAGAGGGCGGCTATTTGTATGTAAAAAAGTTGACTAGACAATTCTAAATATTTTCTTAATAATACTTAATAAGTTATCTGAAGTAGATACCTCCTCACCGATTTTGGAGGTTCGCTAGTGTGCGGTATTATCGGCATCGCGTCTAACAATCAAAAGGTTGCAAGTTTACTAAGGGAATGTCTTAAGAGATTAGAGTATCGTGGCTATGATTCAGTAGGGATAACAACTATATACAACTCCACATTGCACACAAAGAAAGATAAGGGAAAAATCGACGAAATTCATAAAAAATTAAATTTTGATTCGCTTCCAGGACATGTAGGTATAGGACATACTCGATGGGCGACGCATGGGGCACCATCAAAACATAATGCCCATCCACATACCGACTGTACAGAAAAAATAGCAGTTGTACATAATGGAATAATAGAAAACTTTTTGGAACTAAGGAGACAACTCGAAAAAGAGGGCCATGTATTTCGATCAGAGACAGATAGCGAAGTTATTTCACATTTAATTGAAAACTATGTAAAAAGGGGTTACAATTTAGCAGATGCTGTAAGGGAAACTCTTAAACAGTTAAAAGGTTCATACGCTATAGCTGTCATTTATGCTGACGAGCCAAATAAAATTGTTTGTGCTAGAAAGGACAGTCCTTTAGTTATCGGAATTGGTGAAAAAGCTGTTTATTGCGCATCAGATATTCCAGCGTTTTTGCCAATGACAAATAGAGTGATTTTTCTCAATGATGGTGAAATAGCAGTATTAACTCCATATAGTGTGACTGTACAAAATCTTAATGGAGAGATTTTAACTAAGGAAGTTAAGGTTATAAACTGGACTGCAGAAATGGCTCAAAAAGGTGGATTTCCTCACTTTATCCTAAAAGAGATACATGAACAGCCCAGAGCGATAAAAGACACACTTAGAGTGCGTCCAGAATACGTAAATGTTTTTGTTGAAAACTTAATGAAAGCGAACCGAATATATTTTGTGGCTGCTGGTACTTCTTATCATGCAGGGTTAACTGGCGCGTACATGTTTTCGAACCTTGCAAAAACATATTCACAGGCAATAATTGCTTCTGAGTTTCCAGAACTTGTAGGAGAAACATTAGATGAAAACGCTGTAATTATAGCAATAACTCAATCGGGAGAAACAGCGGATACATTAAATGCTGTAAGACATGCAGCAAAGTATGGTGCAAAGATCTTAGCAATAACTAATGTTTTGGGAAGTTCTATAACAAGAATTGCTCATCACACGATTTACATGCAGGCGGGACCAGAAATAGGCGTGGTAGCAACAAAAACCTTTACAACACAACTTGCAACCTTAGCATTAATAACAATAAATTTAGCAAAACAAAATGGATCATTAGCAGAAACAGAGACGAAACAATTACTTTCAGAATTATATCAAATACCACAAAAAGTGAAAGAAATCATAGAGGTGCACGAAGAAAAAGCGAAAACCATGGCAGAAAGGTATTATCTAAAAAGTAACTTTTACTTCTTGGGAAGAGGGATAAGTACAGCAACGGCATTAGAAGGAGCTCTAAAACTAAAAGAAATATCGTATATTCATGCAGAAGGTTATCCGGCAGGAGAATCTAAACACGGACCCATTGCACTAATAGAACCTGGATATCCGTGCGTCTTTATAGCGCCTCCAGATGAAACACACAAACATATAATAGGGAATATTATGGAAATGAAAGCCAGGGGAGCAGAAATAATAGCAGTAGTAGATCAAAAAGATCAAAAAGTCCCACAACTAGCGGATGTTACCTTCAAAATACCGTCAACGTTTCCTATATTTTCACCAATCACTTATATAATCCCACTTCAATTGTTTTCCTATTATGTAGCTGTAAAAAGAGGAGTGGATCCAGATAAACCTCGTAACCTAGCAAAATCAGTAACAGTGATGTAAATTTTAACTTCTTCTTTTGACCTACATTTTTGTTAGGATAAAACTTCTTTATTGTGGTATAAGAGTCTATTAGAAATGTAGATATAATGTGCTAATCTTATTTTGTATTGGATGAATCTGGAGGTTGTTGGGTTTGTGGATGTTTTATAGGCCTGATGCTGTTGCTGTTTGGCGTAATATTGAAGTAAAGGAAAGACTTAGGCGATATTATGCTATTATGCAAGGTAATTTGCCTGCTAAGTTTTTAATCGCTAAAAAAGTATCGGTTGATGTAAGTTTAGATGCTCCCATCGAAAGACTTTGGTTTGCGCACAATAAAGCGAGTAAAAGATTTAGATCTCTACTTAAGAAAATTGATAGTAATCAAGTAAATCTTGAAGATTTAGATTCTCCTAAAGTTTCTTATCTAGATTTGAAGGTAGAAATTGCCTGCCGTATTCTTCAGAAGTGTTGTTTTTGTGAAAGACGCTGTGAAGTTAACAGATTGGAAGGCGAAAGAGGATTCTGTAGAATTGATGATAAAGCGAGAGTTTCCACAGCGTTTCTCCACATGGGAGAAGAAGCCCCGCTAGTTCCATCGGGGACTATTTTCTTTGCTGGTTGTAATTTTGGTCCATGTGTTTTCTGTCAGAACTGGGATATTTCAAATAATCCCGATAATGGTGAAGTCGTTACACCTGAAAAGTTAGCCAGAATTGTTAATAGTCTTAAGAGAGAAGGTGCGAGAAATGTTAATTGGGTCGGTGGGGAACCTACACCTAATGCATATCATATAATTGCATCCATGAAGTATACTACAGTTAATATTGCTCAACTATGGAACTCTAATATGTATTGCTCAAAGGAACTGATGAAACTACTTCTGGATATCATTGATTTTTGGCTTCCTGACTTTAAATATGGAAGTGATGAGTGCGCAAAACGCCTTTCAAAAGTTCCAAATTATTGGAGTATAGTTTCAAGGAATCATAAAATGGCTTATGATGAAACAGTTGCACAAGGTACTTCTGGTATGATTATTAGACACTTAGTACTGCCAAATCACATAGAATGTTGTACCCGTCCAATATTAGAATGGATAGCTGAAAACTGTCCTAAAGCTCTAGTAAATATCATGGAACAGTATAGGCCTCTATTTCAAGTTCCTGGAAACCCAAAATACAGTGATATTGATAGACGGCCTAGTGGAAAAGAAATGGAAAAAGCCTATAAAATTGCAGACAAATTAAACATTCTATGGAAACCAGTCAGCTAAAACATTAAAAATGGTATGAACTAATCCTAAGAGCTGTTATTTATGGGCGATAATTTATTTTTTCTCCTTTGATAGCCACCATTCTAGATATTCTTTTCTCCTTTTTTTCTTTTCTTCTTCCTCTGTTAAAACTTCTCTTCTCTGTTTATCTCTAATTCTATCTAACTCCTCTCTTCTTAGAGCAAGTCCACAAGTCTTACAAACATACATAAATCTATTGCGATCCCATTTCATTTCTGCAGCACATTCAGGACATACAGGCATAGTTTATCACCAATTTAAATCTTAAATTATAAATGGTATCCATCCACCTCTTTTAACAAACTTACCTCTTATAGCTATTTTTTTACCACAATATTTACATTTATTTTCCTCGGTTAAATTCCATTCAACTACATCGAATCCAAATCGTCTTATCAAAAGTTTACCGCACCCTGGACAATAAGTATTTTCACCGTCATGCCCCGGAACATTACCTATATAAACGTAATGTACACCTTCTTCCAAGGCTATTTTTCTAGCTTTTTCTAGAGTAGATGTTGAAGTGGGTGATACGTAAGTCATTTTGTAATGTGGGTAAAATCTAGAGAAATGTAAAGGAGTATCTGGTCCTAATTTTTCAACTACCCATTTGCAAATAGATCTAATCTCTTCTATGTCATCATTATAGCCTGGAATAATGAGGTTGGTAATTTCTACATGAATTCCTTTCTCCTTCATCATCTCGCAAGTCTCAAGTACAGGCTTTAAGCTGGGAACACCGCATAGCTCTTGATAAAAACTATCTTTGAAAGCCTTAACATCGACATTTGCAGCATCTATGTAGGGCAGAAGTTCTTCTAGAGCCTCTAAAGTAATATACCCATTAGTAACGAGAACATTAAATATACCTTCTTTATGCGCAAGTTTAGATACGTCTAAAACATATTCCCACCAAATCAGGGGTTCATTATAGGTATAAGCAATGGACTCACATTTATAACGTTTTGTTAATTCTATTATTTTTTCTGGTGGAACTTCTTCTGTTTTTATTTGTCCCGGGGATGATTGTGATAAGTGCCAGTTTTGACAGAATTTACAAAAGAAATTACAACCAACGCTTGAGATAGAGAAGGCTAAACTTCCTGGATAGAAGTTAAAAAGCGGTTTTTTCTCTATGGGATCCACAGCCATAGCTGAAACGGATCCATAGATTAATGTATATAGTTTTCCGTTTATGTTTTTCCTCGTTTTACATGCACCAATCTTATTAACTTCTAACACGCAATGTCGAGGGCAAAGATCACACCTTACTTTGTTATCTGGCAGTTTTGTGTGAGGTGCGGTTGCTTCCTTTATCATTTTGTTTCCTCCTACTCGTAATTCACTATTTTTTAAATAAAAGTCTTTCTGCAAGTTTGTAAAGTGTTCCATTCAAGCCCCTTGATGTACAACCTATGTTAATAGTTACTACTCTTTTTTACGTTAAACTCGAACCGGGTTTAGACTTTTTACAAAAGCAAATTCTATTAATGGTTTTGATATATATGGTGAGTGATATTGAGGTGTATATCATGAATGAGTATTTCTTCGTTGTTTCTGGAGAGTTGGAATCTCTTCCTTTTGCTGAATTAAGAGCCATTTTAGAAAGTGAGGGTATCGAGTATAAGATTATTGATGTATTGAATCAAGTAATTATATTAAAATGTTCTAGTGATCCGTGCAAAGTTGTTGCCAAGCGTGCTGCTTATACGCATGTCTGCTGCAAACTTTTATTTTGTTGTGAAGCTAATATTTTTGATATTAATAGTTGTATGAAAGATGTTCCGTTTGATAGTATTTTGGATGGAAAATCCAGTTTTCTTGTTGAAGTTAAACGTATAAAGCAATATTCTCCGCATATAAATAGTGTTGAATTGATAAAACTCCTCGGCGAGAATATATTGAAAAATTCTGGAAAAAAAATTAAAGTTGACCTGACAAATCCGGATGTTTGTTTCTATGGTGTTTTAACAGAAGAAAATTTTGTTTTTGGTCTTTGTATGGCTAAAATTAAACGAGGGAGGTTTAATTTAAGAGCGACGCATCTACGTCCATATATGCACCCAAGTTCTATGAGTCCTTTTCTCTCTAGGCTTCTAGTTAACCTCTCCCGAGCAAGGGCTAATAGTATTTTCTATGATCCTTTTTGTGGAGCCGGAGGAATTTTGATTGAAGCTGCTTTAATAGGGTGTAGAGTCATTGGTTCTGATGTTAGTGCTAAAATGATTAGGGGCGCTATGTATAACCTTAGGCACTATGGTCTAGATGTAAATGCGTTGTTTATCGCTGATGCGAGACTTATAACAATATCGAAGGTAGATTCTATTAGCACTGATCCTCCCTATGGAATATCTTCTTCTACTATGGGTAGCCCTCTTAGAAAGCTAATTTATGCGTTTATTGAAAATGCTTCACCACTGATGAAGAAGGGTAGTTATATGGTGATAGCTACTCCTCTTTGGATTCCTCTTGAAGAATTTGCAGAGAACTTTGGTCTTAAACTTGTTGAAAGTTATTTGATGCGTGTTCACAAGAGCTTGACACGTAAAATAGCTATTTTAAGAAATATGTGAGGTGTTTTATTTGAAAATAACATTCTTGGGAACATCAGGCAGTATGCCTACGAAAGATAGAGGATTACCCGCTATTGCAATTAGAAAAGAAAGGGAATTATTACTTTTTGACTGTGGTGAGGGAACTCAAAGACAAATACTTAAATCTGACTTAAAAATTGGCAAATTATCCAAGGTTTTTATTACTCATCTTCATGGTGATCATGTACTTGGTATAGCGGGTTTACTTCAAACTTTTTCACTTTTAGGCCGGGATAAACCTCTAGAAATTTATGGTCCCCCAGGAATTAGTGATTTTTTGAAGGCCATTATAAAGACTGTAAAATTTACATTAACTTTCGATGTGAAAGTTTCTGAGATTGAAAAAGGACTAGTAGTTGAAGAAGAAGACTATTATGTAACATGTACTCCTGTTGATCATGGAGTTTATACTCTTGCCTATGCTTTGATCGAAAAACCTAGACCAGGAAAATTTTCCCCCGAAAAGGCAGAAGCTCTAGGTGTACCAAAAGGGCCTTTATGGAAAAAGCTTCAACTGGGAAAACCTATTACATTAGAAAATGGAAGAGTTATTCGTCCCGAACAGGTTGTTGGAAAACCTAGACCAGGTAGAAAGATTGTCTATAGTGGAGATACTAGACCTTGTAGTGAAATGATAAAATTTGCACAAGGAGCTGATCTTTTAATTCACGACGGAACTTTTGATCAAAATTTAAAGGAAAAAGCTTTAGAAGGTGGACATTCAACCGTTATTGATGCAGCAAAAATCGCTTTAAAAGCTGGTGTAAAAAGACTAGCAATATTTCATATCAGCCCGAGATATACAGAAGAAGATGTGAAAAAACTAGAAAAGGAAATAAGAGATATATTTCCTGCAAGTTTTATTTCCTATGATTTTTTGACTATCCATATACCTTACTCTTCTTGAATTTTTATTTCAAATATTGGTTGTCCTCTTTTTGTGGGAGGTGCAAGCCAATCTATGATTTTTTGAGGATCATCTGACGTGATTTGAATAGTGATTGGACCTAAGGGTGTTTCTGCATAGGCATCACAAAAATGTATTTTGCCCATGAAAGCTGCTTGTTTGCGAATATAAAATATAATGGTATTTCCACTTACGCCTCTTTTAAGTACCGATCTAGCGGTATCAAGAATCTGTTGTTCTCTTAGCTGTTGATGAAAGAGTCTTAATCCTTTTACTCCTTCAATTTCTCCTACTATGTACGTGTTTTTACCTATTTTTTCTATTTTGCAGTCGATACCTGGTATGATGTTTTCGATAGCCTTTTTTACTTTATTAAAGTCTTCCGTTGGGTATAGTGGTGCTTCAACTCGTATTTTTATCATGAGAATAACCCCTAATTGTTAAGTGTTAAGATTTGAGATTTGATAGAATAGTTTTTAATGTCTCTATTGTTTTTTTCTCGAGTTCTGTTTTTGTTCCTGTATTTGTTATTTTAAAAAATCTTTTATTTTCTTTTAGTATTTTCTTGGCCATATTAATTGTTTTTTGATATTTTTCTTGTTCCCAGACATCTCTTTGTATAAATTCTTCTTTTTGAAGCTTATCTTTTTCTCCCTCATTTCTTTCAGCTGCTCTTTTTAATCGAATTTCTAGGGAAGCTTCTATTGCAACTAGATAAAATATGTCGTCGAACTTTTTGTCAAAATATTTAACTTCTCCAGCATCTCTTATTCCATCAATAAATACAACATCCACATCATTATGTTTCATGACTTGCTCATTAAGTAGGCGGTAAGTTAAAATTGCTATAGCATCCTCTCCAAGTTCATTTCTCGCAACATCACCTATTTTCTGAAACATATGTCTTTTTACTTCTTTATAATTTTTAACACCAAATTTTTTTTCAAATAAGTTTTTGTAATAGGTGAAGAGAGCATAACTCATTTTTATAGAAAGAGAAGACCAACCCTTTAGCTTTAACCACTCTCTAGAAAAATTTATAAAAGTAGATTTTCCGGAAGCCGGAAGCCCGCAGACCCCCAGAACCAGTTTCAAATATTTTCACTCTCCAGTTAAAGGAACATTCCCGTCCATCCATCCATTTTTAACTGTTTTCTTGCGAAAGTCAAGACCTCTCTTAAAATTTTTTCATCGATTATTCGTCTATTTTTTAGAATTGCCATGTGAAGAGCATTCTTTAGAATTTTTTCTCTCAAATCTCTACCCGAAAATCCTTCTGTTTCCTCTGCTATTTTCCACAGGTTAACTTTTACTGGAAGAGGTAAGCGTTTCGCGTAGAGCTTCAATATTTCGAATCTTTCTTCTTTTGTAGGTAGTGGAAATTCTATTTCTTCTTCAAATCTATTTCTTATAGCTGGGTCAAGAAGTTCCGGAGCATTTGTCGCACCAATTGTGACAATTCCCAGATTAGGATTTAATCCATCCATTTCTGAAAGCAATGCATTAACTATTTCGGAGACGTCACCCCTAATAGATTGGTATCTTCTATCTAACCCTATTGCATCAAGCTCATCTATGAAAATTATACAAGGAGCAGATTCTCTTGCTTCACCAAAAAGTTGATGAACTCTTCTTGCCCCATCACCTACATGAAGTCCTATGAGATCTGTCGCTCTAGTTAAGAAGATAGGTACATTTGTTTCAGAAGCTAAAGCTTTAGCCATCATGGTTTTTCCAGTTCCAGGAGGCCCATAAAAGAGGATGTTTTTCGGGGCCCATTCTCCAAATTTTTCAGGATACTTTAGATATTTTTGAATGATTTTACACTTATTTTTTGCTTTTTCGTGACCAATGACATCAGAAAATTTAACTTTAGGAATTTCTCGAACGACTGGACTTAAAGTATCTACTTTAAGGCGAATTTCTGTTTTATTGCTAATTCTACCTCCACCACGAGGCGAAACTTTTACTACCTCGAAAGCAAAGTCGGGATACATAAATTGATCGAAGAGAAAATCGCCTTCTTTAACATAAAAGCCAGACCATTGCTCCTTTGCATATGCTTCAAAAAGCTTTATATTGTCCGTTGTAATGGAGATTGGTCTTTCATCACCAATAGATCGAAGGGGATATCCTATAGGTTTTAGAACCACTAGTTTTAGGGAAGGTATACTGATTTTCTTGCCGCTTGCTCTTGCTTTATCGAGTTCACTAGTACTTGTTGATGCATGACGTAGTTTATGGTTTTTTCGTGTCACTTGACCACCTCAGATTTGAATCATATTAATCCCTCTCTTTCCTTTTTACTTCGAACGTAATTTAAATTTTTTTGCGATAAATAAAAAAATGAACATGGAACATTATTTTTTAAAATGCATGGCATTTTTCTTGCTAGTGTCTATTCTTTTAACGATTATCTTTTCTTTTTTACTTTTTTGTATATCGTTATACCTAAAGATTTAAACATTAACCTATGTTAATTGATGAAAAACTTAAGGTGAGAAATAGTACAAGGCGAGCAAGTTAGAACATTTCTTAGAAAATATTCAATGAATTTGGCTTCGTCGTGCTGTTAAGCTTCGCTGTTTTTCACAACTTTTCTCTTTATCATTTCTATTTCGATAAATATCAATTAAAGATATCAACCCTTAACCGTTCTTCAATAGATGAGTGTCGTTCTTTTACTATAGGATAATAAGTAACATGTTTTTCTTATTTGCTTTTGATGTCATGACCCTTATCATGTTATGGTTAAATCAGTTCTCCCCTCATAAAAAATATATGGCGAAAAATAGAGTTTATTTCTCTAAAGCTATATAAGATTTATACAGAGAGGTATTAAGAGGGATCACTATGGAAAGAATTAGAGCATTTATAGCGATAGATATCGATAAACCAGAGATTGTAAATAGAATTGTACAGATACAAAAAGAGATAGAAAATATAAATGCCGCAAAAATGAAACCTGTAGAACCGCAAAACCTCCATTATACAATACGTTTTTTAGGAAATATCACAAGCGAACAGGTGGATGAAATATATAGAATTTTACAGAAAATTGATTTTGTTCCTTTTCAACTCGTTGTAAAGGGAATAGGCGCGTTTCCAAGTCTTAGTAGACCTAGAGTAATTTGGGTCGGTGCTGGAGAAGGTTCCGAACATATTATAGATATATATAATCATATAGAAAAGGGATTAAAAAAACTGGGATTTAAACCGGAAGGAAAACAATACATACCACACTGTACAATTTTTAGAGTAAAATTCGTCAAGAAGAAACCGCTACTATCTAAAAAACTAATGGAATTAGCAAACATTACATTTGGAGATATGGAAGTACGATCTGTAAAGCTGATGAGAAGTCAATTAACACCCAAAGGACCTATATACACCACATTAAAAGAAATAACAGCAAAATAGATGCATAAATTAAAACCAAAGCCAGTAGTAAACTTAACATAACCAAGATAAACCTTAAATCCCAAACATACAGATACAACACAGATATAACAACACATGAAACTCTTAAACAAGGTAAAAACGGGGCCGTAGTCTAGGGGAAAGCTGAAACAACTTTCCGGAGAACTTGGTAGGATGCCAGCCTGGGGACCTGCAAAAACAAAAGCAGGCCAGTCCGCTGGTGGTCCCGGGTTCAAATCCCGGCGGCCCCACCAATATTTTAAAGGGTGAAATTAGTTTTAATGTGGCCTAACCTTTTATTTGACATAAAACTCTTAAGCGAAAAATAGTATGATTCTTGTACTAAGGTAACAAGATTCCCTACTCATAGGTGTCTGGTCTGGGAAATTTTTTAAGCACGGAAACCGCTTGTTGTACCGGTTGGTGTTTTGTTATATTTTTTGTTATTTTGTTGTTTGTAAATAGTTTCTTATTTGTCTTGTTATGTTTTCTATTTGGATTTTTGCTGTTCCGGTATAGTTGTATGGGTTTAGTGCTTCTTTTATTTCTTCTTCCGTTAGATATTTTTGGATGTTTTTGTCGGTTTTTAATGCTTCGAAGAAGTCCATGTTGTTTTTGTATGCTTTCATTGCACATTTTCTAACTATTTCGTGTGCTTCTTGTCGTCCAAGGCCTTTTTTGACTAGCGTTAACATAACTGCCTCAGACATAATTAGTCCTTTTGTTAGGTTAAGGTTTCTTTTCATGTTTTCTGGGTAAATTCTTAGTCCTTTGAGGATTTTTTTCATGGTTTTTAGTTGTTCGTCTAGAAGAATGCACGCTTCTGGTATTATTGATCTTTCACATGAACTGTTTGTAAGGTCTCTTTCGTGTTCTATCACTACGTTTTCCAATGCGGCGATAACCAGGCTTCTTAGTATTTTTGCTAATCCGCATATTTTTTCGGAGTTTATTGGGTTTCTTTTTTGGGGCATGGTGCTTGATCCGACTTGTACTTCTTCTCTAAATGGTTCTTCTAGTTCTCGGATTTCTGTTCTTTGGAGATTTCTGATCTCTCTTCCAAATTTGTCCAGTGAACTTGATATTAAAGCGAGTAGACATATGAATTCTGCTAATCTGTCTCGTGGTACTATTTGTGAAGATATTTCTGCAGGTTTTATGCCTAAATATTTCATAGTAAGTTCTTGGATTTTTAGCGCATTTGCTCCAAATCCGGCTTGAGTTCCTACTGCCCCACTCATTTTTCCGACACATACTCTCTCTTTACATTGTCTTAATCTTTCTATGTGTAACTTGATTTCGTATGCCCATATTGCAAATTTGTGGCCTAGGATATACGGTATTGCATGTTGTCCATGTGTTCGTCCAACACAAATTGTTTCTTTGTTTTTTTCTGCTAGATCTATTAGTAAATATGCTATTTCGATCAGATCTTTTTCAATTAGATTGATAGCTTCTTTAAGTTGTAAGGCTAATACTGTGTCTAGAATATCTGAACTTGTTGCTCCTAAATGAATATATTTCCCGTATGGTCCACATACTTCTGTGAGTGCCTTTACAACCGCCATTGTTTCATGTTTAATTTCTTTTTCTATTTCGTTTACTTTCTCAATTTTTACATGTTTAATTGTTGCCATCTTGGATATGTATTCCGCTGCTTCCATAGGAATATTTCCAACTTCTGCATGGGCTCTTGCTAATGCTGCTTCTACTTTCAACATTTTTTGTAGCCAGTTTTCTCTATCAAAGACTTTTTTCATTTCATAGCTACCATATCGGTAATCAATTGGGTGAACTATAAAGTGTTTTTCTTCTTCCATATTTAACACCAAATCAAATTAAGGTTTATTTTGTTTGATAGGTATTGAGTTTTAGAAACTTGTTAACTATAGTCCGTTAGTCTTTTTTGTTTTTTCTCTTCTTCTTTTAGTAATGCTATATCACTTTCTGTGATATTTCCACCGATTTGTTTTTTTATGTTTTTGACGATTTCCGGCCCAATTAATGGTAAGGATAGTAGTTCTTTTGTTGTTGCTTTTTGTAAGTCGAAAATGGATTTGAATCCGTATCTATAAAGTATTCTTGCTCTTACCCTTCCAATTCCCTTAAGACGAACTAGTTCCAATAATTCTTCTCTTACGCCATGTTTTACTCTTTGCCGTATTTTCCATATCTCCGAAATTAAGTCGTCTCGTTTAATTATTTTTGCTATTTCTTCAGTAGCATAAAGGAGCCAATCTGCCGTTTCAACTATTCTGAGAAGATCTCCTGATCCTATCCCGTAATTTTGAAGTATTTCGTCTTCTGTTTTTTCATCTATCCAGTCTTGTAGAAGTTGAGCTACTTTAACTTCTGAAAGGAACCATTCGTATTCAGTGGGTTGAGTTAAATAATCTGGTACCTCTACTAAGAATTCACTGTGATGTAAATCTACGATCTCCATGAATTTTTGGTAATCTTTACGACGAAGATATAATTTTACCATATCAGGAGTATGAGAAATCAGGTGTAAAATAGATAGAGGGGTAATCTTTTCTTTTTTAGCGTTTAATATGCCTTCACGTATAGTCACAGTTGTGAGGGGGTCGATGTAAAGCTCGGATGTTCTTTTACCTAATGGTGTTGGTAAGAATGTTTGATTTGTTTTCACTAAAAGTTTTTCAATAGTTAAAAAGTTCAAAATCTTTCTTATAACAGATCTTATATCTTCGGGATCATATTGATAGGCGTAAAATGTTTCATTTATAAATTTTAAAAGAGATTTTTCGCTGTTTGCATATCCCGCGGAGATGGTTGACAGAACATGTGTTCTTAGTGCTTGTTCATTTGCAAGTTTTGACCAGATTTTTTCGGGTTCGCCAAATATGTAGGTTTCGAATAGTTGTCTTTTTTCTTCCTCGCTTTTAGCTATCAATATAGCCTCTCCAACTTTGTCATACTTTGGTCTTCCCGCTCTTCCTGCTTGTTGTTTATATTCTAATATTGGAATAGGGTAACGACCTAAATCTGATTCATAGCGGTAATAATCTCTTATTATGACTCGTCGAGCTGGAAGATTTACTCCAGCGGCTAAAGTCGGTGTTGCACAAATTATTTTTATAATATTTTGTCTGAAAGTGTCTTCAATTATTTTTCTATGCTCGTAGTGTAGACCAGCATGGTGGAAAGCAACACCTCGCTTAACTAGTTCGGCCAATTTCTCACTTTGCTGTGTTCTGGTTCCTCTCCTCAGAATTTCGTCTGCTACTTCTGCAAGTGTCCTTTGCAATGATTTTGACAAAAGTTTTGGTAAGATTTTTGCTGTTTTTGTTGCCATGCTTACGGCTGATCTGCGAGTGCCGAGAAAAATAAGAGATTGTCCTCCATCGTACACTGTATCTATAGCGAGTGAAACTACGGGATTACTGTCAAATCTTTTAGGTTTTTTTACGGTGCCATCATTAAACTCGATAATCTCTCCATCATATATTCCTTCTTTTAGAATTACTGGTCGCCAATTGCTTAGTACTAGTTTAGCGTTTAGCCAGTTTGCAATTTCTTCTGCGTTTTTTATTGTTGCGCTTAAAGCTAAAAATTGAGCATTTGGATTTACTTGCCGCAGTCTAGCTAGCACTACTTCTAAAGTTGGGCCTCTATGGGGATCATTAATTAGATGGATTTCATCGGCAACTATCACGGTAAGTTTACTAAGCCATGGGGAATGGTGTCGTAGAAGCGAATCTGCTTTCTCATTTGTATTGTGACATATAACCCCGCCAAGCCCAGCGATGAAATTTTCGCAACCTGGAACAGATACATCATACACATAGTTTGATGAAGAGGATACTTGGACAATTTTCTTAACTTTTGCAAATGCGAAATCTGAATTTAAGACTCTTTTTAATTTTTTAATTTTTTCAAGTAGGGCTAATCCTTTTTTGGATATACTATAGAAGGGATCATTGCTGTCTTCGTTCCTTTTTATTAATCCTTTTTTCAGTAGAAATCGTAGATAAGGGTTTATTTTGATGTGGTGAATCTTTAAAAGTGAGGATATATCTCTACTATTAAGTTTCTTGTGTTTTGTTAGTATATCGAGAATTTTGATTTTTATGGAATTTAACATGTTGAGAATATGTTCTCTGCTGATTCTTTCTGTAAAGTGAGTAAATAATTTATTGTTTAAGTGTTTTAATATTGAAATTACTTGATCTGCTGGTAGCATACAAGCTGGATGTGTTTCTGGTATTTGTGTAAAAGTAAAAGGATTTATTTTCGACTTGGTGTCAATGGCCTGGATGGGGAGTCTTCGAGGAATAAGTACGTAATCTCCTACTTGGATTTCGGATACCCTTTTTGCTTTTATGTTCAGATTTTCAAGGACATAAACACTGTGACTGCTTGTTACGGTTATTTCTCTTTCGGTCTCAAGGTATAGTTTGTAGAGTGGTTCTGTTATTTTGTGTCGAATTATCTTGCTAATTTTTTTAAAGCCTATACTGTAGTCTTGAGGGTCAAATGCTAAAGTTTCATAGTTAAGGTCCGAAATATCTAGAACTTCACATCCATTTGTAAAAGTTATTTTATTTGATTTTTCCATTAATTTATCTACGAACTCTCCTATTCTAATACTTTTTACTACCCCGTTTTCCTTGATAACTATAGGTTCGTTATAGTCAACGGAGCAAATTATAATATCATAGTTTTCGAGCCATTTATCTGATGAATCATAATCGCCTGTAGAGACTGCTACTTTTACTCCTATTTGTTCGTATTTTTTAAATTCATCATACTTTTCGTTGGCCAAAGCTCTTAAGGGCACTAAATATAGGGCTTTACCTCCCTCTTCAATTATCGATTTTAGCATTGCTAGTTCTGCTACAAGAGTTTTCCCAGATGCTGTTGGTATAGCTAAAACTAGGTTTTCATGGTTAAGAGCGCCCCTTTTGATAGCTTCTTCTTGTGGGGGATATAAACTTGTTATTCCCTGTGAAAGAAATATTTTTTTCACTTTTTGAGGTATATTCAGTTCTTTTATTTTAATTCTCTATTTCCCCCGTATGTTAAGCTTTTTTGACATAGCCAGGCTTTGGTTCGAAGAGTATGCCTTCCTTTTTCATTCGTTCTACAGCTCTTTTAACGAAATCCTCATCAATGTTTTCTATGCTTGCTCTTTCAATGAGTTTAGATATTGGAACAGCTTTGTCTGGTTCTTCTCCTAATTCGTCTATTAAATCTAATATTTTTTCCATCTTATCTCTCTGCGATTTACTGTGTCCTGTCATTATTAGGTCTATATCAAGTTGACCTGTCTCACTATCAATTCCTACTTGTTGCAAGGACAGCTTCATGAGACGTATTGCTTCCTCAGCATCCTCGACAGTTACCTTATCTCTGAGAGCCATCCTTGCATGAGCCTCAGCTAATCTAATCAAAGCTTCTAACTGCCTTGCTGTTATCGGTACAGGAGACGTTGGAGCCTCACCTACACTTCTGAGCTCCAAATAGAACTGCTCAATTTTTTGTGCAGCTTCAGGAGTTAACACTGGATGAACATTTTTCCTAGCATATGCAATATATTTTCGAAGAAGATCAGGAGGTATCGGCGGCTCCACAGTCCTCATCTGGTGCAAAGCAAGAATATGCTCAGCCACCTGCTTATCTACCTCCACCCTAGGCCTATCCGTCAAAATAAAAATCAAATCAAAACGAGACAAAATTGTCGGTGGAAGATTTATATTATCCACCGGAGGCCTATAAGGATCATACCTACCAAGCTTAGGATTAGCAGCAGCCAAAATAGCCGTACGCGCATTAAGAGTAGCAATAATACCAGCCTTGGCAATACTAATTGTATTGTGAAGTATAAGTCCATGACTTATGAAATTCCTTGTTGGCTCCACTGTAACATCATAGACCCATTCTGTTTTTAATTCTCCACAGTTATCTACAATTTCTACGTTTTTTACTCTTAGCCATCTAAATTTCTTTAACTTTTTGATCTTATTGACTATTTCTTTTGTTTCCTCAATTTCCTTTAATACTGCCGTTTTAAACTCGTGTATCAGTTTATTTCTTTTCTCTGAGTCGTAACCGCCTCTTTCCATGTAGTCAATTGTACTTCTTGCTACATTAATCAGTTTTGCGACTTTAGCTTGAGAATAACCAATTGTTTGCCTTAGTTTTCGCAGATCATTTATATTTCTGATATCTTTTTCAAGTTCTTTGATCTTGCTTTCGATGATATTCAAATATCTATTCACAACTTCTCTTGTTATTCCGTAATTTCCGTTTATATGTTCGTTAAAGTAACCGTTATAAGGCATGCCAAGCTTTTTTAGACATTTTATTATCATCGTTCCAACGTACGGTGGTAAAACATCGTGCTTTCTGTTAATTCTTTCACTCCTCTCAACAAGTTTTTTGAGTTTTTCGTGTGACTTAAGCTCAGGAATGACAATGTCTACAAATTTTTTCAGGCTATCTCCAGTTATGTAGACTTTGTAACGGTATCGTTTTAATTGCCCTTTTGGTAAATCATAAACATCTTTGCATATTCGAGAATGTATTCCAAGAGTTAAAAGCAAGTCCTGGTAGTCTTCGGCAAGACCTTTTGAAGAGGTTGAATAAGCAATTGCTTCACTTTCAATGGATCCATCTCCTTCAAAGGCTGTCTTTAAAAACTCTATTCTCTCCCTTTTACCTGCTACAAATATTTTTTGTGGAATTCGTTTATCAGTACTTCTTTTCATTAATTCTGGAAAGTTTTTAGACATATAGTTGTAAAGAGACTTAGATACGATACGTAGTGTTCTATTTACATCAACATAGTCAATTGGACTTATTCCGAAAGCTTCTTCCACAACAGATTTCATGTTTAAAATTATATCTTGATTTGTATTACTCAATCCAATTTCTGCAGTGGCCCCATTATAGGAATAACCTTCAGCCGCATAGTAGCCCAAAAATCTAGCAATTGGAACTTGTATTACTTCCGGGAGTATAACCTTTTTTCTTCCATTACCCGCATCGGTATCTAGTTTGTAACTCCCCTTAAACTCGATTTTTTCAACTGCCGGAACAAAGGACCCAACTTTTAATTTATCTGCACTTATAGTTTTAATTTCTCCATTTTCAAAAACGAATATGGGATGTTCTGGAGTTACAAGTATCTCTCTACCATTTGAATATAGTATTCTTACAAATTGACTTGGTGCTTTATGTCTGCTAACTCTGTTAATTTTTGTTTTAAATATTTTATCAAAATCCGTGGTAAGAATTTCAATATTTAGATCTGATATTTGAAGAATTTCGCATTCTATTCCATCTATTTTTCTATCTGGAAATTGTTCGAAAAGGGCATCGACGAAATCCCCGATTTTAACCTTGGCTCCATCTGCCAAAGTAATTTCAAAGGATGGATGATAAGACTGCTGCTCCATCGCTTCATGGATGGCTACCCTGTCTTGCGGGTTCATTTTGTCAAATTCGTCGATGCAATTATGCACTATAATTCCGTCACATACAAAGTTATGGTATTTTGGAACGTAAAGATCGTAGACGTATCCTGAGTATTTCTCTGTTTTTATTTCAACTATCTTGTCTAGAAAGTAGTCTCGGGATGTTAGTAGTTCTATTTGATTTCGTAGCTTTTCATCCAAGAAGTCGAAAATTTCATTTTTGATTTTTAGAAGTTGTTGTCTGGAGGGTTGATATCTTTTATTTTTATAGGCGTAGAGAGTACTCCATATACCTTTTTTAAGCAAGATAGATTTATTTACGGAGGATATTATGTGGGTACTTATTTTTGCAACTGGAGTGTTTGGAAGTTTATCGCTAAGAGAAGAGACTAAATGTTTTCTAGTAGGGATAGTTTTAATTTTGACACTGTATTTTTTAATAGCGTTTAGAAGTCGACTAACATCTTCTCTTCCGGTTATTATAATTTTATTTATCCTCTTATCTCTTATAAGTTTCGCGAAGCAATCAAATCGTCTTAGGGCAAGCATAAACGCTTTGTTTTCCTCTTCATTCTTTGATAGTTGAAACTCTATGTGTACGGTTTCATAGATTTTATCCGATTTTCTCCCTCTCTTGACTGAAATACATCCATCTGAATCTAAGCAGCCTGCGATAAATGCCTTTAAAGCTTCATCAGGCAGTTTCAAAAGATTTTTCAGCCCTTCTCCGACTACATAGCTGTAAATGTATGCTAATAAATTAGAGTTAGCGTATAAAATGATGTTTTCACTTTCTACTCTTTGCCCTCTTATTAAACTTACACTTTTTCTTCTATACTCTCCAAGTTTCCTTTGTGAAAAACTTTGAAACATCTTCTTAAGACGTTCTATTTGTTTTCTGTTTTTCAACGATTGTGTTATTGATATTCTTGATCTTCTGTGCGAAATTTTAACATCGCCATCGCCGTAAATAAATCCAAGAAAATATGCTAGCTCCGGAGTTATCTTATTAACTTTTAACATTTCTCCTGAAGCTTTTCTACCATATTTAAGGCATTTATTTTTCCATTCCTCATAGCATCCTAGGTCTTTTAATATTTTTCTCAGTTTACCGACCTTTATTTGACTTCTACCAGAAAGAAAATCTTTTGTTATACCGTATTTTTTGTTAAATTTGCTCAAACTTTTATAAATAGCAAGTACTTTTCTTTTGAGTTCCATCTTTTCTTCTTTTCCGAGGATGACGAGCCAATTGTCTGGGATAATGTCAAGAAGATATATGTTTTCCTTATTCTCAGGAAGCTTTAGAGGAGCAATTACAAAATCGCCTTTCTTAAATTCTTTAGCATCTCTCCATTCCAATGTATTTCCGTCTAGAAGTTTATGATCGGGAGTAACTTTCACTTTAAATCCAGAAGCTAGTGTTATTTCGAGTATCTCGCCTTTATACTTCTTTCTTCTTATTAATAAAGATCTTGAAGATATTGTTTTAAGCTTAGAGTCGATAGAAACCGTATTTGTATTTAATTCGCATATTTCAACTTCTTCGTTTCCAGATCGAGCCTTAAATTTTCGTTGCTCATCGAAAAGACTTCCTATGTTAACTATTCTATTATCGATTAAAACCTTTGACTCCTCATGTAAACACGCGACGCCGCGATCGGAGAGTACTAGTGCTCCTGCTTCTAGGCTCATTCCTCCTGTTTCTGGGTCTCTTATTACTGCTGCTGTGAGTCCTGCTGCGGTGGATCCTTTTCCGGATGTGTAGATTCCTCTTGGGGCTATTCTTGCGACGTATCTTAGTAGTTGACTTTTTGCTGTTCCTGGGTCTCCTACTAGGAGTATGTTTGGTTCTCCTCTGATTCTCATTCCGTCTGGGAGTGTTTTGGGTACTCCTCCGAATAGTAGGAGTGCTATTGCTTCTTTTATGTCGTCGTAGCCGTATATTGAGGGTGCGATGGATCGTATTATTTTTTTGTGTATCCATTGGTCTTTTGCTAGTTCTAGTATTTTTTGTTCTTCTTCTGGTGTGATTTCTAGTCTTTCTGCTTCTTTCTCGGTTAGTTCTACGTAGTTTGTTTCTATGAATACTCTGAATGTTGTTAGTTTTCCTCTTCGTTGTCCAAATTCTGGTGAGGTTTTTAATATGCCTATTACTGTTACGCGGTCTCCTGGTCTGGCAATATCTACTAAATCGTCTTTAAGATATGCATCGATGAAGCGAGGGAGTTGACCTGGTGGTAGATCTTCAGGTCTTTCTTGTACCCGTATTTTTTGCCAGTCTATGAACTTTGATTCTTCAACTATTAGTTTAAATGGGCCTTTTCTTCTGCATGTTGGATTTACACATTGAACAGGTGGTACATATTTTCCCTCTTCTTGGGGGATAACCATTTTTTCATGGCATCGTTGGCATTCAAAAACAGCTTCAATTAGTTGTGGTTTAACCTCGCTTGCTCTTGTTATTATACCATCTATAGCTACGAGTTGGCCTATATGGTGAGATCTTATTTGTCTTAGTGATATTTTTTTAGGGATGTTTTTGAATCTTGGATGGAATTTTTCTATTTTTTGAGCGTAATCAGGATCCTCTATGACCATGACATTTTTTATTGCTTTTGAAGCTGCTTCAATGTAATCTTCTGGATCGTCAAGTGTTCTTTTTGCAAGTTCTGGGTCGAATCTTAATAAATCATCAAAATCTATTACAAGTGATTTGTTTCCCGTTAATGATAATTTTTGAAGCATGCTACGATATTTGTAAATACCCTCTTCGGTTCTATAACTTTTAATAAAATCTTCAAATCTTCCGATGGGGTCAAATATTCCTTCAACTTTCATGCTAGTCATATTCTTCTCCTTCTAACATCCTTCGTTTCCAAATAGATAATATTTTTGAGAGATTTTCGTAAAGTAATTTTTCTTCTGGTAATAATGGTTTAAGAGACGATATTAATTCTGAATCTTGCATAGATAATTTAATGATTTTTCTCGTTCTTACAGTGATAAGATCTCTTAACGCTGTTTTAAACTTCTCGATGTCATTACTTGACATTTTCATTAACTTTTCCCGTTGTTTAAGCCCTATATATGAAATATTTTTTAATTCTTGAATTTCAGGTGTCTGCGTCTCCTTCCATACAAATTTATGAATATCAGTATATGATACTTTAATTGGAAACTCTTCTAGTTTAGCTTTTCCTTCTTCTATTAGCGGTATAGCTTGCCAAAGCCTTAGTTCTAAGATATCATCTTTTTTCAGGGGCCCTATACTCTTCCCTTCTAAAAATAGTTGTGGTATGTCTTCGAGTATTCGAACTTTTACATTAATATTCTTGAATTTGAAGGAAAGTCTTTTTAACTCGGCGTCTTCATTGTCGGGAAAGATCGACATTAAATGTTCACCTAAATGAATCCTATAACAAATAGACTTAAAAAATGTGGGATTATTTCAATTAATAGTTTTCGTGGAGTTGAAGCATTTATGATGTATACTTTGAAATGTCCGAGTTGTGGACGTGTCTTTGATCCAATAGGAGTTAATTATCTATGTAGAGAATGTGGTATGTTATTAGAATACATTTACGAATATGAAAAAATTGATTTCAATTTTAAAAATCTTAAAGATCGTGGAATTTGGAGATATGAAAAGGTTTTTCCTAAAATACAAAAAAGAGTAACTTTAGGGGAAGGGAAAACCCCGCTTAAAGTTGCAGAGGACTTAGCAAAGAAAGTAGGAATGAAATTTTTGTTTCTTAAAGATGAAACGTTAAACCCTACAAATTCTTTTAGGGACAGAGCTGCTGCTTTAATGGTTTCTCAAGCTCTAGATTACGGTTATAATAAAATAGTTTGTGCATCTAATGGTAATCTTGGTGCATCAATTGCTGCTTACTGTGCAAAAGCACATATTTATGCAACAATTATTGTACCTAAGGCCACTCATATTGGAAAACTCGCCCAAATGTTCATTTACAATGCGAAAGTAATTGAAAAGGGTGAAACATTAGATGATTCTTTAATTTTTATCGAAAAAATTCTTAGAGAAGGGAAAATTTATAATGCAACTGCGGAACATAACTCTTTAACTCTTGAGGGACAAAAAACTATATCTTTTGAAATAGTTGAAGAAATAGACGTCCCTGACTGGGTCTTAGTCCCGATGGGGAGTGGAGGAACAATTTATTCTATTTGGAAAGGGTTTACTGAATTAAAGAAATTGGGCATCGTAAAAGAGTTGCCTCGCATGATTGGTGTTCAGGCGGAAGGATGTTCTCCAATAGTTAAAGCCTTTTTCAATGAAAAAAACGACAAATATTATGAGAAAGAAGCTAGTACGCAAGCATTAGCTATATTAGTTAGAAATCCTGCTAATAGCTTCCTTGCTTTGAAAGCTATTAGAGAATCAAATGGTTTAGCTGTAGCAGTTTCCGATGAAGAAATTATGTCAGCGGAAAAGCTTCTTGCTAGAACTGAAGGATTATTTGCTGAGCCAGCAAGTGCCTCTACCATTGCTGCTCTTTCAAAATTGTTAAATGAAGGAACTCTCGGTAACGATGAAAGGGTTGTTTGTTTAATAACAGCTAGTGGATTAAAGGCTCCATATGTATTAGAGGCAATTATCCGTAGAGGTAAGAGAATTGGTTTCAGAAAAAATGTAAGTGTGAAGCTTCAAGTCTTAAAACTTCTTGACATAGGAGTATCGTATGGATATGAAATATGGAAGGCCTTGGGAAAAGATATAACTATTCAGGCTGTTTATCAGCACCTAAATGAATTGGAAGATAAAAATCTTATAAAGAGCGTATGGAAAGGAAGAAGAAAATACTATCAATTAACAGAAAAAGGTAAACAAGTTTTAAATTTGCTTGAAACATTGATTTTATTATTTTAGATGTTAAATCATGCGAATTCTACCTTTAAAAATCGTGCCGCACATGAGACGCATGGATCGTAAGCACGAACAAGTTTTTCAACTTCCAGTGTTATTTTGTCTTTTGGAAGATTCAATATTTGAGATACGTATATTTTTAAGTCCTCTTGTAAATTTCTAAGGTTTTGGGCTGTCGGAGTAATTATATTGGCTGATTCAACTCTTCCATGATTGTTTATTTTGTAATGGTGAATTAATAATCCTCTAGGTGCCTCTGTTGCAGCCACTCCTTCCCCTTCCTTAATTTTGAAGTTAACTTTACTTTTTGAAGGAGGCTTTTCAAGTAAATCTTCTATGAGAGTGATTACTTCATCGGTAAAGTGTAATATTTCTAATGCTTGGGCTATGTTGTTCATAAAAGGTGAATAACTGGGAAATTTTAGCCCATAGGTTTTCGAAAACTCCTTAGCAGTGTCAGAGAGATATTTGTAGCCTATATTGAGTCTGGCCAATGCCCCAACCATGTAGCTATTATTATCACTTTTAAGTACGTAGTGTTTGGCTGTTGAGTATGGTACTTTTATACCTCTTATGAAATTTTGGTACATTTCGGGCGAAAAACTCGGACCGTTAAGTAGAGAGATGTTTCCCTCGAGTAAGGGTATCTCTCTTTCTCTGTTTATTGCTACATAATTGGTTTTTCTCTCAAAGGTCGGTGCTTTAAGTGAGAGTAATAAATTTACGCCTTCTAGAGCTTCTTTTTTAAATTCTTTTGTTATTTTAAGCAAACTTTCTAGTTTTTGTTTTGTTGGCAGCGTTGAGAAACCGCCTATTACGGGAGTAATTGGGTGAACTGCTCGCCCACCTATGCTTTCACTTATAATATTTGCTAATTTTTTCATTTTTAATGCTCTTTTTACATCATTCATGTGTTTTGGAAGCATCGAAAGTACACTTTCATATCCCAGAAGATCTGGAAGGACGAAGAAGAAAAGGTGAAGTATATGGCTTTGTAAATGTCCCCCAATTACTAATATTTTTCGTAAATATTCAAGTCTCTCGGGCAATTCTATTTCTAATGCTTTTTCCATGGCTTTAGTTGATGTAACTTTATGTATAACGGGACATACCCCACACATTCTACTTGTTATGTCCGGTATTTCTCTGAAATTTTTCCCCTTTAGTATTTCTTCAAGTATACGGATACCTTCCGTAGCTTCTACTCTTAGCTCTCTAATGATATTATTTTCGAGTTCTATGTTCACAGTTAGATGTCCTTCAATTTTTGGAATATCTTTAATCGTTATTAGGTTGCTGCTCAAATTGCTTACCTCCTCTTTATCTCCGTTTTTTGTGCTTTTTGGAGGTGTTTAAGGAAACTTGGAACTTCTATTTGGTGTTTTTGAAAAATTTCGATAAGTGATTCTATGTTTGCGTCTTCAGCAAGTCCACGGCAACCTATACATTCTTTGCCAACGGATGGGCAAATCGCGTTACATCCTCCCCTCGTAATAGGTCCTACACAAGGTAATCCTGCTTCAATGAGACAAGCATTCTCATGTAATATACATTCCGCACAAACGTTATAGGACTTAGGTTGTATCATTTTCTCGATTAAGAGCGCTTTAAAAAGTTCCAGGAACTCATTTTTATCAATTGGGCAACCGTATAAATAATAATCAACAGTTACGTAATGATCAATTGATTGGGCATTAATTAGAACTTCTTTTAATTGTAATGGATTATAGTTATCTTGAAAATCCTTTACTATAAATTTTCCACCTGTGCATGCGCATTCGCCAAGTGCTACTAAAATTTTTGATTTTTCTCTCAGCTTCCTTATTTTTTCAATGTCTTTTTGACTTGTTACACAGCCTTCAACAAATATTATGTCGAAAGGTCCTTCTTCCTTCTCCTTTTCCAACACTCTGAAGCTTACAATATCAACTTTATTTAACAAGTCCAGTATTTGATCTTCTAAGTTAAGTACTTGTACAATGCATCCCTCACATGAAGCTAAGCTAAATATTCCTACTTTAGGTTTTTTATTAATCATGTTAGCTCCCTCTATATAGCCGACTCTAAGAAATCTTTAGTTTCTTTATAGGTGAAAACAGGGCCGTGTTTACACACGTATTTCCTTCCTATGTTGCAGTGGCCGCATATTCCTATGCCACATTTCATTAATCGTTCAAGAGACAGAATTATTTGATTTTCCGGGAACCCTAATTTTAAGAGTTCTTTTGTTACAAAGTGCATCATTATAGGCGGACCGCACATTACGGCAATAGTATCCTTTGGATCGACATCTACTTCTTTAAATAATACTGTTACAACTCCTACTGTTCCTTTCCATGTTTCGTCGCCCACATCAACGGTTAGATGAACGTCTATATGTTTTCTCCATGTTTCTATTTCTTCTTTGAATACTATATCTTTTGGAGTTCTCGCTCCATACATTAACGTTAAGTCTCCGTATTTCTCACGGCCTGAAAGAACAAAATTTATGAGTGACCTTAACGGTGCTAAACCTATTCCACCACCGATGAATAGTATATTTTTGTTTTCAAGTTCTTGTATTGGAAAACCGTTTCCGAAAGGTCCTCGTACTCCAACTGCGCTTCCATTATTTAACTTGAAAAGCGCACTTGTAACGTTTCCGACTCTTTTTATGGTTAATTCAAAGTAATCATGTTGGTTTGGTGAAGAAGAAATCGAGAAAGGCGCTTCACCATACCCAAAGACAGATAGCTCGATGAACTGACCTGGTTTAAAAATAAACTTTCTTTGAAACTCCCTATCTTTGAAGCTCAGTCTAAATGTTTTTATGTCCGGAGTTTCTTTTCTAGTTTCTATTATTATCGCTATGTTTGGGATATACAAGTTTTCCATTTTACATCCCTATGATTTTTTTAAGAATTTCCCTTACGTCAATCTCAGCGGGGCAAACTTGTATGCAACGACCACAACCTACGCAGAAAATACTTCCAAACTCGTCTACGGGATAACAATATTTATCGTATATTCTTTGTTTAACCCTGGATGTTCTCTCTTTTCTGAAAATTTCTCCTCCAGCAACTTGAGTGAAACTAAGAAAATGACACGAATCCCATTTTCTTGTTCTTTTACCCTTTTTAAGCGTTAAATCTAACTCATCATACACGTCAAAACAGCGACATGTAGGGCATGTAAAATTACATTTTCCACAAGCAAGGCATCTCTTTCCATATTCGTCCCATAAGCTACTATCAAAAATGCTTGTAATTTTCTGATATAACTCATCAAGGTTTGCTGATCGAATTTTTGACATTTTTTCCTCGATTTCGTGTATTTTTCGATTTCTTTTAGTAAGATCCTCCTTTGATGCTTTTTGAAACAAGTCTAAATTGGAGTTTACAATGTTTTCTCCTGTTTTACTACCAATTTCAACAAAATAAGCATATTCGATATCAGTAAGTAGTAAGTCAAATCCTTTTTTGATTAACGGTCCACTTCGAGTAAAATTGCAAAAACAATACTCAGCTGGATTATCGCAAGTTATACAGATTATTATCGTATTTTCTCTGCGAGTTACGTAATAAGGATCCGGTGTTTTATCCATAAGTACCTTATCTAGCAAAATTAGACCTTGGACATCGCAAGGTCTAATTCCAATAAAGACTTGTTTTTTCTTTTTTATCTCATCTAGAGGATCATTAATTTTAACATTATCGTTACTGATAATTTCATACGTGAAAAGAACTTCTTCTGGGGGGAAAAGTATTTTTTTAGGTGGAAGTATTGGTACCCCACTTATATCTAATCTAAGCTCTGACGGGTCCGATATAATATCAAAAGAAAACTTTCCGTCTTTTTCCGTGGGTCCATATATCTGAAAACTATTTGTGAATCGCTTTACTAATTCATCAAAGTTTTTTTTCGGCAATAATGCATACTCGTCCATTTTTGGCACCTGAAATTTGAATAGAAATTTAGGCAAGATTATATATTTATTACTTATCTCAATTAATTGTCGATAAATTATCGGAATCCGTCACTCTTGCTTCTGCAAACTATTAATATATGACATCTATTTTGCCTCATTCCTTTTAGATGATTTAATTTAAAATACTTTGTTTCTCGAATTTTCTTTTATTATCGCGTTTCTTAGTTGTACGTGAAGTTTATAGATTAGAAGTTTCGATATTTGTTAGAGAAAAATTTAAAATTTCATTCAAAACTGTCAACGTAATTTTGATTTAGGGGGTTTTTACGTGACGGAAACGATAGCTGTGATCGGAGGAACAGGAGATTTAGGTTTTGGGTTAGCATTACGATGGGCAAAAGCTGGAAAGCACATTATTATTGGTAGTAGAAGAGAAGAAAAAGCTAAAAAGGCTGCTGAAAAGATAAGAGAAATATTGGGAAAAGAAGCAAAAGTAGATGGAAAAGTTAATCATGAAGCTGCGGCTGTCGCCGATATAGTAGTCTTATCTGTTCCATTTTTCGCGCAAATTGGTATATTAAAAAGCATTAAGAAAACCCTGAGACCTGGAACTATTCTTATAGATGTTATTGTGCCGCTTGCGACGGCAATAGATGGTCCGCCTACCAAAACTCTTGGAGTTTGGTCTGGCTCTGCAGCAAAGTTAACCGAGCAATTAGTACCCAAGGGAGTTAAAGTTATCGCTGCATTTAAAAATGTTCCAGCCGATGCGATGCAAAATCTGGAAGAAGAGGTTGATTGTGACGTTATCGTATGTGGTGATGATGAAGAAGCAAAGAAAAAGGTTATGGAACTGGCAGAAATAATACCTGGAATAAGGGCAATAGACGGAGGGTCTCTGGACAATGCCCACATAGTTGAAGAATTAACAGCATTTCTAATTAACATTAATATGATATATGGTGTTAAGAACGCGGGAATAAGAATTACAGGTATCAAATAGCACTACTAGAAAATGTTTATCATTCTTTTGCTTATATAGACCTATCTAAACTTATTTTCTTCACAACTTTAAATTAAAAAATTGTATCCCTATTGAGGAAAGTAATTAAATTGCCCAGTTGACTAAGACCCTAAGAAATACCCCGTGAAATTAGTTGATTTTAAATTTAGTGTATTTGTAATATCTTAGAATGGTATATACCGAGAGTTATTTAAGTTGTGTTAGGAAAGTATATACGAAGACGGGTGATTGGATTTTATGATGGCCGGAGGGTGGTGTTTGAATGTCTGAAATGATGTGGACAGAAAAATATAGACCTAGAACCTTGGATGATATAGTTAATCAAGAAGAAATCGTGTCACGTTTAAAACATTTTGTAAAAACTAGAGACTTTCCGCATTTACTATTTGCAGGTCCGCCTGGAACTGGAAAAACTACTGCGATATTAGCATTTGCTCGCGATCTTTTTGGTAAGTATTTTGAAGAAAACTTTCTTGAACTTAATGCTAGTGATGAAAGGGGTATAGATATTATTAGAACTCGAGTTAAAGATTTTGCCCGTACTAGAGCCATAGGAGATGTGCCTGTAAAAATTATAGCTTTAGACGAAGCAGATAATATGACTGCCGATGCACAGCAAGCTTTAAGAAGAACTATGGAAAAATATACACGTACCGCGAGATTTTGCTTAATATGTAATTATTCTTCAAAAATTATTGAGCCGATTCAAAGTAGGTGCGCTGTTTTCCGTTTTGCGCCCTTAAAAGAAGAGGATGTTGCTAAGCGATTAAAATGGATTGCCGAACAGGAGAATGTAAATCTAACTGAGGATGGTGTCCAAGCTATTCTTTACGTTTCAGAAGGGGATATGAGAAGAGCAATTAATACTTTGCAGGCGGCAGCCGCTCTAGGTACAACAGTTGATTCGGACACTGTTTACAAGGTTACTGGAAGAGCCAGACCTGAAGAAGTTAGAGAAATGATTAAATTGGCTCTCTCGGGTAGATTTATAGAGGCTAGAAAGAAGTTATATGAGCTTCTTATTACTTATGGTCTTTCTGGTAGTGATATTGTGCGACAAATTCATCGAGAAATCTATAACTTAGATATTTCCGAGGAATGGAAAGTTAGACTGGCAGAGTATACTGGAGAAATCGATTTTAGACTTAGTGAGGGAGCTCACGAAGATATTCAGTTAAGTGCATTACTTGCTCACTTTGCTCTTGCGGGTGCTCAAATGCAGGGGGGATAGAATAGTTTGAGTGTTGTTCCCTGGACAGAGAAATATGCTCCAAGAAGGATTTCTGAAATAGTTAAAAATACTGATGCTGCTATGAAATTATTGAAACTTGTGAGAGAATGGAAACCTGGTAGTAAAGGAATTTTACTTTACGGTCCACCTGGTACTGGGAAAACCGTTAGTGTTTATGCCGTTGCAAATGAGTTAGGTTACGAAGTTATTGAAATGAACGCTAGTGATACGAGGAATGTTCGAAGTGTTATGCGTGTCGCCGGTTCTGCTGCTATGCAATCCTCTCTTTTTGCCAAGAAAGGGAAAATTGTTTTAATTGATGAAATTGATGGTCTTAGTGGCAAGGAGGATAGAGGTGGACTTGGAGCTATTATAGATGTTATCAAAAGTTCGAGATTTCCTGTTGTTCTTACTGCAAATGATCCGTGGGATCCTCGATTTGCTTCACTAAGACGGTATTGTGAACTTATAGAATATAAAAGACTAACTATGTGGGATATTGTTAAGGTTCTTCGTTCGATTTGTCAGAAAGAAGGAATTATTGCTGACGCGGAGATTTTGAAAGAAATTGCAAAGAATGCTGAGGGTGATCTTCGTTCCGCTATAAATGATCTTCAAGCATTAGCAGAAGGAAGAAAACGTTTGACAAAGGATATGTTAAGTATTCTTGCTCGGAGAGATAGAGAAAAGAATGTTTTTGAAGTTTTAAGGATGCTTTTTTCAGCTAAAACGGCTAAAACGGCTACATTTGCTTTAAGTACAGCGGATGTTGATTATGAGATGCTTATGTATTGGATAAATGAAAATATCCCTCATCATATGGAAGATGTTGTAGAATTAGCAAAAGCTTATGATGCTCTTTCGCGTGCAGATGTATTTCTTGGGAGGATTAAACGGGAACAAAATTGGAAACTTCTACCTTATGCGCTTGAGCTTATGTCAGCTGGTGTGGCTTTGGCGCGTGATAAATCTAAATTTAGATTTGTTAAATATAATTTTCCTACATGGCTTAAAGAGATGAAAGCAACAAAAGGAAAAAGAGATCTGCAAAAAAGCATTGGAGAAAAAATTAAGAAAAGATGTCATACTTCGGTAGTAAGGGCTATTAATGAGTTTTTGCCATTTATAAGGGTTATATTTAAAAATAATCCGGAGATGGGAGCGAAGTTAGCTAAGTGGTTTAGATTTAATGAAGAAGAAATTGCTTTTATTGTGGGTACTGATAAGACTTCAAAAGAAATAATAAAACTGTTAAAGTAATTGATTTTTAGCAAGATATGATTTAAAAGACATAAATATTTGTTCTGATAGTTCGTTGTTGTTAAGTTCGTAATTAATGTGGTCGATAAGTTCGGCTATTGCTTTTGAGACTCGGTGAAAAGTTACTGAATATTTTATATCGTATAGTATTAGGTTGCTAGGAGAAGCGTGTTTTAAGGCTAATGTTTTGGTAATTATTGGGTTTAGCAACAAAGACAAATCGTTGTATTTTATGTTTCCTTTTCCGGCCTCTATTAATAACGATATTATTTTTCTTATCATTCCACGACAGAAACTTCTTCCTATGATATCTATGTGTAAAAAATTCTCATGCTTTTTAATGTTTATTACAATAAGCCTTCTAAGTGTATTTTTTGTTGTTTTTCGACTTGAGATTTTTTTGAAGTCGTGAATTCCTAAAATTAGTTTCGAAAAATATTTCATTAAAGTTAAGTTTTCTTTTTTATGCGGGGTTATGTACTTGTAATGTCTGTAAATTGCATCATATCTTGGACTAAAACTGGGAGATACTTGCGTGTAACCTATGATTTTTATGTCTCTGGGAAGAAGAGAGTTTACTTCGTCTATTTCTGTTATGCTTATTTTAATGGGAAGCGTGAGTGCTATTACTTGGCTTGTTGCATGTACAAGTGCATCTGTTCTGCTTGCGTATTCGTATTTAAGTTGCTTAAGTTTGTTTTTTTGAATTAGTCCACGTTTTTCGAAAGCCTTTATGATTTCTCCCTCGATTGTTCTTGCATGACGTTGTCTTTGGTATCCACTGTATTTTGTACCGAGATAAGCTAATTTGAAGGCGTATCTGGGTATTTAGAACCCCTCCAGAATGAGTAGAATGTGTTTATTAGCTTTCCCAGAGCGAAAAAAGTGTTTTTAAAGCTCTAACTTTCGTGTTTTCGGTTCTTAATCTATAAATTCTAATGCGACCGAATGTTTTTTCTTGAATAAGACCTACTTTACATAGATATTCTAGATGTTGTACAACAGTGCTATGATTAAGTCCAGCTCTTTTCGCAATTTCTGAAATATTTAGTTCCTCTTCTTTTGCAAGTATTTTTATAATTTTTACCCTTCCACGAGATGAGAGAACGTTCTCTATTTGTAGTTTTTCATTTTGCATGCTCATAGTTTTCACCTTCAAAGTAAGGACATTAGTTCCTTTTCTAAGAGTGTTGCAGGAACATCTGGTAAACTTATGAGTGTTGTTTTCCCACGAAGCCCCGGTCCTGAAGGCTTTATATTTATAATTCCACAGCTTTCTAGATCATGAATATAGTTCCATATTTGGGTGTGTCCTCGTGGTTTTTCCCCATATTCTTCGCATACGATGTGATAGAGATCTTCGATTTCACCCATAGTTACATACGCTTTTTCGTTTTTCTTTAATTTTCTTGCTAAAGCTAGAAGAAGAAGTCTATGATGTTGGGGTAGGTCAAGTAAAATTTCTTTTCTTATAACTGGATGAATTTCAGCATTTGCCTGTCTGACATGTTCAGGTAAAACTCTGAACTCCCCTTCTGCCTCAGCATATTTTCCTGCTCTCCAAAGAAGTTCCAGAGAGTATCTAGCGTCTCCCCATTCTGCTGCAATATCAGCAATTAAGTTAATAGCATCTTCTGACACACATCCTTCATAAAATGCTTCTTTTACTCTCATTTCTAAAATGTCTCTTAATTGCGAGGCAGTGTATCTAGCTAAATATAAAACATTTTGTTGTAGCGTGCTTAGTGTACTAGAATCTATTAAACTCATCCAAGAGATATCTTTCGCTATACCGATCAACGAAATTCTTTGTGTAGCATTCAATTTTTCTTCGTAAAGTCTTGTTAGGTCATATAGTAGTTCGGGTCCACTTTTTTTAATATAAAAATCAAGTTCATCTAGAGTTATTAGGAGAAATGCTTCATGATTATCTAAAGTTTTTTGTAGGGCGAAAAGAAGTTCCTCTGGAGAAAAACCCCTTGTTGGAAAACTGGGATTAAAATAATGTACGATTCTTTTTAGGACTAAAAATTCTGTTTTATCTCGTCTACAATTTATGTGAATATAATGGAGGTTAACACCGCGTTGTTGTGCTTCGTTAGATATCAATTTTCCAAAAAGTTTCGCTAAAGCCGTTTTTCCTGTACCTACGCTTCCAGAAATTAGTATCTTACAACTTTTGCTTCCAGGTTTTTCAAGTAAAATTTTAAAAGTCCTAACTAGTGTTCTAAGTTCTTTTTCTCTGTGTGGAAGCGAGGGAGGTACGTAGTCTATTGAAAGTTTTGATTCATCTTTAAAGATTGAAGGTCTTCCTAGTTCTTCTTCGAATACATCTTTTGACAAAATTGTCTCCTCACATTTTTCTTAACTACCATCTATTACTTTATTATGATACATGTGCCTTTAATTGTATTACTAAGGGAGAGTTAGCCGAAAGTAATATATTTAATTAGTTAATACGCAAAAATAGTACTGGATGCCTTTACCCCAAGATGTTGAAATCCAGCCCCACAGAGCAAGAGCTATGAAGAAGATCTTGAGATCTGAAAACAAAATATAACCCCCATTTCTCAAATATTTATTATTTATACCCAATCTTCAAGTTCCATAGAGAACTTAAGAACAAAATAATAAAATTCCATACTCCTTTATGGTCGAATTATCTCTACAACTTCGATATCAACTTATATTAAATTTTTTACGAAATATATGTGAAAATTGAAAAAATAGCTAAAAATATATAGGTTTATATGTAATTATTGCAGATGAGAAAAATGAAACTAGATGAAAAAGATATAAAAATATTAAATTTAATTCAAGAGAACTGTAAATTAACAGCTAGAGAAATAGCAAAAAGAATAAACTCTCCGATAACAACAGTTTTTGCAAGGATAAAACGATTAGAAAAACAAGGAATAATCAAAGGATATAAAGCAGTCCTGAATGCGGAAAAATTGGGGAAAAACACAACTGCCTTTATCTTAGTGTCATTTACCTATCAAACACCTAAGACAGAACAACAAATATCACAAAGAGAAGTAGCAAAGAAAATAGCGAAATTCCCAGAAGTTCAAGAAGTTCACATCATAACTGGGAACTGGGATCTTCTACTCAAAGTCAAAGTAAAAGACGTAGAAGAACTAGGAAAATTCATTGTAGACAGGTTAAGATTAGTTAAAGGGGTAGAAAAGACACTTACATGTGTTGTACTCAGCACAGAAAAGGAAACAACAGAAATAAACCTATAATCTGGTTATAAAAATTTTATTCAAGTAAAATTATCCTATTTCTCCTATCCCTTTGATAAATAATTGGTGCGGGGCCCGGGATTTGAACCCGGGTAACCGGCTTGGGAGGCCGGCGTCCTAGACCAGGCTAGACTAGCCCCGCCTAATTCTATCTTAAGGCACTTTATGTTTTATTTTTTATGTTTTTATAAACATAATATATGCTATAATTGTGGAGAATAATACACTCCCTATTTTGAGGTTTTATCATTAAGTAGATTTAAAACACATATTTAATAGCAAAGATAAATATGAGATCACTAAAAATATTTTTATGATCAACTTTAGGAAATAGAAATGAAATATGGTTTAGTTTATAGGTTATTCGACCCTCATACCTTTTCTCTTTCTTACTTCGTTAATTACTTGGTTTACTATGTTTTCCGGTAATTCTTCCCAGCTTGAAAATTGCATTTGCCAGAACGCTCTTCCAGATGTTTTTGATCTAAGTTCAGCTGCAAGCCCAAAACTTTCGCCGACTGGGATTGTTGCTGTTATAAATGCATCAAATCCCCGATGTTCTATGTTAAGTATATCGCTTCTTCGCTGCGATAATACGCTTAGTACGTTTTTCATCGTTTCGGGTGGAGTTCTAATTTGTATTTTATATATGGGTTCTAAAATTGTGGGATTATCTGCAAGTATTGCTTTAAATATAGCATTCTTGATCATGGGTATTATCTGGGAGGAGTCTCTCAGTTCTGGGTTTTTATGCACTTTTAATTCTTGAATTACTACTTTTAATCCTCGTAGAGGTTCGCTGCAAAGTGGTCCTGATTCGCATGCCCATTTAAATCCGGTAATAACCGAGTTCTTTACGTTTGCAATTTCTTCGTTTATTTCTCCTTCATAAATTAGGATGTTTCCATGTTTTTCGATAGCCCATATCTGCTCGGTATTTTTAAAATATGGTTTCATCTTTTTAGTTAAGATCTTAATAACCGATTTATCTTCTTTTTGAGTAAGACGACCTTCTAATAAGAAGTTTAGTATCTTTTTGTCCAAAGGTTCAACTTTAAGTACAACGGAATTTAATTCATTAATGCTATTTACGATTACTGGTCCTCCCTGTGTTCTAATTGTTTCTCTGTATACAACAATAGGTTGTGATGTCATTACTTCTACTCCTAATTTTTCTAGTTCCTTTATTGCTATTTCGAGATGGAGTTCTCCAATTCCTGATAATAGATATTCTCCGGTTTCCTCGTTTATTGAAATTAGTAGGTTTGGATCTTGTATTGATAATTTTTTTAGAAATTCTACCATTCTAGGAAGATACTGTGGTTTTTCAGGTTCAATCGTTAATGTTACCACTGGTTCCGTGATATATTTTATTTCTTCAAAAGGCATACTTTTTGTTTCGTATCCTAATTCAACTACAGTTTCTCCAGATCTGATTCTTTCTGGACCAGTTATTGCTGCTATATTTCCTGCTGGAATTTCTTTAACAATTTCTCTAATAGCTCCCATGTACATGCCTACTTGTTGTATTCTGCACGATTCTTTTGCATTTAATAAGTAAACTTCCTGCCCTTCCTTTATTGTTCCTGAAAATATCCTTCCTGTTGCCACTAGTTTTGCGTGAGGATCTATAACCACTTTAGTAACACAGAACATCATCGGTCCGTTATCGTCACAACGTAACATCGCTTGTCCAATTTCTGATTCGAGACTTCCATGCCATATTTTTGGTATTCTGTATTGCTGTGCCATAATAGGATTAGGTAAATGTTTCACTACCGCACTTAGTATAGCCTTATGAAGTGGTAAAATTTCTTGTAACTCGTTTATATTCTCTTCTTGGTAATATTTAATTATATCTTTAAATTTTAACCCCAATTCGTTGATTATAGGGATTGTGAATCCCCATTTATGAAGTGCACTTCCGAAGATAACTGATCCATCCTCCGGCTTAACTTTCCACTTCTTTTTGAAGAGGGTTTCTCCAAAATTTTCAATGAGTGTATTAAAATTCTGGATTATCCTTTCCAATTTTTCTTTGATTTTTTCTGGTGAAAGTTTTAGTTCTTTTATAAGTCTATCGATCTTGTTTATGAAAAGAACGGGTTTCACTCTTTCTTCTAATGCTTGTCTTGTTACTGTTTCAGTTTGTACCATTATTTCTTCAACTGCATCGACAACAACTACTACTCCGTCAATTGCTCTAAGTGCTCTAGTAACTTTACCTGAAAAATCTACATGTCCAGGTGTGTCAACAAGATTTATAACGTACCTTTTATTTTCTAGCTTGTGAAGAAGGGATATGTTTGCGGTTTTTATTGTTATACCACGTCTTTGTTCTTCTTCCATGTAGTCTAGTGCTCTAACTTGGCCAGCAAGAGTTGGAGAAAGTAAACCGGCTCCGGCTAGGAGAGAATCTGTAAGAGTAGTTTTTCCATGGTCTATGTGAGCAATTATCCCTATATTTCTGATTTGTTCTTTCTTGTTCATGATTTTTAACACTTCTTCAACAACTCTACGTTTTGCCAACCCTTTCACCTCAATGTTCTGGAGAATTGAGCTACTGGAACGTTAGATTTGTTTGGTATGGTAGTCAAAATTATAACCATAAATTTAATCCTTAATTATAAATTAAAAATGTAGGTAAATTTATTTTGTTGACAAAGAAGGCAATTTATGCATTAGTGCTAGAGGTGTTAAAATGATTAACAAACAAGATAAACAGGTTTTGAGCGGTACACACTTTTGGCAAGGAGATATAGCATGTGCGGAAGGTGCAATAGCTGCTGGTTGCAGATTTTTTGCTGGTTATCCTATAACTCCAGCTTCTGAAATTACTGAACACATGGCTAAAAGGCTGCCAGAAGTTGGAGGTATATACGTTCAAATGGAAGATGAAATTGCGTCCATATCCGCTGTGATTGGGGCCTCTTGGGGCGGATTAAAAGCTATGACTGCGACATCTGGTCCGGGATTCAGTCTAATGCAGGAAAATATTGGTTATGCTTGCATGACTGAAACTCCTTGCGTTATTGTCGATATTCAACGTGTTGGGCCGAGTACTGGTCAAGCTACAAAGGCAGCCCAAGGGGATGTCATGCAGGCTAGATGGGGGACGCATGGTGATCATGAAGTTATCGTTTTATCTCCAAATTCTCCTCAGGAAATGTTTGATTTAACTATAAGAGCGTTTAATTTATCTGAACTCTACAGAGTTCCTGTCATTATTTTAGCAGATGAGATCATAGGGCACATGTGGGAAAAAGTACACGTTCCTCCTCCTGAAAAAATAGAAATATATAATAGAAAAAAACCTAGTTCCTTTAGCGAACCCGTTTTTGGCGGTGTAGGTGAAACTGAAATTCCTCCTATGCCTCGAATAGGAGATGGTTATAATCTTTTAATTACTGGGTCTACACATGACAAATATGGATATAGGAAAACTGTTGATCCTGAAGTACATAGAAAACTTGTGACACGAATTGTAAATAAAATCAGAAAAAATGCGGAAAAAATAATTGATGTTGAAATACAAAACATTGAGAACGCAGATATAGGTATTGTTTCATTTGGTTGCACTTCACGATCAGTTTATGATGCTATTGAATTAGCGGGGCGAGAAGGTATAACGGTCGGTCATGTAAGGCTACGAACTATTTGGCCCTTTCCCGAAAAAATTGTAAGAAAATTAGCGGAAAAAGTGAATTTTATTTTAGTTCCTGAAATGAACCTTGGGCAATTAGTATATGAAGTAGAAAGAGTTGCGGGCTGTGAAGCACATGTTAAAGCTATATCAAAAATTGGTGGAGGAGAAATGATAACACCAGAAGAAATACTTTCTGAGATAAAGAGGTTTCTGAGAAGGAGGGCGGTGTAATGACTAATAAACATTTTGCTTTAAAGTTTTTACGGGAAGAAGTATTACCTACGGCATTTTGTCCTGGATGTGGTAACGGAATTGTAATAAACTGCTTTCTAAAAGCACTAGAAGAAACTGGTTCTCGTGATTTATCTAATTTTGCTTTTGTATCTGGAATAGGATGTGCTGCTTGGTGCGTATCTCCATACTTTAGGTCTGATTCGCTTCATACTACTCATGGAAGACCTATTGCATTTGCTTCTGGCTTAAAGTTAGCTCGTCCAGAATTGAATGTTGTCGTAATTAGTGGAGACGGAGATTTGGTAGGTATTGGGGGTAATCATCTTATTCACGCCGCGAGAAGAAACATAGATCTTTTTGTTATTTGTATAAATAATCTCAATTATGGAATGACTGGTGGTCAAGTAGGTCCCACTACGCTTCACGGCGTTACAACTACTACTACACCTTATGGCAATCCTGAATATCCCTTTGATCTTGTAAGATTAGTTGAAAGTGCTGGAGCGAATTTTGTGGCACGGTGGACAACTGTGCACGTAAGGCAACTTATTAGATCGATAAAGAAGGCATTAAAAAAGGAGGGGTTTCGCTTTATAGAAGTTGTTTCGCAGTGTCCTACAGCTTTTGGAAGAAGAATAGGTAAACCTACAGGTATAGATCTTATGAAATGGTTTCAAAAACAAAGTATTCATATTAACCAAGCTCAGAATGTAAAAGAAACAGAAGATAAGATTATAGTTGGAGAGTTTGCAGATAGAGATAGACCTGGGTTTATTAGCAATATCTATAAGATAATTCGTTTAGTGAGGGAAAACAATGACAAGAATTGAGATTATAATTGTTGGAATTGGCGGAATGGGAGTCGTACTAGCTGGTAGAATTTTAGCTAGAGCTGCAGCTATTTACGAAAATAAGGAAGTCGTCCAAACTCAAAGTTATGGTGCAGAGGCTCGTGGCACTGCTGCGAAGAGCGAAATTATAATGAATGACAAAAAAATAAATTATCCAAAGGTTAGAAAATGTGACATATTAATTGCAATGAGCCAAGATGGATTAAAAAGATATTTACCTTACCTAAAGGATGATGGAAACCTCATTTTTGAGCAAAGCTTAGTTAAAGATATTCCGAAAAGAAAAAAACTTAAGACTTTGGGTGTTCCGGCAATAGAGATCGCGGAGAAAGTAATAGGAAATCGCATGGTCGCTAATATTGTTATTATTGCAGCGGCGGCTAGATTCACAAAGATTGTATCCGAAAACTCATTAAAAAGAGCGATAACTGATATTGTTCCCGAATCTATGAGAAATATAAACCTAAAAGCTGTCGACGAGGGAATTAAATTTTTAAAAAGTCGTTTAAGACAAGCAAATCTCCCCTTTTAATATAAAATTACCTTATCTAACAAAAGGTTTATTTGATCACTGTTTAAAATTTAGTTTGTGCCGCGGTGGTGTAGCCCGGCCAAGCATCGGGGCCTCATGAGGAGTTGAATAGCAACCCTCAGGTCATTCGAGCCCTGGACCCGGGTTCAAAACACTCGAGCTTACCTCGAGTGTGGATAAATCCCGGCCGCGGCACCAATTACCCAGAAAACTCTAATTTTTGGTTTAACTGAACATTTGGGATATAGATTTTTTGATTTCTTCAAGTTGTTCTAAAATAGAGTTAAAAATATCTTGGGTCCACCCCATAGTACGTAGTACGATTCCTACAATTATAGCTATTATTATTAGGGATAAACCTATAAGTAATCCTTCTTCGATTAAAGGTGAAGCTTTTTCATCCTTTAGCAATCGAGTTATGTTCAATAGTTCTTTTTTCATTTCAATATCCCTTAATTAGTGATTATTTCAATATTTAAACCACAATATTCGCTTTGAAAAACTTGGATAATATTTGTTCTAAGTCTGCTTCTCTTCTTCTCCATTTTGCATGTACTCTATTAATATAATCAAAAAACTTAACTATTTTTGTTACATCAAAGATTTTTCTTTCAGCTAATATCTTAAAAATGTTGTAAAGCATTTCTATTTCGTTGTAAAATTGCTTTTTATCCAATTTTTCGTATTTCCTAATTTTTTGAATCGTTGGTGTGTTATATAGATCATCGAAGTATTGTTCATGGATATCCGTGGCAGGATTCCACTTAAATATATCAATTATACGTATTTCGTGAAGATTGAGGTTGAATTTTACCTTTTTAGGCATATCCAACTCGCAAACTCGGATAATTCGCCTAACATATTTTCCGTTGATTTTAATCCTTTTGGTATGAATAATTATATCAAGTGATTGAAACGCTATTATCGGAATTTTATGATGAAAAAGCCAACGTAATAGCAGGTCCTCAGGACCTGCTGAATGACAGGTTTGCAGACCTGTTAAACCTGCACTTAAAGCGTGAAACATAGCTTTACTATGTTCTTTTGTTTGGATTTCTCCCAAGTAGATGTAGTCTGGAGATCTGTGTAACAATTTAATTATTTCACTTGATTTGCTATATTTTTTCTCGCCTTCTTCGTATGGTTCCACCTTAAATCTTACTTGGTGTTTCCCGTATTTAAGTTGTGGAATACTTTCGATAACATCTTCTATTGTTATTTTTCTCCAATCAGGTGGAGTCAGAATGTCAAAAGCATTTATTAGAGTAGTCTTCCCAGCTCCTGGTTCTCCTGTTACAGTGATATTTCTTCTACGTAGCAAACAAAAATAAACGTACGCACAGATGTCAGGAGAAATTGTTCCATTGGCAATCAATTCTGGTAGGGTAAAGACTTTTCTTCTAACTTTTCTAATATCTAAATGAACTTTGTCAACAACTAATGGATGTATATCAAGTGATACTCTAACATGAAAGCGTTTTGTAATTAATTCTGTTTTTAATGAAGGGTTTGTTGTATCAAGTCTGTACCCACTGTTAGCTCTTATTAGAGTAATAAAACTTTCAAGCTCTCGTTCGGAAAGGTAGGTATCTGTTAGACACCTTCCCCATTTTCTGTGATCTAAATAAATTGGGGAACTAAGGGAATCAAGAAAAATTTCTTCTATATTTTCGTCAAGTAAAAAAGGAAATAATTTCTCTAAATTCATAGATTTAAATGTTGAAAGTTCGGCTAATTTCTGAATAATGTCATTTGAGAGTTGAATTTTGGTGTTTTTTATAAAAAGTTTTGCTGTTTCTATCTTGTCAGCTAAAATTTGGTCAAATAGCAAGGAAGATATTGACTCTCCACTAGACACAAGGTGTTGGACTGTTAGGTAAAATATACCTTTTAGGGAGGGAGATAATTCAAGAATTGAAGAATAAGTATACATATTGTGGAAACTCCGATCGCTAGTTGATAGTATGGTTACAATGTAGGGTCCCACCGTATATTGATCTAAAATCTGATCTTTGGATAAATTATTGAATTGGTCTGGCTTCAAGTTTATTGTCTCCTTGCTTTTCTATAATTTTCTTTAAAAGAGAGCAATAATGATCTCTGACACTATATTCAGCAACTCCGGAGAGTTTTGCTACAAGTTTTTGAGTTAGAATCCGTTTAGTGCCTAATTGGGATGATATTTTCTTAGATGCTGCATAGACTGAAGCAACGGCTAGTATGTAAGGATTCCGTCCTTTTCGGATAGAGAAATTTAGACTTCGAAGCAGTTTTAGTGTTTCTTTTAATAGTAATCGTTTAAAATGGTCATAAGGAATGTTTAGGGATTGTAGTTGCATGATCACATCTTTCGAATTTATAATCGCTGAGATAATTCTGTAAATATAATCTTCGCTTTTTCTTACGTAATTCTTTGCGTTTACTATCTTTTTCACAACGGTGATTTCTCTGACTACACGACGTACGCTTACGCGATGTCCCATGTTTTTAAAAACTTCAACTAACTCTTGGATTGTCACGGGAGCTATGTGCTTATATTCTCTTATAGCAAAAAGAAGACATGCAGCTGCAAGAACTATATGATTCGTTGAATCTTCTTTTAATTTATCATATTTTTTGGAAATTTTTTGATAATAATATGCTGCTCTGTCTCTTACAGAATCTGGCAATTGAAGGACACGACACGCCCTGTTTAAAGTCCTTAATGCTCTGTAATTAGTTTCATTCCCGCTAATCCTTGTTCTTAAGTCGTACATATATTTTAGCCTTCTAAATAGACGTTGTTTGAATGGAACAAGAGACTCGCCATGACTGTCTTTAAAAAATGGAGTCATATGATAATCTATGTAGCTTCCTAATCCATCTACTATGTGAACTCGGGATCCGAGTGATACATATTGTTTAGAAGAAATACCTAAACTATCCTCCGTGGAACTAAACTCTACAATAGGGGGAAGGTACTCCGGTCCAATAACTAGTCCACAATTTGAGCAGACATACTGACCATTGTGAATAACAACTTCACCTTTACACTCGAAGCAAGATATTCTATCTTTCTTCATTTTTAGCCCAAAATAAGATTAAAAAACCGATTTTTCTGTCTTTTTGATACCAACTATAAGTATTAAACGAAACTAGTTTCTGTTTAACCTTCATGGCCATAAATTAGAAAAACATATGAAAGAGGAGAAAGAGAGTTTCTTGAAAGTAAAGAAAATTATAAGAATAAATTTCAACAATTACTGAAAATCTCCACGACTTCACATTACTTATGAAAGAAATAATCGTCAATATTTTCTAACAATTAAAAGAGAAAGGTTAATAGAAATTTTTCAAAACTTCTGTATTAATGAATAACCTAATGAAAAGGGTACTCATTTTCCTTTTTGTTATTTGATACATGTAAAAGAACTGTGTCAAAATATGTTTCAGTATTTCTTTCTTACTTTTATCAATATTCACAAAGACATCTTTCAATCAAATTTATTAGTTTAAAGAAAAAGCTTCATAATTAACAGTTTCTTACCCTGCAGTGAGTAAGTGTTATTAATGTAAAAATAATTAACACTGTTGAATTACTCAATTAAAACAAAAGGAGGTATTTCACATGATAGATAGTGCTATAACTAGAAGATTCTTTAAAGAACTTGCAACAATGCTTGGAACACATGTAAACGTAATTACTGTTTCAGGAAAAAGGTACACTGGAAAATTTGAGGGATATGATGACAAGAGTTTGAGTTTATGTTTATCGGATGTAAAAGATAGCGAGGGAAACACCTACCATAAAGTATTCATATATGGTCATAACGTTGCAGAAATAATAGAGGCTGAGGAACCATTTAATCTCAAGGCTCTTGCACAAAAGCTAGAAAAAGTATTTCCACAGAAAGGAGCAGTAAAAATCCTTGAGGAGGCTGGAATAATCCTTGTATTTAATAAAATAAAAGTTACAGAAAATGGAGTAGAAGGAGAAGGCCCGCTGGCTGAAAGAGTAAAACGAATATACGATGAATTCATAGAAGAGATGAAAAAATAAGAATACATATGCTCCTAAATGTTAAGAAGTTACTAGTTACATATAATGAATGTATATTCTAAAAGCCATGAAGATTTATTTATACAAATAATTGTCATTATATAGTTGTTATGCTTGTTTAGTATCGGAAATCTGAGTGGTTAATCCAAAGGGTCCACTAGTTTCTTCAAGTCTAGCTTTCCTTCTTTTAATGCAAGCGATGGTTTTTTCCCATCTAATAGAGCTCTAACATCACTAAAGCTTTTAATTTCAGCTTTTCCAGGCATACCAAAGTATAAGTCCTCTTCTAATCCTCCGAACTCTTCCTCAAAAAGCTCTAAATTACCACCATCATTAGGACCGAGTAAGTGAGGGCTTTTAACACCTGTAACTATGAGAATGACACGTAATAAATCTTCTAGATGTGGGTCTACCCTGGCTCCCCAAATGATTTGTGCATTTGGATCCATTTTTTCAACTACTATCTCAGCACATCTCTCAGCTTCTCGTAAACTCATATCAGGCCCGCCACTTACATGAATAAGTGCTCCTTTGGCGCCAGTTATATCTATATCTAAAAGAGGATTTTGTAACGCATCAATAACAGCTTCCTTTGCCCGATCATGACCACTACTTTCACCTAAGCCTACCATTGCAACTTCACCGTTACTCATAATGGTTCTTACGTCAGCATAATCAAGGTTTATTAGAGAAGGCAAGGCAATAGTCTCTGTGATTCCTTTTACCATATTTGCCAGTATTTCATCGGCAACACTAAACGCTTCATCAATAGGTAAATCTGGCGCTATTTCTAATAAACGATTATTATCAATAACTACAACAGTATCTGCTTTTCTAATTAATTTTCTTAGTCCCTCTTTTGCTCTTTTTATCCGTGCGCGTTCAACCTTAAATGGCATTGTGACGACTCCTACAACTATAGCTCCTATTTCCTTTGCTATTTCAGCTATTATTGGACCACTTCCAGTTCCAGTTCCGCCTCCGAGCCCGTAGGTTATAAAGACCAAATCAGAGTCGCTTAAAGCTTCAGTAAGCATGTCTCGACTTTCTTCTGCAGCCGCTGCACCGATTTCGGGGAATCCTCCAGCTCCAAGACCTCTTGTGAGGTTTTCGCCTATCAAAATTTTTCTGTGGGCCTTTACACTATCTAAATGTTGTTTATCGGTATTTACTGCTATACACTCGGCACCTTGTATGCCGATTGTCATCAATCTGTTTACTGTGTTATTTCCTGCACCACCAGCTCCTACGACGACTATTCTGGCTCTTCCAGGCTCTCTTACATATGTTCTGGTTTTTTCTACTTTAGAATGATTTAGGGCATCTTTTATTAACGTTTTCAAAGTCTATCCCCCCATAGTTTGACCTGTTCCCAAAGTTCTCTTTTTAAAAGATCTCTGATGGCTATTCTGATTGCTTCGCTGCGATTTGGGTACATTCTACGTTTAACTAGTTTGTCTAATCCCTTAAGGTAAGCTTCAGGCAAGTGTACAGTAATTAGTTTCATTGAAGACCTCCATTCAATTTTAGCTGAAAAAGAAGAGAGAGTGGTATTATAAATAGCTTGGGAATATATCTGAAATATCTCAATAATACTTAAACTTTAAAAGTAGAAAGAATTTCAAAAGTAAAAATTACCTCTTCTTCCTTCCAGTTCTACGAGCAGCTATGTGACCGACTTTTCTGCCTGGAGGGGCTGTTCTGGGTACTGTTGTTGGTTTGCCTGGTGATTGATGGCTGCCACCACCATGCGGATGTGAACATGCGTTCATAGCTACGCCTCTCACTATTGGCCACTTCCATCCTTTGGCTTTCACCAGATGATATTTTTTACCTGCCTTGACGAAAGGTTTTTCTGTTCTTCCTCCTCCAGCGACAAGCCCTATTGTCGCTCTGCACGCTGGGTTGAAAGCTTTTACTTTACCAGAAGGAAGCTGGACATATGTTTTATCAACGGTATGTGTGACGACTATGCCGTAAGTTCCTGATGCTCTGGCGAATTTTCCGCCATCTCCAGGAACTCCTTCAATATTGCACACGATAGTTCCCTCAGGAATTTGAGCAAGAGGGAGTACATTTCCAGGTTTTATCGGTGCTTCGATTCCACATTCTATAAGTTGACCTACATAAGATCCTTCTGGTACAAGAACAAGTCTTTCGTCTCCATCTTCAAACATTACGCGTGCGACAGGAGCTCCTCGTCCAGGATCATGAAGAAGTTCGATTATTCTACCCGCAATTTTACCTTTACTTTCTACATCTGAAAGTGGACGATATTTAACTTTTCCTCTTCGCTTGTGAGTATTTGCCCTAAATGTAGGGCTTCCACGTCCTCTTCTTTGAACAAGAATTCTTTTACCCATGTTTAATTACCTCCAATTAGAAAATACCAAGTTTGGTTGCAATATCAGCTGCACTGTACTCAGGACTTAATTTAACATATGCTTTCTTACGACCATCAGGTGTTATTAATGTATTTACTTTCTCTACTTTAACCTTAAAGAGTTCTTCAACTGCTCTCTTGATAGTTATTTTGTTGGCCCTTCGGTCAACTATGAATGTAAGTTTGTTTTCATTTTCTACGAGTTCCAATGCTGCTTCGGTAACTACTGGAGCTATAATTACTTTGTGTGGATCAAATTCCATAAATAAACCTCCTATAGTCGAAGGTTGTTTAGTTGTTCAATTGCAGATTTTGTCCATATGGTTAATCGGCCGGGATGAGCTCCTGGTGCTAAGAGTTCTACGTTAAGTAAGTCTACACGAATAATATCAACACCTGGATGATTTCTGGCGGCTTTTAAAATACCTTCATCTTCACTTATAACAATTAATGGGCCCTTGGCTTTTTTATATTTTCTTCCACGCATTTTTCCTTTTCCTGCTCTTATTCTTTTTCTGTTCTTAGCTCTAATAATGTCTGGCCAAATCCCTAATTTAATAAATACTTCTCTTGTTTCTTTTGTTTCTTGGAGTTTTTGAAGTTCATCCGATACGATTAGTGGAAGTTCGGGTATTTGATCAATAATGTGGCCGCGTGCTTTAACTATTTCTGGAATCGCGGTTGCAGCTATAGCTGAAAATAATGCTAGTCTTTTTTCTTTTTTGTTTATTTTTTCTTTAATTTTCTTTTCTGGGACTGGAGGATGAGTCCTCCTACCTCCAACTGTCATGGGAGCAAGAGCTGCGCGTGCTGCCGCAGGGTAATGTCTTCCCTTAATTCTCGGAACTCTGGCTACACCGTATCCGGGTCCCCATGATTCCGCTGTTGTACGTTTGCCAGCCATTTTATCAACTCCGTAGGGCTGTATACGCATCGAAATAGAGGATATTACTGCTCGTCTTATAAGATCTGGTCTGAACGGAGTTGTAAATACACGCGGTAATGCTATTTCTTCTACTGGTTTAGCTTCCAAGTCGTAAACGTGAACCTTCATCAACTACCCCCCACTATTTACCTTGTTTAGATGAAGTGCTAATATACAGCACTTTCGGAGCCTCCGCAGTAACTTCTTTAGGCGGGCGAATTGCGTGTCGAAGTCTAACTAAACGTTTTACTGTTCCAGGGCAAGATCCTAAGAGCATTACATAATCGCCTCGTACTATACCGTATCGTGGAAATCCTCCTAGTGGAGTTACTTCCTGACCGTTTTCTCCTATTTTTAACACTAATTTATTATATTCCGTTCTTTGATGATAGCCCATTTGTCCAGCTCGAGGTACGGTGTACCGGACTCTTGCAGGATGCCAAGCACCTATTGCTGCAACCTCTCTAACGGTTTTTCTTGATTTATGCTGTTTTCTTCTAACTCCCCATCTTGCTATAACACCTTGAAATCCCTTGCCTTTAGTTATAGCTATGACGTCTACGAAACTTCCTTCTTTAAGAACATCCTTGACTTTTATTTCATTTCCTAGAAGGTTTTTTGCATATTCAAACTGTTCTTCTATAGTTCCTCCAGATATTTTGTATTCCATAACTTCAGGCTTCTTTTTCGGTACACCTGATGCCATTCTTGGCTGGGTGTGAACTATAAGCCTCAACTCAACTATTCTATTCATTTCCTCTTCTAATTTTTTAAATGCCTTATCAGTATCATAGTTTTTTGGAATTGGAAACACTCGGCTCAAATCCTTATTTAAATCACTCACCCAAGCTTCTCCTATTGATCTAAGACCATAGGGAGTTTGTTCATAAGCTCTAACTGCACATGCCACTAATGGGGGAGCATCAATTACCGTTACAGGTTTAACTAACTCATGTCCGTAGAATGGACTATTAGGATTATTTTCTACAATAACCACATGAGTCATTCCTGCTTTATATCCAGCAAAACCCAAGAGTGTTGGTTTTTCTAGATAATCAGGCCAATGACGAATTCTACCAATTGGTCTTGCCGCTCTTTTACGTGGTAAATACATTAACGAGCCTCTCTTGGGCGCATGCTTTTTTCGATGACCCATAGTTTATCCTCCTTTATTATTAAAATTCCAGATGGAACGATGAAATTATCTTCAAAGACTTAAAAAGCTACCTATCTCACATTGGCATGAAATTTAAACTTTTCTCTTTTATGATTAAATAAGAATTTCACATAGTATTTAATATATTTCCCGTTTCGAAGACGCTAGAAACTGTAAGAAATTTATGATCGATAGCGACGCATGTATTGCCTCCTCAGTTCTTACTGTGCGTACACCTTGAGCAGGAACCATATTAATAACGTAATCTGCTATGTCTGAAAGTTTTATCGATTCTTTCCTCAAAATTTCATATAAACCTTCTCGTGGGGAACCAAAAAGTAGTGCAACCGTTTCAACATGAGCGAAGTCTCTAATGAGGTCTTTATAAACATCTGATATTAATTTTCCATAGCGAGATGTAGCAATCACTAGGTCGTAGTGATGCTTTTTTAGAAACTCTCCAAGTAAGGGTTTAAGGGCTCTTACTTTAAAACCCCAGTAAATATTTATTTTCTCTTTCGAAACGGGTCTACCTAAAATTTCACTATCTTTTTTGATAATTTTTACGGTAATCCTGTTTCCTTTGGATAGCTTTTTGTTTTTTAGATCAACCAAAAGTGGTTGATCTGTACCTATATCAATGAGTGCTTTCCCCTTTGAAACTTTAATCACATATCCTTCTCTAATTTCTCCATTACTTAGTTCAGTAATTTTCCGTTTAAGAGAGTGATGAGGAGTCGCTAAAGGTGGGAGTATACCGACATATTTAAGCTCCTTTGAAAGTTTGAAAATTCTTTTCCTAAGATATTGCGGTGTATCTAGATATTTTAACATTGTTTCTATGTATTTTGATTTTCTTTTCCATCCTGGCTTTTTTGTATCAGGATATATGATTATTTCTTCAACACGATATATAGCTGCAGCTCTACCTATCGTTCCAATTTTAATAGCTTTCTGTCTCGGATCTGGGACCTCATCAAGAATCGAATTTGGAATAAACATTGAAATGAAAGGCTTTATTCTTAATGGAGGAAATTCCAATATAAACACCTCATCCTAATAATTATATTTTAAATAGAAATTATTTTCCTATTCTCTTGAAATAGTTATGTAGCATAAGAAGTCTACATATTCCATTTTAGGTGATTTTAAGTGAAAATAAACGTTATATACCTTAGAAGATTGGAACCCAATGAGGTTTTTATGAGAATAAAAACTTACGAGAAAAAATATAAGAGCATAGAGGTCCTTGGATGGAAAATGAGTAAAGGTATAGCATCGATCAGAGAAGTTTTAGAATACTTGGAATGGAGAAGACTGTTGCATGCATATAAGGCCTACGAAGAAGGTGAAGAATTAGATTATGTACTAGAAGAAGTAAAAGAAGAAAATATAGATTTTTTAAAGAAAATATTGACAAAAGAACGGCTAAAAATACTTATAGTTCTAGGAAGAGAAGAATTTGAATCTATATCTGATCTTGCCAGATATTTAAACAGAAATATAAAGAATGTTTACCAGGATCTTATCATTCTGCAAAAAGCTGGGTTTGTCAAGCTTCCAAGAAAGGGAAAAAACATAACACCAAGGTTGTTAATAGACCAGATTACCTTAAGATTTAGATAGCTATATAAGTCTAAATATCGAGCACAAAACGAACAACCCACTGTTCTGTGTCCTTATTTTTTGTTATTTCCATCAGAGAATATGTTATAGCCTTTACTTCCGTTTTTTGGGTATGTTTCTCAATATTGAATAATTCTCCCCACGCCTCACCAGATAACATATGTCCGTTGCTTTCTTTTTTCATTATTTTATGCACTTTAAACTTGGAGAAGACCATCCCCTGGGAACCAAAAATAAAAAGTAGTTCTTCAAGCCATTCATATAATAGTGCATAAAGATCTTCACCTTTTACGGAAATTTCATATTTTTCTTTTGCTTCCACTTTCTTTAAGTCTGTCATAACTTCAAACATGCCGACTGCTGCCCATTCAAATGCTTCCTCCAAGGTTTCCCCCCATGATTCAACGTAAACATCCGCAGTATGTTCCAAAAATCTAAATCCACCTGTCATTAGATTCACCTACAAATCTAGTTTATCACTAGCATATACTGCATTCAATCAAACTAGTTTTTATGCCTTCTATATAAATTTAAATGGCGCCGGGGGTGGGATTCGAACCCACGCGGCCCGTAAGGGCCACGGGCTGTCCTGTGGCCCTTGTTTGCGGAACTCAAGGCCCGCGCCTTGACCGGAATGAAACCTGTAGTCCACTTGGCTACCCCGGCAGGATAACTGGTATAGGGTAAAATAATGGTTATAAACTACTTAAAATAAATCTTCTCTTGCATTCATTTTAATGTTTTTATTTTTAAACTTAAATAATCATAAAAATAAAATTGACATCAGCACTGAATTATATATTTTAGTTAAATTAGATTTGGGATTGAAAAACAAGTATGAATTTATATTTCATGTTACTTCTAATTCAACAAATACTTCTGGTGGAATTCTTATTCGCATTATTTGACGTAACGTGCGCTCGTCTGCATCGATAATAACCAGTCGTTTGTGTAGTTTTAATATATAATGTTCCCATGTTGCGGTTCCTTCACCGCATGGTGATTTTCGCACTGGAACTTTCAATTTTTTCGTTGGTAGTGGCATTGGTCCTGAAATATGTACCCCCGTTCTTTGTGCTATATTTTTTATCTGTTGACATATTTCTTCGATTTGTTTGGCACTAGTCGATGTGAGTCTTATTTTTGCTTTTTGCATTTTGTTTTCACCTAGAGAAAAAGATGGGAGGTTATTTTGCTGGTGTTACTTCTTTTACGATTCCAACGGCTACTGTTTTACCCATATCCCTAATTGCAAATCTTCCAAGTTGTGGTATTTCAGCATATTTTTCTATTACGAAAGGTCTTGTTGGTACAAATTTTACAAGGGCAGCATCGCCTCTTTTCAGATATGCTGGTTTTTCTTCAACGACCTGACCAGTTCTTCGGTCGATTTTTGTTAATAGTTCAGCGAATCTAGTGGCAATATGAGCTGTATGGGCGTGTAATACCGGTGTGTATCCTGGTGCGATAGATGTTGGATGCCAAATTACTATAACTTGTCCAATAAATTCTTTTACCACCGTCGGTGGTTTGTCTGGGTGTCCTGCAACGTCACCTCTGCGAATATCTTTCTTTGATACACCTTTAACGTTAAATCCTATGTTATCGCCTGGTACAGCTTCTTGGAGTGGTTCGTGATGCATTTCAATGCTTTTGACCTCTCCTTTTACTCCTGCTGGTTCGAAAATCACTGTATCACCAACTTTTAGTACTCCGGTTTCTACTCTTCCAACTGGCACCGTACCTACACCAGTAATGCTGTAGACGTCTTGTATTGGAATTCTTAAGGGTTTGTCAATTGGTTTTGGTGGTATTTCGAACATGTTTAGAGCTTCCATAAGGGTTGGTCCGTCGTACCATGGCATTTTTTCGCTTTTCTTTACCAGATTATCACCGGTCCAAGCTGATACTGGAACAAAGTGTATTTTGTCTACCTTATATCCTATTTCTTTTAGTAATTGGGATACTTCATTCTTTATTTCTTGGTATCTTTCCTGGCCCCAATTTACCGAGGGGTCATCCATCTTGTTTACAGCTACTACTATCTGGTTAACGCCCAAAGTAAATGCTAGGTATGCATGTTCTCTTGTTTGGCCTCCTGGACCTATTCCTGCTTCAAATTCTCCTTTTTTAGCTGATACAACAAGTATTGCTGCATCTGCTTGACTAGCACCTGTAATCATGTTTTTTATAAAGTCTCTGTGACCTGGAGCATCGATTATTGTGAAGTAATACTTGTCAGTTTCAAATTTCCAGAAAGCTAAGTCTATTGTCAGGCCTCTTTCTCTTTCTTCTTTCAGTTTGTCTAGGACCCATGCAAATTTGAAGCTCTCTTTTCCGATTTTCTTTGCCTCTTCCTCGTATTTTTTGAGTGTTCTTTCATCTATAGCTCCTGCAAGGTATAAGAGGTGCCCCATTAGGGTTGACTTTCCATGGTCTACGTGGCCAATTATTACTAGGTTTAAGTGTGGTTTTTCGGACATATGTACTTCCCTCCTAAAGAGAGTTATTCTTGAAATTTTTAATATTATTGTTTTTGAGATGTTATTTTTGGAAGATAGTTGGGTAATTATATAAACCTATCTAAAGTCTTTCAACATAATTTTTAATGTATTAAATAATGTCGATTTTTTCAGAAACCTATTTGGAAGTTAATATCTTTCATAATATATTTTGATTAACGCAGTGGTTTTTCCTTTTTACCCTCTAAAAGTGCTTTAAGTGAAACTCCATTAACTTTTACTACTTTCCATCTTACTCCTGGGAGATCGCCATAACTTCTTCCCTTTCTTCCGCCTATTCCTTCTATGATTACTTCATCGTGTTCTTCAATGAATAATAGGCCTCCATCACCGGGTACAAAGGCTGTAACTTGTTTTCCGTTTTTAATTAACTGGACTCTAACACATTTTCTAATTGCGCTATGAGGTTGTCTTGCTTCAATGCCAACCTTTTCCAGTACTATTCCTCTGGCTTGCGGAGCTCCCTCTAGTGGATCAGCTTTTACTCTTAGACCTAACATTCTCCTTTTATATTCCCAGCTTTTCCACCTGAGTTTCTGTCTTTTCATCTTTAACTTTCTTGCTGCGAATTCTCCTCTTGGAGCCTTTAGTCCCGTCATTTAATTCTACCTCTATATCACATAATATTTTGATGAGAATGTTGCGAAGCTTAGATTATGTACTCCTTATTTAAAGTTTTTCTCGTCAAAAACCGTGTCGCTGGGTCTAACTGATAATAACATCATCAATATTAAAGTGTCTCTGCACCAGGATCCTCGCTTTTGCAACGTTTTTTCCGTTTTTACCTATAGCTATTCCTCTATCTTTGGGATCCACAGTCACTATGGCAACTTTCTTACCGTCTCTTCGTTCAGTTATGTGTACAGACTTAACCTTGGCCGGCATTAATGCATTTTTTATCATTTCCTCTGGTGTGTCGGCATATTCTACAATATCCACAGGTTTCCCGAGAAGTTTTCTTATTTTTTTAACATTTGTCCCTCGTTTTCCTATAGCCAGTCCTAGATCACCTGTTTTAACAAGAAAAATTATTCTATCAGCATTTTCGTCTATTATGCAATCTTTAGCTACGGCGCCTGTTAATCCTTCGAAAAAGGTAATATATTGGATTTCATCTGTTGTTAGTTTCACCTTACTCGTTGCCATGGTTTCCTCCCTTCACAAGTTTTAATATTTCTGAATCACCTGGATCAATAATCGCCATCACGGCGACCATGAAAGGTTTTCCACAAACTGCTCCTAAATCCCAACTCGTACCATCATAAGTATAAATGGGTATGTTGGAAAGTTTACAATAATATTCTAAATCTTCTCTAATTTCTGTTGGACAATTTGAGGCTACAATTGCGAGTTTGGCTTTTCCTTGTTTAATTAATTGAAGAGTTTTTTTAGTGCCAAGAATAACTTTTCCGGTCTTTACAGCCATTCTGACGGCTTTTCCTATATCAACCACTTGAACCTTCCTCCTCTTTGCGTCTTAAAGTGTACATTAGTAGTTCCAAGGAACCCGTTCCTAATGGAATTTCTTGGCCTATTATAACGTTTTCGGCTACTCCTCTTAATATATCTTGTTCGCCTCTTAAACTTGCTTCCAAAAGGTGTTTCACTGTAACTTCGAAAGCGGCTCTGGCAAAGACGCTGGGTTTTTCACCACTTACGCCATGTCTTCCTATTTGTTTTACTTCTCCAGTGGCTGTCATTAAGTCTGCTACAAGCATAATATGTCTAATGTCGACATCAAGACCTTGTTCTTCAAGTACTCCCATAGCCTCTTCTATTATCACATTTCTTGCTGCTTCGATACCAAGAACTTCTGCAACTTCATGTATGTTGTTGGTTTTTGTTCGTGCAAAATCTACACCAGGTACTTTTATAACTTCCGCTAGGTTTGACCCTTCTGTATAAAGAACATACTCATTTGTCTCTTTTACCTTTCTTATTACTACTCTTGTTATTCCCTTAATTCCTTTTATTTGAAGATTTCTTATTTTTTCTAGGAGCCTTTGAAGTTCAGGTAGTTTCTCTGTTTTACGTTCAACGTATATTACATTATCTTCAACAATTATTTCGCCTTTTTTAAGTTTTTTGAGGCGTTCTGCTACTTCTTCCACTTTTACCCCTTTATTTTTCATAAGTTCGGGATCAAGTACTATGAGTATACGTTTATTGACAAGATCTATTTCAATGTTCTTTGCTACGTTTTCTATTTTTGTCATTTCTATTTTCTGGGCTATTTCTCTTGCCTTTTCTTCGCTATTACGATATTCTTCTTCTAAATATATTGTCATCATTGGAGTTGAAGGGTTGCGACGAGCATCCACGATCTCTATTAAACGTGGTAAACCCAAAGTTACGTTGAGTTCAGCAACTCCTGCATAGTGAAATGTTCTTAGTGTCATTTGAGTACCTGGTTCTCCAATAGATTGTGCTGCGACGGTACCTACGGCCTCTCCAGGTTCTACTAGTGCTAATTTATAAGCTTTAATAATTTCATTTATTATACGTTCAAATTGCTTTTTAGTAATCTTGAATTGAGATAATTTTTCTCTAAGTTGTTCAATAATCGAGGGAGGGAGAACTTTATTTTTTTGTAATTCTTTAAGTTTTTTATCTATTTCTTTCTGAATATTTTCTGTCATGTTTGTTCACTCTCACTTAGAACTTTTTCGATGATAATATCTATATTAACGGCTTTTCCATGATCACTTTTGGCAGGATCTACGCCATCCTCTCCATAAATTATCTGAATTATTCTACTTGATGCATCTCTTACTGTGCCGTCATATTCGACCTTTAAATCTTGAAGCGCGTTAACTAATCGTCTCTGCATATATCCACTTGTAGATGTTCTTACCGCGGTATCTACAAGACCCTCTCGTCCTCCCATTGCATGGAAGAAAAATTCTATTGGATCAAGTCCAGTACGATAATTTGATGCAACAAATCCTCGCGCTTTTGCACTTAAATCTCCTACTTTAAAATGTGGTAATGTTCTATTTCTGTATCCACGATTTATACGTTCACCACGTACTGATTGTTGTCCAACACATGCAGCCATCTGAGCCAGATTAAGAATACTCCCTCTTGCACCTGTTTCTGCCATTATTACAGCGTGATTTTCAAGCCCGAGATGTTCGCTTGCTATGTCTCCTGCTTTATCTCTGGCCTCGGCCAGAACTTTCATAATTTGCATCTCTAGAGTTTCTTCAAGTGTTCTTCCCGGTAATCTCTGAAGCTCTCCCCTTCTGTAGCTTTCTATTAACTTGTCGACTTTTTCTTCCGCTTCTTTAAGTATCTCTTGAATTCTGATTGTTGCTACCTTGGGTATTTCAACATCGTCAAGACCCATTGTAAACCCTTTTCTTGATATAAACTCTATTAGAAGTTTTCCTATTTTGTCAAGGAATTCTCTTGCAGCATCTGTTCCAAAATCTTTGATTATTCTATGTAGAATACTGTCAGGTTGGAACGCACCTATACTTCTTTCATCAATAACTCCAGTGATAAGTTGTCCATCTCTAACTGCTACGTAGGCATCATAAGGACATTTTTCCTTTAGGCAACCTCCTGGACATTTCCGGCATACGCTTGCTCGGAGAGAAATATTTAGTCCTTTGGGGAGAAATAAGCTAAATATTTGTTTACCAGTCCATAAAGGTTGAGGTTCTTTTACTGCTGGTTCTGGTAAGTCGCCTTTGTAATCAGCTACACTAAGAAGCTGACAGACTTCTTCTTTTGTTAGTAGATTGTTTTTGCTTGTAAATAGGAAAGCTGAGGATATGTAATCTTGAATTGCTCCTACGATAGGCCCTCCGTATCTTGGTGATAATACTTGTTCTTGTACTCTCATTAAAACTCTAGCCTCTGCTCTTGCTTCTTCGCTTTGAGGAACATGGAGATTCATTTCATCGCCGTCGAAATCTGCGTTATACGGTGGACATACACAAAGGTGCAGTCTGAATGTTCTGTATGGTAGTACTCGAACTTCGTGTGCCATAATTGACATACGGTGTAGTGAAGGTTGTCTGTTAAATAGTACAATGTCCCCATCTTTTAGATGTCGTTCAACTATAAATCCTGGTTCTAAAGATTCAGCTATAGTTTTCCTATCTCTAACATATCGAAGGTCTATTCTTCTACCGTCTAAACGAATAATGTAATTTGCTCCAGGATATTGGTCTGGTCCCTTAATTACCAATTCTTTAAGTTCTTCTATATTCCATTCAGTAACACGTTCTGGGATAGTTAGTATTTTAGCTATGTCAATAGGAACTCCTACTTCGTTAATGCTTAGATTTGGATCGGGGGAAATTACGGTACGGGCAGAGAAATCTACTCGTTTACCAGATAAATTACTTCTGAATCTTCCTTCTTTACCTTTTAGTCTCTGGCTTAGTGTTCTTAATGCCCTGCCTGATCTATGTCTTGCTGGTGGAACTCCTGAAACTTCGTTGTCAAAGTATGTAATTACATGATATTGTAGAAGTTCCCATAGGTCTTCAATTATAAGTTGAGGAGCTCCTGCCTCTATGTTTTCCCTTAATCTTTGATTTATTCTAATTATATCAACTAGTTTATGTGTTAAGTCGTCTTCTGATCTAACTCCAGACTCTAACGTTATACTTGGCCTGACGGTAACGGGAGGCACTGGTAAAACTGTTAATACCATCCATTCCGGTCTTGCATCCTTTGGATTTATTCCTAAGAGCCTTGCATCTTCATCTGTTATACGTTCCAGTCTATCTCGTATTTCAATAGGAGTTAATCTTCTTAGTCCTTCTTTTGTTTCTTCATAGTAGGTTGTAGGTTTCTCAAATTTTATTTTAAACTGCGATTCTCCGCAATGAGGGCATTTAGACACTCTAGAAGCTTTTTTCAGGAGTTCATCCGAAATTTCTTCGCTTAGTCCTTTCCATTTTTTCTCATATTCGTCCATTCTCTTCTTAAAGTCTTCTAATTCTTCATCAGATAATAAAATTCTGCTACATTTTCTACATGTGGCTCTCAATATTTTATATATGACCTTGGCAAATCCTACATGGATAACAGGTCTTGCAAGTTCTATATGTCCAAAGTGGCCTGGACATTCACCTATTCTATTTCCACAAGTTTTACATCTTTGCCCAGGCTCTATTGTTCCAAGTCTTCCATCCATTAATCCAGAGTCGATTGGTAATCCATCTTCACTATAAGTGTCTGGAGTTATGATTCTTGTTACACTCATTTTTCTAATTGTTTCAGGTGAAAGTAAACCAAATCTTATTGCTCCAATTTTTTTGGGTGGGCGATACAAACTCATTTGTTTTCCTCCATTATGCTTTTTCCTCGAGGATTAATTTTGGTGATATACAAAGAGACATTAATTCTTGAAGAAGGAGTTTAAATGCATATGAAACGGAAACTCTTGAAAACGTTCCATCTTCGCCGTGAATGTGACAATAATATCTATCTCTATTTCTATCGTAGTATGCAAGGAAACCACACTTTTCACAAATAATAATGTCAGTTTTATCTGAGCCCTCTAAAAGCCTGTCTTTGAGTAACATAGCTGCACCATGTCCTATTAAACAATCTCTTTCCATTTCACCAAACCTTAAACCGCCTTCTCTTGATCTTCCCTCAGTAGGCTGTCTTGTAAGTATTTGAACTGGTCCTCGCGCTCTTGCGTGGATTTTATCAGCTACCATATGGTGAAGCTTTTGATAATAAACCACACCAATGAAAATATCTACTTCATATTTTCTTCCGGTTATACCATCATACATAACTTCTCTACCATTGTACTTGAAGCCATATTTCTTGAGTTCTTGTGCAAGATCTTCAGGTTTTTCTCCTGAAAATGGTGTGCCGTCAACTCTCCTACCTGAAAGAGCTCCAACTTTTCCAGCAATAGATTCTATAAGTTGTCCTAATGTCATACGTGATGGTATAGCATGTGGATTAATTATTAAGTCGGGAACAATACCATCTTCGGTGAAAGGCATATCTTCTTGCGGAACTATGAGGCCTATTACTCCTTTTTGTCCATGTCTCGATGCAAATTTATCGCCCAGCTCCGGAATTCTTTCATCTCGAACTTTAACTTTGACAAGTCTGCTTCCATCGGAAGTTTCAGTTAATATTACTGTGTCTACGATGCCTTTTTCTCCGTGTCGCGTACTTACGGAAGTTTCACGTCTAATTTGTGTTGTTACCTCAAGTTCAGCATATTCTTCAAGGAATCTTGGAGGGCTTGTCCTACCTATGAGAACATCTCCGCCCTTTACTTCAATTTCAGGTTCAATGATACCGTCATCAGCCAAGTTGCTGTAATATTCTACAGCTCGATATCCTCTAACGTTTTTATCCGGTATTTCAAACCTATCTTCTTGTCCTCCAGGGTATTTTCTTTCTTCAGCTTCGTAGCATCTAAAGAACGTAGATCTAGCTAAACCTCTTTCGATTGATGCCTTGTTGATTATTAGGGCATCTTCAATATTGTATCCTTCATACGATAAAATAGCAACAATGAAGTTTTGTCCAGCGGGACGTTCATCAAATCCTATTACGTCCATCGCTCTTGTTTTTACAACAGGTATTTGCGGATAATGGAGAACATGTGATCTTGTATCAACTCTTTGTCTAAAATTAGCTGAATAAAGTCCAAGAGCTTGTTTTGCCATGCCCGCTTCATAAGAATTTCTTGGTGACTGATTGTGCTCGGCATATGGTATTAAACTCGCTGTTATCCCTAAGATAGTTGATGGCTCTATTTCTAAATGAGTATGTTCAGGGGTTAAATCCTCTGGATTTAATGCTATGAAAGCGTTTTCTTCCTCTTCAGCGTCTAAATACTCAACTATCCCTCTTTTGACTAAATCACTAAACGTCCATTCTTTATTTCTTAGTTTTTCGATGTGTTCAATTGTAAGTTTTGGTTTTCCTCCTTCAACAATTATTAGAGGTCTCCTAACACGTCCTGCATCACAATTCACTTGTACTTCATTTACATCAGAATAGTAAGCAACATTAACTTCAGAGCTAACTTCTCCCCTTCTACGCATTTGACGAAGTTTTGTCACAAATATTTCCGGTTGTACATGAATTCCTAAAAGTTTTCCATTAAGAAAGACACGGGCTCCTCTCTGTCGAGGGTTACCTCTAACTTCTTCAATGGGTTGAACTCCAAGGTCATAGAGCAAACGTTCTATGGTGTTTTCATCAACACCGACAGAAATGTGAGCCATCAAGGCAAGATTCTTTACTAAACCACAGTTTGGTCCTTCAGGGGTCTCATTTGGACATATTTTACCCCAATGTGTAGGGTGAAGATCTCGAGCTTCAAAGTGCGGCTGACTTCTACTAAGCGGAGAGACGACGCGTCTAAGATGACTTAGGGCTGACATATAATTTGTTCGGTCTAATAATTGACTTACGCCAGCCTTACCACCAGTCCAGTTACCAGTAGCTAGTGCATGTCTTAATCGCTCAGTAATAACGTCAGCACGAACAGCAGTTCTAATATGAGGTTTTCTACCTCTTACAGTTGTTCTTTCAAGTTGATATTTTATATCCCTACATAAATTGTGGAATGCGACTCTAAATTGACTAGTAAGTAAATCACCGGCAAGTTTCAGCCTTTTATTTGCATAATGATCCTTATCATCTGGCTTTCTTCTATCTAAAACCAATTCAAGCAATTTTTGAGCCATCTGACCTAAATAATAGGCCTTTTTTATACGATCTTCAGGATTTGTACCAATATGCGGTAAAAGATATCTATCTAACACTTGTTGAGCACGAGTAATTCTGTACTCACGTTTCTGTCCAACTGCAACTCGTTTACCAATATAATCAAGCGCATTTTCAATAGTCTTTTCGGGATCATTAACTACATAAAGTGGAGCTGCCTCTTCAAGTGTAGGAATTAATTCCCTTAAAATTTCTGGATCTTCAGAGACAGCACTAGAGATTTGCTTATCAGTGACTAAACCCAAAGCCCTCATGAGTATTGCAAGCGGAATCTTGCCAGGAACATACGGGAAGGAAACTCTTAGGGACCCGTCTCTTCGTCTTTCTAACGTAACAGGGGCTCTAAACCCTTTTGCTGTTGAAAATACCTTGGCAACATGAGTTGCAGCACTACCACTGGTGCCTTCTTCGACAAGAATCCGGTTTGGAGCTAAATCCTCTTGAGTAACCAAAACACGTTCTGACCCGTTGATAATAAAGTATCCTCCAGGATCTTTAGGATCTTCACCAATTTTAATAAGCTCTTCATTGCTCATCTTGGATAAGGGACATTTTTTGGATTTTAACATGATGGGCATCGTACCAATGTAGATTTTCTCTGTTTTTCCTTCTTTGCCATTAGCATAAACTGGCGTCATTTCAAGGTAGATAGGCGCGGCATAAGTTAGATTACGTACTCTAGCTTCCATAGGGTAAATTTTTCTGGTAGATCCATCTGCTTCTCTTATGATAGGTTCTCCAACTTCTATTTTACCTAATTTTACATAAAAATCAGCAATTTCGGGTTCTATTTTACCAACTTCATCAACAACTTGTTGAAGACCTCTTTCAATGAAATCGTTATATGAGTCCAAGTGTTGTCTAACTAGTCCTTTTTCTTCGAAAAACGCTTTCATAACTATCCATCTGTCATAAATTGAAAGTTTCTCCATTAAATTAACCCCCGCTTATTTATCAATAACATATCTATAAACAACAGTTTCTCCAGCTGTGGGACTTTTTCTAATAATCTTAACAATATCTCCTGGTTTTGCTCCAATAGCAACTGCAGCAGGATCGGATTTCTTTATCCAGGGTAATTGCTCAGGATAAATGTTAAGTTTCTTAAGTAGTTTCTCAGCCTCTTCCTTACTTAACAATTCATGCTTTGGAACAAGCTCGTGACAGAATATATCAATTTTTTTCCTTTTTTTATCCACGAGAACCCCTCCATATTATAGGGTAGTCTCCTAAAGCCATAAAATTAAAATTCATAAAAATCCACATAACCAATTTCATCGTAAACATAGCAATCATGCAAATAACTTTATAAATTTTCTCATTCCATGAGAAAACTACGAACTTATATTTTTTTCGCACCACAATTAACAGCCCCACAGCTAACGAAAGTATCCACGAATTATACAAGGCAACATCAAACTTTTCACTCTTATAAAACAAAGCATTGGCGCCCCGGCCGGGATTTGAACCCGGGTCGCGGGTTTTGACGGGTTGTAGCCCTGTGACAGACCCGCATGCTAGGCCGGGCTACACCACCGGGGCAGTTTGATCTTTGTACTGTTAGATGTTTCCGTTATATATGTGTGGTAGGCATTTTTAAGTTTTCTAGCGTACTTGTGCTATATGCCTTTGTTTTTTAAAGTTTTTGTGTGAAGCTTATAGTACATAGAGAACGTGTATTTTAATCCTATAGATAAAACTTTGAATATATTAACAACGATGGAAGTTCGATATATTAGTTTAATTAGAATTATGTTTTTGGTATATTTTATATTATTTATTGTTTTGTATGATTTTAATGATTATGTTCAGCTGATAGCATCATTTTTAGAGGTGTAGAGTGTGAGCAATTCTCAGTGGTTTGAATTACAAGAAAGACTGGGTGCAGTTGAGATATTGAGAATTTTAAAAAAGAGATATACTTATGAAGAACTTTCTAAGATGTTGAATTTACCTGTTAGCGTTTTGAATCGCTACGTTATGGGGCGAGTTGTTCCCAGAATTGATAGAGCTAGAAAAATTTTAAAATTCTTTGAAGAACGATTTGACCTTGTAAAAGAAGTAAAAAATAGAATTAAATTCGATAGACTCGGATATTTTGATAATACTCCTATAATTTTTGATATTCCAATGCTTAGATTAATCATAAAACATGTAGTCGGAAAATATGTTAACAAGAAAATTTCGAAAGTTTTAACAGCCTCCACCGACGGTATTCCCATTGCTGTACTCTTCGCGAGCGAATTAGGCGTTGATCTAATTTACGCAAAAAAAGAAAAAGAAGTTGGTATTCCTGAGTTTCTGGAGGAAAATTATATTCCAAGTTCTTCGGGAGTCTATATGAGTCTATACCTACCGAAGGGAAGTATTACCTCTAGTGATAGAATATTAATTGTAGATGACATTATAAGGAGCGGAGAAACTCAACGAGCCTTAATAAATTTAGTGAAAAAAACAGGAGCAAAGCTGGTTGGAATATTTATCTTAATCGCTGTAGGAAATTCGTGGAAAAACTATATTTCTTCGCATAAAAATATCCCCGTGGATGTTTTTGTACAAATAGAACCGCCAACTAAAGGTTAAATATCTTTACGATTGCGCGGTCAAGAGGGGGTTCTAATATACCTTTTTCTGTAATAATAGCGTTCACCAGTTCAGGAGGAGTTATATCAAAGGCGGGATTAAAAATATTTACACCCTCAGGTACTATTCTTACATTACCGCAAAATGCCACCTCTTCTGAAGGCCTCTCTTCTATTTTAACCTGATTTATGGACGTTTCTAGATCAAAGGTTGATGTAGGAGCTGCAACATAAAAGGGAATATTATGATAGCTTGCTGAGATAGCAATGGTATATGTTCCAATTTTGTTTATAACATGTCCTGTTCTCAATATTCTATCAGCACCAACAAAAATCTTATTTATTAACCCTTTTTGCATAACATAACCAACCATATTATCACATATGACCGTAACTGGAATATTTTCATATTTTAATTCTAAAGCTGTCAGTCTAGCTCCTTGCAGTTTTGGTCGTGTTTCAGTAACGTAAACATGAACTCTTTTCCCTTCCTCTACCGCTGCTCTTATAATGCCGAGAGCTGTACCATAGTCGACTGTTGCAAGAGCCCCAGTGTTGCAATGAGTCAATATATTATCTCCGTCACTTATCAATTCTGCTCCATATTTACCAATTAACTTATTAGCTTTCACGTCTTCCTCTGCTATTTTCATAGCTTCACTTACTACTGCTGTAACAATTTCATTAACCGGTCCTTCTACATGTTCTATGATTTTTAATATTCTGTCAACAGCCCAAAAGAGATTTACTGCAGTTGGCCGTGTAGATTTTAATTTACCAGCCATCTCATGTATTTTCTTTAAAAGTTCTTTTTTCGTTTTCGATCTGTTTTTAATTGCTGTCAAAGCTAGAGTATATGCTGCAGCTGCTCCTATTGCAGGTGCTCCCCGTATCTCCATCTTTTTTATTGCTTCTATTAATCTCTCCGGTGTGATACACTCGATATATTCAATTTTTTCAGGTAATTTTAACTGATTAATAATGATAACTTTGTTTTTCTTCCATTCGATGCTTCTTATTCGCAAAACTATTCACCACCATCCCGTGAAGATTGTAAAATCTTCATTAACATATCGCTAATCTTATTTACAGCATTTTTTACCTCTTCTGACATTTCTTCTCCTAATGTAAGTTTTTTAGGCTGTATTCCGAGAACCAAAAATTTTACTCCCTTAAGAATGCCCTTAATATACTTAATCAAGATATGAATTGAAGGTTTGTGTGTGGAGAAAGATAGAGTATCTACAATTTGCGATTCGTCAACCACCTTTATTTCTCCCGGTTCTCCGTTAACAATAACTGTGTCTATTATTAGAATGTGTGAAGGATTAAATTTTACAATTTTTCCTAGATAATTCTCTGGAGTTGAACCACAATCTATAACTAGAACATTCTCAGGTACATTTAAGGCAATTTTACGGGTAATTACAACTCCAGCGGCATCATCTCCTCTAAGTATATTTCCAATACCCATTATAACGATTCTATCCGCGTCTTTCAAGAATTTAAGAATTTTTTCTTCAACTGTCATTTAAACCACTACCACGTTATGTTTTCATGCTTTACCAAAAAATTTTAAGGATAAATATTTTCTTACAAAGGGGATAAAAATGGAAGAGGAAGAAATCGTAGCTTGCGGAAAACTCATAGATACCTCGGTGATAATAGAAGGAAAAGATGTTGCAAAGCTTTATAATCAAGGATATTATGGAGAATTAGTTTCAGATGAAAAGCTGATACTTAACCCTGTTGAAGCGTTAATACTTCTAGAGAGAAACAAGATAAAAGTTATTGACAACGGCGGAAATGAATACAGTTTCAACGATTTGATGAAATATCTTGAAAAAGTAGATAAAGAAATTTGGATAAAATATATCGTCTACAGAGACCTAAGATCCCGAGGTTACATAGTTAGGCAGGGTCCAGGAGAAGTCGCTGAATATCGCCTGTACGAAAGAGGGGCAAAAGTAGGAAAAGATGTAGCTAAATATCTAGTTGGAATAGTAGAAGAAGGAAAACCATTTAGTTTAACCGAACTTGATAAAATAACTAAAGCAGCACGAAGTATGGGAAAAGAATTAATATTGGCAATTGTAGACAGACAGGGAGATATAACGTATTATAAAGTTTCACGTTTAGAGCTCTAAGATTTTGATTTTACTGTTAAGAAATCTTCTTTATCATTTAGAAAAAAATATATTTAAGTCGTAACTCACCTTCTTGATTCTACTTTAAACAATGGTGAAAAATGTATGACAAAAATCATAGTACCCGACACGTCAATCATCATAGAAGGATGGTTATCCCGTAAAATAAGGGAAAATAAACTAAGTAATGTAAAAATAGCCATACCCAACGCTGTTATTGCAGAAATAGAATACCAAGCAAACATAGGGAAAGCTGTTGGATACGCAGGGCTAGAAGAGTTGAAAAAACTCAGAAAACTAGCAGAAGAAAACAAAATAGAACTAGAATTTGTCGGAGAAAGACCAGATCCAGGACAAATAAAATACGCATCGAAGGGAGAAATAGATGCTCTAATAAGAAGACAAGCAAAAGAGCTAAATGCCAAGCTAATTACTAGTGATCATATTCAAGCTTCTCTAGCCAAAATTGAAGGAATAGAAACAGAATATATAAAAATCAAAAGAAAAAGGATTAAAATCGAAGATTTCTTCTCGGAAAATGTCATGTCAGTGCATCTGAAAGAAGGAGTTCCTCCCCTTGCAAAAAGAGGCACCCCTGGTCACTGGGAGTTAGTAAAAATCAGAGAAGACCCCGTAAGCCTCGAAGAATTGCAAAGCATCGCTATGGACATAATAGAAAGAACAAGAAGTGAAAAAGACGCTTTTATAGAAATCGACGAACCTGGAGCAACCGTTGTACAAATGGGAGAATACAGAATTGCGATCGCAAGACCTCCCTTCTCAGATGGAATGGAAATAACAGCCGTAAGACCCCTTGTCAAAATGACAATAAACGATTACAACGTATCAGATAGACTCCTTAAACGACTAAAAGAAAGAGCAGAAGGCATATTAATCGCAGGTCCACCCGGCGCGGGTAAAAGTACCTTCGCATCAGCACTAGCCGAATTTTATAGCAGCATGAACAAAATTGTGAAAACAATCGAAAAACCCAGAGACTTACAGGTAGGCCCGGATATAACTCAATATACCGCTCTAAAAGGTAGTTTAGAGAAGACAGCCGATGTGCTATTACTCGTAAGACCCGACTACTGTATTTTTGATGAACTTCGAAAAACCAGAGATTTCAAAATCTTCGCAGACTTAAGATTCGCTGGTGTAGGAATGATAGGTGTTGTTCATGCAACACAAGCAATAGATGCCATACAACGATTCATTGGAAGAGTAGACTTAGGCCTAATCAGTAGAGTTATAGACACCGTAATTTTCATTAAAGGCGGAAGAATAGAAAAAGTATACTCTCTAAACCTCACGGTAAAAGTTCCATCCGGAATGACTGAAAGAGATTTAGCCCGACCAGTTATTGAAGTCAGAGATTTTGAAAAAGGAGGACTGGAATACGAAATATACGTCTTCGGAGAACAAGTAGTTGTTTCCCCCATAAAGGAAGTAAAAAAAGGAAAAGTTAGAAGAGAAGTTACTAAAAGAGAAAAATTACCTGTGGAAATAGACATTACGCGTAAATACTATATCCTTCTTGTTCCACCACCACTAGCAAGAAAATTAGTTAATTTTTATGCTGACCAAGACTTATTATTTGCGGTTAAGGTCGGAAAACGAGGAGAAGTAAGAATCAGAAAAAATAGCAACTATGGAAAAATACTTGAAGAGGTATTAAAACAAGGGAAAAAAATTTATGCAGACTAAATCATTCACGCTTCAATATCTCAACTCTATCGCTATACCCAACAAAAACGATATCCACTAAACTCGATGGAAAAATGCCGTTATCGACAACACCCGGAATATTATTTATATCTCTTTCCAAGTTCTTAACATCTTTAATTCTCGAAAATTTCACATCAACAATGAAATTACCATTATCAGAGATAACTGGGCCCAATTTAAGCTTAGCTTTTCTAAGAATTGGCTCCCCACCAAGCTTCCTCAACCTACGGCAAACATAACCATATGCAAAAGGCAGAACCTCTACAGGAACAGGAAACTTCTCACCAAGTCGATTAACCTTTTTAGACCAATCAACAATTACCACAAATTCCTTCGCTGCAGAATCAACAATTTTCTCTCTAGTAAAAGCTCCACCACCACCCTTAATCAAATTTAGGTCGGAATCGACCTCATCAGCACCATCAACAGCTAAATCAAGCACATCAAACTCATCTAAACCAACAATACGAATACCACTATCTAACGCAAGAAAATACGATTGAAAAGAAGAAGGAACACCATAAACCTCTAACTCTTCCTTCCTAATACGTTCCCCTAACAACCTAATAAAATGCTCAACAGTAGATCCACTCCCAATACCAAGAACTTGTCCATCCTTCACCAACTTAACAGCAGCCTCAGCAGCATTAACTTTAGCACTCTCCCTCTCGTCAAAACCAGCCATAAATACACCGTCCTTAACTGGACTTCTCTATAATTTCCTTTAACCTACGAAGCTCCCTCAACATCTCATCTCTTAAAACCTGAACAAGCGTCTCCCCTTTCGGAGCAGAAGGAACAGTAGGCTCAACCTTAGCCTCCTCAACCTTAGGAACCGCAACTTCCTCGACAACCGGTTCCTCCCTAACCGCTGGTCTCTCAACTTCAGACGGTGGTTTTAGCCTCTCCAAAAATTCTCGCTTAGCCTCCTCAAGTTCAAGATCAATACCTCTAATTTCTTCAAATCTACTTAAACGAGCCAGCTGCTCACTAATCCTATCCAACTTACTAGAATAGAAAGACTTCAACCTATTAAACAACTGCTCAGAAACCTCACCCTTATTAAAAGCATCATCCAAAAACTCTAACGCCGACCTAGCAGCAACCTCCTCAGCCTTAAACACCGCAGCCGACTCAGCACCCACCTCATCGATAGGAAAACCCGACTCCACAGGTCCCTTTCCTAGCGATAAAACATAAGTCGAAATAACCAGAGCCACAAACAACCAAAACGAAATCCAAGCCTCATCAGGAATAGGAATCCCAAGAAAATCCGAAATAACATCCTTAATCCCTTCAAAAAACGAAAACACCATATCAAATATATTTAACAACTGCAAAATGACCGTCCCGATGAGAACAACACTCATCATACTTCACCATCAACTAAACAATACCAACAATTTACTTATAAGACCTACTATAACAACATTAAAACCTTACCACAAAAAACAACAACACAACAAACAATAGAAAAACAAATAAAAACAAACAAACACAAATATAAAACACCACCACCAAACCAACAACAAAAATAAAAACCATAAAAACATAGAAACAACAACAAAAACCTACAAAACAACAAAAAGCCGCCGTAGCTCAGCCTGGTCAGAGAAAAAACACATCAAGAACCGACCAAAGCGCCTCCTTGGTAAGGAGGAGGTCCCGGGTTCGAAGCCCGGCGGCGGCTCCATCGTTTTTATTGCTTTGTGAGATATTATTTAATATTTTTGTGTTTTGGGTTATGTGAAATATTTTGATACACCTGATAGTTTTGTCTGTATTGTTGTTTTTGTTTGATTGTCCTAGTTTTGTGTAGGAGATATTTTGATAAATGTGTATGAGGATTTAAAAATGGGATTTTCATGGTAATGGATGAGGTTTGGTGTTTGCCATGAGTTTTGATAGGAAAAGTTTGGAGTTGTTGAGGAAGGAAAAAGAGGCGTGGAATTATGAGGCTTCTCGGTTTGGTGAGAGGAAGGAGAAGTTTGTGACTTCTTCGGGAATTCCTGTGAAGCGGTTGTATACTCCTCTTGATTTGGAGGATTTTGATTATCTTAGGGACCTCAGTTTTTCTGGTAGGTATCCGTATATTCGTGGTGTTTATCATACGATGTATAGGGGTCGTCTTTGGACCATGCGGCAATATGCTGGTTATGGGACTGCTGAGGATTCGAATAGGAGGTTTAAGTATCTTCTTGAGTTGGGGCAGACCGGTTTAAGTGTGGCGTTTGATCTTCCTACGCAGGTGGGGATTGATCCTGATCATCCTTTGGCGGCGGGTGAGGTTGGGCGTGTTGGGGTTTCCGTGCCTACGCTTAGGGATATGGAGCGGCTTTTTGATGGTATTCCTTTGGAAAAAGTGTCTACTTCTATGACAATTAATGCTACGGCGCATATTCTTCAGGCGATGTATATTGCGATAGGTGAAATGCAGGGGGTTTCTTTGAAGGAGTTAAGTGGTACAGTGCAGAATGATATTTTGAAGGAGTATATTGCAAGGGGACAATATATTTTTCCTCCTGAGCCTTCTATGAGGTTGGTTGTTGATATTATTGAGTATAGTTGTAGAAATATGCCTAGGTGGAATTTTATTAGTGTGAGTGGTTATCATATGCGTGAAGCTGGATGTAACGCGGTTCAAGAGGTTGCTTTTACTTTTGCTAATGCTATTGAGTATGTGAAGGCAGCGATAGATAGGGGTCTTGATGTTGATGATTTTGCTTCTAGAATTTCGTTTTTCTTTGGGGTGCATAATGATTTTTTTGAGGAGATAGCAAAGTTTAGGGCTGCTAGGAGGTTATGGGCACGGATAATGAAGGAGAAGTTTGATGCGAAGAATCCTAGGTCTATGCGTCTTAGGTTTCATGTTCAGACTTGCGGGTCCACTTTAACTGCTCAGCAGTCGGAGATAAATATTGTGAGAGTTGCTATTCAAGCATTGGCTGCGGTGTTGGGTGGTGCTCAATCTCTTCATACTAATTCTTATGATGAAGCATTGTGTTTGCCTACCGAGAAAGCGGTTCGTATAGCATTACGTACTCAGCAGATTATTGCTGAGGAATCCGGGGTTGCTAATACGGTTGATCCTCTTGGCGGTTCATATTATGTTGAGTGGTTGACAAATGAGATTGAGGATAGAGCGTTAAGATATATTGAGAAGATTGAGAAGATGGGTGGGGCTGTTGCTGCAATTAAGTCTGGATATATTCAGCGTGAAATTGCTGATTCTGCGTATAAGACCCAGAAAGAAGTGGAGAACGGGGAACGGTGTATTGTTGGTATTAATAAATATGTTATAGATGAGGAGCTTTCTTATGAGATTCTTAAAGTTGATCCTGAGGTTGAGAGGAGACAAATAGAACGTATTAGGGAATTAAGGGCTAGTAGGGATAATAGTAGAGTTAAGGAAGTTCTTCAAAAGATGAGGGAGGTTGCTGAGAGCGATGAGAATATATTACCAGTTACTATAGATGCTGTAAAATCTTATGCGACAATTGGAGAAATATGTGATGTTTTGAGAGATGTTTTTGGGGAATACAAGGCTCCAATGATATTTTAACATTGTTTTCTTTCTAATTTTTCTTTAAGTTTTTTAATTAGTCGTGGTAGAATTTCTTTTGCATCTCCTATTACTCCGTAGTCTACAAAGTCGAAGATGGGAGCTTTAGAGTCTATATTTATTGCTATTATTGTATCGGAGTCTAATATACCGACTACGTGGTGCATTTCTCCTGAGATTCCGAATCCTATGTAAACTTTTGGTGCTATGATTTTTCCGCTTTGACCTATCATTTGATCTTCTTTTATTAGATCTTCATCTAGGACTGGGCGAGTTCCGCCTACTGCTCCTCCTAATAGTTTTGCAAGTTCTTTTAACATATTGAAACATTCTTTGTCACAGATACCCCATCCTCCTGCAATGACGATTTCTGCTTTTTCAATTGGTAACTCTGGAGGTGGTTCTATTTTCATTTCTAGGGTTTTTGCTTTAAGTTCTTCTTCGCTTATTTTTACGTCAAGTTCTATGATTTCACCTTGTCGCGATTCATCTTTTGCAATTTTTTTGAGAATTCCGGGCCGTACTGTGGCCATTTGAGGTCGTTTTTCTGGACATGTTACTACTGCCATCACATTTCCACCAAAACCTGGGACTATTTGTCTGAGGATTCCGTCGGGTCCTATTTCAAGTTTTACAACATGTGCAGAGAGTCCTGTTTGAAGTTTTGCTGCGACTCGGGGAGCTAGATCCATGCCTATGGATGTTGCTCCTATGAGAACGATGTCTGGTTTTTGTTCATGTATGAGATTTGTGAAAATTTTGGTACATGCATCGCTTTGATAATAGGTAAGAGATGGATGATCTGCTACAAATACTTTATCAGCTCCGTATGCGATTAATTCTTTTGCTAGGTTCTTAATATTATGTCCGATGAGAAAGGTAGAAACGTCTCCACCTGTTTTTTCGGCCAGTGTGCGTGCTCCACCAAGTAGTTCAAGGCTAACTTCTTCTATTTGTCCAAATCTTTGTTCGGTGAACGTCATTATTCCTTTCCATTCTTTAGGCATGTGATTCACCTCATATTATGCCTGCTTCATGTAGTTTTTCAATTATCCATTCGACAGCTTCGTCAGTAGTTCCTTCGAATATTTTCCTTTTTCTTTTAACTTCTGGAGAAAAGACGTCGATAACTCTTGTTGGTGATCCTTCGAGACCCACCTGTCTAGGGTTAACTCCTATGTCAGAAACAGTCCATTTTTTGATTTCTTTTCGATAACATTTTAGAATAGCGGAGACTGTGGGTAGTCTAGGTTCATTTATTTCTTTTGTTACTGCTATCACTGCTGGTAATTTGACTCTTAGTTTCATGTAACCATATTCGATTGTTCTTTCAACAATTAGTTCATTTCTATTAATGGATAGGATTTTTCTTACTCGTGTTATATGAGGGACTTTTAAAAATTCGGCGAGTTGTGGTGGAACTTGGGCCGTACTTCCATCAACTGTTTCATTTCCACAAAAGACTATATCAAAGCTTCCTAACTTCTTTATTGCCATTGAGAGAGCATAAGCGGTTGCTAGTGTATCAGATCCCGCAAGTACCCTATCACTTAAGAGAATTGCTTCATCAACTCCCATTGCCAGAGCATCTCTGCAAACTCTTTCCGCTTGAGGAGGCCCCATACTTATTGCTACGACTCTTCCCCCTAGTTGTTCCTTTATTCGTAAAGCTTCTTCTAAAGCGTTTCTGTCTAATGGATTCATTACAGCAGGTATTCCTTCTCTTCTTATCGTTTTTGTAACTGGATCTATTGTAATTTTGGAGAGATAATGGGGATCTGGAACCTGCTTTATGCAAACTATAATTTGTAATTCTTCGGTCATTACATCACCATTAAAAAAGAAAGGTGTTTAGGTTGCTCTTTCGAAAGCTTTTCTGGAAATTACAATTCTCATAATTTCGTTTGTTCCGGCTGCGGGGATTAGTGAATATGCGTCTCTAAGTAGTCTTTGTGCCGCGTATTCTTCCATTATTCCGTAGGCTCCAAGTATGCTGGATAATTTGCTTGCGCATTCAGCTGCTCCTTCTGTAGCTGTTAATTTTACCATTCCAACTTCTGCATCTGCTCTTATGCCTTGATCTATCATCCATGCCGCTCTGTGAAGAAGTAGACGAGCGGTTTCATATCGTAGGTATATGTCTGAGATAAGCCATTGGATAGCTTGGAGTCTGCTTATGGGTTGACCGTAAAGAACTCTTTGATTTGCAAATTTTACTGCTTCATCTAGGCAGCGTCTTATTATTCCTACTCCAGTTGCAGCGACTCCCATTCGTCCCACGTTGGTAATGGCGGTGAGTGCAACTCTGAGTCCTTTTCCTTCTACCCCTATAACATTTTCAACAGGTACTCTTACATTGTCAAGTATAAGTTCTCCCGTGTTACAGCCATGGAGACCTACCTTGTTTTCCTCCCTTCCCGGTTTCACTCCAGGTCTATCGCCTTCTATCATGAAGAATGTCATATGTCTTGGGTCTTCTCCGCTTTTCGCTAAAACTCCGTGAATATTTGCAAGATGGACATTTGTAATGAAGCATTTACGGCCAGTAATTACATATTCATTATTTTCTTTTTTAGCGAATGTTTTTATTCCCATGACATCAGATCCGCCTGTTGGCTCGGTTACGGCACACGATGCAATTAGTTTTCCTTTTGCCAAATCAGGAAGCCATTTCTCTTTTTGTTCTTTCGTTCCGTGAAAAATCAGGGGGGCTTGTCCAAGATGAACTATCTGTAGGGTAAATGCAAGTGCGGGGCATGAGTAGGCAATTTCCTCTAAAATTATTGCTCTTGCTAAATGGCCGGCAGCAGAACCTTCATATTCTTCAGGGATTATAATGCCACCAAATCCTAGCTCAAATAGTCTCTTAATCAGGTCTTCCGGTATTTTCCTTGTCTTTTCTATTTCTTCGACTCTGGGTTCTACTTCTTTCTCTGCAAACTCACGCGCGGTATCTCGTAACATTTCTTGTTCAGGTGTTAATTTAAACTCCATCTCCCAACACCATAAAAATTTTAGTCTCCATTACTTTAATATCTTACGCAAAATCTCTGTTATTCTTCGCATAGCTCCAATAAAACTCCATGTGTACTCTTTGGATGAATGAAAGCAATTTTTCTACCCCTTGCTCCTTTACGTGGCTCTTTATCTATTAATTGTAATCTTTCAGATTTCAGTCGTCTTAGCATATCCGAAAGATTTTTGACACGAAATGCAAGATGATGAAGCCCTTCGCCTCTTTTTTCTAGAAATTTTGCTACTGGACTTTCATTGCTCAGCGGTGTGATTAATTCTACTTCTGTGTTTTTAGCAGATAAAAAAGCAATTTTTACTTCTTGTTCTTTCACGGTTTCATAGCCTTCGAGTTTTAATCCAATAATCTCTGTAAAGAGTTTCACAGCAGCATCAAGATCCTTCACAGCTATTCCTATATGGTCAAGTAATGTCACGTCACAACCTCCACAACCTTATATTAATTAAGATAACATATAGGTTCCATTCAAAATAAAGCAATTACTTGACATATCCTTGACATAATTAAGAATTGTATAATTAAAAGTAGAACAAAGTTGTTTTAACTTTAAGTTGGTGCGGGGGGTGGGATTTGAACCCACGCAGGCCTGCGCCACAGGATCTTAAGTCCTGCGCCTTTAAACGGATCCAGCCCCTTTGTCCTGGTTCCCACCGCCATTAAAGAAGGTATCTTGGCGGTCTCGGCCACCCCCGCAGGTTAGTAATTACATTTGAATTGCGACTTTGAAGTTTAAACTCTAAATCTATCTATTTTTTATTTTTTCAAGCTATAAATTTATTGCTGGTGTTATAGGCTATTTTCACGATGATATATGGTGGGGCCGCCGGGATTTGAACCCGGGATTCAGCCTAGCAGAGTTTTCTCTGCTAGTCCACTGGGTCCCAAACCCAGCATCATACCAAGTTCCCCGGTAAGCGGATTAAACCCGCATACCACTAGACCACGGCCCCTTGACTATAACTGCATAAAGGTGAATATTATCCACTTTAAATAATTTTCCTAGGTTTAAGGAATTTTAACTATAAAAAGGATATACTATATATTTCGGTTAAGAATTTCTCATCTAAATCGTTTATTAAGTTTTTGAAATTCATTTAAACAGAAAACAGAAAAATATTTGTAAAAAATTGAGGAAAGGGAGAAAATATTAGAGGAACTATTTTTTTAATTTCACGTAATCTTGCTGTATGTTAAAATGAAAATGATTTTGGTATGAAGTGGAGCCGCCGGCGGGATTTGAACCCGCGACCAGCGGATTTCTTGCTACTTTTATATGTTCATAGTAGTTACAAGTCCGCCGCTTTTGGCGGGTTTATTTCCTCTACCGGCTGAGCTACGGCGGCTTTTTGTTGTTTCGTTTGTTTTTATGAGTTTTAAGTTTTTGTATTGTTTAGGTGTATATATAGGTGTCGTTGGGTTTGTTTGTTAGTGAGGTGTTTTATGTTTTTTGGCTGCCTTTTTTAGTGCTTCTATTACTGGTAGTTTTTTTCCTGCTAGTAGTGATAGAGCTGCTCCTCCGCCTGTGCTTATATGGTTGATTTTTGTGTTTAAGTTTAGTATGTTTGCGATGGCTCCTAGGTGGCCTCCTCCTATTATTTTGTAGGCATTTGAGTTTGCTATTGAGTATAGGATTTCTGTTGTTCCTATGGCGTATTGTCTTTCTTCGAATATTCCTGCTGGTCCGTTTGCTACTATTGTTGCTGCATTTGATAATATTTTTGAGTAGTGTATGATTGTGTTTATTCCTATGTCTTTTATTTGTCCTTTTATTGGTAGTTGGTCTACTGGAACTTCTATTCTTTCGTTGTTTATTTCTACTGCTACGTCTTTTGGTAGTTCTATTACATCTTTGTATTTTTCTAGTATTTCTTTTGCTTTGATTTTTAGTTTTTCAAAGTCTGGTAGTGGTTTTTTGTTTTCTTCTCCAATGTTGTACCCTGCTGCTTCTAGGAATACGTTTGCGAGTAATCCGCCTAAGAGTATTTTATCGGCTTTTCTTTTTTGAATAGCGGTTAGCATTATTTCCATTTTGTCTGGTACTTTTGCTCCTCCTAAGAAGAATACGCAGGGTTTTTCTGGGTTTTGTAGTACCTTTTCTAGTGCTTTGAGTTCTTTTTCCATAAGTCTCCCCGCAACGGTTGGGAGTACTTCTGCGAATCCTACGAGTGATGGTTGGGATCTATGTATAGCTGCGAAAGCATCATTCACAAACATATCGAAGAAGTGCGCTAGTTTTCTGACAAGGTGTGTTTTTGCTAGGGTTTTTGGTGGTGCTTCAATGTTTTCTTCTGAATAGAATCTTACGTTTTCTAGAACTAGAATTTCTCCTGGTGAAAGTTTTCTTATTGCTTTTCTTGCTGCTGGACCAAAAATGTCATCTATGAACTTTACTCGGTCGCCTAGATATTTCCTTAAAATGAGTGCATGGGGTTCAAGAGAGGTGAAGTCCTTTTTCCCTGGTCTGCTTTGGTGGGAGATTAGAACTACTGCTGCTTCTTCTAAATCTTTAAGCGTGGTAAGTATGGCTTTTATTCTCGAATCGTCCAGTATTGTGAGTGTTTCTGGGTCTATGGGGGAATTTATGTCAACTCTGAGAAGCAGTTTTTTCCCTGATACTTCAACATCATCAAGAGTCAGAAAATCGAATTCTTGCAACCTTCAACCCCTCTGACGGAATGCTTCCACTAATTTTAGAATGCGAATTGAGGATATGTTCACTTTAAATGTTTTTTTAAATAAATTTTGTTTTCTTGAATAGCATGATACATACAGAGGGAGATTAGTAGTTTGAAATTAGTTAGAGGAGAATATCGAGTATATACTGTAGTTGAATACATTTTGTAGCTTTATATAAGAAATGTGTGAGGAAACATTTTAAAATAATGAATGGGTGGTGCCGGGGCCGGGATTTTCGCACCCAGACTTGAACTTCTGGGAAATTCGAACCCGGGACCTCCGGATGTCTCAGGAAGGGACTAGTTCTCGTACCCTATGAGTTTCGCCCCGATAATTAAATTTGGTCCGGCGCTCTAACCAGTCTGAGCCACCCCGGCACCTTTGACACTTAACTAGCTAATAATAATATATTGGTATCATTAAAAATTGTTATTACTAATTCTTACTTAAGGTTGCTGCTATATTTAAGTTTCTTATAAAGAGTTAGATATTGTGCTGTGGTTATTTTATTTTTCAAATATTGGAGAAAGGTGTAGACATTACCCGATTTAATTTTTATAAAATGTTTTTTATTGGTTTATGAATAGATAATGAATTGAGATTATGTGAAAATGGTTTAGTTGGTGATAGTATGAGAATTGTGGATGTTAAGGTTTTTGTAGCTGAATTGGAATATTTTGAGCCTTTTACAATTGCTTTGGGTACCTCAACTATTAGTAGGAATGTTGTTGTTAGAATTTTGACAGATGAGGGTATTGTAGGGTGGGGTGAAGCTTCTCCTAGTAGAAGAATTACGGGTGAGACCGTTGAATCCACTATATATGCTGTGAAAAATTATCTTAAACCTGTACTAGTTGGGAAGGACCCTATTTGTGTGAATGATATTTTGAAGGAAATTGATAAGAATCTTCAAGGGCATAGTAGTGCAAAGGCTGCTGTAGATATGGCTCTTTACGATATATTAGGAAAAAATTTTAATTTACCATTATGTAAACTGCTGGGAAGTTCTAAAAATATCATAGTAACTGATATAACCATTGGAATAAAATCTCCGAAAGAAATGGCTAAATCTGCTATAGAATTTGTTGATCGTGGTTTTAGAACCTTGAAAATTAAGGTTGGTACAGATCCTCTAGAAGATGTTGAAAGGGTTAAAGCAGTAAGGGATGCTGTTGGTGATAAGATTATAATTAGGGTTGATGCTAATCAGGGTTGGACTCCTAAACAAGCGGTAAAAACAATTAAGAAAATTGAAAAATATGGTATTGAATTGGTGGAGCAACCAGTTCCTTGGTGGGATCTCGACGGTATGGCTTTTGTTAGAGAAAATGTCGATACACCTATTGCTGCCGATGAATCTGTTCATAGTCCTGTTGATGCTTTAAGACTTGTGAAAAGTAAGGCTGCAGATATTATAAATATCAAATTGATGAAGTGTGGGGGAATTAATAAGGCTTTAAAAATAGCAAATATAGCAGAGGCAGCTGACATTGAACTTATGATTGGTTGTATGGGAGAAAGCACATTAGGTATAACTGGTGCGGCACATTTTGCTGCAGCAATTGATTTAATTAAATACATTGACTTAGATTCCGATCTTCTCTTGAAAGACAACATTGTGGTTGAAGGAGGTGTCACTATAAGTAGAGATATGAGATCTCTTCCCTCCGATTCCGGGTTAGGGATTAAAAAAATAGCTCAGAATCTTATAAAAGATGCCTAAAACGAGATGCTATATTAATGAAATGGTCTTCACAAATCAGGTGTTTAAACTTACTCAGAAATTGTTAATATTCTTAAAAGCGTGGAATTAGAACCATATGCGGTATACGGTGACTATGATTTTAATGAATTTGATTTAGAGAGTAGAAGAATGATAGTGATATCCTATAAGCTCTAAATGTTAAAATTGGAAATCACCTATACTCTTTTTAACTCTAATTTTCTTTAAAAAGATCAAAATATTAAATTTTGAAAGGTCGATGTATAGTTGTTAACTAATTTTTGCAGAAAATTGTTAGCGATTAGGAATTTAGCAGTATTTCATTCCAATTAAAATGATAAATTGTTAAAAATAGTTGTAATTTAGTGGTGGGGCCGGAGGGATTTGAACCCTCGACCAACGGGTTTCTTTCATCTATGATCAAAGCTTTTAGCTTAAGCTAAAAGCCCGCTGCTCTACCATGCTGAGCTACAGGCCCTGACTTATAATAAATACCCGTTTCTCTTTTTTAA
>DXJG01000002.1:0-476 GCA_019056805.1 Candidatus Baldrarchaeota archaeon | reverse complement strand
GGTCAACAAACCCGTCGTATGGGCTTCTGGAGCCCGTCGCCCCTAAGGGGGCCTAGTTTCGTGCTAATCCCTCACCTGGCTAGGCTACGGCCCCTTATATTCTAACTTTATTAGTATTTTCTTGTTTGATAAATTTTTCGCTGCTTCTTAGCGAAGTTTGTAGAAAAATTAAGGATATTAAGATGAACGAAATAAATTATGATTGAATGAATTGCTTGTTATGGTAAAGTGATATTTAGCTGTTTGATGCATTTTAATTTGTTAGTTTTTCATGTAATATTTTTACTATCTTTTTTAGAAAAATTTTATATAGTGTTTGATGATGATAGGAATGGTGCGGCATCCCGTGAAAGTCAAGCCTCCGCACGTTCCCAGGAGTACTATCCTCCGCGAGGGGATGGGAAACTGGGAAGCTGCCTGCTTCGGCAGGCGGCCATAGTGCGGAGGGAACTACCCGTTCCCATTCCGAACACGGA
>DXJG01000017.1 GCA_019056805.1 Candidatus Baldrarchaeota archaeon | reverse complement strand
CCTTCAATCTAAGAAGCTTCAAGAATCTAACAATAAACATCGTAGGGAAAGGATACTTCAACACCCTAAGCAACAGTGAAAAAGAAAAAATAAAATCTTTAATGAAGAAGAAAACACATAATTCAAAGAAAACAGCAAAAACCCGCAAAGAAACCACATAAACAAACCTTAAACACAACACCTATCACTAAAAACAAAACTTATCACCATAGCAACTTACATGGAAATTATACAACAACATCAATTCTCATCAAAACACACTCAAACAAAATACCTAAACGTTTCACACCGTTCTAACTCTCCGTTACTTTTATAACTTTTGATATATTTGTAGCGGAGAGTCTTCCCGTCTCAGGGTTCATCGACGGGCTTTCGGGGGGAACGGGGCTCCCCACATCTATCTGCTTTAAACCTCTTAACCTAATGTTCCAAGTGCCTATAATGTCTCTATCAGCGATTAATCTGCATTTTTTACATTTTAATGTTCTGTGCCCATTCGGGCTTAGTTTTGCCCCACATATCGGGCAGTAAGTGGAAGTACCTTTAGCATCAACATAAATTATAGGAACTCCATTCAACTTAGCCTTATATTCTATGATGAACTGGAATTTGCGGAAACTCCACCTATGCAGCCTGCCATTCATCTCCCTAGAATACTTAAACTTAATTAAAACTAAATAACACGAAATATTAACTAAACAATATACATCCCTAGAAAGCCAAAAACAGCAATAAGCAGAGACAAAACAATAAACATTAACCGAAGCAAACGAAACATATCCTCAAACCTTTTATTCATATCTTCAAACCTACGATTCATATCCTCAAAACGACCATTAACAGCCTCAAAACACCTATCCAAATATTTCTGCAAGTCTTCAAAACGCCTATCCAAGTTTTTTTGTAGATTCTCAAACCTTTTATTCATTGTTTCAATCGCTAATCGTAAATCTTCCCTAGTGACAATGGTTAAAGGTAGAATCTTCACAATTTCCTCCCTAACAGTTTTAGTAATAAACTCCTTAACCTTATCACTAAGCTCAACCATCAAACCACCAAAATAAAATACAAAACAAAATATATAAAACCAACCATCACACAACAACCAGCAAACACAACCCATTCCAAAACTTGACAACATCTTTCAATATCCTCTCTGGTTAACAGCTGCTAACCAGAATTGAGGTTCATATTTCTATTCTCATATACAAATATAAACATCACACTAAAACTTAAACTAAACTTAAGTAGATAACCACCATCAGGAACTATTACTTCATATTTTCCAATAAACATAGTTTAAGGTCCATTCATCTCCTAAACCTAGATTAAACATCTCAAAACGGATTTAAGTTTCCCAACAATTCTTATCACTTTCTCAGCACATTATAAAAATATAACCAACACAGCTAGCTGTCCTAAACCACCTTAATTATTTGTTTAGGCTCCTTCCGAGGTATTCCTAGATTATCGAAATCATGATCAAAAGAAACTATTGCATCAGCATTTATTGAAAGAGCAGCTACATATTGCACTGCATCATCCATATCCAAATTATTTTTCTTAGCAACCTCAACAGCATTTACCTCATCAAATATGGAAGTAGTGTATACATATAGCCCCTTATACGCTGTAAGACTTGAAAGAAACACCTTTAACTCATCCAACTTCCCAAGCCCATCCATCAAAACTATTATTGAATGAATTGTAAAATCAGTCACCACACCCTCCACCTTTCCATTCCTTAACATACCAAGAAACTTCTTACATTCATCCTTCCTTCTCTGCGAAAGCAATACCTCAAGAAAAATATTTGTATCAACCAGATACATTTCCAGCAACCTTACCCATCCAAAATTCCTTAATTTTATGTTGAAGCCTCACAGAACCAATATTAACATCTGAAAGCAACCCATCTATAGCTTCCACAGGATCCCCCTCAAAAATAACTTCCTCCCTCCCAACCAAAGACACCCATTTTAAAATAGCCTCCTCAACAGCCTTACTAAGAGCACCCTTACCATAACCAAACCTCTTCATAGCCAACTCCCTAAACCTACGTTCAAGCCTCTCATCAATCTTTGCCCTAATCATAAAACCACCATAAAGACATATTGCCATAAAGCAATATATATCTTTTGTCCAATCCAAAACACACAGCTTAACAAACCTTAAACTTCAACCATCACAACACACCTATCCTATCATCTACACAAACACTAACAAACATAACCAAATACCCTCCACAACTGTATTCAACCACACCATGAAAAATAACAGCGAACTTCCCTCACTCCCCAACTCTCTTCTCAAAATTCTCATCCACAATTTCTATAATCATCAACCATCTCCCAGAAACAGTTTTACAACATTCAAAAACCAAAAATAAAAATCCTAAGTTTGACCCTTTATACCTTTCAACATAAACACATATACTAAATTCTAAAACAATAATAACACAAGAAAACAAATTAACCTAAAAATCTTGGTAAAAACGTTATCAAAAATGATGCAATATTTATTACAACAATATATAATAAAACATCTTTAAAACAAGAATACCCAGACAAAAAACATCAAAACACAATAAAAACAACCCAGAACATATAAGACCATACAAATAACAACCCACACTAAACCTTATATACCACAAACCCAATAACATATAATTACCCATATAGTATGGTACCATTACAAATAACAACAAACGACAAAACTTGCGGGTGGAACAACAAAAAACCACCCGTAGCCCAATTTTATCCTGGGCTATATATATATATAATACTCCAATTCCCAAAATCTAAATTACAATCCCATTAAATTCAAAGAACTAATTTTACACAATCAAAGAGAAAAAGGAAAGGGGAACGGAGGAGGGGCGTAGTGACCGAACTCACCATCATAATACCAACCCTAAACGAAGCCCCCGGAATCGGACCCACAATAAAAGAATACCAAAAAGTTTTCCCAAACGCCCACATACTTGTAGTAGACGGAGGAAGTACCGACGGAACCCAGCAAATAGCCCGCAACCTAGGAGCAGAAGTAATACAACAAAAAGGAAAAGGAAAAGGAAACGCAATAAAAACAGCAATACAACACCTAAAACAAAAAAACCACAACCCAAAATACATAATAATAACCGATGGAGACCACACATACCCAGCAAAACCAGCAGCAAAAATGATACAAATCCTAGAAAAAAACCCAGACGTAGGCATGGTAACAGGAGACAGATTCCACACCCACACCCTAAAAAACTACCTAACAGATATATATGGTCTGGGAAACCTAATACTAAAAACACTACACCATTACCTAAACAAAGTAAAAATGAAAGACCCCCTAACAGGACTACGCGCAATAAAATGGCAAACAATAAAAAACTGGAAACCAATGTCAAAACACTTCGAAATAGAAGTAGAAATAAACAACTATATAAAAAGCCTTAAACAAAAGATCATAGAAATACCAATAAAATATCGAAAACGTCTAGGTATGAAAAAACTAAAAATAAAACACGGAATAATAATAGCACTGCAAATAATAAAAAACATAACCACAAACCTAAAAACAGCCATAACAAAACCAACCCCAAAATAAAAAAGAAAGGTAGAGGTGAATGAGTTTTGAGTAAAGATAGAATTATAGGAGGAGGCATGCTCGTTGCAGCGATAATAATATGGATACTATACACAGTCTACGGATTCCTACTAATCCTATTTCCAAACCTACAAAACATAATACCAACACCAAACATCAACCTAATAACCATACCCATAACAATAGTATGGCTAGCAATGACCGCAGTACTATTCATTCTAGCATGGATAGGCTACACCCTCGCAACAACACCACCACCAAAACCAATAGAAGAAATAGAAAAAGAACTAGAACAAGAACTAAAACAATTAGAAACCCAAGAAACAAAAGAAGAAAAAGAAACATAAATCATAACGAACACTCTCAATTCTCCAAAATCTATTTTACTATCCCCATAACTAACGTAAGTCATACAGACATGCCAACATTTCCTCACGATCAAAAAGGCATTCACAAACCTATATCATCACATGTAGGAAGAAGAGTCCATATTATTTCGATATTCGGCCCTGATGGTGCTGGAAAAACCACACATGCTAGACTACTGGCATATAAACTTAAGAGAAAAGGGTTTAAAGTAAAACATGTCTGGATAAAGAATAATCACACATTAGCTTACATCATGCTAAAATTCCTAGAAAAAATATCACCACAAAGCGTACTAAGACTCCCTACCAATGCCATAATTACACATATACTTGCCTACTCAAACAGTATAAGTCGAACCATCTGGTCATGGCTAGAACTTATTAGTGTTATCACTAAACTGATAATAAACGTATATATACCTAGACTTTTTGGCTATACAATAATAGCTGACAGATATCTGCCAGACACAATAATCCACATGACAATAGCCACAAAAAGCCTCGAGATCTTACAAAGCATACCCGTGAAAACTTTATTAAAAATACTCGCAAAAGACAAGACAAAATTAATAATGCTAGATTCAAGTTACAAAACCATTAAAAATAGACGAAACAACATATGCGAACCCCGCCAATTAATAGAAATCCAAAGATTACTATACAAAAAAATAGCCAAAATATTAAACGTACCAATCGAAAAAACCGATAACAAAAACATAGCTGAAACACATCTGAACATCATAAGGATACTAACATAAACTTATAGAAACCAGAGCATGAAAACACAACAACCCCTGGTCTCGGTCATCATAACAACTCATAAATCTGAAAACAAAAAATTTCTAGTGGAAGCAATAAACAGCATACTACAACAAACATATCCTAACATAGAAATATTATTGGTCGTAGATAACAATCATAAACTTTACAAAACACTCCACAAAAAAATGAAAAACATAGCTAAAAACAACATTAGACTGCTCCTCAACTCAGGTAAAAAAGGGATTTCAACAAGTAGGAATCTTGGCATCCTAAATGCAAAAGGTGAAATCGTTTGCTTTATGGACGACGATGCTATAGCTGACGGCAAATGGGTAGAAGAACTAGTGAAAACCTACAACCAATATCCATCATCCTATGGCATAGGAGGTCCTATATATCCATTGGGAAAAATACCATGGTGGCTACCCGAAGAATTCTACTGGCTCATCGGATTAACCTCGAACCCCCTGCATTCCAATAATATCACCGAAGTACGTAACACATTTGGTTCAAACATCTCTTTCAAGAGAGAAATTTTTAACATCATAGGTTTATTCAACGAAAACTTAGGACTTAAAAGGGAAAAACTAACACAGGGCGACGAAACAGAATTCTGCATCAGATGTCTAAAAAAGTTTAACAAAGGTATACTATACAATCCAAAAGCCATAATTCACCATAGAATATTGGCACATAGAATAAGGCTGAGCTATCTCATTAAAAGAGCCTTCAACCAAGGCATAACCAAAGCATTGCTCAAAACGACATACGAAGAGTCAACAACGTTAAATGTGGAACGTAAATACCTCAAAGAAATAATTAAAAAACTAGCCTTCAAATACCCCAAACATCTCCTCGAGAAGCCTAAAAGAACACTTATCCACATGGCATTATCAATATTATTCACAGCCACAGTCGTAGTAGGATTTATCTACGGAGTCTTAGCAATATGGCTTTTAAAATAGGAGTAGTAACCAGTTACCCCCCCGAACTAAGTGGGTTAGCTGACTACTCAAAATACCTTTACACAAACATATCTTCAATAACACAGAACCTCAAAATCATAATATACGCACACAGACCCCCTTCCATTACAAAGCCTACCACAAACCAAATCAAAAAGAACTTAACCGTAAAATTTTCATGGAACCATAAATCTATAATATATCCGTTTAAAGTATTCAAACAAGCAGTCAAAGACAACGTAAAGTTATTACATGTACATCACGAATACTGGCTCTATGGACGGGGATTAAAATCCACCCACCTACTCTTACTACTTCTACTCTTAAAAATCAGCAACAAAAAAATCATAATAACCCTACACGGCCTCACACCGCTTAAAACCCTAACCAATAACTTCAAAAAATTCCACAAAACAAAACTCTCAATAACATTATTTAAGTTGTTCGCATTCACCTACATAAAAATCCTATGCGCACTATCTAACGCTATCATTATCCACCTCAACATAATGAAACATATACTAACGAACGAATACAGAATCCCAGAGAAAAAGCTCTATGTAATCCCGCACGGAATCCCCCAGACAAAACACACACAGTACAATGAAGAAAAAACTAAAAAAACAATCCTAACATTCGGCACCATAAGACCCGACAAAGGAATAGAAATAATAATCGAAACATTCAATACTATTTCAAAAAACATAAAAAACTTAAACCTAATAATCGCTGGCTCATGCAACCCCGTAACATCACCAGAAAGCCCAAAATACCTCAAAAAAATTATCAACAAAATTAACAAAATGGCACTACAAGACAAAATAAAGTTATTCATAAACAACCCCTGGAAAATAATCGAATATTTACACGTCAAAGCTGACCTTGTAATCCTCAACTATCTCGATGAAAACATACTAGCCGCAAGTGGGCCTCTATCACTAGCCATAGCGCACGAAAAGCCTGTGATAGCAACCAAAATGCCTAGATTCCTCGAATACAGAGATTACATGCTATTGATAAAACCAAATGATAAAGAGGAGTTAAGAAAAGCCGTGGAGATGATCCTATTAAACCAAAAAAGTTGCAAAGCCCTAAAAAGGAAAATGAAAATCCTCAAACAACAACATAACTGGAGTAGCATAGCGAAAAAACACATAAACCTTTACCTAAAGACGGTAAAATGAAACCTCTAACCCTAACAAAACTCCTAATGAAAACACTAACAAAAGAAGAGCTAACAAACAATGAAAAAAATGCCATAAGAACAAAGTTTAAAACCCTAGCCGAGCTCTCATCCAAAAATAAGGTGTTAATACTCTTTATGGAACAAATAAAAAAACTAGAAATCCCAATAAACCTACCAAGTCCCCTGAGGAGAAAAGAAAAAAAGCTAAGGAAAAAACTCGTACTAGATCTGATACTATTGGACAGTATATGTAAGCTAGCCAAAAAACATAACATCGAACTAGTCGTCGTCAAAACTATCAAGCCTTTCATCTACGTTGGAGACGATATCGACCTTTTAGTTGAAAAAAGCCAATACAAGCAACTCATTAAGTTGCTAAAGATAGAGCTAAACCTAAAGGTGGAAGGATGGGGGCCCGCAGAAACAACTCTATACAAATATGTAAAAGGCGTAAATCTAATGGTAGACGTGCATTATAAACTAGCAGCATCAAGTATAAGCTATGTAAACACAAAAAACGTCCTAAAAAGTAAGTACCTCATCAAAGTGAGACACAACGACGTGGATATCAAACTGCCCATACCATCAATAGAATATTCCACACTTATAACCGCCGCCCACGCTATACTCAAGGAACTAAGGATAAACTTAGCAGACATACTTGACATTCACTACAGATTAAGAGAACTAAAATCGCGAGAAAGGCTCATCAAGCTAGCTGAAACCGAGGGCCTCACCTCAACACTTAACCTCACAGAACAATATTTAAAAACTCTAATAGGTGGTTCAACGAACACCAGCCAGATCCTACTTAGCAATGTAGAAAATAATTACCCACCATACAAGCCAAATTTACTAGAAATCACCAAATGCTACATTGAAAAAATAACCAAAGGACTACAAAACAAACAAAACACGCTAAACGAAATAATCAAATTACCACTAACCAACATCAAGGGTATAGGAATAATTTTGAGATATATAAAGGCGTTGTGACGAGACCCCTACATGATCTCTCAGAACTTTACCAGTCATAACAAAGGTTAGATAGTAGCCTATCTACGTAAGATGATAACATAGACAGCCTTACAATAACATATGATTTCAACTATTGATAAAGTTGCTTCGAAGTGCTTAGTTAGCAATATCATAATGTTAGTTCAAAACCATGTTGTAAAATGAAAGACTGGATGTTGGTCATGGATCCTCAAGAGAGCCTACCGTTCATAACTATCTGCATGCCAGTCTATAATAGCAAATGGTGTCTAAACTATACACTTAAAGCCTTATATAATATCGATTATCCGAAGAACCTTTTACGACTTGTCTTTGTTGATAATTGCTCTACTGATGGGACTTATGAGATGCTTAAAGAATTCAAACAGAAATTTAAGTCAGAATACGAAAGTATCATAATAGACCGAACTTGTAAGAAAGGTTTAGGTCATGTAAGAAATGTTTGTTTAAAATACAAGAAAGGTTTTGTTTTCTGGGCTGAAAGTGACGTTATTGTGCCTCCAAGAATATTGAAAACCTTACTATCACACTTTTACCGAGATCCGAGAATTGGATGGGCCCACGCTCCTAATGTAAGGGAAAATCCTACTTTCATCGAAAAGATATATATGAGTAGATTACCAAAGAGATATGGATATGCTGAATCTGCAGAACATACTTCCTCGTTAATTCGTCCAGAGGTAATAGAAGCTATGGGCCCCTTTTACGAAAAAGGAGGGTATCCCTTTGATAGTTGGGAAGCAGCTGCGCATTTCGTGAGGATTCGTAAGGCAGGTTGGAAAATATTAATCGATAACACGATTCATTGCATACACTTACGCCGAAATGACGTGAAAACAAATTTTAATCTTAGAAAAAAGAATGTTAAAAGCACGTGGAACTATTTTAAGTCAACTCTCCATTACTACTTTTATCGATTTCCAAAAAGACCTGTTCATGAGTTCGTAAAGGAGGGGGATATTTTTTACACGCTACGACTAATATATTACTTCATTTTACCGATTGCTGTGATTTTTGCACTGGTTACTCATCAGTTGTTAATTCTTCTATACATGTTACCATCAATAATGTACTACCTGATTACAACTAGGGGGTGGATTATGAAACTGATAACATGTTTCTTTGTAATTTCATGTAGAATTATAGTGTCATATGGGTACGTATGGCTTTTATTGAAAATATTCTTCAAGCATTTCAAAAGATAAAGGTTAAAAATGTTGTACCAAGTTGCTATCGTAGACTTGATAGTATATCTTGGTCCATACCGATAAATTTATTGATATAGGTGTTAGTTGCGATTCCTAGAGTTTGAAATTAGCTACATTGGTTAAAAGAACGTTGGCATTAGAACCTTGTACAGAAATTATAATATAGTTGTAAAAGAGTGTCAAATTCATGAGAAATAACAAAGTTGCTGTCGTAGGTATTGACGGAGTTTCTTGGGAAGTCCTCAACAGATTTATCGACAATGGTGTTATGCCTTTTCTTAAGAATCTATTATCCAGTTCCGCAAAAGGGGTATTGGAATCTGTGATTCCTCCTTGGACGCCTCCAGCTTGGACGAGTATCGCTACAGGTGTTAATCCGGGAAAACATGGAATATTTAGTTTTTATATAGTAACAAAAACAGCTAAAGAATATCATGTAAGATTTGCTACAATATTCGATGTTATGTATCCTCGTTTACATGAAATTGTAGATTTTTATGGATTAAAAAGTATAATTATTAACTTGCCATTGACGTATCCAGCTAACTTTACAACTGCTAGAAACGCAATTATAGTTTCTGACTGGATCGGCCCCAAACTAACGATATACCCTCGACGATTTGAAAAATATAAGGATTATTTTGATGTTAATAGAAAATTGGAGGAAAATAAAACCGAGTTGTTTTTGAATGGCGTGTTAGAACTCGCAAAGTACGATTATGATCTACTTTTCGTAATAATTAGTGAAACTGATTGGCTAATGCATGAAGAGGGAAGAGAAATACTGTCTGGAAACATTACTTCTCGAGCATCCAGACTTATGAAACTTATAGATTCATTTATTAGGGAGATTTATGAAACTGCAGAGTATTTACTCATAGTTTCAGACCATGGATTTAGTCTCAATTCTAACGCTATCGATCTTAAAAGTATTTTAGAAAAATCTAATATGAAATGTAGGAGGCTAGGTGAGGCTGGGGTAGCATTTAAAGTGATTGGAAATAGGACATTACATATACCGGGTTGCTTCATTAAAATATTAAGGCATCCTAAAGTTAGGCATTATGCAAAAAGATTGTTTAAGAGAATAAATATAGGAAAGAAGACTACCAGAGCCTTCCACTCTTTAAAGTATGAGGATTGTGAGGTTCTACTGCCCGACCCAGGATACATATATACAGCTCCTACCTTGAAGAAGAAAGTAATAAACATACTGAAGGAATGTAGTGCTTTGAACGTCTATACTCCAAATGAGCTTTACTACGGTCCTTATATAAAAAGAGCTCCCGACTTAATAGTTTGGCCAAAGTTAGGCTATGGTTTAGACTCTAGCATAACACACAGCCTGAAGGGCATAACACTAATAGCAGGGAAAGACCTAGATGTTGATAAACATGTTATGAAGCTAAGGACCTGGGATGTGGCTCCTTTAATACTGAGCCTTCTAGGCCTACCTATACCCCACGACACGGATGGAAATGTGAAATCTTTGTGTAAAAGACTCGGTGTTCAATTACATGGTAAAAGAGATTATGTAAGCTATTGGAAGGTCATTAAAAAGATCAAGACAGCATCGATAGGGAAAAGGAATATTAGACACGCTCTTTAGCCGATAATCTATATGATTTCTAACATTAAGATCCTGGTTTGAAATTCGTTAACTGTGTCTTACATAAAAAGAATTAAACCTATCATTGTCATTTCATTTTAAATAATTAGAAGGATTGAAATTATGAAGCCCATGTTTTATTTGTTAACATTTTATATGTTTTTTTTGGGCATGATACTTTTACTTTTCGCTAAGATACTCCTGCCTTGGGCATATTATGTGCTTTCTACCTTGATTAGCATTAGTTTAATTATAACATTTTACATGCCGAATCCAAACAAGAGCTTAGAAGAAAAACTTACCTTATCTATGTTCATATCTTTCTTCATCCTTTTGTCATCCATTTATATGGTGTCATTTCGTTTTAAAGTCCCTGCATTTTATGACTCTTACAATGAACTTGTCTTCTTTAAGATGATACTTAATGATGGCCACTTCATCTTAAACTTTAACCGTCCAGATTCGCCGGCATTTCTACTTCATGTATCGTCTTATCCCCTGTTTTCAATATTTGCGGCGATGTATACTTTAATCACAAACATACAACCCCTTTGCACGGTCATTTCTTTACCTCTCATAAATGGCGTTGTCATGATGTTAGTTGTACTAATATTTGTAAGGGAGGTTCTGAACGATAAAGTTATTAAAAGTGAAGAATTGCTGTTAGCTTGTTTATTTTTTGCAACATCTCCCGATGCAATATATGCTTCGTTGCATTTTTATCACCGTGAATTCTCGCTTACTCTATGCTTTCTTACTTTTTACCTACTATCCAAATGTTTTGTTTCTAGAAATTTGAATAAATCAAACGTTATACTATACTTTTTCCTATTGTTATTGCCTCTAACACACTCGTCCCGTCCATTAGTTTATATAAATTTCTTACTGTGGTTCACCGTGTCTGTGTACTTACTTTCCGCTTTTATTAAAGGAAAGTATCATGGGAGTAATGGAAGGAGCCTTCTATTGTTCTTCCTTATACCCTTTGCTACAGCCTATCTATGGAATTTTCAAATATTACATCCAAGTCCTGTAGTCTCCTCCCTACCATCTTTTATTTCATCACTAATTCATTTGAAACTAAGTGAGGCTGAAACGAGGGAAGCCTTACAACGAGGAATTCCCTACCTTCCACGTATCTTAACGCTGAAACCGCTCAATACCCTTCTTTGGTTACGCGACATAATCCTATGGTTTGCAACTCCAGTTATGAGTATGCACCTTTTGTATAGTTTAATAAAAGATAAAGCTTATGATAAACGAAAGTTCTTCATGCTTTGTTCTACTTCTTCTTTTGCGGTAATATTTATAACATTCATCGTAGGAGGTGAGCATGCTCTTAATATCCGTTACTATGCCATGCCGATTATAATTTTCTATGCATCCATCCTCTATTCAACTTTCTTAAAGTCTAAAAAACTCAGCATTAGAGTATTAACATTTTTCCTGTTATTCTTTCTGTCATTCATGTCGTTCTTATCGCCATATACACATATATATTACCCAAGACATCTTTACGATCCAACTATAGGCTTTAAGGAAATAGGGCAACCAAGCCCAGCTTATATTAACCTTAAGCCAATCATAAAGAATTATCTGCCACAACAACATGGGTTGATTATGTCTGATTACCCCGGTCTTCTTTTTGTTTTGATGGACCCAAAAGATTATCCATCAATAGAGAAGCTTAGACTTGAGACTCTCAGTAAACGTGATATGTACATAATCAGCTTCATAGATTTAAGGAACCCGCTTGGCTACACCTCACCCGAGGCTCTCAGAAAGCTAGTCGAGATTAGGGCAATCGTCGAACTTGATTATTGTAAGGTATTTGACAGTGGACCATACACAATCTATTATCGGAGCTAAAGTAATATGAGCGAGTATTAGTTGTAAGTTATGGTACTAGAAATTCGCGTGTAATATTGGTGTTGTACAGATCTTGGTTTCAACCGCGAAGGTATAAACACTGCTTAGCGAGTATATAGCATGTTTTCATTCAGAGATCATCGAGAACATTTATAATGATTCGATCTTAGAAGAGGCACTATTGATTAAGATTTAGATATATAACCCCTATAACACTATAGTGGCTACGCAGAATGAGCTATATACTTACGATATCTGAGAAGTACTGGCCCTACGGTGGTGCTGAGCTCGCTACACACTTAATACTGAAGTTGTTAAGAGATGAGGGCTTCAGTATAACGGTTATGACGGGAATGAAGAACATTGAAAGAATAAGCGGTATCCAGTATACTTACTATCCACTCTTAGATGTCCCTTCAAAAATTTATCTTTGGGCAAGAATATTAGGATCAGATGGACAACTAAAGGAACTTGTTAAACGAAGCGAGATAGTTTACATCCCCAGAGTCGCATACCCGATCATACCTCTGGCAAAGAAATACGATAAGAAAGTTATAGTACATCTTCATAATTATCAGCCAGTAACCTACTGCTCAGTTATCCCCTATCCTTACAATGTGGACGACTCAAGTATATTTCATGACATAAGTAGGTCTGCTAGATTTGAGGTCTTGGAAAACGGGAGCGTAATTAAATCGATTCTAAGCTCCTTAATGACCCCCTTAAATGGGTTCGTTAAAAGCTGGATTGCCAAGGCAGATGAGGTAATCTGCGTCTCCAAGAGACAGGCCGAGATAGTAAGATGTGAATTACCCAAGTTAGCCAATAAAGTAAGAGTAATCTACAATCCCTTGCCAGATGTGTCTCTAATTGAAAAATACTTGAACAAACCAACATTCCTCTACGTGGGCGGAGACAGTTACTACAAGGGGTTCCACATATTCTTGAAGGCGACAGCGAACTTACTCCATAATGAACATGGTGTTAAGTTTCTCTTGGCTGGAAACTTTAGAGACAAAAATAGAGGTATCATAAGTTCGCTGAACAAGAAGTTCGGTGGTCCCTACAAGATTGTTGGCTGGCTTCCACACAAGGAATTACTAAAGCTCCACTCGGGGGTTTGTGGATTAATATTTCCTTCAATATTAGAGGAACCTCTGCCCTACGCCGTTGCGGAGTCGATGCTTGCGGGCACTATACCGATAGTCTCTAGGGTTGGTGGGGTGCCAGAGATAGTTCAAGGGACTTACGCAGAAAAAATGATATTTACACCAGGCGATATAGACGAGCTTGTTGATAGGATAGAAGAGGCTCTATCCCTATCTAAGGACCAACTTACCGATATCGGGGCAAGCTTGAGGGAGAGTATCCTCAGAAAGTTTGACACTGAGGATATCAAAAGACGACTACTCGATGTCTTCACCTAAGGAACTCAGTTTAGGTTGAAGGATGGTAAAATGGCCAGTATTTTGGCTTTGGATGAAGTAGTTCTGGAACTCGTGGAGGGTGAAGAGTTTGAGATATATACTGTAAAGGTGTACAACGCATTTCACATATGCGACGAGGGTCATCTATCGTTCCGTGATAGGGGCTTTATACTATAATTTCATCTGAGGTAATTGAGCACGTCCCTCGCCCTAAAGGGTTAAAGTTAATCGCTGAGTGCGAAAAGGTTGCAAGAAGAGTAGCTATTGTAACCACACCGCTTCCGAGGGTTGTGTCTCCCCCTCATCTCAGCACTTCTCTTCATGTAGGGCGCGCGACTTCAGGCGATTGGGATATAAGGTCTATGGCGTTAGGTGCTACTCTCGATTGGTCTCCAATAATGTCCTTGTGCAACTGCTGATAACATTTGTTATGGGCCCAATCTCGTACCGGTTTCCAGAATTGAGCTCCGATATGGGGCGATGAAACGTGTCAATAAAATCTAAACATGTTACAAACGTTAGGTTTTAGGGGCATTAATAGAATGCTCAAGCTTCTCACCAACTGGTGTCCACCACCGCTTCATAGGGCATTGAAAAACGAAGGTGTTGAAGCGCACGTTATGCCTAAAAAGTTCATAATTGATCTCCCAACTCAAAGAATAAGCGAATACGATGTTTTATACTATGCCAGGTTTGTTCCGCCTCTGCTCGATAAATCAACCTTAACTGGTTTTATTAAAACTGATATTCCCATCGTAGTAGGTGCTCATGCACCGCTTACAATCGATTATCCCGTGAGACCTACTCATATACTATATGATTTAGTATATCCACTGCAGATATTCCTGTATTCCCGCAGATTAAGAGCGATAATCCATGTCCTCAACACGGATGACTTCAAACATTGTGAGAGACTCGGAATTAAGGCGGTCTATGTTCCGTTAGGCATAGATGTGGACATGTTCAGGCCAAGGAAAAAGGATGAAGTGTTCACAGTAATTTACCCTGGACGGGCCTCTTGGAATAAAGGTACTGATATATTCGTTGCAATAGCCCATACATTAGCTAAAGAGCTTGGTAATCGAATTAGGTTTATAATTATATCGTACGGGTTTCTAACCAAGTTATATGAAAAAATTAGGCATTATCCGAATGTTGAGATATTGCCTTGGTTGTCCCCTCAAGAATATGCTAAGGTGCTTGCTGAGTCTCATGTGTTGCTATTTCCAAGTAGGTATGAATCCTTCGGACTTGTCGTCTTAGAAGCTCTTGTTGCAGGGGTACCAACAGTAGCTTTTAACGTTCGTGGCGCTGTTCGGGACATAATGCTTAGGAATAATGTATTGAGGAAGTATGTTGTATGTTATCGTAATATTAATGCCTTTATAAGGTGTATTATTGGCTTACTAAATCTTTGGTATAAGAAGCCAGAGTCGTATCTAGATCTTGCAACAAAGTGCAGAAAGGTAGCCGAACGATATTCATGGGATATAATCGCCAAAAAATTTGGTCAAGCGATACGCAAAGTAGCTCACGCAAAGTATGGTCAGAAACTGAAGTAATTATTTCACAAAATTAGCAACCAGAAACAGCTATTAGAAGCCATGTATCATAAAACGAACATGTTGATAAAGTAAAGGTATCTAAGAAAATTCAACGTGGACGACCTCAAGAGATAGTTGCTTGAGGTCGTCAGCTAATAATGGTGTCTCCTGATCACGAATAATTGAATGATAACAAAAATTAGAGAGAACTAAGAAATTCTTATCCTACTTAAGTAGGATTTTATGGTATCCTATTCTGAATATAACTACTATGCAAAAGCTCTAAGGACAGGGTGCTTTGTGACATGAGTTCCAAAACTATTAAAATCATAGCATTTTATGGTCCAGAAGGAGTCGGAAAAACCACACATATAAGGCTATTAGTTCCTTATCTTAGAGAAAAAGGTTGTAAGATAAGGGAGATCAGTATAAGAACTGACCATTTCATAATCTATCTCCTAAAAAAGCTTTTCTCAAAAACCAGTTACTGCGAGTTCAGAAAGCTTCCTCTCGGGTATAAGGTGAAAGTACCTCTGGCACCTGTTATCAGGAGGTGTAAGAATCTCTGGTTTCTCTTGCAGTTCGTTTCAACGTTAATAGTATATACAGTAAAGGTTTTACCCTTCTTACTCTTAAATTACGTCATAGTTGCCGACAGATTTCTTTGGCACTTTTATGCTGATTCGCTTTACTTCTTTAAAGTCGTAACTAGTACCAAAAAAATACTATATATAGCAAGAATGCTCCTTGATTTTGTCTTAGCTTTACAGTTTAAAAATTCAGCCACAATCATTCTTGATGCAGAGTACGATGAATTACTAAGGAGATACCTCAACAGAAAGTCCGTTCCTGAGGAGAGAAAGTATGTAAATTTTATGAGAGTTCTCGGGAGATGTTTATTTAGGGCATATAAGGGTAAAGTGCCATTGATGTACCTAAGCACACAAAATTCCTCGGTCTACAAAAATTACAAAAAGATAATAAAATTTATCAGCAGGTTGAGTCTATGAAGTGCCTCGTTATATGGAGCGAGAAACTGCTTGACACTTTGCATGGCGCCTCCTTATTAAGCTTGTTAAAGGTCTTTAGCAAACTCAGTAACTATACATACGCTATTATACCAAGCAGTAGGTCAAAGACTAGGCAATATCTCAACCAAAAATTAATTCTGAATTGCATAGAGATTAAACGCGATCTTCCGGTGATTTCCTGGTTATACTTTCTTTTTAAATCTACAAAGTACCTCTTAATTCTAGGCCGAGGTGCTGATATCGTATTTTTTGACGATGTAACAGCGATCCCTGCTGTACTCCTTTACCCTTACCTGCTTCTGAATAGTAAGCCGCTCTTCGTGCTTAATGTGATAAGTGTCCCAGTAGGTAAGAAGGGGATACGAGGAATATTAACGGAGCTACGTTTTTTATCGACGCTTGTGTTAATAAAACGCATAGTTCACTTAGTTACCGCAATATCCCTTCCAGAGTGTATAAATATTTCAAGGAAAGTGGGAATTCCCGCTCGCAAACTGTTTGTCATGCCTTCGCCTATCTCCGAGAAGGTTTTTCTAGAGAACTCGATAAAGAATAGCTATGATTTGAGGAAGAAACTTGGCATTGAGGACAAGTTTGTAGTACTTTACCACGGTTCGATCACCTTAGATAGAGGACTCCTTGAAGCAATAAAGGCAGTAAAACTTGTAAATGAGAGATACCATGCAAAGAAAGTTGTGCTTGTTCTCTTAGGTGAAGGACCTGACAAAAGTAAAATAATGGAGTATGTCTATGGTAGCTCTCTTGATCAGTATGTCATTTTCCTCCCGCCGGTTAGCTATGAGAAGGTTCCGAAATACATATATGCTGCGGATGCGTGCATAGTTCCCCTACCGGACAAACCTTGGTGGAAGAACCAATGTCCAACAAAATTAGTAGAATCCCTCGCTGTGGGCAGACCAGTTATAGTAACTGACCTCCCAGGACATAGGTGGATTGCCGGTCTAAGTACTGATTGCAAAAAAGCGATAGTTCTTGCCAAGTCTGCCGAACCTGAGCAACTAGCTTCAACAATAATCTATCTGATACGGAACTTCTCCTATATATTAAATCATGCCAGGAGAGCACGCTACTTTATAATAAACTACTTCTCAGCCTCTAGCATTACAAAGAGGATAATGTCTTATGTCAAAAAAAGGATTTAAGGAACATAGCCTAGAATACTTAGTAAAAAAAGCAAATATTGAGAAGTTTAATATGTTTGATAGTTACGAATTCCTACATAGCGAAGTTTTTAACATTTTTGAAGCCTATCACATAACCAAAGTACTAGCGTGTCTGTCGAAAAATATAAAAAGAGCTATTGATTTAGGCTGTGGTTCAGGTAATGTTCTTGAAAAATTAGTGGAGATTTTTGAATTTAATGTAGGAATAGATATTTCTAGTAAATCGCTATTAAAAGCTAAAGAAAAATTATTTTATCGTAGAAACCAAGTGAATTTTATCAGAGCTGATGTAGAAAATCTTCCATTTAGGTCATGTGTATTTAATATTGTGACTACGTATTCTTTGCTTCATCATTTGCCCAATCTTCGTAAGTTTATTTATGAAGTTAATCGTATATTAGTCCTAGGTGGATATTTCATAGCGTTTCATGAGCCAAATATATATGAGTTGAGAAAAGTTTATGAAAAAGGTCCTATCTTTAAATTTCTAAATTTACTGTATTACAAGTTCTGTTTAAGATATTTTATGAAAAGATATAAAGGAGCATTCTTACGGCATCTTCTAGAGAAGGCAATAAGATTTAAAAATCTGGGAAACTTGGAAGAATTAGCTGACATACATGCTAAAAAAGGTTTTTCTAAGGAGGCAGTAGAAAGACTCTTTCTTGAAGCAGGCTTTTCGAAAGTAAAGATAAAACAAAGAGTTCAAGATTTTATGTGGGTCTTCAGCAGATTTTCTTACCCCTTAAAATTACTATCATGCATCGATTTCATTTTTCCAATAATACTTACCTTCTACAAAAAGTTCTTGCCGCTTATTATGATAGAAGCTAAAAAGTGAGTTTAAACACAAATAAGGGAGAGCTCATTGCCAATAAAACTTGGCATAATATTTGATAAGAAACGAACTCATTTGAGTATAAGAAGATACACAGAGAACTTGACGAAAGAACTTCCAAAGTACGGATACAAACCTGTAATATTGGATACCACGGAATTTAATTTCAGGAAATATTTTCTTTATCGTAACTTCCTCTTTCTTCGGGAAATTAAGGATGTTGACTTACTTCATCTAACCGATATCGGTCCTTTAGGTGTACCGTTCATCAATCAAGGTCCGCCATTAATACTTTCCATACTAAGAGCTCTGGATCTTCAAGTCCCCGCGGTGATTACCAATCACGGAGTTTATCCCTTCATCCTCCCACCAAATCTCTGGCGCAAGATGAAATCGCACATAAGGAGTTACGCCCCGTTTACTTTAGGTTTTAGGGCTTTGGCTATCTTTAACTGGAGAGAACTTGTAAAGCCATTATATGCCATCATTGCTGTTTCGCATGAATGCAAACGAATTCTAGTAGAAAAGCTTCATATAAATCCCGATAAGGTGTTTGTGGTACATCATGGCGTTGATCATAGTATATTTAGAAGGATTGATAAAAATTATTCTCTCGAATATATCAAAAAGCGATACTCCCTTAATATAAAAAATAATACAAAAATAGTAGTACATTTATCAGCAGCTGTACCGTTTAAAAATGTTGAGACAATAATTCGTGCAATACATGAGTTAAGGAAGAAAAGCATCAAAATATGCCTTTTGTTGGCTGGTCCGGGTCATCTTGAAAGATTTGGCAGAATTGTTAACAAAGACCCTCATCTTAGAGGTTATGTTGTATTTATCCCCTTCGTCAAGGAAGCAGATTTACCCTTTGTCTACTGCGCCGCTGACGTATTTGTTTATCCTTCGTGGCATGAGGGCTTTGGTATGCCTGTGCTGGAAGCTATGAGTTGTGCAAAACCAGTAATAGTATCTGACATACCAACATTCCATGAGATCGCCGGCAAATATGGCATTTATGTTTCTCCATTAGACTATAAAGCTCTGTCTATAAGGATACTTGAATTGATAAATGATCCAAGATGTATCGAATATTTGGGTAACAAGCTTTACGAAAGATCTCTTAAGTTTACTTGGGAGAAAACAGCCCGGGAGACTGCCGTTGTTTATAGAAAAGCTCTCAAATCTGAATAATTTAATAATTACCATTTCAGCTTTGATGACTTTAGAAGTGATTTAAATGTAGCCAGAATGTTCAAGCGGTACGATTTAAGGGAACCCTTCTTCATCCTTTACGAAAAATAGGAAAAAGAAAATGTTGATTACCCCCTCGGAGGACACCCCATAGCTTGCTGAGAGACAGAGAATAGGATCGCACATTTAGAGGATATATTAGCTGTTAAGTACATCGAAGCACGGGGTCTTTAGCTATCTCTACGAGCTGTGCAATGTCAAAGTCGTAGTTGATGTGAGAAGAATATTTTACGCCAGCCACATGTTCATTCTCGACAGATGTTAATAAGAATACCTTTATACCTTTGAGAATAATACTTCCTCCTTTCGATGTAAAAAGCATCAGGAACGTGCATAATAATTTTGCGTTCAAAGCCTTGCTATCATAAGATCTATTAATAAAAACATCATCCTTCTGGAAAATCATAAAGAGATTTCATCGAATGTTATCACTTGGCGAAAGAAAGATGCAGATTTGAAGAAGCATTATCAAGGAGATCGTGAATTATACTTTACGTGAAATCTACAGACCCATATGTAAGGTCCAGAGTTAAGAGTAAGCATTAACTATACGATTCGAACGTGGGTTAAAGCATATGAAGAAAATCTCTCTCATCGGCCTGGATGGCATGTCTTGGAAGTTTCTAAACGCGATCTTTGAGTTTGGCGCTATGCCTCATTTGAGGAAACTATGCTCGAATGGCGTAAGAGGTATTTTAAAATCAACTATACCTCCGTACACCCCGCCAGCTTGGACAAGTATATTTACTGGCGTTAATCCTGGTAAGCACGGAGTATATGGTTTTCATGATGTAAGAAGAATCTCTAAAGGATTTAAATTTAGTTTAGCAAGCAGTTTATCAGTAAAATATCCTAGAGTTTTTGAAATGCTTTCTATGCATGGTTTAAATAGTATCGTAATTAATGTTCCGCTTACGTATCCATTGCAGGCTATATCTCCGAAAAAGTATATTGTTGTGACCGACTGGGCAGCACCTAAAATTAAAGCATATCCAGAGAATATTCTGAGTAAATATAAAGAGTTGATGAGAAGGCCCCCTCATATATGGTTTTCAAGCAAAATTAGCGACGATGAATACGTTAACATGCTTGTAGAGAATCTCCAGCTAGAAGGAAACGCCTTATATGATCTTATAAAAAATTTTGACTGGGACCTATTCATTATAGTTTTCAGTGAGCTTGATTGGATCCAACATAGATTTCCAGAGCTTCAATTCGGTAGAGGTCTTAACAAGGTCGCCAGAATATTTAACATTATAGATGAGTACATTAAAAAGTTGCATGAAAATAGCGAAGTTATTTTTGTAGTTTCTGATCATGGTTTTAAATTTTATAAATATGTTGTCCAAGTAAACGCTGTTCTAAGGGACTACGGGCTTCTTACAGTTACTAATAAACCTAAAATAACACCATTTGTGGAAGAGACTAGGTTGCATTTGCTGCCTAAGCCGTTGCAGAATAAAATTGTAAAATATGGACTGAGGATTCTCAGGAAGTTATTATCAAAGGAAATTACAGTAGATTACGCTCGTTCTAAGGCCTTCATGATAGAAAACGGTTCATGGGGCATTTACTGTGTTAGTAAAAATGCATGCGAAGAAGTATATAAAATTCTTTCTAAGATTCCATATATCAAGAGAATTTATTACTCACAGGACATATACTGGGGGCCTTACGTGAGTTACGCGCCAGATCTGATATGTGTCCCTAGGGAAGATAGCTGGTGTTCTAACGAAATAAATGAGTTGATAAGCTATAACCATGTTGACCATCATAAGGACGGAATATTCATAGCTTACGGTGACGATTTATTAAAGAATGTAGGAATCGGTAACATAAGTGTATATGATATAGTTCCCACAATACTTACGTGCTTAGGATTGCCTCTTCCTCATGATACAGACGGTAAATCCCTTAACGTATTTTACGATCAGTCCCCTACTCTGATAAAAAGAATGAATTATAGCGAGAAGTACAGAATTTTTAGGATTAAGTTACACTCATAAAGTGAAAAATATTCCTCCATTGTTAAAGGTTATTATATCCAATACCGAATTAATTAAGCATGCTAGCAATGCTTTTCTAGCCACGAAGATGGAGGTTATAAATGCAGCAACAAACGTATGTTAAAAAGTTAGAGTGCTAGGTGTATTGGTTGAAATACAGTTTTTCTTTTTGTTTTGTTATTTTTTGTTTGGGTTTGCTTTTGGCTATTTTTGAAGTTTTTGTTTCTTTTCGTTCTTTTGATTCTTTGTCTCCCGGTGTTTTTGTTGTTCTTTCCGGTTTGTCTTTTGTGTTTTGGTTTGGTGTTATTGTTCTTTTATATGCTGTTTTGTTTGGCTTTGGGTTCTTGAGGAAATTCTCAAGTTTTTTGCTGGTGTTTTTTATTTGGTTGACTTTTGAAGGTTTGTTTGTTAATCCTTGGTTTTCTGATGTTTATTTTTATGGTGCTGGTGTCGTTGATTTTTTGAGGGGTGGGGGTGGTGTTTTTGCTCATGGGCACGAAAGTCCTGGGTTTTTAATTGTATGGAGTGTTTTTTGTCTCGTTTCTGGTTTTGATGTTTGGTTTTTGATGAAGTGGTTTCGCCTCCTATTCTATATTTTTACTAGTGTTTTGGTTTATTGTATTTTTAGGAAATTAGATAAAGAGGGATTTGCTGGCTTTTCTGTTCTTTTTTTCATGAGTTTTTATTGGGCTCATCAAGATCATTTTTGCCGTCAGGCCTTTGCTTTCATGCTTTACTGTGTCGGGTGTTTAATTTCCTCTAAAATCTTTGTTCGTGGTGGTAATAAGTCTTTTAGGAAGGTTTTTTCCTGGATTTTTCTTTTTGGTGTTGTTTTGTTATGTTTGTTTTTTGTTCATCCCCTTACTCCTGTTGTTTTGGGTGTGAACTTTCTTTTTTGGTTTTCGTTTCTGGGTTTTGGAAGCTTTTTTGTTAGAGTTTTTCTCGTTTTTTTGTTTTCTGGTTTTATGTGGTTTTTGATGGATTTTTTGAAATTGAGTATTTTAGGGTATGTCTTTCGTGTTTGGAATGTTGTTTCTGCTAAGGGTGTTGAGTTTTTGTTTTATGTTTTTTCTTTTGGTTTTCTTGAAGTTTTTTCTCCTTCTTATCGTTTTATTGTTGTTTTGAAGATTTTTCTTGGCTTTTTAGAAACGATTTTGATTTTTATTTGCGTGTTGTTTTATGTTTTTGTAAAGGGTTGCAGGAATGTTTCTGGTAGGTTTTTGCTTTTGTGGATTGTTTCTAATTGTTTTGTTTTTCCTTTGGTGTTTTTTGGTGTTTCTGGTGTTTATGATAGATTTTTTATTTTTGTTGGTTTGCCTTTAGCTTTAACATTACCTTTCTCCTTTAGTTTTCTTAGGGTTGGGGGAAGAGTGGTTAAGGTTTTTGGTAGGTTTCTATTGTTGTTTGCTGTTTTTGGTCTGTTGTTTTGTTCTTTTCTGGTTAAGTTTTCAATTGTTTCCTTTTATCATCCTTCTAGTTCTGAAATAGAGGTTTATAGGTATGTTATTTGTTTTTATGGTGATTCTAGGAGGGTTATTGTTCCTGATAAAGATGTTCCTCAGTTTATGTTTTTTGCTGTGAAGTATAATAGTAGTATTAGGGCATCGAAGTTCATTTGGTTTAGTCGTGTACCTGCAGATCAAGTTTATAGGTATGCTGGTTTGATTGTTTTTTCCCCTAGACTTTACGCTTTCCCATATTTTTATGTTGATGCTTCATTAGCAGTTGAAAGTTTGGAAAAAGCTTCTTTGCTTGTTGGCTCGAATCGTGTTTTTGATGCAGGAAATACCTATTTGGTTTATCTTATGAGCTAGTTTTGTTGCATGTTGTTAATTTAGTAGGTTGTTGATGGAGTGTTTGAATGACATGTACGGTTTTGGGTGGTGATTAGTAATATGAGTGCAAATGATTCTAGGGGGTCGTTGAATAAGATTGTGGAGGTTGCGGAGGTTTCTGTTAGGGGTGGTTTGTTTCTTTTCACGGGGAGTACGGTTGCGACATTTGTTTTGGCGTTGGCTTCGATTATTATTGCTCGTTTGTTGGGTCCAGATAGTTATGGTTTGTATTCTGTTTCTTTGATTGTTCCCGGGTTTTTGTTATTGTTTGCTGATTTTGGTGTTAATTCTGCTTTGATTAAGTATTTGGCTCAGTTCAGGGTTGAAGGGGAGAAAGCTAGGGTTGCGAGTTTGATTAGAAATGGGTTTTTGTTTAAGTTGTCGGTAGGATGTTTGCTTTTTTTGGTTTCGTTTGTTTTTTCAGATTTTTTTGCTTTGTATGTTTTGAAGAGGCCGGGTATAGGGTTTTTTATTCGATTAGTGTCTTTGTTGATTATTTGTCAGATACTGTTTAACACGACTAAGAGTGTTTTTGTTGGTTTGGATAGGATGGAGTTGAGTGCGGCGACTTCGGTGACGGAGTCTGTTGTGAAGGTTGTTTTGGCGCCACTTCTTATTGTTTTGGGTTTTGGGATTATGGGTGCGCTTGTTGGTCATATGGTGAGTTATGTTGTGGCGGGTTTGTTGGGTGTGTTGATTGTTTATAGGATTTATAGGGAGCATAGTAATCCTGGTTTGAAGTTTAATTTTTTTGAGGATTTGCGTTTTATGTTTAGGTTTGGTGTTCCTCTTTATTCTTCTGTTCTCTTGTTGAGCTTTTTAGGCCAGTTTCGGTCTATGGTGTTGGCGTGGTTTACTTCAGATTTTGAGATAGGAAATTATATGGTTGCTTCTAATTTTCTTTCTTTGCTTAGTGTTTTGGCGATTCCGATATCTACGGCTTTGTTTCCTGCTTTTTCAAAATTTGATTTGAATAAGGAAAGAGGTGAGTTGAGGAAGTTTTTTAGGTATTCGTTGAAGTATATTTTGTTGGTTATTGTTCCGGCGTCTATGCTTGTTGCGTTGATTTCTAAGGACTTGGTTTATTTTCTTTACGGCGTGAAGTATAGTTTGGCACCGTTTTTCTTGACGTTGCTAGTTTTAACTTATCTTTACATAGGATTCTCGTTAGTAGTCAGTAGTTTCTTTAATGGAATTGGTAGAACGGAGATAAGTTTTAGGATTAGTTTGATGAATTGTTTTGTTGGGGTTCCTTTGGGTTTGGTTTTGACAATGTTTTACGGTGTTCCGGGGTTAATTGTGTCGATGATTATATCGGGTGTTACGTCGCTGGCGTATGCGTTGCGGGTTGCTGTGTGTAGGTTTGGTATGAGTTTTGACGTGAAGAGTGTTGTGAAGATTTATTTGGCTGCTTTTCTATCGGCAATTCCTGTTTTTGTGGTGGTTACTTATTTTTCTTTGTTTGGCTGTTTAGTTAACTTGTTTTTAGCTGTGATGATTTTTGTTGGATTTTATTTGGTTTTAGTACCAGTCATGGGAGCGATTAAAGAGGAGGATATTGATAATTTGAGGAATATTTTTGGGAAAATTAAAATGTTGGCTCCTTTTATAGATGTTTTACTGAGATTTGAGCATATGGTTTTGAAGTTATGTGGTTATTGTTCTTAATTTTCAGGTTTAATATTATTTTTGATTTTTTCTTTTTGTTCTTGTTACTTAGGTAATAAGATATAGATAGGGTTTTATGATTATTGGGTTGGTTTGTGATAGGGGTGCTTTGTGGGTTTTGTTTATGGGCTTGGTGTGGGTTTTATGTGAATTTCCAGTGGCCCCACCAGTTTTCGTACCCGCATTTTGTGCATTTTACTTTTACGGTGACGTATCCAGCCTGTCCGCATTGAGGGCATACATATTTCTCTATTACTACGAATTCCGATTCTTTGTTTAGTTTCTTGTATTTTTCGTATGGATCGGCTAGGATTTTTCCGATTTCCTCCACCTTTTTGTTTAGTAGGTTCACTTGCTTATTGCTAAGGGTTATCCACCTCTCGATTGCGTTCACTTTCTCCATAAGCTTATCTATTTCATCTTTCCTTTCTTCCCCTTTTAGAATCCTCGATATGTCTCTAAAAGACATTTCATCTTTTTTGCTATTTCTCTGTAGGTGTATCCTTTTTCTCTAAGTTCTTTAACCCTTTTTGCACGTTCCTCCCAAGTAAACATCACATCACCTCTGATACCATTAATTACCTTATTGTTACCACATAAAAGTAAATGTATTTACGAGTTCCTCATCCTTATTCTTAGTGATATTTTCCGTTTTGGTTGTATGGTTATGTTACCATTGTTACCGTTTTCAAACCTCCCTTCTTCAAGCTTCTCGCATCACACTCCTCCAGCATGACAACATCTATATTCATCAAAAGAAATTAGATGTACAGAGGCCGAGCTTAAAAATCGACATCCTCCCCACTTTGGTGGAGATTTTGCTTCTAAGGGCGTAATCAGCAGCAATTTTCCTCGTTAACCTGTAGGGTAAATGTGTCGGAGGAACTGAAAAACTATTAGAGTCAAGGGAACCGACCTCAAGAGAAATATTATTATGATACCTAGGGTTTACGTACACTTAAGCCGACAAACGCAATATATACCTATACCATTACCTAATACATATAAGGGGGGTGGGTAGGTGGGTGATGCATTTAGTTTAAGCGCCCTTGTTTCAAATAATGCAGCTATCTGCGTTGGTATCATATACCCATTAGCTGGTAGTCTTGCCTCAATTTTAACAATAAAGTTTCCTAGGGTCCCCTTACATTGAAGTTCCGCCAAAAGACGAGGCTATTCTGCAAGTTTTAAATCAAGAACTAATTATTTATAGTAGTTGTTATGTATTTACGGTGTTATTATGAAACTTAAATGTAATCAGAGGAAGTATTTTGTTTTTTGGCGATGAATTCAGGATAGGGTCACGTCTAAGGATCTTTCTCTTGTTTAAGATAAGTGTTTATAATGCCTCTGGGTTGTTGAAGCGTTGTTGCCTCAGGGCTTTAAGCGTCGTGTAAATGGCGAGATATTTTATGAGATTAGTAGATGTGGAGAAGGATGTTTACGCTCAACTGTCACATTCATGCTGGTTCGTTCGACCTTAGTTTTCACTGATACGCAACGTTTGGGATCTGGTCCTCACAATTTCATTAATTCTCTTGGGACCTACCCACTGGTCTTGGTTAGCAATGTATGAGAATCAGTTCTTCTTGGCAAAATCAGAAGAGTTAACAAGGGCATATGAAGAGTATATGAAAAAGAGAGGAGATTAAATTATTCGTCTGGCAGTGACTCCCAGAGTTCTTCGAGCCGTTTCTTAGCTGTTTCACCTTCCCGTATAATGTGCATGTAGTATCTTCTCCTCCAAGGAAGTATTCTATTCCATATGCTACTTTTAAGTTCTTTTTTAGCCACTTCACCTTGCCACACTGCTTTCTGCAGTTGCCCTAATATGAACACTGGAGGGTTCTTTTTTGTGTATATTTTTCTTGTGCACATTTTGATCACCATTCATGTTTTCATACGGGAGTTCGAATTTTTACCATAAACACATACCCGTAGCGGAGAAAAGTAATACAACAACGTTTCAACTATACATTACATCAATGCAATGTTCGTTGTGAAAGCTCCCGATGAGGTCTAGCTAATGAACTAGGAGGAATGGGGCTTCTAAGGTAGGTAAAATAGCTAAAATTAAACACTTCCGTGGTAGAGGTACAAACTCGGATAAGAATCGATATTTTGTCTTCTTTGGAGGTAGTTGATCCTCGACGTATCGGCATCAACTATTGTTTCTAAGTTAACCTATATATTTTGACCTGCTAGTTTGGTGGAATAATAGCATTATGATAAAATGATGTAATAATGTAATGTTGATGTAACATAATACTGTAATGCTGAAATACTACATTAACATTGTGAGGATTATATTTGTGGATTTAGGTTTCTGTGTTAATTTTGTATAGTAGAAGTTTAATACTTTGTTATAGTATTGTTTTATTAAATCGATAAATCAATAAATCATTAAATCAATGATGAAGTGTTGTGTTAAATGGATGGTAATGGACAGAGTGAGGAGTTAAGTAGTAAGATTTTTGAGGTTGTTGAGGCTAAGCGCGCGTTAAGCCTTAAACGTGGAGTTTAAGGGCTTAGTGTCGTTAGGTGAAGTGGTGAAACTACGGGTCGAGGGGTTTATTTGTGGGTGTTGTGTTTGAGATTTGTTTATGTGGTTTCTTTGCGGGTTTTTGTTGTTTTCTTTGAATTATGTGTTTTCTTCTTCATTAGAGATCTTATTTTTTCTTTTTCACCGTTGCTTAGGGTGTTAAAGTATCCTTTCCCTACGATGTTTATTGTTAGGTTCTTGAAGCTTCTTAGATTGAAGG
>DXJG01000016.1 GCA_019056805.1 Candidatus Baldrarchaeota archaeon | reverse complement strand
GGGGAATGTTGGTGTGGAGAGGATAGAGACTCCTTATATAAGGGAGTTTGAGAATCTTGGGAAGGTACTGTATGAAAAGGGAATTATAATTGGTGCCACTTATTATCCTTTATATCCAGACCCTCATCCTTGGGAATTGCTTGAACCAATGGCTGTTCGCCCATTACTGGGAAAATATGATGTAAGAGATCCTATAGTTATAGCAAAGCATATAGATTGGGCATCTGGTCATGGAATAAATTGCTTCTTTTTTTCTTGGGGCACGGATGATGATTTGACCACAAGGAAAATAAATGAAAATATAGCTTGTTTCGTTCAAAATCCATTATCTACGTCTATAAAAATAGGCATTTTTTACGAGTTTCCAAGTAGATTACGAAGGTACGGGATATTTCCAGATGAGTTAGGGCGTTACAATCTCACTCAAGAAGTAACAGAAAAATTAATAAAAGATTTTGAATGTATACTTAATTCATCTTATTCGCCGAAACTTTTATCCATTGATGATAGAAAGGTTGTTGTAATGTATCATGCTTTTGCTGTTTATAATAGAGAAATTCTTATAGAAAAGTTAAAAGAAAAGGGATGGTTCATAATAGCCGATATCGCTAATTATCATACTTCCCAACCCAAAAAAACGGAAGACCCTAAACTATGGTCGGCCTCATTATCTGACGATGGGTGGACAACCTGGGTCGGGTGTTACTCAATAACCGGTGATAATACTATAGATGGAATAAATCTCGGTTCCTTTGAAAGTTATTATAAAGAAGGAACAAAAAACTGGTTAGAGATAAGTAAATTCCATGAAAAAATTTTCATACCTTCACTTCTACCCGGATTTATAAACTTAAGAGAGGAGGTTCCTTACCCCCTTAGTAGAGATGTAGAAAGATTCGAAAAATTATTTGACTATACTCTCAACATATCTACCTTCATTAGGATAGATACTTTCAACGAGGCTGGCGAAGCTACTTTAGTCGAGCCAACTCGGGAAGAAGGTTTCTCATTTCTCAATATAATCTCTAAGATCGTTAGAAAATTTTTAGGGGTCTATAATGGGTTATAGATAAACTCTCATTTACATAATTTTCTAACTGAAGAAAAATTCTGGAATTCAAATTATTAAGATAATTACAAGTAGGTAATTTTATTTCATTTTTTTCAATAAGAATACAACAAAGTTTAGCCTCACTCACTAGCTTTTTAATTTGATTAGCATTTTGGTGTAAAATAGCTATTTGCATATCTCTAAGATACTTTAAGGAGCTATGGGGAACTCTAGGTGTTAAACCACTAATCATTTTTCCTTTATGATAAATGGAGAGAAAGGAACCGTAAGCCTGAGAACATTCAAGTGGTAACACTAGTACCGAGAAGTCATTGTAGGTTTTAGAAATTTTCCTCATCTTTGCGATGTCATCGTTAGATACACTATGATAAGGGAAACCTTTGAATGGAAATGATGCTATTATACTCAAAAAAATAAGAAGGGTAACAACTTTTTTGCTATTTAAAGGAATCTTTGGATAAAGAAAAATAACCGAAAAGATTAAAAAAGTGTCCACAATTATACTAATTCTACTAAGGACATAAATGCTATTCATCAAAGGGATCCGTTGGAAGAGGAAATATAAATTTGTTAATCGAAGCACTTCATGTGTCGACAAGAAAAATAAAATAAAAGAAGTTAGTATTAAACTTAGTTCTACATTCGTAGTTGATGTTCTAGATGATTTTATCAAAACGACAGCTAAGGCTAACCAAAAAAAGGGCGTTAGTGTAACGGTTGACTCGTCCCCTGCATAGGGGGGTCTATCAAGGTATGGTTTAAATTGAGGGAGAAATACGTGAAATTTTCTTACTATTAAATCCTTAATATTGGAGGGATTGTAATAAGGTAGTATAAAATAGTCAATGAAGCTAACATAACTGATTTTGTCTGTTTTTGAAGCATCAATAATGCTAAAATCTGATGTATACGGTAATAAAAATAAGATAGTAAAAATTATCATAGGTGATATCAAGAGGCCAAAAAAGATAAGAATGTCCTTATAATTAACATTTTTTGTGTCCGCATTTTTTCTAAAATTATATAAAAGATTGAAAACAAAAACATCGCTAGTGTAAACCAAATGTAAAGCTGATATGATGTATACCAAAAAAAGTTTAACACTAAAAATAATATGCCAATATCACTTATCCTTACTTTGTTTTTAAAGAAAAACTTATGAATAAAGTAGAAGATAAGAGGTAACACATGTATCGAAGCTAAATTTAAATGACCACTAGCACGAGCAAAGTGGCAAGGAAGGTACGAAAAGAAAATACTAATTAGCACTGCAAACCATTTTCTCTTTGTTATTCTAAAAGAGAGTATATACATAAACAGAAAAGATAGAAAAAAAGTTAGAAGAACCAATAAATTATAAATTAGAATATACTCTTCCACAACAAATGATATGAATGCTCCGAGAATTGACATGGAAGGGGTAGTTGTGAAAAAGTGTAAACTTCTTCCGGAGGGGAAAAATTGGTATGTGGTAAAAAGAAAGGAGTCTTTACCTTCTAGAATTAACCTAAAATGCCATATCAACCATATAAATTGGTAAGCGTCCCCACCTGTGCCAATAATATTCTGATCGAGCCCATGTATTACAGGTGAAAAAAAGGGTATAAAAGTAATAATTAAGCCAATAAAGCCTATAAGACAAAAATGTAATATTCCTCTTCTCACGAGTTCACCAGTATTTATTTAGTTTTGTATTTAATTTACCGCTTTCTATCAATCTACTTTTAGTCAGGTATAAATAATTCAAATATTTTGGTATTCTGGATAGTTTCTTTAAGTTCCCAGTTTTGTAAGCACTTAAAAACTTTATTTAAGGAAAAGTTATAATCTTCTCCATAATTGTGATTCACAATTATGTATCTAGTTTTTAGTTCTTCAAAAATTTTTTTAATTTGCCATTTATTACATTCGTTTATTGCTTCGTACAGTTTATTGAGAATTATAGCAGATTTAGGGTCATGTCGAGAAACGAAACCATCAAGAATTTTCTTCCCATGTATGGTCTGGAAGTACATGCCTTGAGTGTTTCCCATGTGTGGTATGTTTAATATGGAAACATTTTCGTTGGACGTTGCTAATTCGTCAATGGCCCGCGGTGTATCGACATGGTAATACGAAGAATAATTCAATGGGAAGTACTCTATCATAAAGATCAACGTCAGAAGAAACAGAAAGAAAACCCTCCCCTTTAATTTAATGACAAAGTTGTAAGCGAAGAAAGATGTAAGAAGCACTAAAGATAGCAGTCCAAGAAAGCTGTGTCTCGCGGGTACTGGCAACAAATCGAAAAAGGGTAGAATTCCTCTTAATAGATCATTCATCTTTAACGAAACTGGGGTGGAATTTCCCAGAGCTATCATTGATGAAAAAACTAGTAATGCTAAAAGAAAACCTACTTTGTGCAGTTTATTCCTTTGGATGAAAACTGATGCTGCCAATAGAGTTAAATATCCTATCCCATAATACACGATGGAATCGATCAACATGTTATAGTTTTCAGAAAGAAAATAAAGCGAAAGCAAATCCCTCGGAAAGATTTTATAAACCATTGTAAATGGACTAGCTAAGAAGTAATTATAAGCAGTTATTGTTTGAAAATAATCTCTCACATATCCTGACCTATTCGCTTTGTACATAGAAAATGCTGGAGAGTAAACTAAAAACAGAACTAGAGATGAAGCGAGAATCGCAAGAGCAAAATTTAAAAATCCCTCTGGTTTTATCTTTGTAACTGAGAAAAGGAGATAGAAACCAGCGAATATGAAATAGTAGTAGAAATAGTGGAAATCTGCGAAGAATAAGATTACCAACAGAACTGATAAAATGAATGTATTCTTGAACGACTTTTCGTTTAGAATTTTAAAAGTAAAAAGCAGGACTAAAGGGAACCACTGAACTGAGAGTAGATTGAAATAACCCAATGCCTTCAAAACAACATAGGGAGAAAATGCATACATACATCCCCCCAGAAAGCATATGATCTCTTTTGTCCAATCAATTCTTTTCCTTTTCTTATCTCCTCCAAGAAAATAATGTAGGAAGAGATACATGAAATAACCTGAAAGAATGAAAGTTAGCAAAACAGCAATGTTATAGACGAGAATTAAATTTTCTATGAGGAATAGGAGAGGAAATACCATGAAAATCCCGGCCAAGTTTAGAGTGTGGAAGTAAAGATGCGTTCCATGCGGGTAAAATAGGTAATCGGTGTAGAAGATGTTCCTCCTTTCCAGAATAGCCTTCTTAACCCACCAGAAGTTCCAAATAAATTGCCAAGCATCCCCATGATCTCCGATAATCCATTTGTCTATACCTAAAATAAACAATTTACGAAAAGCAAGAATTGTGAGCAAAGTATAAATCTCTATTATGATTATATGCTCCAAAATTTCTTTCACTTTCATCTGTGAAAACCCCTCTAACATAATTATTCTCTCCTTCAATTATTTATTTTCTGCAGCCAGAATATATCAAGATTTGGCTTGAAGATGTCTTACTATTAAGCTTATAGAATCAAATATGAGTTAAAGGCGTCCGAATGAAGGTATGCTTTGTTTCTTCCTACCCACCAGAGAAAGGGAACCTGGCAGAGTACGCCTTCCACCTGGTCGAAGAGCTGAAGAAGAGTAGGAAGATTAAAAGGTTGATAATCTTAGCTAACAAAGCCCTCCATCCGGAGAAAGAGAAAAAAGGAAAGGTAATGATAGTTAGATGCTGGAGAACCGATAGTTTGCTCTTACCCCTCAACATCTTGAGGAACATAATCAAACACAAACCAGACCTTGTGTTCTTCAACTGTCACATGATGAGCTGGGGGAAGAATTTAGTGGCAAATTTCTTTGGAGCCTTGCTCCCATTTATCTCCAGAAAAATTTTCAACTACAAGGTGATCGTGATCCTGCACAACATAGTTGAGGCTGTCGACCTGGACAAACTCGGAATAAAGCCGTCCAAGCTGAATCTCTTCGGTTCTTACCTCGCGACCAAAAGCTTACTGAGCGCTGATAGAGTCATCGTAACCCTGAGGAGCTTCGTCTCTCTGCTCAGGAGGAAGTACAATAGGAATAACATCATCCACATCCCACACGGCACACTGGGCAAGAAAGTGAAGAAACCGAGAGTAGGCGGGAAAACCATCCTAGTCTTTGGCTTCTGGAGAGGAGGTAAGAACTTACCGTTAATCATCGAAGCATTCCAAGAGCTTCGTAAAAAAGATAGGAGTCTAAAGCTGATAGTCGCAGGAAGTTCCCACCCAAATTTCCCTGGGTACCTCGAGAGGATGAGGAAGGAGTACGAGAAATCTGGGAACATACTCTTCACCGGATACATCTCTCCCGAGGAACTGGACAAAGTTTTCCTGCCTTCTACCGTAGTCGTCCTGCCATACACAGCCGCAACAGGGACGAGTGGGGTAATCCATCTCGCAGCGAGCTACGGAAAACCCATCGTAGCGAGCGATCTACCTGAGATAAGGGAAACAGCAGAAGACGAGGGGTTCTCAGTGAGCTTCATCCCTGTTAATGATAAAGAAGCTCTAAAACTCGCGATCGAAAGGATAATCAAGAGTAGAAAACTTCAGGAAAGCATGGGGAGGAGAAACTTGAAAGCAGCAGAAAACCTCTCCTTCTCTGTCATTTCCAGAAAATATCTTGACACTTCACTAGAAATTTTAGGAGATCGGGAGGTTTAGAAATTATCGTAAAAAGACGTTAAATTTTTCTTCATTTTTTGAAATTATTTACACAGAAAAATTCAGAGGGCGATCCCATGCTCAGAAGAGTTTGCGAGAGCTTATTGAGATTATTAGCAGCAGCTACGCTAGCTTGTAC
>DXJG01000001.1:188693-193042 GCA_019056805.1 Candidatus Baldrarchaeota archaeon | reverse complement strand
CCGTTCCCATTCCGAACACGGAAGGATGCCGCACCACTAATTACTAATTTTGATGATGCTTTAGGACGTTAGCATAGCGTATTGTTTTGAGTTAATATTCGGTCGTTAATTTGTTAATTTGTCAAAATAGATCGAGAATTATAGCTATTTTTCATGAAGCGATATTTTTTCTGATATTTTTCTACTTATGTAATTAGATTATTTTTTGGCCTCGACCGTAATGTTCTTATTTGTTTTGCTTGCTTTTGTGTTAGAATATTAATTAGCATGAGGTAGGTTGTATTGTTGCTTCCGCTTCAGCAAGATAATTTAGGTTGGATTGGGCAGGTTATATTTTGGCTTATATTTGTAATGTGGATATTTTATGGTCAGCGATTGCAGGTAGGCATATGGGTAAGACAGATAAAACGGGCTTTGCAGAAACTTGAGTACATGGTTCGTAAAGGTAAGGAAATTACTATTGGGGCCTTTAGAGAAGTTGGAAATTCCGATGTGAACCTTGTTTCTAGAATAAATGACTTTTTGGAATTCTTTATGATCGCTCCTGTCGATAAGGATCCAGCTGGTATAATGCATAAGTTAGAGCATTTAGTTAATGTTAGAGATGAAAGATTTGAATCCTTTGTTTCAGAGTTGGCGCCCAATGTAAGTAGGGATCAAGCTGCTAATTTGGAGAATGTATTAGAAGCTATTATTGCCTTAAATTTTATTTATAGGATTGTTAGGCATTTTCTTATATTAGGAGAAAAAACTAAGAGTTATATTTTGATTCTTCAGCTTCAAATGCAGCTTCCAGAGATTATGAAGTATGCAAATGCCTATTTTGATGCTTTAAAAGCTTTTGTTGATGGAAAGCCAATTGGTGATGGTGCTGGTGTTCTTTCTGTAGTTAGACTGCTTAGGGAATATGGTGTAAGAAGTGCGGAGCAATACGAAGAAATAGCAAAGGATACCGTTATTACTCAAACTAAAATTGATGACCGAACGATAATAGCGGTACGTGCGAAAGGTCCAGGTGGCACAGTTGGTAAACCTGGAGAAGCTATTAGAAAACTTTTCGAAGAAAGAAAGCTAAAAATAAATAGAATAATTATGATCGATGCAGGTATTAAGTTAGAAGGAGAAAAAACTGGAGGAGTCATGGAGGGTGTCGGTGCCGCTATTGGAGGAATTGGTGTTGACAAGTACAAGATAGAGGAAGTTGCGACGAAATATAAAGTGCCACTAGATGCCATAATTATTAAGGAAGCTATTGAAGAAGCTGTTTCTCCGATGAGGAGAGAAATTGCAGATGCTACAAGAAAGGTGGTGGAAAGAATAAAGAGAATAATAAACGAGAGAACTAAGCCAGGTGATACAATTCTCATCGCAGGTATTGGAAATACTATAGGAATAGGTTATTGAAGGGGAGAGATGTGAAGAAAGCCGTACCATTAGTTAATTTAATATTAATAATAAGTTTGATTGGTGTATTTGTTGTATTTTACGTACTTTATACTAGATATGAATTTCGGAATTTTTGGCTGATATATTTACTTCTTATAATTTTGGTAGTTTTATCTACCTTAAGGACTCAATCAAAGGGAGAGATGTTAGAAGTGGAGAAATACTACACAATAACAGTTATTAAATGTGAAAACTGCAACTATAAAGAGGAAAGAAAATTTAAGCGCGGAGATTATATTTTTAAACAAGTGGGAACGTGCGAAAAATGTTCAGGCAATCTTTACATAGATGACATATATGTTATTCCTCCACGAAAAATAAAGGAGGTAAAGATAAATGGGAAAGATCGTGTTTCTGGGTCACGCAGCATTTAAAATAGAAACAGATGAAATTAAAATTCTTATAGATCCATTTCTCACCGAAAACCCCTTGGCATCTATTAAGGCTTCTGACATAAAAGAGTGTGACATAGTACTTGTAACTCATGACCATGGTGACCATCTAGGTGATGCAGTGGATATTTGTAAAAGAACTGACGCTACTCTAGTTGCGATTTATGATCTTGCCGTACATCTCCAAGAACAAGGTGTAAAGAACATTGAAGGAATGAACATTGGAGGCACAGCAAACATTAAGAAAGTAAAAATCACTATGGTTAAAGCATTTCACAGCGCTACTCGCGGGGCTCCTGTAGGTTTTGTTATAAGTGTTCCAGGTGCCTCCATTTATCATGCAGGTGACACACAAGTTTTTAGTGACATGAAAATTATAGGAGAATTATATAAACCTGATTATGCTCTACTACCCATTTCAGGGTATTATACAATGGGCCCTGAAGAAGCCGCCTTAGCAACAGAACTTTTGAAACCTAAAGTGGTAATTCCAATGCATTACAATACGTTTCCTATAATCAAACAGGATCCCAATAAATTTGCTGAACTTGTTAAGCAAAGAACCCCTGAAGTAAAAGTTGTTGTATTGAAGCCTGGTGAGGAATTGGAATTCTAACAATTCAATATATAACATTTTTTGGTGTTTTAATTTGAAGTTGAAAGTGGTAGCTGTGGGAGGGACTTTTGATCGTTTGCATCGTGGTCATAAAAAACTTCTTTTAAAGGCTTTCGAAGTCGGTGAAAAGGTTATTATAGGTTTAACGACAAAAAAAATGTTAAAAAATAAGATTCTAGAAGATGGAATATTAAACTTCGAAGAAAGGAAGAAAGAGCTTAAGAATTTTCTGAAAGAGAAAGGACTATTGAATAGATGTGAAATATTTCCTCTTAACGATGTTTATGGTCCCACAATTACAGATAAAAACATCGAAGGGCTTGTTGTTAGTGAAGAGACTTTCGGGAGAGCTCTTGAAATCAATAAAATTAGAGTTTCAAAAGGTATGTCTCCCCTAATCATTTTTGTTATACCATTATTGCTTGCAGAAAATGGAAAACCAGTTTCTTCCCACAGGATCAGAAGTGGTGAAATAGATAGAAACGGTAGAATTTTGAGAAAAAATGAATAAAGACAAGTTTATAAACAAAAAATTTACTTAAAATTATTGGCCCACCGGCAATCCGTATATGATGGGCTCTGCGCGTAAAGAGCGGTGTGTCACCGCTTACGATGTACGTGGAGCCAACCCAGGTACGGGACAGGTGGGCCGTGATCGAAGCGCCCTAAGGGCCTGGCTGAGAGAGCTCGGTCGAGAGGAGGCGATATGCCTCTCTATGAGACTGAGTGTTACTGTGCAGGCCACATGCGCTTCGATTTATATTTCTATTTTTCCTTTTATAGTGTTAAAAGGATAGGTGTTAATGTTGGTTAAAAAAGTCCCAAAATTAAGGGATATGTTACAGAAGGAACTGAAGTTATCTGAGAAAGAAATAGAACGATTTCCAGCTAAATATAAGGTTTTAGGTAAATTAGCTGTAATTAGGCTACCTGAGAAATTTTCACACATGAAAAAGAGAATAGGTGAGATCATTTTGGAAAATGATCCCCGTGTAAAAAGTGTTTTAAATGTCGTTGAAGGCATCAAAGGTGTTTATAGAGAACCACAAGTTGAAGTTATTGCTGGAAATACAAATACAGAGACAATGGTAGTTGAAAACGAGTGTAAGTTTAAATTAGATGCTAAAAAGCTTATGTTCTGTCTTGGAAATCAACATGAACGCTTAAGAATGTCTAAAATCGTTTTTTCTGATGAAATTGTAATTGATATGTTTGCTGGTATAGGCCAATTTTCCATTCCTATAGCCGTTCATTGTAAGCCGCAAAAGATATTTTCTATTGAATTAAACCCCCTCGCATACAAATATCTTTTAGAGAATATTTTTTTGAATAACGTTGAAAACATCATTTATCCAATTTTAGGAGATTCAAAAGAAATTGTTCCTAATCTTTTAAAACAAAGAGCCGATAGAGTCATTATGGGATATGTAGAGAAAACCCAAGAATTTCTTGATGCAGCAATGGCGGGCATTAAGGTTAGAGGTGGCGTCATTCACTACCATAACATTTACAAAATAAGTGAGATTTTTCATAAACCTATAGCCGAGATAAACAGAGCTGCCATAAAAAGTAAACGAAAAGTTGAACGAGTTATCCATAAACGTATTGTTAAAAGTTATGGTCCAAAGCTTGTTCACATAGTAATAGATGTTAAAATTAAGTAGTTTGACTTGATATCGGTGTTTTTGTTTCGAATATTACTGATTTAAGAATCGATAAATTAAATTAAGGAAAAAAATAAAAATGTTTAATACAGTTTTGCTTAAAGATTAACATAGTTAAATGATGTGTTTTGCTTTAATTGATTAAAAGAAGTACTAGTATTTGTAGAAGATGATCTTCATGGAAGAAGAAATAATAATAGAAAGAATTGAGAGAGTTCTTGAGAAAATCAG
>DXJG01000001.1:0-188571 GCA_019056805.1 Candidatus Baldrarchaeota archaeon | reverse complement strand
AGAGAGTTCTTGAGAAAATCAGGGAACTAGCAACTGAAGGAATCCCGATCTTAGTTGAAGGAAAAAAGGATGAGGAAGTTCTTCGTAGTTTCGGAATAGAAGGAAAAATAATTAGGATATCTCAACAAAGTTTAAACATATTAGTTGATAAGTTGCACAGGTATAGAAGAGTCCTTATTCTTACGGATTTTGATAAAAAGGGAGAAAAAATAGCTAAAACTCTTTCATCTCTTCTCGAAAAAGAAGGAATTATCCCCATATACGGAATGAGAAATGAATTCAGACATGTCCTAGCAGGACAAGTGTCCTGCATTGAAGGAATTAGAAAAACTCTTCTAAGACTAAACAAAAGAAATTTAGTGTTTGGAGGTGTTAATATTGGTAGGAAAAAGCGAATATGACACGATGAAATATGTCATTAAGGCAAGAATTGAGATAGATGGTGTTGTGGAAAAATCTGATGTTGTTGGAGCAATATTTGGTCAGACAGAAGGATTATTAGGTGAAGAACTTGACTTGAGAGAACTACAAAAGACTGGTAGGATAGGAAGAATTAAGGTTAATTTAGAAACTAGAGGTGGAAAATCAACAGGGACTATTATAGTTCCTTCTAGTCTCGATAGAGTTGAGACAGCTATTTTAGCTGCTACACTTGAAACTGTAGACAGAGTTGGACCTTGTACAGCTAGAATTGTTCTCGAAAAGATAGAGGATGTACGTGAGGAAAAGAGGAAGAAAATTATAGATAGGGCTGTGGAAATTTTAAGGAAATGGGAGGAAGAAGTGGTTCCTGAGAGCCAAGAGATTACAGAGCATGTTATGAGGGCTGTAAGAACTGGTGAACTTATTAGGTACGGTCCTGAGGGACTTCCAGCTGGACCAAATATTGATGATGCGGATACCATCATAGTAGTCGAGGGAAGGGCTGATGTTATCAATCTTCTTAAACATGGTTTTAGAAACGTTATAGCTGTGGAAGGTACTAACATTCCTAAAACGATTATTGAACTGAGCCGTAAAAAGAACGTCATAGCTTTTGTTGATGGAGATCGAGGTGGTGAACTTATACTTAAAGAGCTTCTTCAAGTAGCTGACGTAGATTATATTGCAAGAGCTCCTCCGGGCAGAGAGGTAGAAGAGTTAACAAGGAAAGAAATAGTCAAAGCTTTGAGAAGTAAACTCCCTGTAGAACAATTTGCAGTTGAAAAACGAAAGGAAGAAATAAGAAAACCTCACTCTATTAAAGTAAAGGTTGAAGAACAAAGAGCTATTAAGGAAACTGTGAAGGTAGTGATTCCTGAGCTACTATTGAAGGGTATAGAAGAAGTACGTGGCAAAGGCAAAGCAGTGATATATGGAAGTAACTTTGAGGTTGTAAAGAAAGTTCCTGTAGGTGAACTAGCAGAAACTCTTCAAAAACTAGACAAGGTAAAAGCCGTAGTTTTTGATGGGGTCATTACTCAGAGACTTGTGGATGTTGCAAGTGAAAAGGGTGCTGAATATATTATTGGCGCAGTTGAGAGAGATGTAACAAAATGCCCAGTAAATCTTTCTGTTCTTACGTTTGAAGAAATAAGTTAAAATTAGGTTATGTATGACAAAAGAAAGAGTCGAGTGTCCCCTTTTTATTTATACCTTTCCTTCTTTTTATTTCTTTATTCATCTCTTCTAAGAGTTTTTGTTCTGTACCCTTTGGTATAATTCCAGAAGCAGCAACAGTATGACCATCAGCAAATCCTGCAAGTTTTCTACAAGATACCACTAATATTTCATTTACTGGAGGGGCTTCTCTTTTTTCAATTTTTTGTTTTAGGAGTGAAGGAACTCTAACAGATACTTTTACAAAATTTCCTCTTAGTTCTCCGTATCCCGGTATCTGTGGTTGCATATTCATGAATCCTACAAGATATTTATTTTGATTTATCCAGTTTTGATAGCTTAGATAAGAACAAAATGTTCCAATTACCTTAACTCCCATGCCCCTAAACTCGTCCCCAGCATGAAAATATTGTATTTCACCTACTTCTCTAAGACCTCTAACCCTTAATTTACTTAAAAGTTTTTTATTTATCTGTTTCCGCTCATCTTCCAATTCCTTAATTTTACTTAAAATTTCAGGAGTCAATCCCTGAATGCACGCTTTTATTGCAAGCTCTGGACCGTTTCTATAGTATCCAACAGATCCAAGTATAGTTAATTTCTTTGATAGGTCTGTGTGAGAATATGTTCTTTTGCCAAGTTTTATTGAATATAGTTCTTTGTCTCCTCTTTTTGAGACTGTTACTTTTCCATGTTTGATAGCATCCTCAAGTGGAATTCTATTTAAACCTACTAAGTTACCCGGTATTTCGGCACTTCCAACTATTGCCAAATGAGCTAAATTTGTGATTGATTTATCTAGATTTTTCGCAAAAATATATGTGGTAGTAGCTCCTGATGCATCCCTCTCACCACTAAATCCGTAAAGTTCAGGATCCAAATTGTATATGAGAGGGTCTTTAGAGAGGGTTGCGTCATGATGATCTAATATAATTGTTAGATTACGACCTTTATTTATCTCTGATAGGAATTCAGCGTGTGCAGCCGCGATATCTACGTAGAAGATTATTATATCCTCTTTTGCGTGAATATCTTGAACAATCTGAGGATACAGTTTTTCCAGACAAATCATTCTAGCTTCTATACCTGTTTTCTTCAAACTTTCCTTGAGAATTGCAGCTGAAGTTATACCATCAGCATCATCATGATAAATGAGAAAAGTTTCTCGATCAGAGTTCTCTTTTAGAGTTTCGATAGCTTTCTTTATGTCTTCTGTAAACCTGTTAAATTTTTCTTTCTCGTATGACATTTTCTGGTGCTCCTGCAACTTATTTTTTCATGAAATCGAAAAGTGATACTTGTCTTTCTCCAGTTTTTAGTTGTTTTTCATCATATCCAAATCCTTCAAGTATTCTAAGAGCTGCTGGGATAATTTGTTTGTTTATGTAATATTCTATGTCTATATTGTCGTAGTTTGTCATACTATACGGTACAGCTTTGTCTGCTAGTTTGCCTTCACCCTTAACTATAACATATCCTATTTTATCTCCGACCTCTAGTGTTCCTCCAGCCTCTAAAAGCTTTTTAGCAGCAGTAATATGTGCTGCTTCAACCTTATACTCTTCAAGTTTTCTAGTTAATGTTTTCCATATAATGAGTTGTTCGTATGGAACTTTCCTCTCTTTTAGTTGTTTAATCACATCTCTTACGTAGTTAGCGGCTTTTTCAGGAGACTTTTCTTTTAAAACTATTTCTATAACTTTTTCTTGAACTTCTCTAGCTATTTCGCTCCAATCTCCTCTAACAACTTCTAAACCTACAGCATCTATCCTACCGTCTTTTAAAAGACCGGCGTATCGTTTTTTAGCCTCAGTAAAGAAAACTCGTTCATATATTTTGTCCGGCTTGATGTCTAAGCCTAACTCTTTTTCAACTATTCTCTCGAATTCTTTAATTTTCTCTGGATCGTATTTTAGAAAAACACTGTCAGTATCTCCGTATATAACTGTTAATCCCAGTTTCTTAGCGATTTCGATTGTTCTCTTTATGGTTTCTCTTCCCCAGGCAGTTGTTGCTTCTGCTACGGGTTTAATGTACCATCTAGCCCCAATCCATCCTGCATATCCATAAGTTGCGTTTGCAATGACCTTTATTGCTCTTTGGCGGTTGTCAAGCATTTTATATTCTAAACTTCTTGGATCGAGTTGCTTCATTTTTTGTCTAATCTCTTCTCTGGCTTCTAAAAGCTTTGTAAGTGCTCGTTTATATAGACCTGGAGGTTCTTTCAAAAATCTGTGGTTAACTTCAGGAGCAATATAGACCTTGTCTGATGGAACCTCTTCCTCGGGTGGAACATAGGTATCAGGAGAAATATTATATCTTATCATGAGATTCGGATAGAGCGCGCTGAAGTCATAAACTATAACGTTTTCATGAATCCCCATTTTTGGTTTTAAAACTAGACCGCCTTTATATGGTACATGTCTTCGCTCAACGCGGTTAGGTGCCAGTTCTCCGTCAAGATAAGCGTGTCTCATTAAATGCCATTCAACTCTAAATCCTACTGCTGCAGCTAAAACTTGATCTAATGGTAATCCTACAACAGAAGATAATTGCATAGTAAAAGGTAAAGCTTCCTCAGCTATCCCAAGAGTACTTTCTGCGTCCTCCATAGCATATTTTAATAGTTTTTTACGTTTTTCTTCGTCATCCCAATATTCGGCAATTTTCATTTTATTTATAGTTGTTCTTTTCTCCACTTTCATAATACCTAGGTATTCTGCGATGTTTTCCAAAGTTTTTACTTTTACTTCATATAACTCCTCAGCGTAATCTAACAAATCTACATTTGCCCTTCCAGCAATCGAAATATGCCCATAAACGGAAGTATGAGGTTCCCCTCTATTCCTCCCAATATCAAGTTTCACACCGAGTCTTCCTGCTCTTTCCACCAAATAAGGCCAATCAAAGCGATTAGAATTATATCCTACAATTATATCTGGGTCAAAATCCTTAATGAAACTTACAAATTCTTCAATTAGTTTCTTATCTTTATGATCATCGGCTAAAAATTGTTTCTTAATCCCATTATTTGTAACAACTGATATTATAATGACAGGGTCTCTATCAGGTATTGGTACACCTCTAGGATTATAACACTCTATGTCGAATGCCATTGTTCGTAACTCTGGGAAAGTGGTTTCTCCGGTAGGAATTGGAGGCTTTTTAGCTTTGTATATTTTGTCTATTTGATATTTTTTATCATTAGAAATTTCTTCAACTTCTATTAGATGCCATCCGCAGGGTATCAGCTGGTTGTCAATCAAATATCGAACCGAGTATCGAATATCTGCCTCTAAATATGACTCTATATCACGTATTTTCAGGATTGCGTCTCGATATTCAGGTACTCTTTTTGGATTACTGCACATAATACGTAAAACAGTCAAGGGTTTGCCAAAGAATTTTCTTTCAACTTTTTCGATTTTAAGAATTGGTGATTTTGGATTAGACAATCTTTTGATTTGATGAATTAATTGGTCTACATTGACGCCTTTTCGTGGAACTGCGTAAAAATATGGTCGGAAAATATTGTCTATTATTAGTATACGGTTTCCTTTATCGTCGAGTCCCCAGAGTTCAACGTATGGTTTTCCTTTTTCAACGGTATATGCTATATCCAAAAGCCAGAATTTGATTCTCATTGTTTTTCCTCTTGCAACCTCTCTAAATGTAACTAAATAGTTACTTCCCTTAAAAATATCGCATATTTAAGTAAGCTAGAAGAGGTTTGTGGCAAACAATTTTATAGTCGCTTTTCCATAATAAAGGCGTCTTCTCCGTCACTATAATATTTTTCGATACAATCAACTATTTTGAACCCCATTTTCTTATATATTGATTGTGCGACAATATTTGAAACTGCAACCTCTAGCCTTACAATTTTTATGCCATTTTTCTTAAATTTTTCAATTAATGTTTCTATTAAACATCTTCCTATACCTTTTCCTCTGTATTGTTCATCAACAGCAATAGAAACTATATGGCCATGAGAATACCCTCTTAAATCTCCGATGATAAATCCGATTACTTTTTCTTTCAGCTCTGCAACATAAAAATACTCTCTGTTAAACCAGAAAAGTGTTTGAAGAGTAAAAAAAGAATACGGTGTTTTAAAGGCTTTTGTTTCTATTTCATAGATTCTCTGTAAATCCGCTTCTTGAACTAGACGTATAGATATATTTTTAAGTATATGTTTCTTTGTAATTTTGCTAATTTTCACGTTATCCAGCCCTCAATTATTAACAATTATCTTACTATATGCCTTTAAGTTAAGCAGATAAAATTGTTACTTTAATTTGATGTATATGTGAGTGTGTTGTCAATGAGAATTGTTCATGAAAATATTAAAAGAGGAGAATTAACTCTTGTTCCAGAAAATTTAGACGATTTATGGCATCTTTATAATATTATTGTCCCAGGAGATATCGTTTATGCAAAAACTCTCCGAAAAGTAGATAGGGGTGAAGAAGTAAAAAGAAAGAAAAAAGCCGAGAAAAAACTTGTTTATATGGGTTTAAAAGTTGAAAACGTCGACTTTCACGAATTTACCAGTAGATTAAGGATTAAAGGAATAATTATAGAAGCTCCTGATAATATAGGTGCCCTTGGATCCTATCATACTATTAATGTTAATGTTGGAACACAAATTAAGATAATTAAAGAAGAATGGCCTGATTTTGTTTTGAGGAGAGTAAAGGAAGCTGTGGAAGCGGTGAGAAAACCGAAAGCTCTTGTGGTAGCTATAGAGGAAGGAGAAGCAACTGTAGCAATAGTTAGCGATTACGATCTTACAATAGTGGCTCAAGTTATTCAAAGCATACCAGGGAAACGCTTAGCCTCAAAATATCATGATGAAGCTGTAAAGAAGTTTTTTAGCGATGTCTTTAAGGTTATAGATGAAAACATGAAAAAAGTAGATAATCTTTCAACAATAGTAATAGCTGGCCCCGGATTTACAAAAGAACATTTTTTAAAATATTTAGTCTCAAAAGCCCCCGAACTTTCAGGTAAGGTAATTATAGAAACAGCTAGTAGTGGCGGTGAAAACGCTGTTTATGAAGTTCTTCGTAGAGGAGTTATTTCGAAGGTTGCTGAGGAAATGCGTGTCGAAGAGGAACTTAAGCTTATGGAAGAGTTTTTGAAGAGGCTAGGCCAGGAAAGTGGTACTATAGCTTATGGAATGGAAGACGTAGAAAAAGCAGTAACTCTTGGAGCAGTAGATATCTTACTAATAACAGATAAAAAACTTAGGGAATCGTCTAGGGAAGAAAGAAAGAAACTTGATGAATTACTGAGAGAGGTAGAAAAGAGAAGGGGAAAAGTAGTAATTTTTTCAGCAAACACTCCAGCTGGCAAGCAGTTGGAGAATTTTGGTGGAATAGCAGCCTTACTTAGATATAAATTACCAGACAGTTACAGTGGTTAATTAATGTTAGAGAGGGGTATATGATATTCTAATTCTATCAGCTGTTGGATACTCTTCAACAATGCCAACTTTGGCTTTGAATCTACGTTTTAGCTCTTTAGATAACTCTTCAACAATGTACCAAGCTGTTTCAATTACCATTTTTTCTTCATCTACGTACAATAACTTTGAGGGAACTCCGTATCGCCTTATTAAAATGAGTTTTAACTGTTTTAGATAATTAGGATCTTTATTTGGTAGTTGTATTATCCCCTTAACAAGCAGTCCGTCCTCTGTGATTTCTTCATAAGGTTTAGCTACGATTTTTGCTCTTCTTAAAAGTCTGTTTTTAAGTTGAATACTGTCTTTAAGACTTGATGGGCAATAATGTACCGTTATTTTTAGATTGTTGGCCGCCCATTTTAAAATTTCAATTGCGGTTTCCTCGCTTCCCTCAGCTGCTGCCAACGTGCCACTTTTAGGTTTAATATTTCTTTTTCTAAGTTCTTGAGCATTTGTCTCACTAAATTCCAACTCGTTTAAATTGAGAAAAGATGCTCCAATATCGTCAAGATATTTAGCGAATTTTTTAATTTCATCAACTTTTCCGGGTATTGCAGGAATCTCGGCGCCAACATCCATGTTTGTGTCAACTGCCCATTCAATTTTTTTCCAGTCGTTTTTGCTAGGATGGAAACGTATTTCATCTAATCCTATCTCTGAAAGTTCATGTAAGATTTTTTTAGTGGCTGTTCTTCCGCTAGTGTATAAATGGATGTGAAAATCTGATCCGAAAGTTTCTTTAAGTATTTTAATGTATTTTATAGCTCTTTCCAGCTTTACTAGGGGGTCTCCTCCGGTTATTCCTGCCCCAAGCGCGTTCATTAATTTAGCTTCTCTAATTATATCTTCATTTTTCTTTACCTCCAGTTCGTTAGCAAATGTTACATCTTTCCATCGTCTTGCTTCCGAAAGTGGACAGTAAAAGCATCTTCTGGGACATAAACCTGTTACAAAGAGAACCAGTTTAGCTCCTTCCATACATAGTTCACAGCCATGTGGAAGTTTCCCCACAACCAGAGATCTGCCTATAGTTTCCTTTATTTTGCGCATTTACTATTTCACTCCTTCATTCTCTAGAATTCTTCTTCGAACAATGGGATCTCTGTCAGCGATTTTCTTCAAAACTTCACCGAAAGTTTCGTGAGGTAATAGTTCTCTTTTCAAATATATTCCGGTTCTTCCTATTTTGTCCCTTCTTAGTAAAATATTTATTCTTTCCTCAACTATGTCGATGCTTACTCCTAAAATTTTTGCTACCTCAGATTCTCTGCCAATAATAGAACTTTCAAGATGGCCTTGTGACGTGGGTTCAATAAGTATTAAGCGTTTGTCAACTCCTGGAACTCTAATGTTCTTTTTGAGATCATTTATAGTTACTAATCCGCCAAACTTATAGAACTCCCATTCTCTTCCCCTAAGTTTGACAAGTGGAAACGTTACTACGGTTTTTTCATCTAAGTATATGTGAGCTTTTATAGAATGCCATGGCGTAGCTTGGACTATTTGCCGAGAATAAAAGTCAAACCCAGCACTATGTAACACCGATTCCACGTGGAAAGGAGATATCGTTTGTGGTATGACTATGTCTATATCGCTTTGAGGTGTAACATCCCCCCTTGCAATACTGCCATGAACTATTGCTTGAACATTGTTTCTTGCCAGTAGCTCCATTATTTTCAAAGCTTTATCTCTAAATTTCTTTAGAAGTTCCCATCTCTCTTTTGTATAAATCACTTTTATCTTATCTCTTATTTTAATTGGTTTCTTTGCCATTTAATCTATAACTCCATGTGTTCTATAGTAAAATAAGAATTAAAAAAGAATAAAGGTTTCCGAAGTCTTTTGATGCCTTCTCATTCTTTGACTAAAAATAACATAAACTTTTTAGGTGTAAATTTATTTGACCTTTTGGGATATACCATGGCTTCACCACTTATGATTTTATTGGTTTTTTGGCTCATGATTGTACTTGTCGGGCAGTACTTACATCTGGAAAAGTATGGGTTAGAGATTTCTCCGTTTGTCATTTTATGGAAAACAAAAAGATTTAATAATTTCATTCGAAAGGTAGCAAAAAAGGCTCCTTGGCTCTGGAGGAAGATATGGCTTATAGGTATACCTTTGGGATTTGCATCTTTACTTTATGGTTTTTATTTCTTGCTTATTAATTTGGTGAGGTTTTTTGTAAGTCCTTCAACGGCGGCTTCTGTGGTTCCGGTTCTGCCTGGTATAACTATAACGGGAAAAACTCTGTATTATTTGTTTTTTGCACTTGGTATATCGGTGACTGCTCATGAACTTGCTCATGGACTTGCAGCGGAGTCTGAGGAAATACCCGTAAAGAGTTCCGGTGTACTTCTGGCTATTTTGATACCGGGAGCATTTGTGGAATTAGACGAGAACAAAATGAAGAGAGAACCAGTGAATAAAAGACTTAAGATTTTTGGTGCAGGGTCTATGGCGAATTTAATTGTTGCTTTGTTGTTTCTTTTTCTATTGATAAATTTTGAGTTTTTAATTTTGCCTTTTTATGCGGCTCCTATGGGTGTTTTGATTACTGACGTTGTAGAGGGTACTCCGGGTTCTACTGTCTTTACTCCTGGAACTATTATATTTGAAATAAATGGTACTGAAGTTCATAGTGTTGAGGAATTTCACAATTATCTTATACACGTAAGTCCGGGTCAGACTTTAGTATTTAATACGAGTCATGGAACTCTCGAGTTAGTAACAGTAGAACATCCCGTAAATTCTTCTAGAGGTTATATAGGCATATATACATTCAATTATTACCCTCCTAGAAATATATTTAGTAAGATGTTAGGAATAATGGCACCATACTATTTCTTTGAAGTTATAAATTGGACTTTTCTACTCTCACTTAGTCTTGCAATTTTTAACATGTTACCCATACCTTTTTTTGATGGAGATCGACTTATTAATGATCTAATTAGAGAATGGATGAAAAAACATAGAAAGACAGAAAAAACATCGCAAACGATTCGAATAGCCATAGCTTCGTTATCTGTTTTGATATTAATATTGAATTTTGTATTCACATTTTTAAAAGTCGGATTTAAAATCCCTTAGGTGGATGAATTTAGGTGAATAATATTAAGACCATTTGTACTAAGTGTAAGAAAAAACCAGCAGTTTTCTTCAGAAAGTATTCTGGTGAAAAACTTTGTAAAAAATGTTTTTTAGTATCTGTTGAAAATCGAATAAAAAGTACAATTTCAAGGTTCAAGATGTTTAAAGAAGACGATCGAATAGCTGTCGGTGTTTCAGGTGGAAAGGATAGTGTAGTATTACTTTATGCTCTTAATAAAATAGAAGAAAAATTTCCTAAGTCCGAATTAATTGCAATTACTATTGATGAAGGTATAAAGGGTTATAGAGAAGGAAGCTTAAAAATTGCTAGAAAAATTTCTAGATTGTTGGCCATTGAACATGTAGTGTTTTCATTTAAAGATTTTTTCGATTATACTTTAGATCAAATAGTTGAAAAAACCTTAAATAGCGATTTAAAACTCGCTCCATGTACTTTTTGCGGAGTTTTGAGAAGAAAAGCATTGAACTTGGCGGCTAGGGAAGTTCATGCCGATAAGCTTGCGATGGCCCATAATTTGGATGATGAAAGTCAAACAATTCTCATTAATCTCTTGAGAGGAGATGTAGAGAGATTAGCTAGGCTGGAACCTGCCCAATTCTTTGTTCACCCGAAATTTGTTCCTAGAGTAAAACCACTATTAGAGGTTCCAGAAAATGAAGTCACTTTTTATGCCTATCTTAGAGAATTAGATTTCTTTTCGAATCCATGTCCCTATGCCCAGTATGCCTTAAGGGGGGATATCAAGGATTTCCTAAATAAAATGGAAGAAAAACGACCCGGGACAAAATTTACTATTTTAAATACCCATTTGAAACTTTTGCCTATTTTAAAACAAGCATTCCGAAAGAAGATTTCCTTAAGAGAATGTAAAATTTGTGGAGAACCAACTCCACATGAAATATGTAAGGCATGTGAACTATTACAAAAACTTAAGAGATTATAGCATTTTCAAAACCTTTCTAGAAATATCTTCGACATGTCTATGCTCCAAAAGAGCAATACTGAACGTTTTTTTATTGTTTGATATTCGAAGAATGTATTCTCCATTCTTTCTCTTTATTACAAATCTAACAACCTTAGATCCCATTATCAAATTCCTAGCATGATTCAAAAACTCCTCAACGGAAAGGACTTTCACTCATAGCACCTCCAAAATAACCGCAAATAACACCATACCAATCACATATATCTAAATAAATTTTTATTTTATCACACTTTAGAACGAAAAGCTAATTAGACTATTAAAACATACTATTTTATGCGGCCGCGGGTAGGGCCGGGAAGTTACCGGTTTCCTGTAACCGCAAACCCGGTTTATGGCGGGGCCAGTAACCCAAGGGGCGATACCTAACCCCGATCGCAGGATTTAGCCTCACAGCGATGAAACTCCGTCCCGTGGGGTCGGCGGCGGTCGGGTCTCCCGCTTAGGCGGGAGTACTACGACCCTTACCGGGGGAACCAGGCCAGGCCCGGGAGATGGAGAGTGTTACTGTCCACCCGAAGGAGCAACCTAACCCCGGACGTTCGGCGCTCACGGGGGTGCGGAGTAGAGACTGGGGGCTGAAACACCGCGATCGGGAAAGGTATCCACCCAAGGGGGCCGCGGCCGCTTTAATTCTTTTCAAAATTATCTATATTATTGAAATTTAAAGAATATTACTTGATTTATGATCTATTTATCAAAATCTCTATTAAACCGTTACTTGACTTATTGTTCCAAAAATTAAAAAACCCACTATGTATAGTAACATGCTCTTTGATTAATCACTATTAATAACTTAGAAAATAATAAATAAGGAAGACGCACATTTATCTAATTAAAGAATGCCGGGGTATCCTAGAGGATAATAGATCTCCGGGGAACCTGGTAGGGAGCGGTCCGCTATAGTTTCCTTCGCGGGCTCAAGCCTGCTATCCTAGGGGTGGATAGCCCGTGGCCGTTGTGCCGCGTGGGTTCAAATCCCACCCCCGGCGCCACCCTAATTTTGAGGTGGAATATATGTTTAGAGTTTATGATCTGTTTTGTGGTGCTGGTGGTTTTTCTCGCGGCTTTGTAGATGAGGACTTCGAAGTTGTGGGAGCAATAGATAATTTTCCACCCGTAGCTGAAACGTATCGTTACAATTTTCCAAATACAACTTTAATTGTTGAAGACATAAAAAATATTCATCCTATCGACTTTTTGGGTTTTATCGGTAAAGAACCCGATGTTATTATAGGTTCGCCTCCTTGTGAACCCTTTACAGCCGCCAATATTAAAAGACTAGAAAATCCCCTAGATAGGCTTTATAAAGATCCTATTGGGAGACTTACATTAAGTTTTATTCGTTTTGTTGGTGATTTAAGACCAAAGGTATTTGTTATGGAAAATGTCCCTCAAATTATTGAGGGCCCTTTAAAAGATGCAATAAAAAAAGAGTTTGAACGAGTAGGGTATTCAAAAATATATTTTAATCTTTTAAGAGCTGAAAGATACGGTAATCCTTCTAGGCGTTCAAGATTGTTTATTTCTAACATAAAACTCTCTCCAAAGCCAGTAAAGAAAAAGGTTACAGTTATTGAGGCTATCGGTGACTTACCAGATCCTGAAGGTGTACACGATGTACCTAATCATGAATGGCATCCCATACCTAGACGAAAAAGGAAGAAAATAGCTTCCCTTAGGTGGGGGGAGTCTCTTATCTTTTATAGAGGTGCAAGAGGAAAAATTTTTACTAATTGGACTAGATTACATCCCTATAGGGTTGCTCCAACCGTTTTAGGCAATTCTAGATTTATTCACCCTTTCGAAGATCGTTTTTTAACAGTGCGGGAGCATGCTCGTTTGATGAGTTTTCCAGATGATCACGTATTTTTTGGAGGTAGATCTGTACAGTACGAAGAGGTAGGTGAAGCCGTTCCCGTTGTTCTAGCTCGTGTAATTGCTTGTGAAGTCAAAAAGTTTTTAGTAGAAAAATCAAGTGAATAATTTGTAATTGTTAATTCAAATTTGAGGAGGAACGATAATGGATCAACTTTTTGTGGTTTTACACAACGTTCACAGTATTCAAAGGGTAAAGGATATGGCTAAACTTGCAATCGGTTTTGGTTTAAAATCGCTCATAATTTCTAAAGCTGAAGGCGCAGCGGCTGTTTCCGGTATTCCTGAAGCACAAAAAATTATGTATAGACAAAAAAAGTCTCTACTTTGTTTTCCAGACTTACCTGATGTAATTGAATTATTAAAACCGGATGAAATTTACGTTTTTGTTCCACCACGATTTGCCAAGGATACTTATGATCCCACTAAGATTGCTAATAAACTAAAGGAAGAGAGAAAAATTTTGTTTGTGTTCGGCGGTAGTGAACCGGGATTATCAAAGAAAGAGATGGATCTTGGAAAAACCGTTTCATTAGACGTTGCTGAGGATATAGGGCCAATAGGCGTGGCAGCTGTTGTTCTCTATGAGCTAAAAAAGTTCTTGAAGTAACTAGATAGAAAAATTTATACTTAAATACTGTAGGAAATGTATTTGGGCCCGTGGTCTAGAAATGGAAGAAAATAAGCTTCCGTTGGGTAACCCGGCTATGACGCCGCCCTCACACGGCGGAAGTCCCGGGTTCAAATCCCGGCGGGCCCACCAATATCACTTTTAAGTCCACAATTTATTTATTGTAAAAATTCTTTGCTAGTTTGAGTACTTTAACTTTACAATTTTTTGTTTATATTTTCTAGTTGTTCTAGCCATTTCTTGATTTCTTTTGGTTTAAATGCTTTCATCGGGATTTTTGGTAAATACTTTCCTATTTCTGCTATAAGTCCTTGTGCTGTGGTGCCAGGTTTGCATACAACAGTGTGTTCTAAAAGTCCTAGTCTTTCGATACTTAGAATGTCTTGTAAATGTCCTGATTTTATTATCGCTTTTCTAACCATTTGTCTGGTGGCTCCGCAGATGATTATTCTATCTAACCCCTGATTAATCCATTTTTTGTATTTTTTTATTTGATTTTCACTTAATTCTACTTCAATTGTATCAAATCGTTCGTCGACATCTATTATTTTTACTTCTAATGGTAAGTTATCCATAAAAGCGTATTTTTTAATTATTTGTCTTGTAGATACTTTATGATTATTTGCTAATTGTTTTCTTAAAACATACAGAGGTATTAGAGCGTCTTTTGGACGGGGAGAAATAACACCAATATCTATGTATATACCGTAGCCGTATTTTTCCACATCTATGAGCTTTCCTTTTCTGATATCTCCATTTTTAAGCTGATTAATTAAAACTGTTGAATAAAATTCCTTAGCTAGATAGTTTTTTGCGGCTTCAGCGTCCTCCCCGTTTAGAGTAACTTTTATCCATCCCTTAACATCTTTCTCTATTCCTATTATTTTCACGTTTAAGTCCCTTACTAGGCTTGCTGCTATGTGATGAAATGCCTTAATTGCAATTTCTTTATTGGGCCCATAAATTTTTTCTAGTAAAATTACTGAGTGGATTGGCATTTTTTCACTTCCATGATCGACGTTACTTAGATGTACTGTCCATCTCCTCTTCCAGTTCTCTAATTTTTTCTTCCAATATTTTTATTATTTCGGAATTATCAAAATGTTGAAGTACATTTCCACACTTTGGGCATTTAAAAGAACTTTCCATAGCTTCTTCGAATGTTAGCCTGGCGTCCCCATCATTAGGGCAATAAAAGAACATCTTACTTTTTTCGTATTCCAATCTTTCTTTTAATTTTTCTAAAACAAGTTTTTTTCTACTTTTTATGAGATCATAAACTCTTTCTTTGTTTATCTGCCAGAAATATGTAAACCACCCAGTACTATCATCCCTTATTCGACGATATGTAGCCAAATTAAAATTATGAAGTTTATAAAGAATTTTTCTCACGTCATTTAGCCTTATACCTGTTTCTTGGGATATTTCTTCATCTGTAGCCTCCTTTCTTTTTGAAAGTGCCATAGCTACGTTTACAGCATCTTCTCCAACTAGTTCTTCGACCACTGATACAAACACATCGTTCTTAGTTTTCTTTGACTGTTTTTGCACTTTTTCATGCATTAATTGCACCACTTCGTTGTTTTTCATCGTTATTGCTACTCCGCTCTCTCTCCATGTTTCAAATTAACTTAAGGAGATTATCAGTATAAATCTTTACATTTAACACAACAAAGTATCTAAATGTTAAAAAGATAGAAAACTGAATTTCCAACTAAGCCTCAACTGGTAACTAACATTTCAATATAATACATAAAGTATGGAGGTTTGCTTCAATTTGGGAAATAAAACTTATACCATATATGTTTTACGCTTAGGTCATCGAATTGAAAGAGATAGAAGAATTACCACTCATGTTGGTTTGGTTAGTAGGGCCTTTGGCGCTAACGGAATTTACATTGCTGGTGAAAAGGATGAAAACGTGAAAAAATCCTTAGAAAAGGTTGTAATGACCTGGGGCGGCTCGTTTCACGTAGAAATTGGAGTTTCTGCAAGGAAGATCATAGAAGAATGGAGAGCAAAAGGTGGAGAAATTATTCACTTAACAATGTACGGTCTTCCTCTACCTAACGTAATAGAGAAAATAAGGAAGTCAAAAAAAGATAAACTTATTGTTGTCGGAGCAGAAAAAGTTCCAGCATGGATTTTTGAGCTAGCTGATTGGAACGTTTCAATTACTAATCAACCGCATAGCGAAGTGGCTGCCCTTGCTGTTTTCCTTCATGAACTTTGGAAAGGAAAAGAATTTAAATTTGAGTTTAAGAATGCAAAAATTAGAATAGTTCCTTCTGCAAAGGGTAAAAAAGTTTTAAAAACCTGAAATAGGCAATTCATTGCATGATTTCTAATGTTCCACCAGCTCTTTCTATGATTTTTCTGAAATATTCGGATGTATGTGGTAATACTTCGAACTGCATTTTAATTTCATCGTTAAAATATACAACTTGTTTAACATTTCCTCTGTTGTATATATGTGAAATTAAAAGACCGGCATCTTGTTTTAAAGGTATGTGAGCTTCTATTTTAACATATTTTGGTAGAAGTTGTTCTGCTTTAATAGATAACTTATCTAGATTATAACCATATAGCGCCGAGATGGGAACAATATCCTGCGCAAGTCCTTCTAATTTTGATACTTTTTCTTTGATTTCTTCTGAGGAAATTTTATCTATTTTATTTAAAGCCATGAGAACCGGTTTTCCTGTCGCACCAACCTCCTCCAAGACGTCGTTAGCTGTTTTTATCTTCCTTTCTATCTCATGTAATGGTTCACTTGCATCAACAACCAGTATAATTAAATCGGCTAATGTGATTTCTTCTAATGTCGATTTAAATGCCTCAATGACCAAATGTGGTAAATTTTCAACAAATCCTATTGTATCGCTTATAAGAACTTTTTTGCCATTAAAGTATGCAAATCTAGTGTATGTGCCTAGAGTAGTGAATAGCCTATCATCTGCTGGAACATTTGATTTCGTTAGTCTATTTAGTAGAGTGGATTTTCCTGCATTGCTATATCCGGCTAAAGCTACAAGTGAAAATCCAAGTTCTCGTCTAATTTTTCTTCTCTCTTCTCTTTCATACCTAATTTTTTCAAGTTCTCTTTCTATTTTAGCTATTCTTTTTCTGATCATTCTTTCATACTTAGCTGTTTGGTAGTATCCTGGGCCGTGAAATCCTGGGAATTCTTCCTTTTTCGTGTATTTGACATACATTTTTAGTTTGGGAAGAAGGTACTTTAGTTTTGCTAATTCTATTTGAAGTTTAGCTTCTTTTGTACCTGCTCTTTTTGTGAATATTTCAAGAATAAGTTGGATTCTATCGATAACTTCTGTTTTAGTCAAGTTCTCTAAATTTATTGTTTGATTTGGTTTTAATTCTTTGTTAAAGATTATTTTGTCTGGTTTTAGCATTTTTGCCAGTTGTGCGAGTTCTTCGGCTTTTCCTTTTCCCAAGCAATAGGCTGGATCTGGTGAGTTTCGTATTTGCTGTAAGACTCCTTCTATTTCATAGCCAGCTGCTTTTGCGAGTTCTTTGAATTCTTCCAGTCTACTATCGTTGGCGGACTGAATTACTTCGACAAGTAAAGCTTTCATTGTATCACCATTTATTTTTTCTTCTTTTTAAGTATTATGGCATCTCCTAGAGTTAAAGATGGCTCCTTTGTAGATAGTGGTGGGGTTTCGGATATTTTGGATGCTGGTACTGTAAGTTTTATGTTTAGAACTTTTTCTAGTTTCTTAATTGTATTTAGTGGTGGCGTTATTTCCATAGTTTCAATTTTACTTATTATTGATTCTTTTTCTTTAATTTCTCTTGCTAGGTCTTCTTGTTTCCATCCTAATTTTTCTCTTGCTTTTTTAACTTTTTCTCCAAAGTTTTCTACTAGTTCGTAGTCTTCTTCAAACATTATGGGCTTTGATATGTATTTTACCCTTCTTTGAACCGGTTTTTTAGGAATTTTTAGTGTTCTTTTTGTTGAAATTTTGCTTTGCGTAGTAGCTACTGGAGTTTCTGATCCAAATTTAGCACAAATTTTGCATACAACTAGTTTGGCGCCTTCTACGATTATATGCTTAGGTGTGCCTTGGATTTTTCGTCCACAGATTTCACATCTCAAATTTGTGACGCCCCCAAAACCACGACAAGAATATATAGGGACTTGAACTTCTTATAACTTCGACGGAGGGACATTGTTGCCAAACTCAACTGAGTCCAAAAAAAGGATATATGTTGACGATGAAGATATTTCCTATCTTCTTAGCTATACGAAGCATTTAGAAAGACGATTAAGAATGCTTGAAACCGAAAAACAATTACTGGACGCAGAAAAAGTGCGTTTAGAGAGAGAATTGAATGCTTTAAGAATGGAGATTGAAAGATTAAAGTATCCACCTTTAATTGCCGCAACGGTTACCGAAATTCTTTCTGATGGTAGAGTGATAGTTAAAAGTTCTACAGGTCCGAACTTTGTGGTTCATGTATCTCCGATGGTGCCACGTGAAAAAATTCATCCTGGAGTTAGAGTTGCTTTAAATCAGAGAACTTTTGCTGTTGTTGAAGTCCTTCCACCATCATATGACCCATTTGTAAGGGGAATGGAGGTAGAAGAATCACCGCCTGTAACTTATAACGATATTGGAGGATTACATGAGCAACTAAGAGAAGTTAAGGAGTGTGTGGAGTTACCCCTAACTCATCCCGAGCTTTTTGAGAAAGTTGGAATTGACCCGCCGAAAGGGGTCCTTTTCTGTGGGCCTCCTGGAACTGGTAAAACTTTAGTTGCCAGAGCAGTTGCTCACGAGACGAAAGCTACTTTCATAAGGGTAATAGGGTCGGAACTCGTTCAAAAATACATTGGAGAAGGTGCCAGATTAGTAAGGGAAATATTTCACTTAGCACAGAAAAAAGCGCCAAGTATAGTATTTATAGATGAAATAGATGCAATCGGTTCAAAGAGATACGATGTAACAACTAGTGGTGATAAAGAAGTACAAAGAACATTAATGCAGCTTCTTAGTACCTTAGATGGATTTGACGCCAGAGGTGATGTTAGAATTTTGGCTGCAACAAATAGACCTGATATGTTAGATCCAGCTTTGTTAAGGCCTGGAAGATTTGATAGAATAATAGAGTTTCCTCTTCCCAATCAACAAGGTAGATTAGAAATCTTTCAGATACACACAAGGAAGATGAATCTCGCCAGTGATGTGGAGTTAAGGGAATTGGCAAAAATAACAGAAGGTGCTACTGGAGCAGATATTAAAGCTATCTGTACTGAAGCTGGAGTTTTCGCCATAAGAGAACGAAGAGTCAAAGTTACATTTTCTGATTTTCTAAAAGCAATTGATAAAGTTTTAAAGAGAAAAAACGAAAAGACATCCAGAGTTGAAAATGACATGTATGGCTAGGAGGTACGAAATATGATCCCTCGACGAATGAGCCCAAAAATGATGAAAAAACTCATGAAGCAAATGGGAATAAAAATACAGGAACTTGCTGGAGTAAAAGAAGTAATAATAAGGCTGAGTGATAATGAAATTATTATTAGGAATCCGCAAGTAACTTTAATGAAAGTTAGTGGACAGGATCTTTATCAAGTCCTCGGAGAGGCTGAGCAACGGCCAATAGAGACAAAGGAAGAGAAATTAGAGATACCTATGGAGGACATTCAACTAGTTGCTGCTCAAGCAGGAGTCAGTATTGATGACGCAAAAAAAGCTTTAGAACAAACTGGCGGAGACTTAGCACAGGCAATTTTACTGCTAAAATCATCAAAAAACACATAATTACTTGATAATAAAAAATTAAGTTGATGCTTTAATACGTTCTCCTGCTTTTCTTTCCAATAAACTCTTAATTCGCTTGAGCCTAAAGAAGTCTTCTCTTTCCATTTCCTCAAGGTAAAATTCAATATATTTTATCGTGTTTTCTATCTTAGGAATAATTACGTATTTTAAGGCGTTAACTCTTCTTTTTGTCTTTTTTATTTCTTCTGCCAACCTTCTAACAGCTCCTTCTGTTTCCGCCAGTCTTAAGATTGCTCTCAGGGCGTTTCTAAATTTTTTAATGGCTGTATCAAGTTTGGAAGAAGTATCGATGAAACTATAAAGCACAGGTTCTTCGTTTTGTTTTTCTTTAACCCTCAAAATTGGTACTCTGACTCCCATTATATTCCTCGTTTTTACTTCGAGTTCTAATGTTGAAGGAATGTTACTCGCAATTTCTTCGATCATTAAAGGTCCCATAAGCATTTTTACTTCTGATAATTCCTTAAACGCCTCTTCTAAACTTTTGTTAGCTTCGTTCCGTAGTTTATATGTTCTTTCCAAAACGTCTCGAAATTCCATAATTAAAGCGTCCCTTTTTTCTTCAAGTAAATCTCTACCTTTTTCTGCAAGAATTTTTCGCCTTCTAAGGATGAGGAGTTCCATTCTAGCTTAGGGTGCCAGTTTTAGACACCCTAAGTTTCTAGTGGGAGGAACTCCTCGGATGATTTCAGTCGACATTTCATCACCACCTGGTTATTAGAAATTAATTATACAATTATGTTAGGTGTGTGAATATTTCCCTATGGAAATATATTTTGTATTCAAAAAATGTTTCGCTGAGTTTTTAAACCCACCTCTTAGTTTACTCTTAGAATCGTTATGAGAAGAAAATAACTAATGTTAGGAGAATAACTCCGACTAGGCAAGCGGCACTCCATTCTAATAAAATTTTAGGTTTTGTTTCTTCTTTTTCTTCAATTTTTCCAGCGGTACCTAGTGTTATCCCGAAAAGATAGATAAAAACAAGAAATATTGCAGATGATAAGAGGTTAAGCCCGTTAATCGATATATAAATGAGACTGGCAATTGAAATAATGACAAAGACCAAAGATATCATACGTAGTAATTTAACTATATTCTTAGTAATTACGCTCAAGATGCACACCTCTTATTTCGTTTTTTAGAAGTATTTAGTATCTTATTAAGGTTTAGGTTCATGTAAATAAATCTGTCTGAGATACAGATACCATACAATATAAGACAAGGGGTTTAAATTCTAAGATAAACATAGATAAAATGGGTAAAAGTGAAAAGGGTATTTATCATCGCCTCGTTAGCTATCTTAGTGATACTTTTATGTTATTTTTCCTTCAATGTCCTAAATGCACAAAGTCAGGAAATTATTGTCTATAGAGGTCAGACTCTTACTCTTACTGCAACCTTAGAGGATGATTTAGGAGAACCAGTTGTAAACGAAACGATATATTTCTACGATGAAACTCATAACATGTACATAGGAGAAGCGGTAACAAATGACAATGGAATTGCACAAATATCATGGACTGTGCCAAAAAGTTATTCTCCAGGTCAACTTGTGTTAAATGCAACTTTCCGAGGAAATCTTGCTAAAAACCTAAGTCCTTCGTATCAAGTGTTTTATTTGACGGTCATGGGAAAAACCTACCTAACTATTTTAGTGACTGATACGACTTTAGACCCTTATGATCAGACAGTGGCTCCAGGAGATGAAGTTGTTATTAATGTTACTGTCACAGACGATGTAGGAGAACCCGTAAAAGCAATAAATGTATCGTTAATAGAAGGAGAAAAGATAATTGATCAACAATTTACTAACGAAAAAGGAGAGACGGTTTTAAGATATATACCTTCGCCAAAAACTTCTGAAGGAAAAATTGAACTAACTATTCAAGCTGGTCCCTATCAGTATTACGAAAAAAGTACATGTATTATAGCGCTTAATATTCGAAAAATAAAAACTAATATAACAATGTTAGAAATAAAACCCGAAGTGGCTTATAGAAACCAAACTGTAACAATAACAGGGAAACTAGTAGATGAAAAAGGTGATCCTCTGGTTAATGCCGCAATTTATGTAAAAAATGAAAAAGGAAACGTCTCTTCAGCATGGACAAATGCTACTGGTTTTTTTGAAGCTATTATTTATATACCAAACTATACAGACCCGGGAGAATATGTTTATACAGTTTCTTTTGCTGGTAGTCCAAGGTATGAAAACGCGGAAAGAAATGTTACGCTTACGATAAGAGGTATTACGTATATCGATTTTTGTTTCAGTAATGTAACGGTAATTAGTGGAGAAATAACAAAATTAAATGTTACCCTTCTTGATGACCAAAACGATCCTGTACCATTTAGAGAATTGTTAGTTTTTGATAGTCAAGGAAACTTGCTGACTAGTACAATCACAAATGATAATGGATGCGCCACAATACAGTGGTACGTCTCTCAAGCTAAAGGTCCCTCATTCATCACGATCAATTTCCCAGGCGATGAATTTTATGATTCAACTATGCTAAAAGTTCCAATATTAGTCTTCGAACGTCCAAATCTTGTCGTTAAAAAAGAAAATAACATCACTCTTGTAGCTAGAAGTATGCAGATATCTTTTTTCGTTCAACTTAAAACTTTACAAAACGATCCCCTACAAGGAAAAGTCATACATGCTTACGACATAACCAATCACTTATACATAGGAAACGTCACTACAGATGATTTAGGAAAAGCTACAATAACATATATTATTCCAAGTAATGCTGTTTTCGGTCAATTAATAATAAAAGTGACGTATTTAGGAAACCCAGAACAATATCTTTTAAATGCAGAAAATTACGTAATTTATAGAATTGTTGAGAAGATACCAACTGAATTAATCCTAAATATACCAAGACGGGTAAAAATCGAAGAAATCATAATTTGTGAAGTTACTCTCCAAACTATTGAAGGAATGCCGTTGAAATTTGAAAAATTGTCTGTCTATCTTAATGATTCATTATTAAATACTGTGAAAACAAACAACGATGGAAAAGTAATTGTAAAATTGAAAATGCCTTCCGAACCAGCTATAATAGTAGTTATGTTCAAATACAACGGCTCGGATTTCTATGGAGCCTCTTTGAAGAGAATAGAAATCGAAGTTTTACCGTCAAGAAATATTTATTCCTTTTTAAAAGATTTTTTGAAGATAATTAGTATACCTTGTCTATTAGGGATTTTTATAGTAGTGCGTAAACGGAAAATATTAGAATTCTCTATAAACATTTAGGAGAAAGTAAATATTGCATATAATTAGATACCTTGCTACAAAAATCGAGAAATGGGATTTCCTTTTGACAATTGGGGAAAAAATTGCGGGAAAAAATTCTGAAGAACTAACGGACTATTTAAAAAAACGTTTTAACATTTCATTTGCAGCTTTATTGAGTACAGCTTTTATACTAAGTTTACTTTTCGGGTTAATATCATTTTTACTTCTGGTAAGAATTGGAGCTTACCTAGCGGCTGTATTTTCTTTTTTTGTAATTTATGTTGTGTTTTTTTCGATTAAGAATTCTGTTACTTCGATTTATACAAACGAAAAGATTGTACATGCCAGTTTAGCTCCTCTTGTATTTTATGAATTGTCATTGAGTTTAGAAGCAACAGATTCCGTATTTGAAGCAATAAAGAGTATTGCGCAATCAAACTACCCCATAGTATCTCAAAAATTTAGAGACATTTTAAGGAAAACGTCGTTTGGCCACTCCCCAGAAAAATTGCTATTTGATTATGCTTTAACTCAACCTTCTAATGATTTCAAAACGGCTGTATTAGCTATTTTAAGTGTTGGGAAACAAAATACGAGTAATATTGAAGAATATTTTCGTGAAATGGAAAACGAGTATGAAAAAATGACCAGAGAAATAGAAATGAGAATTTTACTTATAGTAACTGTCTCTACCTTTTTACCTTTTCTCCTCACTATGACCTATACCCTCTGGGGATATTCTTGGCTTATTCCTACAATCCCTCTAGTTCAAATATTTTTACAAAAATTCCCCAGTAAGAAAATATTGTTACCTTTATCAAGGGATATGAAGATAGAGGCAAGGACTATGATAAATGAATTGGAGGAATGTGCTGAGTTCCTGGAAACTTACAGTAAGTTCCTTGAGTTGAATTATTCGCCGGAAAAGGCTATAGCAGAAACTATTAAAACTGTTTCAAAAAGTGTAAGCAGAAAGATGACTCTTATGGTTAAAGATTTGTTTTTCAATTTAACTCCGCTAAAAGTTGCATGGGCTAAGTTTATAGCTAATTTTAAACATCCTTATGTTATAATTTCTTTAAAAACTGCTGCTCAAATAATAGAAAAAGATTCAAAAAGATCTGGAGAAAAAATATCAGGAATTTCAACGAAACTAAGAGAAATAGTTACACTTACTAGGAAAAGAGAAACTTTAGTAGCTACTCAGAGATTAAAAGCAAGAATAATAACAATAGCTTTAACAGCATTGTTGGGCTTTATATCAGCAATTATCCCTGTGATAGCGTATTCTACAATGTTTATTTTTAATAAATCGTATAGTCCTATATTTAATAACTTAATCATGGTAATGTCCTTATTAGCGACTTCAGTGATCACAGCTTATGCGAATTGTAAAGCAACCATGGATCCTCGAATGAAGTCACAAATATTATTAACCATCTTAATTTTCCTTCTTACGTACAATGTCACTTCATTGTTTCAACAATTAACATATTAATTCGAGCACTAAAAATATGAGCTATAAAAATAATATGGTATTTAGGTGTTATCAAATTGTATGAATATGTAGTACAAGTTACAGGTCTCGAAAAACTTAAAGAAAAAGATAAAGAGGAAATAAATGTATTTCTCGCAAAACAAGCAGAAAAATATGGCAAGTTGCTTAGCCAAATACGGTATCTTAAGATAAACGTACAAACCCTCCATCAAACAAATGAAAGTCGTGTTTTATATTCTATTCAAACACAACTCTCAATACCAGGTAAAACTTTTGAAGCCACTGCAAAAGCGTGGAATGTAAAAAACGCTCTTATGCAGGCACTAGGTAAATTAGAAAAGTCAATTAAAAAATTTAAGAATAGAAGAAGGGAGAAGAGATAGGAAGATGCAGAGCATAGAAAAGGAATTATTAAAAGCAAAGCAAAAAATAAAAGATGCAAAAAACTTAGAGAAACAAAAAAGGTACAAGGAGGCTGCGAAAGCAGCTTTAGAAGCTGCAGAAATTCTTATAGGTGTAGCTAAAAACGATAAGGTTAACAAAAAACTAAAAGAACAATTGCAGGAACGAGTTGGAAAGATAATTGTTTGGGTAAAAATGTTAAAAGACGCTATAACTCTTGAGTCACCTCCAAAAGAACCTGAAAAAGCAACCATGGTAGCATATGAACCTGAAATTAAAAGTTTGTACATAATCTATGAAGATGGTACCCCTATATATTTTTATGTGGCAAATAACATGATACTTGATCCTACACTTGTTTCAGGAGCTCTGACAGGGATATCAACACTAATAAAGGAGATAACGCAAACAGGAACTGGAGTTAAAAAAATAGATTATGGGGATGGGGAAATAATACTTGAAAAAGGTAAAAAGATCACTATAGCAGCATTTACATCGTCACCAACACAAGAAATGAGAAATAGAATTACTAAATTTATAAAGACTTTTGAAGAATCGTATGGAGATGTACTGGAAAACTGGGATGGAAACTTATCTAAATTTAAAAACTTAGAAGAAAAAATAAAGAATATGTTGTTATGCCGCCACGCACATTGTAATAATAGGTAACAAAAAAATAATGCAAAGCAGAAGGGTTAAGAAGGGTAAAGCTTTAAAGCCCTACTTTTATTAGATAACTAAAAAACTGTATTATATTATCAAATTTTTTTGATAAAACAAGGGAGCGGTAAGGGAGGGTGTTCTGTGAAAAAACCGTTAATGAACATAGAAGATCTCGTTAATTCATATTTGTATGAAAAGACTTGGCTTGTTCGAGAAAATGCAAACACGTTTAAAACATTCAGTGGGCTATTTGGCTTTGTTGCGCAAGAAATCCTTAAAAATTATGCTCTTTTTTCATCAAATGGGTATCCAAGAGAACAAGTAGAAGCACATGTAAGAGGAGACATACATATCCATGATTTACCCTTTGCTCGCTTCATAGCCTACTGTGCTGGATGGAGTCTAGAAAGACTTTTTAGAAAGGGTTTAATAACTCCAAACGTTTATGCGTCTCCCGCAAAACATATGTCATCGGCTGTAGATCATATAATAAACTTTATATGTACCTCACAACAAGAATGGGCAGGAGCACAAGCCTTTGGAGACTTTGATCTATATTTAGCTCCCTTTGTACACGTAGATAAATTAAACCCTAAGGAAGTAGAGCAAAATATTCAGAGACTTGTTTTTAATTTTAATTTCCCCAGTAGATTCGGTTCTCAAAGTCCTTTTGTAAATGTTACTTTGAATTTTAGTGTAAATGGAGAAAAACAAGAAAGACCTGCCATAATAGGTGGAAAAGAACATGGAACACTAGGTGATTACATAGAAGAAGCCATGATAACAACATATGGATTAATTGATACTTTAAAAGAGGGAGATAGTAAACATAGACCATTTACATTCCCTATACCTACAATAGGAATTGATAAAAATTTTGATTGGAATGAAAGAAAATGGATTCTAGGAGATATAGATTTAACTTATGAGATTTTTGAATTAACAGCCTTACGTGGGTCATTTTACTTCTTAAACTATCTGAATGGATATATAGATCCTAACAGCAGATTTGCTATGTGTTGTCGCCTACTTCCGGACATAGGTAAATTATGTAGACATGCAGGTGGAATATGGACAGTTCCTGACGAAACAGGAAGTATAGGAGTTGTAACGATTAATCTACCCCGACTTGGGTACTTAGCAAAAGATGAAGATGATTTCTTCACAAAACTAGATGAAAGACTTGAAATAGCTAGGCAACAATTAATGACAAAGAGAAAATTCCTTAATGATATATTAAGAAGCAATTTCTTTGATCTGCCTATAACAAGAGAATATCTAGGAACTTATGATAATCATTACAATACTATAGGAATAGTAGGTATGCATGAGTGTCTCATGAATTTGGCAGGTGTACCAATATATGAGCAAGATGGTATACGACTGGCAAAGAAAATACTAAGACATATACTGGATAAACTCCAGGAGTTTGAAGAGCTAGATAATACTCTATATAATTTGGAACAAACACCAGCTGAATCCACAAGTTACCGATTAGCTATGTTGGATGCTAAAGAATTTGGAGCAGAAAATATTTGTATTCAAGGCGAACCTGGAGCATACTATTATACAAATAGTACTCACGTACCCTATAATGCGGAAATACCCTTACATGAAAAAATAAGAATAGAAGCAGAGTTTCACCCCTACTTTACTGGAGGATGTGTAACTCACATATGGCTTTGGGAAAAACCAGAAGTTGAAGCCCTTAAGAAATTTGTCCGCCGCGTACTCACAAATACAAAAATTGCTTATCTAACTATCACTCCAACAATAACAACGTGTAGAAATTGTGGTAGTGTATGGCATGGTATTATCGAGAAGTGTCCAACATGTGGACATGTAAATTCTCTAGAAGTATGGAGTAGAATCGTAGGCTATTATAGACCGGTATATCTCTGGAACCAGGGTAAAAGAGCAGAGTTCATTAGGAGAATACACTATACACTAGACGGAGAAATTATAAATCCTCTTAACCTCAAATATCTTAGGGCGTAGTATATGAAAAAATCTCCCTTTTTACTTAAAATTTTTTCATACGTTCCCTTAAGTCTCATTGATTGTAGAACTGATGCATGTACACTCTTTTTTCTATCACATTGTAATATGCGATGTATATACTGTCAAAATTATCCCCAATTTACTCAAGAAGTTCCCTTAACAAGAGAAAGTTTTGTAAAACAGGTAGAAAAGAATTGGGCTGTTGGAATAGTAAAATTCACGGGTGGAGAACCGACACTGCAAGAAAAGGATTTAATTGAAGCTGCAAAGATAATTCAAGACTATGGTAAAAAAATAGCAATAGATACCAATGGCACAAAACCTCAGGTAATAGAAAAAATTTTACGATTTGAAGTAGCGGAAGTAGCTGTCGATTATAAAGCACCTCCAGAAAAGTATCAGTATATTACTGGAGTTAACTCTTATCAAAAAGTTAGAACCACAATAGGTATATTAAAAGACCAGCAAATAGATTTTGAAGTTAGAACCACGATTGCAGAGCCAATAATAGCAGTAGAAGATCTTCATAAAATTGCTGAACTACTTTCGAAAATGGAAGTCCCTCTATGGGTACTACAACTCTTTAAACCTACAGAGAACACTCCAAAATGGTTAAAACCCCCCTCAAGAGAAAAAATTATTAAAGAAATTGAAAAACTAAACGAGCAGTACAATTTAAAAATAAAGCTAAGATCCTTTTAGTATTAAGTTCTTACATGCAATTTTAAAAATTAAACATAAAAAAATCCACCAGAAAGTATAACGGCAACAATTATAGGGATTAAGGAAAGAGAAATTGGAATAGGAATTCCTGGTAAGATTTTTCCCATAGAAATGAGCCTATATGTTAAAGCAACTCCAGTGAAAAGGAAGAGAACGGAAAACAGCATAGTATTTAAACCAAACTTCCAATAAGCATGAGCAGGAAGCAAAGAATAGAAAATAAAATCACCAAACCCTATATCTACATTACCTATAGAGTATGAAAAATCAGCAGCTCCTCTCCTAGGATAAGCTTCTAAGACATTGAGAAATCTCTCAGAGAATCCTAAGGAGGCAAGGAGAGTATCTAATAGCGATATCATAACAACCAGAGAAAGAATGGATAAAGTATGCATGGTAACTCCAATAAATGCTCCCATAATACTTCCATAAAGAAGCATTAATTTCTTTTTCCCTTTTTCAGATAACATATCCGTGATAATGAAAACAGATGAGAATCCAGCAATGTACAACGAAGCAAATGCGACTAAAATGTACAATATAGGATTAATTGTTGCAGGAAAAAGAATTAACAAAAAGGTTTCACCGAAAAAAATTACAGAAACAGTTACAATAGGAGTAATACCAAGTGAGATGGCAAATTTAAATGCAAATGGACCCTTAGCTAAAAGAAACATGTAAAGCAATAAAATAATACCTAAGCTTATCAAAGTTGAAATTATGATTCCTAAAAACCTTAGTAGGATGCTTTCGGTGTTTAAAATGGGTATCACAGTAAAATAGCCAGCCATACCAGCAATAACGGCAATATATGTCAAACCTAGGGAAATGGTTATACATACACCGATCGAAATAAATAGCCAAACTAGATGTTTAATTTTTTCCTTATCCACATGAAACACCTAGATAAGCAAACCAATATCGGACTAGACAAAAATGTCGAAAGAGGTAAAAGTATGAAATCATTAAAAACTGTATATCCCTACATTATCTATTTAGTACGAGTATATACATAAACTGTCTTGTATCTCCTAGTACAGGAACCCTTTTTACTAACCCCCTCTCTACGAGGATCTTAACCGCATATCGCACAGTTCTAGGGCTATAGGGTACCTCCTGTAAAAGATCTTTGGCGGTGACCATGTGTTTTTTCTTCAAAACCTTATAGATTTGTAAAGCTGACGGGGGTAAACTTGATCGCATCAGTCACCGCCCCCAAATAAGGCTTAATAATAATTTCAATAAAGCTTATATAAAAACTTCCATTACGGCAAATCTTATAAAATCTCATAATGAACATTTAAAAGAATCCACGCAGAGTACAACGATAAAACATACACTAGAGATATTGAAACATCTATACTTGAAACAAAGACTAGAAACTACTAAAATTATATAAAACACGGTAAGAGACATCATATCTCCTAAAGAAAAATGTCAAAGAAACGAATAATGTCAAAAGTGTAACAAATATCGCAATATCGAAGAATAGACCACTAAGGTATGTATAGTTATATGCTCATGGTAACCAAACATATTTATCTATAAAACACTAAAACACCACACAGTCGTATGTATACAATTAACTGGTTAAAACGAGTTATGCATTTACGAGGTGAAAACTCTTTGCCAAAACATGAACATAATCCTACAACTTCCAAAATAATGGAAGATCCACATACTAAAATAGAGTACAAAACTGTAACAGAAGTAGCGGGGCCTCTCCTTTTCATAGAGAAAATAAGGGATGTAGCTTATGGGGAAGTAGTAGAGGTAGAAACTCCAGATGGGGAAAAACGCCGTGGAACAGTATTAGAGACTACTAAAAATTTCGCCGTAGTTCAGGTGTTCGAAGGAACGCACGGATTAGATACTTCAAAGACAATTGTTAGATTTACAGGAACTACATTAAAACTACCAGTATCCACAGATTTGCTAGGCCGTGTGTTTGACGGTTCGGGTAGGCCCTTAGATCACCAGCCACCTCCAATACCGGAGGATTACTGGGATATTCACGGGGCACCTATAAATCCCTATGCAAGAGAATATCCTCGAGAACCGATACAAACAGGTATATCGGTAATAGATGGGATGAACACACTGGTCAGGGGTCAAAAGTTACCATTATTTTCAGGCAGTGGAATGCCACACAATAGAATAGCGGCACAAATAACAAGACAGGCGACAGTACCGGGAAAGGAGGAAGAATTCGCTATAGTATTTGCAGCGATGGGTATAACACAAGAAGAAGCTACGTACTTCTATCAAAACTTCAAGAAAACAGGAGCATTGGAACATACTGTGTTGTTTTTAAACTTAGCAAATGACCCCGCTATAGAGAGGCTTATAACGCCACGAATAGCTTTAACAACAGCAGAATATTTAGCATACACCCAGGACTATCACATATTAGTGATATTAACGGACATAACAAATTATGCAGAAGCATTACGAGAAATTTCAGCAGCGAGAGAAGAAGTACCTGGACGTCGTGGTTACCCTGGGTATCTATATACCGATCTCGCTACAATATATGAAAGAGCTGGAAGAATTCATGGAAGGAAGGGTACAATCACCCAGATGCCTATTCTCACGATGCCGCACGACGATATTACACACCCCGTAGTAGACCTTAGTGGTTATATAACAGAGGGCCAGCTTATTTTAGATAGAGCACTTCACCGTAAGGGTATATATCCCCCTATAGATCCCCGTCCAAGTCTGTCCAGACTGATGAAAGAAGGTATCGGTGAAGGACTTACACGATTTGACCATAGAGAAGTTAGCGACCAACTTTATTATGCTTATAGTGAAGGATGCGATCTGCGTGAGCTTGTCGAAGTAGTAGGTGAAGAAGCTCTGACCGAAAGAGATAGAAAGTTCCTGCAATTTGCAGATGAATTTGAAAGACGATTCATAAATCAAGGTGAGTTCGAAAATAGAACCTTTGACGATACGTTGGACTTAGCTTGGGATCTATTATCTATGATCGAACCAGCTGAAATGAAACGAATTGATCCTGACACAATTGAATGGGCTAGGAAAACGGGACGCTACAAGTATACAGGATAATTTCTTAATCTTCTTTACTTTAATTTTAATTGTTCAAATTATTGCTGTGTATTGAAGTTGTTATTAGAAAAGCTGGATAGTTGAATTAGTTTTGATATTATTACGTTTTTAAGCAAAAATTAAAGGTTAACATGTAACTAACGTATCTATATTTTAATTTCAGGGATACGATGTACCAAAACATTAAACGTTGCCGTCATCTAAGCGAACAATCAATTTAAATACATAAGTTAGGCTATCTATTATAATTCTCTATGTGAGGTGTTTTTTCTTTGTCTCAGCAGTTAAAAGAAGAAGTTTGGAAGAAAATAGATGCTTACAAAAATAATATTATTAGATTTACTTGTGATTTAATAAAAATACCAAGTGAGAATCCTCCAGGTGATATGACAGAAATAGCTGAATTCATCAGAAATCATTTAGAGAAATACGGTTTACATTGCAAGCAGTATGAACCTGAAAAAGGTAAAATCAACCTGATTTGCAGTATTGGAAAAAACAGAAACGAATCAAACTTAGTATTTAATGGTCATATGGATGTAGTTCCAGTTGGGGAACGAGAAAAATGGGATTTTCCACCTTTTAGTGGAGAGGTAAAGAATGGTTATATTTTAGGTCGTGGAGCATCTGATATGAAAGGTGGATTGGCAGGGATTATTAGTGTTATGGAACTCCTTGCTGAACTCGAAGTAGAATTAAATGGAACATTGACATTAACATTAGTTCCGGATGAGGAAACTGGAGGAAAATTTGGAACCGGATGGCTTATGATGCGTGGTATTATAAAGCCTGATGCGTGCATTGTCGCGGAACCTACTGGGTTAACATTCATTGATATAGGGCAGCGTGGAGCGCTTTGGATTAAAATCACAGTACGCGGTTTTCCGACTCATGGTAGTCTTTCTCCATATAAGGGAGAAAACGCTATTTTAACGGCTTGTAAAGTTATGAATACGTTATTGAGACTAATAGAAGTTGAAGTTAAAGCTCCTGATGATATAATTGATATTGTGGAAAAGTCTAAGTTAATGGTCGAAGCGTTGATAGAAGAAAAGGGTATTGGAAGAATCTTAAGTTCTCCTACAGTTAATGTAGGTACCATTAGGGGAGGTAATAAGATAAATGTGGTTCCAGATAAGTGTGAAATGGAAGTCGATATAAGACTGCCCATAGGGTTTTCTGTGAAAGAAGCTGAGGAGAAGCTAGAAGAATTATTAAAAGACTTTAAAGATGATGTCTCAATAAATGTAATAGCTGGAATAGAACCTAATTATACTTCGCCGACTACACGATTAGTTTCTTTGATAAAACGTAATATAAAAGAGATTCTGGGTATTAATCCTGACGTTTTCGTCCAATGGGCTTCTAGCGATGCCAGATACTTTAGGCTTAAGGGTATTCCGACCATCCATTATGGTCCTGCCGAAGTAAAAGGTATTCATGGATATAATGAAAGAGTAAGGGTTGAAGATGTTGTGACAGCGGCTAAAGTGTATGCTGGTGTAGCCATAGACTTTTTAGCATAATTATGTCTCTTTCATTGCTAATTTAGTGACAAAATTACGATGAGAGTTTTCTATTCAATTAGTTCTCTTAGAATTCTTGCCAATAATGTTCTTGGAAGAAATACTGGTTTTTTTGTTATCTTTTTAATCACTTCGCTAATTTTTCTTCCGTAGCCGATGCAATCTAAAACTATCATGTCCACTTTTTCCTTCCGAAACTCATTCGCTATCTTTTCTACATTCTCATCTACGTATGGAGGAAAAGTTTTGATTACAAGTTCTAGTCCACTTTTTCTCCATTTATTTTCAGCTTCCTTTACCTGATCTGGCGAAGGTATAAGTATTCCTAGTTTTCCCTTCGGTAACAAGCTTACCACAATGTTGTATAAGAGAACAGAGGGTTTTATTAAAAGCTTTTTTGAATTTAGCCCTGGAAGATCACCTGTACATAAGATCATTATTATATCGACATAGTTCTCAATTTTTTCGATGCAACTTTGTATTTTTTGAATTATTTTCTTTCTACTGACTTTTACTTGCGTACCATCGCGCATGCGAGTCACTAATATGTATTCTCTCTTTTTAGGTTCGAGTTCTTTTATATCATCGAATGTTAGTCCATCTAAGGCTCCGCATTCGATTATCTCGATATCTGGTCCTAAAATGTCTTTAATATCTGAAGTTACATCAATTCTTGGTGACTGCCCAATCGTTACCATGCCAACTCTTATTTTTCTTCTATGTGTAATGTCTGTTCACCTTTATTGAAGTTTGTTAAAATTTCGCATGTGAAAATATGCTTTGTTACTTTATAAGTTCCGGTTGTCTTAGAATATTTTTGAAATCTGAAATAAAATAGCTATTTTAGGTTTTTTCTAAATATTCTTCCTAGATTTCCGTATAGTTTTGTTAGTATTTTGAACTCTTTTTCATCATAGAACTTGCATTTTCCGTTTGTAAATTCTTTTGCTATTTCTATGCAGAATCTAGTTGCTTGTTCTAATCCTAAAATGTAGTTTGCGCCTGTTCCACATCCTGGAATAGGTACTCTTGCCGTGGTTGCAACGCCTACGACTGGCGCATTTGTCATTAACCAGGGCTGCATGATGCTGTTGATATGATATACATTATTAGTGTATGGAGTTATATCTTGCATAGTTATTGGTACAACAGCTACGATGTCACCTGTTACTCTTTCGTAAATATTAATTAGGTCATCACTTACTTTTAGAATCCAGCCATCTTTTACTGTTGGTGTTATTGCAAATCCATGCACCTTTATGACTCTATTTCCTTTTGTAGCATCCACTGAAAGAATTGCATCCATTTTAGGATCAACTTCATGTTTTAGCATCTCTGTCATGTCTATTGGTGAATCCATGAAGGATACAGGTTTGTGAGGCCTTATAGGTGCATTCGGAGTAATATGAGTAGTTATTATAACATCTCCTTCTAAAATATCTCCCCTTTTTCGTGATTCTCCGAGTTTTATGGCACATGCAAGAGCTACTATGGCTCCATCAGCGTCAGAAACCATTCCAATTACTTCTGGTCTAGCACCTACTCCACCAAGTCTGCCAATTATACCCAGAGTTGGTGCAGTTCCATTTTGTTCCTTACCATTTTTTCCTGGAATAAGAATTTTTATGAAACAGGTTTTCCCTCTTGATCCAGATAGATGAGTTATTTTGACATTTTCTACTCCAAATTCATTTAACATCTCCTTTATTTTTTCGTCTGAAATTTTTGAGTTATCTAGTAGATCGATGACTTGTAAAACATGCTTCATGCACGACAAACTTTGGACCTCCAATGGATATTCATAGATATACGTTATATTAGGCTTTAAATATTATTATAGTGGTTTTATATCGGTTTAAAAACATTAAAATAGTATTTTGTGTTTAGTTTGATGAAAGTAAATTTTATATTCCTTTTGGGCGTCCCTTGTTGTGCTTGCTAGTAATTTTTGTTCTTGTGAAAACCATTCGAATTGTTTCGGTTCTAATCCTGTTCAAATATATGAACCCCTTATAATTTGTTAAATTTGATAGATTTCTCTTTGGAACCGGTATTCTTAGTATTATTAAATAATGGTTGTTAAAATCTATAGTTTTTATTTCGTTGTGTCAATTATCGTAGTTTAAATATTTTTGTTAAAACTAAATAGGGGTTAAAATGTTTCTCTTAGAAGAAAAAGGTATTCAAAACTTTGTAGAATACATTGCAAATCGATTTAAGGAAATTTTTGAAATTTTAATAATTATTGGAAACATTGCTGCAACGATAACTATTATTGTTGGTTGTATTATGTGGTTGTCCCGCTTTGATCCAAATGCTGGTAAGCGTCTTTTTCTTTATGGCATAATTTTAGCGATAATAATTCGATTTTTAGCTACTTTAGGGCTTCCTACAGCGATTATACCATAATTTAGGTTACTCTGATGTTTAGTGAAAAATACATCATTTTACAAATACTTCAACCTTAGGGTATGAAAATGTTTGGAAAAAATAGAAAAAACAATGGAAGAATAAGTAGAGTTTGTTTTGAATTTATTTTGTTATTAATCTTAATGTTTTTTATATATAGTTCTTTTACCGGAAAAAATTCTTTTAGTTCATTTTTCGAATTTATCTTTTTCTCATTGAATTTAAATTTGAACTCAATTTTTGATATGATATGGATATTAACCATACTTTTTCTCATATCTATCATGTTGTTAGTAATCTTGAAGGATACTAGAGTATATAACATAAAAACTTTGAAAATAGATGACATCTATGCATCTGTTAGCCGCGGAAAAAACAAAATGGTTTTAGTTTGTAATGAATTAATTAATATACCTAGAACTGCCCTTAGAGGCGAGCAAAGGCTTTTAAGGGGGAAAACTCCTTCTGAAGAATCATATGAAAGGATTTATGGTCCTGATCACTTAAGTGCACTTAATAAGAATCTTTTAGAAAACACTCATGTCGCTTTTGAAATATTTTCTAAACATGGTATCGTAAAACTTAGATTTTATACCATTTGTGCAGGTAAAAATGGTATAGAAACTCAAACAATTATTGAAGGAAGTAAAATTTGTTCAACACTGCAATCAACGTACGGAGAAGTAAAGTTTAGAAGTTTGAGTGATGAAGAACTTAGAAAGACTATATGGAACCCTGTTGGTGGAGAAATACGTGAAATAAGGAAAGGAAAAAATATTTTGGCTCTTATTTGCGAAGATAGAGTAAAGTATATGGCTCTTCTAGAAATCTCCGATTTTCCCGAAATAAAGGCATGGAGTAAAAAGACCCAAATAGATGCTTTAATTCAATATTTGGTCAAAATGAAAAATCAAATATCGGTTATATTCACATTTAAGCCAAACAGAGGCCTAAAAAGATTATTAAAAAAGAAAATAGATGAACAAAAGATGAAAAATGCTTACAAAGAATTAAGAAGGAAAAGCGAAGAAAAGTTCAGTTTAAAGGCAAGATATGACGCGATGAAAGTAGAAGAAGAATACATAGAAAAAATAGAACTAGCTGAAAAAACAGGAGAATGGAAAGTACAAGCGTACGCTATAATTTTAGGTGATACGGAGAAAGATGTACTTTTTGAAGTGGAAAAATTAAAGACTATTTTGTTTAACATTTATAGCGGTCAAAGATTTACGGTAAAAATACGAATTTTTGAAGTAAAAGATGTGAAGAGAAATATTGGAAGATTACTCTTTAGATTGCCGTTAAAGGGAGTAAAAAGTATTTCAATGTCAAGTTTTAGATTAGCAGCGTATGTACACCTACCAGAAAACCCATTCCCGACTTCTGCAGCGAGTATTGAATCTGTTACCTTTGAAATACCACCTAGATCCATAGTTACAGGTCCATTGATTCTGGGGAAAGTTCTGTACTTGGATAAAGAAGTTTTTGAGACAGGAATACAACCAAGAGATCTGACGATGCACATGACAGTAATAGGACAGACTGGCTTTGGAAAAACAAGATATATACAGAGAGTACTATGTGAATTGGTGAGATTAAAACCAGAAGTCGGATGGGTTATATTTGATTGGAAAGGAGAATATGCGGGCTTAATAAAAAAGATTGATCAACCGATACTTGTATTGAAACCTTTAACGAAATATGCACCACTTTATATAAATTTATTTGATCCCATGGGTGCCAAACCTGAGGAACATTCTCAAAAGTTGTTTTCAATTATAAGAGAAATATATTCGTCATTATTTGAAGCACATGAAGCACAATTATCGCTTCAAATGGAAAGGGTTTTGAGAGAAGCTTTAACTAGGGTTGTAATGGATCCTAATAAAAGGACCTTTAAGGACCTTTATATGGAATTAGATAGTCTTGGGAAAAAATGGCAAAAAAACATGTCTGCCATAGCTATGACAATAGAGGCTTTGAAAAATAGATTAGATAAGCTTACACGACCTCCTCTAGGCGAAGTTTTCACGAATCCACCTAATATTAATTTTGATAACTTATTAAACAAGAAAGTCATTATAGATTTAAATAAAGTTAGACTAAAAGGTACAAGAGAAGATGCTAGACTACTTATGAACATCTTAGTAAAGTATTTTTTTGACGCAGCATTGCGTAGGGGGTTACAAGAAGATTTAAAGCATCTAATTGTGGTAGAGGAAGCTCAATTTCTTGTTCCACAAGTATTAATTAAAAAAACAACAATAGAGGGAACTCCTATCGAAGATATGATTATGCTTGAGCGTGCAACAGGACAGGGAGTAATATTTTCAGCAGTAAGACCGATAATAAGTGAACATATACTTGCAAATGCTTTAACAAAGGTTGTTTTTAGAACTCAAACAGATTCACATATTATAGCTAAACATGTGAATTTAAATGAAGAACAAGAATCTTATCTAAGAGTATTACCAAAAAGGGAAGCTATCATTTTACATCCTAATTTTCCGCATCCTTACAGATTAAAAACAATAGAGTTTAATGTACCTAAAGTATCAGCTCATGAAATAGAAGAAAACAATAAAAAATATTTCCCACATATATACACAAGACCAGTTGGCTACGTAACAGAGAGGAGCATTGAACAAAAAGTAGCTAACTTTCTTAATGAACTTTGTGTGCCTGATGATGCCCCTTTCATACTTTCCACCATAAATGAACAGCATATAGCAATATTAGACAAACTAAAAAACAAATACGAATTTTTAGGTAAAATTCTGAGCTTAGTAAAGGAAGCAGAAAAGAGGGGAAGTAGGGAAGTTATACTCATAGTAGAAGATAAAAACCTAGAACTAGCTGAAAAATATCTAGGAGAATACAACTTACCTGTAAAAATATTTGCTGTAAATCAGTTAACAGAACTAAAAAACTACATACAATCACCTAGTCAAATCCATATGCCGCCACATTTTCATAGTTTTAAAAAATATAACAATCACTTGAACCTTACAGAAAACGTTAACCCATCAGAATTATTCGAAATCCTAAGGAAAGTTAGAATGTCGCCATTAAAGATGATAGTACTCCAGAAAATAGCGGAACGTGAAATAGCAACAGTTAATGAGTTAGCAAGAGAACTAAAGCTTATTGAAAAAGTTGTGGAAGATGTATGTGAATTATTAACAAGGAAAGATGCTTGGAAATATCCTTTAGCGAAAAGGGTTGGGCCTCAGACATATAAAATAACAGAATACGGGCAGAAATTAGTTAAAATGTTAAATTTTGATAAATATAATGAAGTAGGGAAAAAAGAAAGGATGTTAACTAGTTTTGAACCGAAGTAATTTTGGGGAGCAACTCTTTATTGAGTTGATAGCCGTTATATGGATCTCCTACAATTATTCCGGCTCTTTTGAGCTCTCTTTTAAGCGTTTGGAACTCATCTGGCTCTATGGATCTCTTAAAACGGCTTTCAAAAAATGGAGATAAACATTCTTCAATAAGCTCGATCTCAGAAACCGGTTCCCCTTTATTGTAAAGATATTCAATAATGATATTCTTTAAATCTTCCTTAGCCCTCTCCTCTTCCCTAATAATTGATACTATCTTGCACAAAAAACTTGAAATTTCTTTTCCTTGGGCAGTTAAGTTATAAAATAAAGGTTGTTTAAAACTATCAATAATTCCCTTTTCTTTAAGACTTTTGAGGCGTTTGAAAACCGTTCTAGCCTTGAAAGGTGCTTTCCTTATAATTTCCGAAGTAGAAATTTCTCCAGCTTCCCTAATAATTTCAAGAATTATTCTTTCAGAAGGAGAAACATCGTAGTGAACATTCGGGGAAACAATAAAATAAAAAACTCTATTCTTACTTCTTACCAGAAACCTTTTTATTCTACCAACAACCCTAGAAACCTCGTTACGAGGTACAAAATATGTAATATCTCTAAATGTAAGTGCACCATTGTTTAAAGCAATTAATAAGAGTTCTTCGTAACATTTCCTCATTTTAGAAAGTTCAGGAGGCCATTCAAAATTCTCAATTTCACATATGATTTTTTCACCGAGAGAGGATAAACCAAATAATCGTCCCCTTCTTACGATGAGCCTAGCCTTAAGTAATGGGTTCAAATAACAGGTTTCAATTGTGCTTTTACTATGATAAAATCCTTTATCTCTTAACTTTTCCTGAAGCTCATCTAAACTTAAAGCTCCATATTCTTTCAAAATTAGTAGGATTACACGCCTTCTCACATTTTTAACAGCATTCAAAACATCTTTAAGAAAATCCTTGATGGGAACTACATCAGACAGATTTGTGCTCATTTTGGAGCACCATATAATTTTAAGGAAAAAGTATTTAATAAAATTTTTGTTTAACAAAATGAAAAATAAAAGAAATTCAGAACTAACTGAAATATCAAATAGCAACTACATACCATACATAATTAACCAATATACTGTGGCTGATACACAAAAAAGAAAGTGAAAGAAAGATATTCTGTATAACGTCTTTTAGATAAAAAATATCAACTAAAAATACGAAACAGTACGATTTTTCTGAAAATAGGAGTCTGAGGACATCTCCACAAAATGTCTTTTGACCCTCACAAAAACTCCTTTATTTCCTTAAGAACCTCACAAAAAAGCTACTTACCATATAAAATTCTTATAGAAGACCGGTGATGACTTAGTTCTCTCTGTATAATGGACAGAATTAAGATATATCATGTTCTTATTTAATTTAGTTAATAATAGTCAGAAGCTTTGATTTTCCGGTTTAAAACTGATTTTCATCCATATATGCAGTTTAATATTTAAAACTTCTTCCTCTTATCTTTTCCAATTCATAATCCAATTTTATTTCATATACTCCAGGATGAGGAGAAACAATTAACGGTGCTCCTTTAGCTATAGCTTCAAAATTTAGCTCAAATATCCCTCTAGTATTTTCTTTAACAGTTTCTATTTTTTCTGAATCAGAAGTATGATAATTGATCTCTTTTTTCGGTTTAATTAACCTAGGAACATTGAATTTTAAGAGTAGAAATTCAGTGCCTCCACAATTTCTACAATACTTCGGAGCTTTTTGGAAAACCGTTTTATACAATGTTCCACATTTCAAGCATTTGTAAAATAATTTCACATAGTCTTTTTTAATTTTTATTTGTAAAGACAATATTTTCACCTTATTCACACGGTACTCTTCGACTCAAATACCATTTTCATTAGCATATAAACTAGGGTAATACGTGCAAGCTACGGAGAATTTACCCACTTTAAAAGAATGTTACAGTAAAGTTATTAGGGGTTTAAACATTGAGTTGGCTTCTTAAGTTATTTGGGAGAAAAAGGGAAAAAGAATTAACACTGGGTATTTACGGGGCTCCAAATGTCGGAAAAACTACACTAGCAAATAGAATAGCAAAGGACTGTGGCGCTCAGCCACAAGGAATCATCTCGGAAATTCCGCATGAAACTAGGGCCGTAGAGAAAGTGGAAAAACTCCATTTAAATATAAACGGTAGAGTACTTCGAATAACAATGTTAGATATGCCTGGTTTGGCAACAAAAATAGATTATCGAGAGTTTGTAAAATATGGTTTAACGGAAGAGGAGGCTATTCAACGGGCAAAAGAAGCTACGAAAGGAGTAATAGAAGCTGTAAAGTGGTTAAACAAGGTAGATGTAGCAATTGCTGTCGTAGATTCAACAAAAGTACCCTATGATCAAATTAATATAATGCTCATCGGAACTTTGGAAGCAAAAGGTATACCAATAATTATTGTGGCAAACAAAATAGATCTAGCGGAGTCTAGGCCACATCTAGTGAAAGAAACCTTTCCGAACCATAAAGTAATTCCAATTTCGGCATTAACAGGACAAAACATCGAAAAACTGTATGAAACTTTAGCAAAACTTGCATAAGGGGAAATGGTCATGGAAATAAATTTCATTTCTAAAAACGCTACAAAATATCTTACAACAAGAGAAAAAATACAAATGATACTAAGACTTGTGAGAAACAACGTAATGATAGTATTGGAAGAGGGATTATCTCCGGAAGAACAATTGGAACTATTAAAGGAAACTATGAGAGAAATAGATCCGTTAAGATTCGTTGGAGTAGATATTATCTCCTTTAATGGTCCAAATAGACTGCAAGGTAGGGAAAATGTCACCTCCCTCACAATAATAGCTCCTGGAGGAAAGATCGAGATAGTAAAAAGAACTCCGAATCAACTTTCAGTGCAACTTTTATAATGCCCTCAACAGAAACTTCGTCAGGGATATCTTATTTTTGACTATAGTCTATGTAATCTTATTTCCCGGTTGAATTTGAAATTAATAATTAAAAAATAGTTGTTGTACATTTTTTATGCAATTAACTATTGTGGTGCATTTTCGGTTACTTTTTTTCTAAGTTTTTTCGAAAAGAATTTTTTGGTATGATGATAGATCAACAAATCCATGTCCACTAATATTAAAGGCTATAACTTTTTCCTCACCCTTTTCCTTAGCTTTTAAAGCCTCATCGATCGCGCAGGCAACACTATATGCGCTTTCAGGTGCGGGTAAGAATCCTTCAGATTTAATAAAAAGTCTAGCTCTCTCGAAGACGTGTTTTTCATCTGTGGGGTAGGCTATAGCATTTACAATACCTTTATGTCTCAAAAGACTAATTATGGGCGCGGCAGCATGATAACGTAGTCCTTCTGCGTAGACAGTAGGCATTTCTCGTTTGTGCCCTAGAGTATACATCTTTAGTAGTGGTGTTTTTTCAGCATGATCAGCAAAGTCGTAGCGATACTCTCCATTAACTAAGCTTGGTGCAGCTTGAGTTTGGGCTGCAATAAATTTTACGTCCTTTTCAGCTTCACCTCTCAGTACTTCACCGATAAAAGGAAGCACAAATCCGCCAAAATTACTACCTCCCCCTAAACAACTAATCATGACATCAGGATATTCGTCTATGAGTTCAAATTGTTTTCTAGTTTCAAGGCCAATGATGGTTTGATGTAAGAGAACGTGATTCAGAACACTTCCAAGACAATATACCGCGTTTTCATGAGTCAAAGCATATTCTAAACCTTCGGATACAGCAATACCTAGACTGCCCGGATGTTCAGGGTTTTTTGCAAGTATCTTTCTTCCAGTTTCGGTAATATTACTAGGGCTAGGATAAACCTCAGCACCATAAAGCTTCATTAGAGTTCTTCTGCCGGGTTTCCATTCATAAGCAAAGCGAACCCAAAATACCACAGATTTCATGTTCATTAATGATGCTGCGTAGGCCAGTGCACTGCCCCATTGTCCGGCGCCAGTTTCTGTGCAAACTGTATCGTATCCTTCATTAGCAGCATAAAAAACTTGAGCTAAAGCTGTATTAACCTTATGGCTACCTGTTGGAGAAAGATCTTCACGCTTATAATAGAGTTTAATTTTATTCTCTGGAAGTTTTAAGGTTTTTTCAAGCCTTTTAGCTCTGTATAGAGGTCTAGGTCTGCCTGCTTGAATGTATAAATCTAAAATTTCATCAGGAATTTCTATCCAACGCTGATCAGAAAATTCTTGTTCCAAACATTTTTTTATCATCATTTTGGGCAGTAGCTCTACTCTACTAGGCCCTTCTTCAGGATCTTTGGGTCTAGGTAGAGGCTCAGGAAGATCAGGCAAAATATTATACCATTTTCTTGGAAGTTCTTCAGGACTTAAAACGATTTGAACCTTCTTATTACCCATTTATACAACCTCCAACCCGATATAAATAACTTAAAGCAACACAAAAATATATCAATTACGGAACTTCCCTCCTTGGGAATTATATTTAAAACGTTCTAAAATCTTCATACAAACAATATAGTCTCGTATTCTCCTTTTACAGCTACAAGATTTGTAAAATTAAGTAATTAATAGTTTTTAAAAGTAGGAAAAATTAATTCGTATAGGCTTCAGTTAGACACATGTTTAAATTTGTGCTATTTAAAGTAGAAATAAAAAGTAATAGATTTAACAACTAGTCTAACCGCTAATTTTTGATGGTAAAATAAGAAATGATTTTGGTGTTTTTACTCGTCGTCTTCTGGTACAAGTTTCCAGAATTCTACTTCGTCCATAAAGTTCTTGCCAACTCTTTTTCGATATTTACCAGTGGCTTTCTCCATTAAAATGCGTTGTTCAATCATAGCAACCATACGTCGGGCTTCAATAACAGCATCAGGGTTAACAGAAATACTAGTAGCTCCCATACGTACTAGAAACTCTAGATAATCTGGATATACTGATGGAGCTTGGCCACATATACTTGTGGTTACACCGTATTTCTTACAAATCTTAATGACATATGCTAAGGCTCGTAAAACTGCTAGGTTCCTTTCGTCATAAAGCTCTTGAACTGCTGCGTCGTTTCTATCTATTCCTAATATAAGCATTGTTAAGTCGTTTGTTCCAAAACTAACTCCTTGAATTCCAGCTTTACAGAACTCTTCTATGAGGAATACTGTGCTGGGAACTTCTACCATTATCCATAATTGAAAATCTGGGTCTTTTTCAGGGTCTAATCCTTCTTCCTTCATTATTTTCTTTGCTTCTTCAAACTCTTCTAGTGTTCTTACGAAAGGAATCATAAGCCATACGTTTTTAAGTCTATACTCGTCTCTTACTTTTTTAATAGCTCGGAGTTCTAGTCTGAATATTTCTGGTTCCTTTATGTATCTGTAGCAACCTCTGTAACCTATCATGGGGTTTGGTCCCACGTGTCCTGCTTCTAGCTCGTATTTTTTGCCACCTTCAAGCTCTAAAAATTCGTCTGGTTTAAAGTCTAGTGCTCTGTAGACTACTGGTTTCGGGTAGAAGGCTTGTGCTACTTGTCTAATGCCCTCTGCAAATTTATCGATCATTTCTTGTTCTCCGCCTTCCTCAATAAGCTTTCGTGGGTGTTTGCCAATGGATAACATGAGGTGTTCTGCTCTAAGTAGTCCTACTCCATCTGCTTGTGTTTCTTTTGCTACTTTTTCTGCTATTTCTGGAATTGAAATGTTTACATAGATTTTTGTTGCTGTTACTGGTTGTGCTACTGCTACCGTTGTTGGTGCTGCTGCAGCAGCTTCTGCTTTTTCTACCTCTTCTTTGATTGCTCCTTTGTAAACTACTCCATGTGTTCCATCTACAGTTACTATTCCAATATCCTTAAGTACCTGGGTTCCATTTCCCGTTCCTACGATACATGGTACTCCTAGTTCTCGTGATACTATTGCTGCATGGCATGTATATCCGCCTTCATCTGTTACGATTGCTGAAGCCTTTTTCATCGCTGGAACCCAGTCTGGTGTTGTCATTTTCGTTACTAGGACTGCGTTTTCTTCCATTGCTTCTATTGCTTCTTTTGCATCGAGGAATACTAATGCTTTTCCTATACCTATTCCTGGTGATACAGGTAATCCTTTTACTAACACCTGTCTTTCCGTTGTCGTTGCTTCTTGAGTTGCTGTTGGTGTTGCAGGTACTTGTTTTAAAGACCATACTGTTTCTGGTCTTGCTTGTAAAATGTAAATTTTCCCGGTATGGCGGTCTATAGCCCATTCTATATCTTGTGGATGTTGATAATGATTTTCTATTTGTACCCCATATTTTGCTAATTCTATAATTTCTTCATCGGTTAATGCAGGTATGTTTCTTCTTTCTGGTGGCACCTCTGCGTGTATAGTCTTCCCTGTTTTAGGATCTCTTATATACTCCACCTTTTTTTCTGCGATGTGTTTTTCTAGTATTTTTAGGGTCTTTTTATCTACTATATATGTGTCTGGTGTCACTGCACCAGATACTACAGATTCTCCTAAGCCCCAATTTGCTTCTATCATTATTTTATCTAGATCTCCTGTTGCTGGATGTAGAGTAAACATGACCCCTGCTGCTTTTGCATCTACCATTTGTTGCACTGCAACACTGATTAAAACGTCTTCGTGGCGAAATCCTTTAGATTCTCGGTATGATATTGCTCTTGGAGTGAATAGAGAACTCCAACATTTCTGTACTTTCTCTACTACTTCTTTTTCACCTGACACATTTAGAAAAGTTTCTTGCTGTCCTGCAAAGGATGCTCCCGGTAGGTCTTCTGCTGTTGCGCTGCTTCTTACCGCTACATTTACATTTTCTTGACCTGTTCTTTGACATAGATCTCTATAAGCATCAATTATTGCTTTTTGAATGTATTCTGGCATTGGTGTTGTCTCTATTAGTTCACGTATTTTTTGTGAAGCCTTTTCTAACTGCTCTAGGTTATCTATGTCTGTTTCTTTTAAAATTTGATAGATTTCGTTAGCTATCCCTGTGTCTTCCAAAAATCTTCTATATGCTGCTGCTGTTACAGCAAATCCTGGTGGCACTGGTACCTTTGCTTTTGACATAAGTTCTCCTAAGTTTGCGTTTTTTCCTCCTACTATTGAAGTATCTTCTTTTGTCAGTTCCTCAAACCATAGAATTAATGCTTCTTGTTTATTTTTCACATGCATGCCTCCGTCAGGTAAGTGATCGTAAGCTCTTAATTGTTGATTTTGTTTACCTATTTAAATTCTTCTCTTGGCTTTTGACATTGTTCGCTCTTTTTCTTTATAATGTCGGACGCTCCTTTAGAATTGATAATCAAATCTATCGTCTTTACCCATTAATTAAGCTAGACAGTAACGAGCATGTATAGCGAAGATTAGTAAAATCGGAAATCTAGAAGAAGAACATCATAACGTTAGGATATTTTAACATGTTAGGTGTAAGGCTGCTACTGTTTTATGTTCTTTGTGAAGTTGATTGTAGGTTTCACAAGCTTCTTTTGTTTTTTGTACTATCAATTTTATTCCTATTTCTTCTATTTTTTCCTTTACTTCTTTTGGTACCTTCATGAGTCCTGAGTACCCTGTTCCCACTATAAGTATCTCTGGTCTATACTCTAATACCTCTTTTATGTCTTCTATGTGTAATTTATGACCTTCTTTTCTCCACCAGTTTGGATGTATCTTTTCAGGATATATTATGAGATCTCTAGTATACTCCTTACCGTTAACAATTATTCGTCCAAAACTATAATGTTCTATCATAATGTTCCCCCGTCTTTACATTTTAAATTACCATCAATTACCAAATCAATTCTTCTTTCATTATTATATTTTTAGTAGCAACAAGATAATTTTAAAACATTGAAATAAATTATTTTTAAACTATTAAATTTGAATTTGAATAGTATCATCAATAATTTTACGAGTATATAATTATGGTTTGAAGCCGTTAAATATTGTAATCATGAGACTTGATGCCGTTAAGTCCGCTGTTGTACCCGGGTTAAGTTTGTTACCTTCCTTTCTTAATTCTTTATCGAACTCCCATAGAAGTTTTGTTCCTCTTTCAGTTGTTAAGCCTCCTAGTTCTAAAATTTGTTTTGCCTTTTCAGAAATTTTTCGGGCCATAGTGAAATTTGTTTTCCTAGCAATTAACGTATCTGGTATTGTAGATAGAATTTTTAGAAAAGTATGCACTATCGCTATATTTGTGTTACCAGTTTCTTTATACACTCTTTGTAAATACGGTGCCCCAATTTCAAAAGTTATTTTATAATTTGTAATCCATTCCTCGGCTATTTTATCGTAGCTTGCTGACTTTTCAAAAATTTTATACAATGATATTTTCTGATTTATAATTTGCTTGGTTGATTTTGGATCTGTAACATCTAGGTAGTTAGTTTTTCCTAATCCTCCTGGTTTTGCAATTTTTATGGCTTCGTACAAGTTTATTGCGTCAGTAGGTGTTGTTGCCTCAGTAAATAGCTTAATATTTTTTCTAAGTTTTTTTAACTCTTGATTTTTCGTAAGTGTGTATGTTTCTGCCATAATCAGTGGAATCATAAGTATGAGAACCCCTAAATTTGTATTTCCTCCTTTCTGCCATTTTGCTGTCTCAATGACCCCCTCTTTTATAATGTTACCTATCTCAGCTTGAGAAGGAGATATTTCAGATAGGGCAACTTTAACTCCCATTTTAGCTGCTTTTTGCAGTTGAGGTAATACCGCTATTGCCGAAGCCAAGAAATGTTCGTATGTTGTATCTTTAAAGTCTGCCGTTCTATGTACATTTCCAGGTTTTGGATAAGCACTTACTTCAAGAATCATTGCCAATTGTGCTGACTGCACTACTTTATTAATAATCTCTTCAGTATCTTTTGGCATTGATGCCACCAGTTACCTTTTTGCTCTTTCAATTACATATTTTGCTATTGCTTCTGCAATGTTTACTTTTGTCACTGTTTGTATTCCACGCCATCCGGGCTGACTGTTTATCTCCACTATGTAGAGTCCATTAGGACCTTCTAAAATATCTACTCCAGCTATTTCACACCCCACTACCTTTGTAGCTTTTATAGCCAGTTCTTCAGCTTCTCCCACTAATTTTAACATTTTTGGTACTGCTCCTTGCGCTACATTTGTTTTCCAGCTTCTTCCTTCTCTGTACATGGATGCTACGACTTCTTCGTTTATTACAAACGCTCTGATATCTCTTGTGCCATGTGGTATAAACTCCTGTATGTACAAGACGTTATGTGTGAATTGTAGAGCTCTAAATATTCTTGTTGCTATTTCTGGATCCGAAATTCTTGTTATACCAACTCCTCTTGAACCAAATAGTGGTTTTATTACTACGTCTCCTCCTAGTTCATGAAAGGCTTTTAATGCTTCTTCGGCGCTTTCTGTTACAACCGTTTTTGGTACTGGGATTCCATGTTCTTCTAAAATTGTTAAAGCGTAATATTTGTCTATGCATTTTTCTATTGCCGAGGGATGATTTATTACTGGGAGACCCAGTCGGGTAAGTCTATGTAAAATGTCCATTCTGAATATACATTCATCTAATGACCCTCTACCTATGGGGCGGATAACCAAAGCTCCTAGTTCTTCAAGTACATTAATGTCTTCGTGATAAACCACCGGTTTAGATCCTACTTTTGCAACAAGTCTAGAAAATCGAAGACATACAGGTTCTGCTCCTAGTTTTTCAAAAGCTTTTATGAGATTCATTGAACACCAAGCTTCTGGGTTCCTAGTTAGTATTCCGATCTTTACCATGTTGTTAGTGCCTCCAGAAAATAGCATACTTCTAACACTTATTTTAGTTCCTATTTTACATGTTACTTGATCTATGTCAAGTCAAGTTCTAAGTAAAAATAGTATTTAATAATCTAATCTGTAGTGTACTTCAATTTTAAATTTAGAAAACAAATAAAAGAAATGGGTTATAGTTTTTGTAATTTTATTGATTGTTGTATAACTTCTGTGTTAATGTATCCTGCAACAAACGTTGACCCTGTTTTTACATTGTTTACGATTATTTTTGCTGGTGCAAACAAGTCTGGGCTGATTTTATAGAAATCAAATTCAGCTGCTTTAAATATGTCATAGAAGGGCCGACCATAGTCTCTTGATGTACATGATGGAACTTTTGCTACGTACTCCTTTAGTTTTTCATCGTCATCGTATTCGACAATTAATTTAACGACCCCACCGTAGAGGATCATATCGTTTGTTCTTCCCATAGCTTTTATGGATTTTGGATGTACGGGAGCTATTGGTGCATAGCCGGAAGCGTATAAAATCTTCTTTGGATCGAAACCTACTTCGGCAATTTTGTGTATACCTGTTTCAACGACCCGGCCAGATATTTGAACGGATCCGGCTATACTAGAAGTTGGTGTAACTACGGCGTAAACATTTTCTATCGATACTTTGCATTCTTCTGCAATATATTTTAGAGCCTCTTCTGTTGGTTTTTCATCAGATTCCAAAACTATTACAGCCACATCTGCTTCGTCTTCATATTCGATTTCTTCGTAAAGTTTTTTTGGTTTTAAGGATAAAGCTCTAGCTGGTCCAGACCCCATACCGAAATATTTGCCTACTTTTATTCTCCAGCCTGCAAACTGCGAACCAAGTGTTGATACAGCTGGATGATCTGTAGCAACAAAGATTGAGGGAAGCTCTACATCTCCATAAGGAACTTGGGTCAGTTGGGTTTCTCCTAGTCCTCCTAAACAGATGTCAGTTACGAATTTACCGGCGAGTAACCCTCCTTTAACTTCGACTCCTGCATCTATAATTGTTGCTCCCGATGGTGTTTTTTCGACTTTTATGTTAAGCAAATTACTATTTTCAATCATTTTTTCAACAATTTTTTTCGCTTCCACATTAACGCTTAATTTAGGCATTTTAATTCCTCCTTACATGTCATTCCAGAAACTTTTCATAGAATTGAAGATGTTTATTTTTCTCTACCGAAACATGCAGTCTTCCTGCTCCGTTTTCATTTAGATCGCCCGTAAAAACGTAGAATGGTCCTTTAATTTTCTCCCCTTTGATCTTAAAGGATTTTTTGATTTCTTCGAAAGTAAAACTTGGAAGAATTGAAGGAACATAGCCTAAAACTGCTATTTTACCGCCTTTCATCATGGCTCCGCATCTTCCTGCACAATCCCCTTCAATTAGTATTGTACCTTTCTTCATATGTATTCCGGGGAAAAGTCCCGTGTTTCCTTTTACTATTATTGTTCCCCCTCTCATCCAACATCCTACTTCATTTCCAGCATTTCCATGTATTATTATGGTGCCTTTTTTCATACCCTTTGTGTCTCCACGGTAGGGAGCTCCGATGTAATCTCCAGCGTTTCCTTTGACTTCTATTTGTCCTCCCTTCATTCTTGTTCCTATCCAGGAATCTGCATCCCCCTCTACGGTTATTTTACCGCCTTTCATCTCCTCGCCTAAATACATTCCTACGGATCCTTTAATTATAATTTCTCCATCTGTCATTTTACAGCCTATTTTTTTAACCTTTTTTACGTCGCCTTCGATAATTATCTTTGTGTCTTTCGGTGTTTCTCCAGGAGCTCCAGTGATTTCAAATAGTTCTCCGAGAGTTGTTTTCCTATTTCCTTCCCATGCTTCCAAATCTTCTATTTCCTTGATAGATTTTCCTGCAAAATTGTCTGGAGTTATCGTCTCAGCAATTATCGGTACTTTAAATGCTACTTTTGGTTTTAATATTATTTCACCCAATTCTTTCACCTCTAAAGGGAAGTATTTACTGTTATTGACCTTGAGCGGGCTAATTCATGTTCTCCTATGATGTAGTTTTCAAGCGACACCGTGTAGTATTCTTTGAACTTCTCTGCAACTTCTCTTAAAATTTCCTTCTCTAGTTCTTCAGGCATTGTTGGTTTTACCCAGAACGTCTCCCCTACAAATGATTTAACAATTTCCCCATCCTTAACTATGATCTCTCCTCCCTTTATGGTATATGCTGCCCTTCTAAGCGCCTTTCTAACTTTTTTGTATTCTTTTGATGGATTTACTTCCATCGGATTTATATTGTATATTGCTATATCTGCGTCTGCTCCTACACCTAAATGTCCCTTATTTGTTAGATTTAGAGCTTTTGCCGTTGCAGCTCTTGTTATTATGGCAATTTCATAGAAAGTATATTCTCTGTCCACGCTAGGTAATACGCTCCGTTTTTTGGCTCTTTTGTTTATCCTTTCCATTGTCTTTTCTCGTGCTTTTGTGCTCATTAACCAAGCTATTACCCTTGGATATTCCGTAAATGGTCCTGCATTTGGATGATCTGTTGTTAAGAACACTCTCCAAGGATCTTTTATTAGAAGAGCTAATTCCAGCCCTATGGTCCACTGTATTGCATTTACGAAGTTTTTACGTTTAAATTTGTACGGTACAATTCCTGCACTCCCCTCTGCCTCTACATCTGCATTTTTCCACTTGTTTCCAGTTAGACTTTGTAATATGAACTGGAATGGTCCGTCACCTGTCATGGTTGTGGCTTCTCCGAAAACTACTTGTCCTAGGTCTATTGTGACATGTGGATGATTATTTACGTATTTTGCTATTTCTGGTGCTCCAGACCTCAGTGTAATCCATGTATCTCCACCATATCCGCAAAACTGTACATGTGTTACATGTATGTTTGGTTTTCCATCTGCTAAGTCCTTTACAGCATCCATAGTTTCTATGGTTGTGCGATAATTTCCAGGTTTTCCGAGATTGTTTGTATGAAGATGTATTGTATGAGGTAGATTGAGTATTTTGTTTATTTTACATAATCCTCTAACGATCTCTCGTGGAGTTATGTTGAAGGGGGGTACTTGGTCATCCAAGCTTTCTACGTTTCTCCCCCATCCCCAGAGTTCTACTCCTCCTGGATTAACGATTTTTATAGCATAGCCTTTTAATGCTTTTAGAATCCATGCTATGAACGCCGCACATTTATCAATTTCTCCTTGGCTTAAATAATCTAGAACAATCCAATTATTATCAAGCACAAGGTAGCAGGTTTTGTCAATTAATGGTATATCATTTAGTTCTTCGTGTGTATGTCTTGTTTTTAGTGGAGGTGATGCTGCCTCTATTACAGTTGTATATCCAAGTTTTGCATATCGATAACCTATTGTATATGATGAAGGAACCGTGTAACCGACTCCTGATCTTGTTACTGTGGTTCTTGGCTCTACATCTTTATAGTGATCTTCTGGTCTTAGTATTCGTCCTGAATTCACTTTTGAACCTGCTATATGGGAATGTATGTCTACTCCTCCCGGCATTACTAACATATTTGATGCATCTATTACTTTGGCGTTTGAACCGACTGACTCTACAATCTTTCCGTCTTTGACTGCTATGTCCATTTTTTCGCCGTCTATCTTGTTTATCGGGTCATAAACATATCCGTTTTTTATGAGTATCTCCAATTATCCCACCCTCTCTTTTAACTTTTTAAGAATCATTTTTAGAACTTCTTCATCCGATAAAATATTTGGCGGTGGATCAACAAGTTTCTTAAGTCTCAAAGGTACTGCATCCATCCTATAGGCTGATCCTTCCGCTTCTATTCCAACCAAAGCTGTTGGTATAACCACTTTTGATATCATAGTTGTTGGTGTCTCGTGAGGGTCAATTGTTATTACGGGGATCTTTGCAAGATTTCTTACTGCCTCGGTTGGAAAGCCTGAAACGGGGTCTGAGGCTACTATTAGTGCTGCGTCACAATCTCCTCGTGTAAGTATATCAACAACAGTTGTATCTCCAGGGTTATAGAACGGGTAACCTCTACTAAAGTCGACTGCAAAGGGATAACCTGTTATCCATGCCATTACCTCGTTGGCGCCGGTAACGTTAAAATGTCCTCTCATAGGCATCATTACAAATTTTGTGTAATTATTTAATTCTCTAACTAGGGATACAGCTGCTTCTATGTTTCTCGCTTTCCCTGCTGACATGGTTAATCCTAATCCAAAGAACAATGCTCCAAATCGGCATGAAATTAACATATCTGCTATTTCTTCTATTTTCTCCGCGGGTATTCCTGCAATTTTCGGCTGTTCTAATTCTCCGTTTTTTACTGCCCATCTTAGAGCTGTTAACAATTCGTAATCTGAGTTTGGTTCAACTTGAATAAATATATCAGCTGCTTTAGCTGTGCGAGTTTTCCTTACATCAACTACGATCACTTTTCTTTCATTTCTGCCTTTTACAAATTTTCCTTTACTTGCTGCAGAGTATCTAGCCATATGTCTTGGATGAGCATGTGCCGGATTGCATCCCCAATATATTATAAGGTCTGCTCTATGTTTCACCTGACCTAATGTACATGTGGATATTCCGGCATCTTGCTCCCCTATTATAGTGGGTCCGTGACATACAGATGCTGTATTGTCCATTACCCCGCCTATTAATTCTGCAATTTCTATACCTACGTTTATTGCTTCTGTTGAGGTACAGCTCCAACCGTATAGAATTGGGTATTTTGCATTTGCAAGTATTTCAACAGCTTTATCTATAGCTTCCTCCAATGATGCTTCTTTTCCATCTATTCTCGGCTTATATATCCTCTCTTCACCGTATTTTGTAAATTTTGCTATACTTATTGCGCATCCTCGCCTTACTTTTGTCACTTGACCGTTTTCTACATCTACTTCTATATCATCACATAGACTTCCACAGAACGGACATACAACATTACTTATGGTTTTCAAGGCTCTCTCCCCACAATCGTTTTTATGAGTTTTTTAGGATCTAAAATTTCTTCACCCAAAGCTGGTTCTATCGTTGCTTCTATTCCCTTAAGTGAAGGCATGCCAGTACTTTCCGTAGTTGAAGGCATTACACTGCTGGCCCAAGGACCATAGGGTATAAAAGCTATACCCTTGTGCGGAGCTTGAGTAGATTCAACAGCTTTAACAACGACCTCTCCATATTTTGTTTTCACTTTAACATTCTGACCCGGATTTATTCCAAGCGTTTTAATATCTTCTGCGTCTAGCTCACATACAGCAACTTTTTCCATGTATGTTTTAGAAAATTTACCATACTCCTTAGAGATTCCTTGATCCAAACTCCTACCCGTTATTAAAATTACTTTAATCATATTTGGCCCTCTCTACTCTGTTAATAAATTATAAAGATGGTGATTCAATCTCAGAGTTATGTTGATAATATTAGCTTTTAACCTTTTTGAGATTTTAGCTAGAGTTGAAAAATGCTAAATTAACAATAATAGTAACTTCTCTTCTCTAGTGTTAAACCACCGAATTATTATCATTTAGGTTAAAAAATGATATTAAAAACGTGTTAAAACGTAAAGTGAACATAAAAATATCGAAAATTATGTAATGAATGTTATTCTAGTAAACTTATATATAACAGTTAAATTATGTTTGTTGAATATTTTACTGGAAGAAAATAATGGGGGAAAAATAATGGAAGGGCGAATAATAAAAATAGGAGTTGTAAAATGCGGTAATATTGGCACGGCACCTCTTATCGAGTTTCTATTTGATGAAAGAGCTGATAGAGAAGATTTAGATGTGCGTGTAGTTGGAAGCGGAGCTAAAATGGGTCCAGCGCAAGCAGAAGAAGTTGCTAAAAAAATCTTAGACTTCAAACCGGATCTTATCATCGTGATTAGTCCAAATGCTGCACTACCTGGACCCAAAAAGGCTAGAGAAATTTTAGCCCAATCAAATATTCCTACAATAGTTATCAGTGATCAACCTGGGAAAAAAGCGGTGAAAGATATTGAAGAGAAAAATATGGGTTATTTTATCATTGCCGCTGATGCTATGATCGGTGCCAGACGAGAATTTCTTGATCCAATAGAAATGGCTATCTTTAACGCTGATTTAATTAAAGTTCTTTCAGTAACTGGTGTATTTTCTATAGTGTACAGAGAAATCGGCAGAGTAATTGATCAAATAAAGAAAGGAGAAAAACCTGAGCTTCCAAGAATAGTCATTGAAAAAGAAAATGCTGTAAAGGCTGCAGGATTCTCGAATCCATATGCGTTGGCAAAAGCTATGGCTGCTCATGAAATAGCTCGCAGTGCTGCAAGTCTTACCGTGGAAGGCTGCTTTATGATAAAAGAAATGGAAAGATATGTTCCAATTGTAGCTGCTGCCCATGAAATGATTCGAATAGCTGCTATGCTTGCTGACGAAGCTCGAGAAATAGAAAAATATGGAGATTACTTATTGAGAATGCCCCATCACAAAACTGGAGAAATTTTAAGTAAAAGAAAACTCATCGAAAAACCTAAAAAACCTGAGTAATCGGAGAGGGTTCGAAATGGAACTTGTGAAAAAAATAGATTTAGAAAAAAGAAAAGGCCTAGTTACACCTTTAATTGACATATTATTGCGATCTGGCAATGCTTCTAAGCTTCCAAGCAGCACAGCTAATTTGCTTCTTCATTACTGGCAATATGACAAACTTGAATCTGATGAAGGTTTTCAGAAATTGCTCGAAGCAGCATATACCATCGAACCGGAACAGACTGTAGAACTATTGAGTAACGCTGGTCTAGGGGACGTTGCTAAGGAGTTGAAAAAGTAAAGTAAAAATGATAAGAGGGGATGAGTTATGGTCAAGTTTGGAATAGAATTCGTTCCTATGGATTTGTATTGGAGAACCACATTTTATACAATTCAGGCTGAAAAAGCAGGTTTTGATTATGTATGGATAACAGACCACTTCAATAATAGGAATGTCTACGTAGCCTTAACAACCATAGCCTTACATACAAACAAAATAAAATTAGGTCCAGGTGTCACAAACCCCTATCTTATAAACCCTGTCGTAACTGCACAATCAGTTGCATCCCTATCTGAAATAGCTCCAAACAGGGTCACCCTCGGTATCGGTGCTGGGGACAAAACTACATTAAGTCTCTTGGGTATAGAAATTAAAAAACCACTTACTGCTATCAGAGAAAGTGTAGAGATAATTAGATCTTTAACCACTACAGGAAAAGTAAAGTTTGCTGGAAAAATATTCAGTGTTCAAAAGGCAAAGTTCAATTTCAAACCGAAAGGAACAATTCCAATATATATAGGTGCACAAGGACCTAAAATGCTTCAATTAGCAGCTAGTATGGGTGACGGGGTTCTGATTAATGCTTCACACCCAAAAGATATCGGGGATGCTCTAAAGTACATAAAAACTGGAGCAGAAGCAGCAAACAGAAAACTAGCCGATATTGATGTAGCTGCGTATACATCCTTCTCCATACATGAAAAGGAGAAAAAAGCTATTAAGGCTGCAACACCAGTAGTTGCATTCATAGTTTCTGGTAGCCCAGAGCCTGTACTAGAAAAACATGGAATTAGTGTAGAGGATGCCATGGCTATTAAGAAAGCTTTAGAAGCAGGAAACTGGGGTGAGGCATTCTCAAAAGTGACATCAGAAATGATTGAAGCATTTTCAATAAGCGGAACACCAGAAACATGTATCGAACGTATAAATGAATTGATTAAACTAGGAATTTCGCAATTTGTTGTAGGATCACCTATAGGACCAAACGTAAGAGAAGCCATAGACCTAATAAGCAAGGAAATAATACCACATTTCAAGGAATAATTTTGAACTCTCAAAATTTATTTTATTTTTATTGTTAACTATTATTGAATGTAAAACTTAGTGAGCATTAAAATGTAGCTTTTTTGATGAATTCTTCAACTTCCTCAACCTTTGGGAGAACTACTCTTACTCCAAGTTTTGTGGTTGTCAATGCTGCAACTGCTAATGCGTATTTTACAGCTTCTCGTAAAGATTTTCCATCTAACCGAGCTTTAATATAACCAGCAGCGAAAGCATCTCCTGCTCCCGTTGTATCTACAACCTTGACTTTAAAGGAAGGAAATTCAAAAATTTCATCTTTCGTATGAACTTCTACACCTTTGTTAGATTTTGTTATGATAACTTCCTCGGGACCTAAATTTAATAGGTCTGCGGGGGCATTTACATCGGGTGTTGATCTTTTTAATCCATTCCAGTTGATTTCATTTAAAATTATGGTATTTGAACTTCTAATTATTGGTTCTAATTTTTTAAATCCCATTTTTATGAACGGTGTTATAGGTCTATACACTATCCATTTTCCCATGCTTTTCGCATAAGAAGCTATTGCAGAAGCTACTTCTACAAATACCTCACCAATATAGACAATTTCACAACTATTTACCAAGGACCAGTCCACCTCTGCTGGGGATGACAGTGATAAAGCTGGATTATTCCCTAAGAGAACAAGTATCTTCTTTACACCATTTTTACCCACGAGTACTATTGATTGTGGAGTTTGAAGTTCTTCGCCGATTACAATAGATGAGATATCCACGTTTTCATCTAACATTCTTTCAACAGCAATTCTTCCTCCGTAGTCTCCACCAATCTTCCCAGAAAACGCTGTTGGAACACCTAGTCTACTAAGTGCTATAGCTACATTGGTAGCTGAACCACCAACATCACTTATGTATCCCCGTATGGTTACGGTTTGATCGTGTCCAATCGGGGCATTACTGGTGGGTATTATTATGTCAATTGCGGTTGATCCAAATACGACTACTTTAACACTTTTCCTTGATTCTCTAACTCTTTTTACAACTTCGGTCAGATATAATTTATTTAGAATGTTATGAAAAACTTCATGGCTTATATTAAAGTCAAAGCATAGTTTTGCTATGCTTTTAGCATAAAAATAAAAAAGTTCTTTAACTGTTTCCTTTACATCCTTAGAAGATAGTTTATCTATAGGTGTTAAAAGCAATTTAAGATATTTGCCTAAAAAAGTAAGTGTATAATATTTTACCCAGACTTCTTTATCTTTTACTTTAATTTTCTCGGTTTTTTGTTCCAATATTCCTGCGCGAACAAATTTTTTCAATGCATTTATTATTGATTTGTTAGAATGAGGAATTTTCTCCACTAGTTCTTTTTGATAGTTTTTCTTATTGATATCCATATTAAGTAGAATATCTAGTGAAACCTTGGATTTGAAAACTGATAACAAGATCTCATACTGTTCTTTGGTTTTCTTTGGTAGAGGGAGAATCCAAGGCCATAATTCTTCCATGAGCAACACTCTCCATAAAATGTCAACAATATTTGAATTAAAATAGACTTATTAAAACTTGGGAAACACCACTATACTAAAAGCTTTGAAAAGTGCATTTTAGCATTATGTCTATTTCCGGTTTTGTGTAAGAAAAATGATGGTTGAGCCTTGACTTTTCTTTGAAACTCGATTAAAATTGAAAAATAGAAATTTTAATTTACTTCGGATTTAAAATAACAAAACTCATGGAAATACAACTTGTTTCCTATCTCTTATTAGATACTGTCTCTTTAAATCAACTAGTTCTGCTAAATTAGTCTTATTGTAATTAGGGATTCTTTAGTTGTGCACAAAGTATTTATATGAGTGTTCTGTAAATCTCTACATACTTATGTAGTAAATTACACAAGATGGTGATAATATGGTATCATCAAAAGAAACTGCTCTAACCGCATCTTTCGCTGCACTCTATGCTATTTTCTCGCTTTTACCTGGTTTACCTATCATAGGCTTACCAACGTTAACAATACAACTTGAAGCCGCTATGGCCTCAGTTTTTGGCATTATTCTTGGTCCATATCTTGGTGCCTTGGCTGCTCTTTTGGGCGCTATTCTAGCATGGCTTCTGCCTCCTGGCTCGGGGAGTCCCTTTGGTATGCCGTTTTTATTTAATCCAGCTATTAATGCATTTATTGTTGGTCTTGTTTATACGGGTCAATGGAAAAAGGGATTTGCTGTTATGGCAGCCGTGATTGCAGCTTTCATATTTCTTCCTCCAAGTCAACCGATTATACAGTACTATTACGTTGCAGCACTTGTCATCTGGGATAAAGTAATCGCATTATTAATGATTTTCCCGACAATTTATCTCATGAAAAAATATGAATTGTCCCATGTATGGAGCTTCGTTTTCTACTTCTTCTTGGCATTTATTGGAAATCAGGCCGACAGTGCACTTGGATGTGTTATATTTGCTATTCCTATTGTTTATAACGGGATCTTTGGATTAACAATCGACACTGTAAGATATCTATTTGTTGTTAGCCCCTTAGTATATCCAATAATACGGTTGTTCCAAGCAATATTTGCGGCAATAATAGCTATGTCGTTAGTTGAAGCATTAAAAAACCTCGGATGGCCTCTTCCCAGATCGTAAGTCCCGTCATCAAGACCGTTTATTTTTTTATAAATTATAATTTAAATTTAAATAACATCGCAGCGACGAAACATTAAGTTCGATGAAAATCTAAGTTACTGATATCTATGAGCTATTTATGAAATCACTAAAAACACAAAGATTAAGTAGACTTAGGACTCGCAACTTTTATACACATACTTATAGGTGCGTTCTAAGGCATGAGAAAAACAGTGAAGGCACGTGAAGGAGACTTTGTCGAAAGCTTTGAGGGATTAATATTTGATGTAAAGGGTTTAATTCATCCTCCAGATCGTGTAATAGCATATGTTCGTTATACTCCAGACGAGAAAGGAAAAAGAAAAAGAGGAAAACGATTTTATAGGAAAATTTATTCTCTTCATGAAAGAAATAAGTATTTATTAGAAAATTATCCTAAATATCTTTACTTTGACCCTGTTTTTAACCAGTTATTAGAAGGTGTACCTACCGAAAGTATATATAAGCATTATAAACCTGAGAAAAAGTTACACGAGATGAAACACCGTTCCGAAAATCTCACCGGGATAGAAAAAGATGCTTTCGAATTTATCAAACTGTTGAAGGAAAAATCTGGAATTTCTTGGGAGAAAATTGGAATCTCAGGTTCTATTCTTGTAGACTTACATGACGAAAACTCGGATATAGACGTAGTCGTCTACGGGACCGCAAATTGTGTAAGGATCTATGAAGCTTTAAGGTGGCTTGTTTCTTCCGAAACTCCCATTAAAAGTTACGATGAAAATGGTTTAAAAAAACTTTACAAATTTAGGGCCAGGGATACTGAGGTTTCTTTTGAACAGTTCATTAAAACAGAAATAAGAAAAGTTATGCAGGGAGAATTTAAAGGAAGAGATTATTTTATTAGATTTGTTAAGGATTGGAGTGAAATTACAGAGAAGTATGGTGAAAAGATTTATGTTCCTATAGGAAGGGCAAAGATAAAAGCACGGATTACCAATGATGAGGAAGCTATCTTTACGCCATGTAGATATCTTATAGATAGTATTGTTTTTTTACAGGGAAATCCTGTTGCCCCACTAAAGGAAATTGTGTCTTTTAGAGGTAGATTTTGCGAACAAGCTCGTGTAGGCGAAAAGGTTGTTGTTCAAGGAACTATCGAGAAAGTCCTTCAATCAAATGATTTTTATTATTATAGGTTGATTATCGGTGGAAATCCCAAGGACTTCATGGTTGTGGTGGAGGATGAATAATGAGAGGATTTAGAGATAGAGATTATTTATTGACTAAAGATGGTTTATTTTTTGTAGTTGTTGGCAACATTCATCCTAACGACAAGATTATTGCATATTTAAAGTATGTACCAGATGAAACTGGTTCTTGGGGTCGTGGAGTTGAGAAATTTAAACGTGTATTAAGACATTATACAATACCTTCGCTCAAGGAAACTTTCAGCCTGTTGAAGGAAAAGTATCCGCAATATTTGTATAAGGATAAAAATCTGAATATAATGATGTCTTTTGTACCGACTGATTATATCGAAAAGCATTTTAAACCTGAGGAAAGATTAAGAGAAATTTTAGAAAATTCTGCGCAGGATGAACTTGAATCAAAGGTTATAAAACTAGTTAAGTTGATTTCAAAGGAAAGTAATGTTCCTTTGAATTCTTTCGGGATTACAGGGTCGATTCTTATTAATATTCATAGAGTGGAATTCTCTGACATAGACTTAATAATTTACGGAAAAGACAACAGTTACAAGGTTAAGGAGACGTTGTTAAATCTTTATCGAGATTCTGCCTCTAATGTAAGAAAATTTTCGAAAGTTGAATTTAAGGAATGGTGTGTTAAAGTATCCAGTCTTTATCGTCTTGAATTAGATGATGCAAGAAAGATATGTGAAAGAAAGTGGAATCGAGGAATTTTTGATGGGACTTTGTTTTCTATACACCCAGTAAAGGTGGAAGAAGAAATTTCCAGTTCATATGATGATTTCGTGTTTCGGCCGGTTGGTATAGTAAAAGTTAGAGCTACTGTTGTAAATGCAGAAAATTCGATATTTAACCCAGCAATATACGAGATTAGTCAAGTAAAAATTGTGGAAGGCCCAAAAATTAATGGTAACATAAAGGAAGTTGTTTCTTACGAGGGGCTTTATAGTGATATAGCTAGAGAGGGAGAAAAAATTGAAGTAAGGGGAAAATTGGAGAATATTATTAATAGGACTGTGGGAACTAGCTACTATCGAATACTTATAGGCTCTCCTGAAGCTAATGGTTCAGATTATTTGAGGTTGTTAGATAGCTGAGACATGATTTAAATGATGTCTTTTAGGTATATTTTGTATGGTCCAAGTTTTCCTCCATAGTTTGCTGCTGTAATTTTCTTAACTCCTTCGACACTTGCAGCAGCTTTTACTCCGACTGCCATGGCTTCTTTGATGTCTTCTACTGTTAAGCCGTTTATAACTAGTTCATATACGCTATTAACATCCTTTGGTAATGCTGTTTCTGGCACTTTATCCTTTAATGTTGGACAGAATAGATGATTTGTCGATGCTGGTAATTTGTATTTAAGTGATCCAACTTTTGATCCTGATCTACAAATTCCTCCTGGAAATGTAAGTACTACTTTTGCTTTGCTCTTTTTAATCGCTTCAACAGCTTCTTCAGCTGCTTTAAGACCCGTTGCCTTATCTTTAGCTAAGATGAGAAAGTTTCCACCAGCAATTGCTGGTTTAACTCCAAAAAGGTTCTCAATAATAAATTCACCTTCCATGACGGGTATTCGCCAAATGTCTCTACCGTTTAATTTATCTCTTACTTCAAACCCATCTCCAAATTTTCTTAGAGCTGGACCAATTTTCACCTTGCGTTTTGCCTCCGGCAGAGCATCAAAAGCTGCCGTAGTTGGACATGTAAGAACACATTGACCTATTCTAAATATCATTTGAATTTTAAGTTCCAATCTCGTTCGGTGATATATTTGAATTATAGCTCCAACTCTCCCATCTGGTGTTTCATTAGGTGAAACAAGCCTCTCTATACCGGCCTCTGCAGGAGACATTATTATGGAAGTTCCAAATCCTGTTGCCGCTTGAGCCGCAGTCAACGCCCATTTCTCATTGTCGGCTGTTATAAGTATCCTAGAAGCCCACATAGGAAACATTTCAGCAAAGGTGTCTTCAATTTCTACATCACCAATATATAACAAGCTGTATCCCTCCTCTTGTACTTATATCCTTCTTAATTTTAAAATTTTTCAAGTCACCACGACATGATTTATTCTTCTAATTATCGTTATCGGTTTATGTTTTATTTTATTAAGCATTTCCCATGTTACTTGAGTTAATCCGACTTTAAATCTTTTTGCCATGTCCCAGGCTGTCATGCCTGCTCCATGACCCCTGGCTTTATCTGCTAGTTCGGCTATTTCTAAGGCGTCATTTATGTGTAATGGACGACCTACAATAGCTATGGGGGTGGCTGTTTTCTTCATTTTAAAGAACCTACCTATAACAAACGTTAGGAATCCACCGAAGTGTATAAGTCCTTTAACAGGAACTTTTCTTGGAGCTAAGTGAATATTTCTAAAAGAGAAGGTACTGTCACCATCAACGATCATAACTGTTACTTTTTTCCTAGTAGCATGTGTTATGGCCTTTAAGATTCTTTTTGCAATGTCTATAGGGTTTTTTAAAGGTAGGCATGCATAGGTGTAGGGTATATTGCTAACATCGATGCCTCCTTCAGAATAATGTCTTAATGCTTGAAAGAATCCGCCGTAAAACAATGCTAATTGTTTGTGAGCTGCACCGTATCGAACTGGGTAGTTTCGTAGCTTGATGATTGTTTCAGGTTTAAGATGGCAGAGTGTCCCTAGTATGTAGCCCCAAATTATTCTATTCCAAAAATTAGCGAGAAATTTTGCCAGAGAACTTGGTTTTACTTTAGATTCGTCAACGAGATTTCCCATAGCTGTGGATAATGCTTTCTCGGATAATACAATTATATCGCCATTTCGAATTTTGTCCTTTAGAACATCCACTATCACACCTATGTAGTTTGTACCAGGCTTCCAATACTTCGTTTTGATTGTGATTACCATGTATTTTTTGCGAATTTCCAAACCCCTTTTATTAGTTGTTAGCAATGTCAACAATCATTGTTGATTTGTTTAATTTTTAGGGTTTCCTAAAACAAAACTTAAAAATTTGTAGAATGTTTCATAATATCTAATTCCTCTTATAAATCAGCCCGCTTCCAATACTAATTAAACTATTTACATTTATAAGTCTCAAGATTGTTTGAAAACTGGTGGAAAAAATGTGTGAATTTAAAGTTTTTATAAAAGACCGAGACCGGGAAAGCAAAGTAGCAGAAGATATAGTCAGAGTCTACTATGAAGAAGGAAAACTTGTGTTGATGGATATTCTTGGTAATAAAAAGTACATTGAGGGAGCTTTGATAAGTAGTATAGATGTAGGCAAAGAAAAACTAGAAATTTTACAGCAACCAGTAGTGAAAGCTGTGATAAAATTCATAGAAAAATATAACGAATGTTTACAAAAAAACGTATATAGTTTAGAAATAGAGGAAGCGTGGGAAGAGGTTAAATCTAAAGGAGACTTCATAATGAGAGAACTTTGGAAAATGTATGGAAAACAAGTTACTTAATAGGAATATTCCGATGAGATATGAAAGACCTTTGAAATATGATATCCTTAAAAGAAATTAAAGAAAATCACATACTTTCATGGAAGATTGTGATGAATTAAAGGTCAGATGGGGTGAAAAATAAGTTGTCAACAAGACTTACACCGCTTCAAATCTATAAGCTTCTTCCTAAAACAAATTGCAAATTATGCGGCCATACCTGCATGTCATTCGCTATAAAACTCTTACAAAGAGAGGTAACTCTCGAGCAATGCACTCCTCTTTTTAACGACCCCAAATACGCTGAGAACCTTAAACAACTACAGGAATTAATAGCTCCTCTTTTATCTGCTATGCAAACACTTATCCAAATCGATGAAGACAAGTGTATAGGTTGTGGTAATTGTGTAATTGCCTGTCCAGCTAATGTTGCTATAGAACCAGCAGTCGCAAAGGGAATTAACCCTAGAACCACAGATGTTGTTTTTACTGTGGAAGATGGAAAAATAAAGATGTTAAATCTAGATAAATGTAGAAGAAACCCTCCACATAGGTTAAATTGTAATATTTGTGAAATAGTTTGTTATAGTGAAGCTATTAAGGTGATTGCATGAAAAAATTGACCGATATTCCATGCACAGGTTGCTCGCTTTTATGTGATGACATAGTTATTGATGTATCTGATGGAAGCATTAGCAAAGTGTATGGATCATGTAGTCACGGTACCAAACGATTCAAAGAAGTACTAGCAACTCGTTTATTAGAAGCAAAGATTTTTGAAAATGGAATTACACGTAGTGTGGCAACAGAAGACGCTATAGATAAAGCTGTGGAAATATTGTCTTCAGCTGAAAAGGTACTAGTTTATGGTTTCGAAAATAGCACTAATGAAACCATTGAACTAGGGTTGGCTCTCGCCGAGAAGATTGGTGGAACATTTGATACAAGTCCGAGTATTTGCCATTTAACAGTCCCATTGTTAGAAAAGTACGGAGTAAGAATTGGAGAATTGGAGGAAATTCTTGATAAAGCAGATTTTATAGTTTTCTGGGGCGCAAACCTTGCTGATACCCATTTAAGACAGGCTAGTAGATATTCTGTTTTTCCCAGAGGAGAAATAGTAAAAACGGGTAGAGAAAATCGAATCGTTGCCACCATTGATGTTAGAAAAACGAAAGTTACGAGGATTGCGCAACATCAACTTATTGTGAATATTGGTGAAGACCTTGACCTTATAAGCAAAATCCAAGATGCTTTTAGCCAGGAGTCTTCCACAGAAGATGATGTTGCTGGAATTTCGCAATTATCCTTTGCCACATTTATGCATGATTTAAAAAATGCTACATTTGTAGCTGTATTTGTAGGTTCTGGGGTAATGTATAGCATAAATGTTGATCAAATCATTGAAAATATTGTAAAACTAGTTAAATCCATAAGTACGAAGAAGACTTGTACAGTAACTCCCCTGGCTGAAAATCTAAATTCTATGGGTGTCACATTAATTTCCAAGAAAAAAACAGGATTTACTTATGCTATAGATTTTTCTAACGGTAGTCCGGTTAGTAATCCGTCGGTAACAAGTGTAACAAATCAGTTGTTAAGAGGGAATTTTGACGCCGCAATAATCGTAAAATCAGATATTTTTACCCATATTCCAAGATCTGCAACAAAACAATTATTAAAGATTCCAACAATAGCGTTGGAAGAAATTCCCACTTTAGTATCGGAATTTGCTTCTGTTACAATACCTGTAACTTTGACTGGGTTAGAAACGGGTGGATATATAACAAGAACTGACGGAAAGAAAATAGAGTTAAAACCTTTCTTGAAGCCTCCAAAAAATATGTTCTCAGAAGAAGAAGTACTTAGAAAAATATTATCCAAAATATAGGTGACTATATTGTCTATTCCCCTTGAAATTAAGGAAAAGACTGCAGTATTTCTTTGTCATTGTGGTACGAACATTGCGGGTGTAATTGATATTCCATATTTAATTCAACAGTTGTCAAAAATTCCTAATGTAGTTTGTTTTGAACATGAACACTTATGTAGTGATGATGGACTAAGAAAAATAGAAGAAATAGTGGAGAAAGAAAAAGTTAAGCGAGTTTTAATAGCGGCTTGTACTCCGTCTTTGCATGAAAGATTATTTAAAGAAAGAATTGAAAAAGCAGGTTTAAATCCCGGTTTTCTTGAAATCGTAAATGTAAGGGAGCAATGTAGCTGGGTTCATTGGCATGATCCGAGAAGAGCGACATTAAAGGCTTTAGATCTCATAAATATGGCTTTAGCTTCAATTCAATACTCGCGCCCAGTGAAAAAGCTGAAAATTCCCATCGAAAAAGCAGTACTTATCATTGGTGGCGGCGTTGCAGGAGTAACTTCTGCTCTTAATCTCGCAAATATGGGTATCGATGTGTATTTGGTCGAAAAGTCCGGTTTTTTAGGCGGGCATATGGCCAAATGGGATAAAGTATTTCCTACACTTGACTGTAGCATATGTATTTTAGGGCCTCTGTTAGCGATGGCATATAACCATCCTAAAATTAAAGTTTTTACACTAAGTGAAGTGATTCGAATCGAAGGATTACCAGGCAGTTATATTGTTGAAATAGTTAAAAAACCAAGATTTATTGACGAGGAAATATGTAATGGATGTAATAAGTGCTTAGAAGTATGTCCAATAGAAGTTCCAAATGAATATGAATATGGTATAGGTTATAGAAAAGCAATGGTTAAGCCTGCTCCCCAAACCGTTCCCATGGCACCTTATATCGACATAGATAAGTGCATTGGATGTATGAATTGTGTAGGAATTTGTGACCGTGAGGGTGCAATAAACTTTTCAGATACTGAAAAACGTTTTACCCTTAAAGTGGGAGCAATCATAGTTGCAACCGGATATTCTCCGATCAATCCTATGGAAATTGAACAGTATGGTTATGGTAGGTATCTAGATGTTGTTACAGGTCCTGAATATGAGAGAATGTTAAATAGTATGGGACCAACCAAGGGGAAAATTATTAGATTTTCAAATAACGAAGATGCTAAGAAAATAGCGTTCATACAATGTGTAGGTAGTCGATCAGATAAAGTGGGTAGACAATATTGTAGCAGAGTTTGTTGTATGTATGCAATAAAGCAAGCTATACAAACAAAACTCACAAAACCCGATACGGATATAACAATATTTTACACTGATATTAGGATAATCGGAAAAATGGGAGAAGAAGCCTATAGAAGGGCATTAAGTCTTGGTGTAAAATTTGTAAGGGGAAGAGTAAGTTACATAAGGAAAAGTAAAACCGGTAAACTGAGAATTTTCTATGAAGATACTCTCGAATGTAAATATAGGGAAGAAGAATTCGACCTTGTAGTTTTAAGTGTTGGTATGGAGCCTAGTGCTGACACAAAGCAGCTAGCTAGCGTTCTTGGGTTACAATTAGATGAAAATGGCTTTTTCATGGAATATCATCCAAAATTAAATCCGTCTGACACCTTTAGTAGTGGTATATTTCTAGCAGGTACTTGTAATGGTCCAAAAGATATAACTGAAACTGTAACTCATGCAGGATTGGCAGCTAGTAGAGCATTAACTTTTCTATCTCTAAAAGAATTAGAATTAGAATCTGTGGCTCCAGAGTTCGACGAAGAAAAATGCATTCACTGTGGTCTCTGCACTTTAGCTTGCGACTTTGGGGCTATTCAAATAGAACAGAGGAAGGTATATATTAAAGAAGCTGCATGCAGGGGTTGTGGTGCATGTCTAGCTGTATGTCCCTCTGGTGCTCTTCAACCATCAATTGAACTCAGTGATAAACAAATATCACAAATGTTGGAAGTTTTGTTGATTGATAAGAAAGAATACCCTCTAATTGTAAGTTTTATGTGTAAATGGTGTGGTTACGCTGCTGCTGATAATGCTGGAGTGAATAAAATAAATTATCCGACAAATATTAGGATCATTAGAGTTCCTTGTTCAGTTAGAGTTAATCCAATTCATATACTAGAAGCTTTAAGTCTTGGAGCCGATGGAGTTCTAATCGTTGGCTGCCATGAACAGGACTGTCATTACCGTACTGGTCGTCTGAAAGCGGACAAAAAGATAGAACATCTCAAAAAATTATTAGAATTTCATGGAATAAAACCTGATAGAGTAGAAATCGTTGGGGCATCGGCGGCTGAGGGAAAAAGACTTGCTGAAATAATCACTGATTTTGTAAATAGAATTAAACAGCTTGGACCTATAGGCAGTGAATTTACTGAAGGGGATTAATATGGCTGTTGAAAAACCAAAATTGGAGCTAATCATCTTAGACAATATTTTAACTTATGAGTGGAAAGCCCCAGAACTTTCTAAGCAACTTAACTTCTATATGGAAAAATGCACGGCTTGTGGCCTCTGCAAATTGGTTTGCCCTGTGGATGCGATTTCCCTTGGACCAGTAACTGAAGTAGCTGCTGGAAAATTTGAAGCCCCTCTCATAGTAATTGATGAAACTAAATGCGTTGCTTGTCCTCTATGCTCATCAGTGTGTTTTTTTGAAGCTCTAAAATTAGAATTCGAAGAAAAACCTCAATATCCACAAATTAAAGGTGAAATAAAAGTAGATCTTGAGAAGTGCATACCATGTTTGCTATGTGAAAAAATATGTCCTCGCAATGCTGTAAAGGTTGACATTAAAGTACCAAAAAAGGAAGAACTGGTAAAATATGAAGATAAAGAATGGGCTAAGGGTAAAATAAGTATAGATGTGGAGAAATGTTCATTTTGTGGACTATGTGAACTTTTATGCGATGCTGTAAAAATTACATGGGTTGATCCACAACCACCAGAATATAAGCCTGGCATTACCATTTCAGTAGAAGAGAACTCTTGCGATTATTGTGGGCTATGTGAAAAAATATGTCCATCAGACGCTATAAAGGTTGAATGCACTGCTTCAGCTCCCCGTAAAATAGGTGAGTTAAAAATCGAAGGAAGCCTTGTAATTGATGATGAGAAATGCGTTTGGTGCGGTATTTGTGCTAAGTTTTGTCCTACGGAAGCAATCCAATTTGCAAAACCTCTTCTTGGCAAAGCTGAAATATTAAAACCTGAGAAATGTGACCCGAGTGGCTGTAAAAACTGTATGAATATCTGCCCAGTTAATGTAATATATGTTCCTAGAAAACCTGTACCGACAAAAATATTAATTGTAGAAGATTTCTGCATCTTTTGTGGTGCATGTGAAAATGCCTGTCCAGAAGGAGTTATTAAAATCTCCAGAGAAAAGTACTTCGTTAAATCTTCAGACAAACTTTGGACTATGTCTTATCAAAAGTTTTTTGATAAAATTTTAGAAGGATACGTCCCGCTTAAACCTCCTTTGTATGTTAGACCTGTGCAAGTGCCCATAGAAATGGTTGAGCTCCCACCGCCAGAGGCGATACCACCTAAACCCAAGGGATTTGAAAAGGCAAAAAAAATAGCAAATGAATTAATTGAGAAATTGAGAACCAAAGTGTTTAGGATTCTTTTTGAAAGAGGAAAGATAGATAGATTAAAGGGTGAATCAAAAAGTGGTGAATAATTCTTTTAAATTTGAAACTTCACGAACAGAGGGTTTAACAGTTACAGTTACTCGTCCATACACTGGAAATCCATGCTGCCCAGTAAAGGAAGGAAGTACTGCCATAGCCCATGGCCCCAACGGTATTAATATCATTCCTTCACGTACCTCATCACTTTCAAAAGCCTTTACAACAATTGAAGAACCCATAAAGGATACTTCGATGTTTTCACCACTCTTCAATCCTAATCTGTTTAGATCAGATTTTGAAAGAAACGCGGCTGCAGCAGCCTTTTTGTATTCGTCAGTTACGGTACCGGTCTTTGCTGTAAGTTCTTGGTCATGTGTTCTTGCTACAATTAACGTGAGTTGCAATGACATATTATGTCACCTGGGTGGTTATGATGGGTGAGTTAAATAAAAGTTTATCGCTCGAAATCTTATTAAAATGTCTTCAATGCGGTTCTTGTACCGGGTCTTGTCCAGCTGCAAGATTTTCTCAATGTAACCCTAGATTGTTGGCTTATCATTTGGTTAGAAGAAAATTTGACGATGTAAAAAACGATAATTTAGTTTGGCTTTGCCTTATATGTTACTCATGTAACGTCAGATGTCCAAACAATGTAGATATTCCTCAACTAATATTACGTCTACGCGAAAATGCTCTTCTTTCCGGTTTAAAACGTGATGTACTTGATCTATACCTAAGTATTGTTGACATTCTTATGGAATGGGGTATGCTAACACCTGTTTTAAGTGAAGAAATAGAGATGTTCAAGAGACAAGCTGGGATAAAGCACGGTAAAATATCTGATCAAACCAGAAACGATCTTAAAACCATATTTAAATTAACAAGCTTTCACGAAAAGTTAAAAATGTTTGAAAAGGAAGGTTCTTTAAAATGAATGTAGAAAAACTAAAGAAGATACCTGAAGAAGGTGATCTTTTTTTATATCCAGGTTGCTTATCGGTTAATATTTATCCTGGCATCGAAACATCAACAATAAAAGTTCTGTCTAAATTAGGGTATAATGTTTACGTACCCGAAGAAGTTTTATGTTGCGGCCTTCCCCTGTTTCTCGCGGGAATTCTTTCTTCAAATACTATGTATACCATTGTGGGGCGAATTCTAGCTGAAACTCAAGATAGATATGAAAATGTTTTAACGGTGTGTAACGGTTGTTATTCAAGTATCAATTCCGCACTGGAGAACATTAAAAATAATGGTGAAAGTATGAAAATTATTGAAAGTGCGCTTAATGCTATTGGTTTTACTTTCCCCCAAAACGTTAATTGTTTTCACGTAGCTGAATTATTTTATAAAATGAGACAAAAAATATCTGAACTAGTGGAGCGGCCTTTAGATGATTTAAGAATAGCAGTGCATTATGGATGTCATTACTTATATTCGCACCAAAATAAAGTCTTAGATAGTAGTGAACACCCCAAATTTTTAGACGAAATAGTATCAACATTGGGTGGAACATCAATAGATTATGAAGAGAAAGACCTTTGTTGCGGAGAACCTGCATTAAGGTCTATAAGGAATTTATCTTTTGAACTTGCTAGAAGAAAAATATTAAGCATATTTGAAGAAGAACCTGACCTTATTTTAGTTATGTGTCCTAGTTGTTTGCGTGCCATAGATAAAATTCAGTTTGAAATGTTATCTTTTGAGGAAATAGATGTGCAGATTCCAGTAGTTCACATTTCTCAACTGATTGGTTTAGCTTTTGGTTTAGATCCTAGAAAAGAACTAGGTTTAAATTTGCATTTAAGTTCCAGAGATCTTGATCAGTCCCCTCTACGTAAAATATTGTCGGAACGGTAATTTAAGATTTAAAAGGTGAAAGGTGTGAAACTAGCTATTACTGGTAAAGGCGGAGTTGGTAAGACTTTCATTGCTGGAACTTTGGCTAGGATTCTAGCTAGGGATGGTTATAAGGTATTAGCGGTAGATGCCGATCCAAATACAAATCTTGCTTATACGATAGGGTTAAGAAAAGAAGAAATATCGAGAATAGTTCCTCTTGCAGTCAATAGAGAACTTATAGAGGAACGAACGAAAATTCCTGGCCTTCCACTTGGTGGAGCATTTAATTTGTTCCCCAAGGTCGATGATATTGTTGATCGGTTCGGAGTTAGAGGTCCTGATGGAGTTATGCTTTTAGTTATGGGAACCGTTCGAAATGGAGGAACAGGATGTCTTTGTCCAGCCCATGCTTTTCTTAGGAATTTACTTAGATATTTAGTTGTTGATAGAGATGAGTTTGTTATCCTTGATATGGAAGCTGGTATAGAACATCTTGGGCGTGGAACCGCTAGGAACGTGGACATAATGCTAGCTGTTGTTGAGCCAAGTTTTAAATCCATTGAGACTGCTTGCCGTATAAAGAAGTTAGCATTAGATATTGGGATTCGTAAATTTGCTGTTGTGGCTAATAAGATATCAACAAGTGAAGAAGAACGTTTTGTAAAAGAAGAATTGGAAAAACATCAGATATCGCTGCTTGCTGTCATACCTTTTGATAAACAAATTGCTTATGCTGATATGATAAAGAAAGCCCCCATCGACTATGTTCCATCTTCGCCAGCAATTAAAGCAGTAGAATTATTGAAAAAATCTTTATTATAATTTGAATAGAGTTTAGAAAGCATATAATCTTGATTTTAGGAATATAGCTTCACTTCAATAGAAAAATAATGAACAACTATTTTAATCAAAAATAATTTTGAATACGGAATGAATTTCGTAACCTAAGAAACTTAATACAAAAATTAGGTTTACAAAATTTAACTTTCTTATTATTTGAAAGATTAACTTATTCTTAAGTATTTTACATCAATAAACTTAAAAGTAGACTTTAAAATATCTTAGTGAACAGCACCCGAAGGTGACAAGCTGTGGTTGAAAAGGGACCAATAAAATTCTCGGTAAAATCTCTTAAAGGTAGTGGAATTTCACTTGAAGATATTGAAATTGCTATTGGCCGTCTTGCTATGGAAGAAGAATGGGAACCTATGGGACCTACACCTATGCCAAAAATAACCACTCTTAGAGAATGGGATATGAAATTATTAAAACGTTATAGGCCTTTTTATATGCCCTTTTGCGATTTATGTTGCCTTTGCACTTATGGAAAATGTGATTTAACCGCTGGTAAGAGGGGAGCATGCGGACTTGACATAGGCGCTCAACAAGGACGAATAGTATTAATAGCATGTGCCATAGGGGCTTCAACACACACGAGTCATGCAAGACACCTAGTAGATCATCTAATTGAAAAATATGGTGAAAACTGGCCAATAGACCTAGGGTCGGACATCTATGTTGAAATGCCAATAAGCAGACTGATCACAGGAATTAAACCAAAAACACTTGGAGATCTCTCTTACATATTAAAATATGTAGAAGAACAGATTGTCCAGACACTGGCTGCAGCACATACAGGGCAAGAAGGTAGTTATTTAGATTTTGAGTCAAAGAGTCTTCATCTAGGTATGTTAGATCACTTAGCAATGGAAGTTGCAGATGTAGCTCAAATAATTACATATAATTTTCCAAAAGGAAAACCTGACGCCCCATTGACGGAAGTTGGTATGGGGCTTGCTGACACGACAAAACCCGTGATTCTTTGTATAGGTCATAACGTCTCCAGTGGTGTAGAAATAATAGATTTTATGAAAAAGAATGGTCTTGGAAGACCTGGAGAGACAATAGAAGTTCTAGGATTATGTTGTACCGCTCATGACTTAACGCGGTATGATGAACAAGCTAAGATAGTTGGTCCAATTTCACATCAAATTCGCTTCATTAGGTCTGGAGCTGCTGATGTGCTAATTCTTGATGAACAATGTATTCATATAATGGTTCTTTCAGAAGCTCAGCGTGTAAAAACACCTGTCATCGCTACATCCGATAAAGCATGTCATGGATTACCCGATATGACTAATAAACCCGTAGAGGAAATAGTTGACGCATTGGTTTCTGGAAAATACCCTGGTGTTTTGATACTTGATTTAGAAAAGGCTGGAGCTGTAGCAGTATTAACCGCATTGAGAATTGCACCTATTAGAAAGAAGTTTAAGTCCTTACCTGACAAAGCTGACTTAAAGAAAGTAGCAGAGAAATGTACGAAATGTGGTAGGTGTAGAAGAAATTGCCCGATCGATCTACCAACAGATGAAGCGGTATTTGCTGCAAGACAAGGTAATTTCGATAAATTAGCAGAACTTTATGATTATTGTTTGGGTTGTGCTCGTTGTGAAAGTGAATGTCCAAGGGATATTCCAATTCATAGCTTAATCGTAAGTGCTGCTGAATTAAAAATAAAGACGGAGCGATACAAGATAAGGGTAGGTAGAGGCCCTATTCTTGATACTGAAATTAGAGAAGTTGGTTCACCAATAGTTTTTGGTGAAATTCCAGGTGTAGTAGCTTATGTTGGATGTGCTAATTACCCCGAAGGTGGACGTGACGTTGCAATAATGGCTGAAGAATTCTTAAGAAGAAGATTCATTGTTACGGTTTCAGGCTGTTCAGCTATGAGCATAGCCATGTATAGAACGGAAGAAGGAAAAACATTGTATGAGGAATATTCTGGGGCTTTCGATGCTGGGGGGCTTGTAAATGTTGGATCATGTGTAGCTAATGCTCACATAGCTGGTGCGGCCATCAAAATAGCTAATATCTTCGCAAGGCGTCCATTAAGGGCCAATTATGAAGAAATTGCGGATTATGTTTTGAATAGGGTTGGTGCTTGTGGAGTTGCTTGGGGTGCCATGTCACAAAAAGCTGCATCGATAGCTACTGGCTTTAATAGACTTGGCGTACCTGTAATTGTTGGTCCTCAGGGTGCTAAATATAGACGATTGTATCTCGGTCGGAGGGAGGATAGAGAAAGTTTCACAGTATACGATGCAAGAACTGGTGATAGAGTTTGGGTTGGTCCCGCACCTGAACATTTAGTTTATGTAGCCGAGACTCGCGAAGAGGCTATTGTTATGACTGCTAAACTTTGTCTAAGACCAAATGATACAACTAAGGGTAGAATGATAAAATTGACTCACTATGTTGAGTTATATAAGAAATATTACAGGCGACTACCAGATGATCTGCACATGTTCATTCGAACAGAGGCTGATATTCCTATTACTTTCAAAGGAGAAATTATGGAATATCTGAAAGAAGTTGGCTGGGAACCTTGGGAAAAACCCGTGGTTGACCCAACCCTACTAGAACGTTTAATAAGGGTTAAAAAGTAGGGGGTGAACAACTATGTCCATTACTCCTTGGCAGTTGGGTAATGTTCCAGGACCAAAAACGGCTTTAAAACTAACTGGGGAAGTAGCGGGAAAACTGTTAAAAAAGGCTAAAAATCCATTAATAATAGTTGGAGCAGAAGCTTTAAAGGTTAAAGTTGGAGAGAAACTCCTCTTAGACTATGTTATTGAAATTGCTGAGGTCGCTAAAATTCCCATTGTCGCTACTTCTAGCACATTAAGTGCCTTTTTAGAACGTGGCGTAGAACCCGCATTATCGATGGGTGCTATAGAAATCACCGATAGGTTAAGAGACCCTGAATGGAGTCTTGATGGTTCAAAACCACATGACATAGTGGTATATGTTGGAATCACGTATCAATTGCAATCACAATTGCTTTCATGTTTAAAGAACTTTGCGCCACAAATAAGAACTCTATCTCTTGACAGATATTATCACCCTAACGCTACATGGTCATTCCAGAATTTGTCTGAGAAAGATTGGATTGAAAATCTTAACATTTTAATGAAAACTCTAAAAGAAGAAAAGAAAAAAGATTAGGAGGGTAAAAAATGTCATCAGCATTTGCTGGTTTCCCTATTGAAATAAGTCCAGCTTTTGAAGGGCAAAGAATAAGAAGAGATGATATGTACCTTGAATTTGGCGGACCAAAAGTAGAACACAAATTTGAACTTGTACGAGTAAGGTCTATGGATGAAGTAGAGGATGAAAAAGTACAAATCATTGGACCAGATTTAAAAGATTTAAAAGAAGGGGGAAGCTACCCACTAGGCATACTTATAGAAATTGCAGGACCAAAACTTGAAACAGATCTCGAAGGAGTCGTTGAACGACGTATCCACATGTACACAAACTACATCGAAGGTATAATGCACTTAAACCAGAGATACGATATCTGGATAAGAATCGCTAAAAAATCTGTAAAGAAGGGTCTAGATTCTCTAAAATGGTGGGGTATGGCACTAATTAAACTATTCAAAGCTGAAATGCCCTACATAGAAAAAATGCAGGTAACCTTTATAACAGATCCAGATGAGGTAGCCAAGAAATTTGAAGAAGCAATGCAGGTATATGAAGCCAGAGATGCCCGAGTTAGAGGACTAAAAGACGAAGAAGTTGATATGTTCTACGGTTGTGTACTTTGTCAATCGTTTGCACCAACGCATGTTTGTGTAATCACGCCGGAAAGAATATCGCTTTGCGGTTCTCTAACCTGGCTTGACGCAAGAGCTTCAGCTAATATAGATCCAAAGGGACCAAACTTTCCAATTCCAAAAGGTGAATGTTTAGACCCTGTTAAAGGTGAATGGAGTGGTATAAACGAAGTAGTTGCACAACGATCACTTGGATCAGTAAAAAGAGTTTACCTTTACAGTATGTTTGAATATCCTCATACATCGTGCGGATGCTTTGAATGTATAGCTTTCTATATACCAGAAGTTGATGGTATAGGAATTGTACATCGAGGTTTCAGAGGAGAGGCTGTAAACGGATTACCATTCTCATCTATGGCAGCTCAAACGGGTGGTGGAATACAAACAGAAGGATTCTTGGGAATAGGAATCGAGTATATGCGATCTAGAAAGTTCTTCTATGCTGATGGCGGTTGGAATAGAGTTGTATGGATGCCTGAAGAACTAAAAATGCGAGTAAAGGATGCTATACCGGAAGAATTGGTAGACAAAATAGCGACAGAAAAAGACGCAACTAATATAGAAGAGTTGAAAAAGTTCCTGCTTGAGAAAAACCATCCAGTAGCTGAGAAAATCCGTGAAATGGAAGCTGCAGCTGCTGAAGAAGCAGCTGCTGAAGAAGCTGCCGCTGTACCTGAACAACCCACAACTATAGGTATTCCACAAGTATCATTGCCCACAGCTCTTCCTGTTGCTGGCCAAGCTGTTCCAGCTGGTGGGATAAAGATAATTCTAAAGGGCGCAAAAATTCACATAAACAAGGTTATAATTAAGAAAACCGAGGGGAAGTGATTCACAGTGACTTCATCCAATAAATCAAAGGAAATTGACATTGTTTCATTTCTGTCAAAAATTTTGCAGCAAAATGTAACTTTAGAATTAGAAGGAGTGGAGATTCAAGCAGAAAAGGTTATAATAAAGCCTCTGGAGGCCTCCCATGAAGGAAGAAAAAAAGGAAGAAAATGAAAAAATAGTAATTGACCTTTTGAAACTACTTTCTGAAACTGATAACGTAGAGTTAGAGGATGTAACGATAGATGCGGAGGAATTTGCGATTGAAATTGTACCAGCAGCTGCTCCAGGAAGACCAGAATTATTTAAATTATCTCTGGAGCCAGTTATGCCAGGAGCGACAGGAAAAATAGAGTTTCTTGTTGAAGCTTCTCCACAAGGTTTGCGAGTTTTAGGAGTGCCACCTGTAACTCCGGCTGCTCCAGCGCCACCAAAAGTTGTTGAACTTTTGTCGATACCTTTTAAGTATCCACAATTACCTTACACAAGCAAGATTGCTGAAGTTCAACTTGGAGCTACAAAGAGCGAAGGAGGTTCTAGAGGCGTTACATATAAACTTGGAGGTTATTCCACTCCTCCTATGTTCCTATTTCAGGAAACATCGATTAATCGACCCTTATTTGCATTAGACGTATTTGATATGCGGCCAACATTAGCTGGTCCGGTTAAGCGTTCTTATGCTGACGTACTAGAAGATCCAGTTGCATGGGCTAAGAAATGCATAGAAACATATAAAGCTGACTTAGTTTCTGTTCATCTTGTAAGTACAGACCCCGGTATCAAAGACACACCTCCTAGTGAAGCAAGAAGAACCGTGGAAGATGTACTACAAGCTATTGATGAACCGATTATAGTTGGTGGTTCTGGGAATCCTGAGAAGGATATTGACATCTTTCGTGAAATTGCAAAAGCTACGGAAGGGGAAAAGCTGGTATTTGCTTCTATTACATTGGATATGGATATTCCAAAAGCTGTTGAACCTCTAGTGAAGCATGGACAAAATGCTATTGCATTAGCTTTCATGGATATAAACCAAGCAAAAGAACTTTCAAGAAAAATTCTTGAAGCTGGATTACCCAAAAATCAACTGATTCTCGATCCTACAACTGGAGCCTTAGGTTACGGTATAGAATACTCCTTCAGCGTCATGGAACGTATCAGACTTGCAGCCTTAATGGGGGAAGAAATTCTTCAAGTACCTATGAGTTGTGCTGCTACTAATGCTTGGGCTGCTAGAGAAGCATGGATGAAAGTCGAAGAGTGGGGACCAAGAGAACTTAGAGGCCCATTGTGGGAAGCTACTACTGCTATCGTTTGTATGTTGGCTGGAGCTGACCTCTTCATGATGATGCATCCACTTGCAATGAAAATTGCTAAGACATTTGCTGAAGCGTTGCAAAAGGTTAGAAAACCGTTAAGCGAAATTCCCTATGAAAAATGGGTTGAAGCCAAGTATTAGGAGGATTAAGCATGCCAAAAATTTTGAGACCTCTTGATGTATACAAATACCTCCCTCAAACAAATTGTGGCGAATGCGGTGAAAGTAGTTGTATGGCTTTTGCTGCAAAACTTATTGAAAGACAAGTAAGCGTTGAAAAGTGTACTCCCCTATCTGAACCAAAGTACGGTAAAAAATTAAAGGCGCTTCTAGAAGTTTTAAGATCTCCTGTCAAAGAAGTTACAATAGGAATTCCACCCAATGCTATAACTATTGGCGGAAAAGATGTAATGTACAGGCATGAGCTCACTTGGCGACATCCCACGGCATTAATGATTGATGTTCATGATGAAATGGAAGAAGAAGAGTTAATTAAGAGAGTAAAATTTGTAAATGACTTTAGTTTCATCAGAATTGGAAGGGAACTTAAACTTGATGGGATCGCTGTAAGATGTGTATCCGATGATTCGAAAAAGTTTTCAACCGCCGTCTCCACTGTATTAAAGCACACTCAACTTCCTCTGGTTTTATGCTCTTACAATCCTACTGTTCTTGAGGAAGCTTTAACAATAGCTGGTGATAAAAAACCTCTTATTTATGCTGCTAATAAACAAAACTGGAAAGAAATGGCAGAACTTTCCTCGAAATACAAATGTCCACTAGTGGTATCAGCCCCTGGAGATCTTTCACTCCTAAAATCCTTAACGGTATCGATTAAAAAATACTATAACCTTGACGACTTTGTACTTGATCCAGGGACTTTTGTTGATGGAGGAACTATTTTAGACACCATCAGTATGTTCAGTGTTTTAAGGTATGCTGCAATAGAGGGAGAAGACTCTGATGTCGGCTATCCTTTGCTTGGAGTTCCAGCAGCTGTATGGTCGCTCTTTGATGGAAATGATGATGAAAAAAGGCTTATGGAATCTATAGTCGCATCTTCACTAATGTCAAGGTATGCCGATATCCTTATACTTCATTCCATTGATGTTTGGCCGATTTTACCAGTAATAGTATGGAGAGATTGTGTATATACAGATCCCAGAGTTCCTCCATCAGTAAAGCCTGGATTGTATGAAATAGGTAAACCTAATGAGATGTCACCACTGCTGGTTACCGCGAACTTTGCCTTAACATATTACATTGTTAAGGATGATGTTGAAAGAAACAAGATAGATGCATGGCTGGTGGTTGTTGATACCGAGGGGACCAGTGTACAGTCAGCAGTAGCAGGTAAGAAGTTAACAGCAGAGAATATTTATGAAACCATGGTTTCTTCGGGCGCGATGGAAAAAGTACAACATAAAACTGTCATAATTCCTGGATATGCAGCACGACTTAGTGGAGAACTAGAAGATCTTTTAAAAGACTGGAGAGTCTTCGTAGGTCCCCGAGACTCCGCAGATATTAAACAGTTCCTAGAAAAAATCTGGAAACAGGAAGTTTTTGGAGAAAAACAATAATAATATTATTTCTTTTTAATTTTAACACTAGTTATTGGATGAGCGGTTTTAGTTTTTCTACTATATCTGCCACAGCCTGGATTGCTGGTGAGTGTGGGGGAAGGCCGATTAAAGGTTTTCCTTTAAAATCGTATTCTAGAACAAGTGGATCTTCTGGAATTACCCCTATCAATTTTAGATTCATTTTATTTAATTCTTCAAGTATTAGGGGTAACATGTCTTGAGACGCTCTATTTACCACTACATAGAAATTCTTTGTTTTTGTTTCTAAACTTATAGCTAAATCTCTTATCCGCTTAGCTGTTCTTAAACTTCTTATACTTGTATCGGTTGTTATAAGCATAACATCGATATCTCTGGTTGTTCTTCGACTTATATGTTCAAGACCAGCCTCTGTATCCATTATAATGAAACGATAGTTCCTCGCTAAATTGTCTATAATTTTTCTTAAAAGATGATTTACATAACAGTAGCATCCTGGGCCCTCAGGTCTACCCATAGCTATAAAGTCAAAACCATTCGCTTCAACCACAACTTCACCATAAATTAGGTATTCGAGGTAACCTTCCTTTGACATACTGGGAGAGGAGTATTTTTCACTTTGTAAAATTTCTTCACGAATATCTCCAACCGTTTTACTTACATTTAATCCCAAAGCCTCATGTAGATTGTTATTTGGATCAGCATCAATGGCTAGTATAGGACCTTCAAAATTTTTACGGAAAAAGTTTATTAACAATGCAGCAACCGTTGTTTTCCCAGTACCACCTTTTCCAGTTATAGCTATAGTAAAAGTCATTTTACTCTCTCCTTGTATCTGTATTTCTCAATATCTTCCTCCCCAATAGAGAGATACGTCCCCTAAATAAACCTTTATCATTTTGAGGTAAACCTAAAACATCCAAATATTAAAGTTCAAATTTTCTAAAATTCTGATTTAAAGCATTATTTTTCTTTTTTAATGATTTCTAGGACATTCTTAACTACATTTTTGATGTGATATCCAGCTAGGTGCATAATAGAATCTTTAATTAGTGAATCAATTTTTCTAGAAGCTAGGCATGGGTAGTTGTGGTGTTCAAGTCCTGCTCTATATTCTGCGTCTTGAATTCTAGTATTAATTAGTTTTTCAGCAATATACCAAGTTGATCCACATGGTGCTCCACGTTTCACTTTAACCTCTACAATTAAATTATTTGATATTTTAATTTCAAGAAGGGGATAGCCAAAATATTTTGTAAATTCGCTAATATACTGGTTTCGACTAGTCGCCTTGAGTGAACAAAAAGGTTTAGGGAAAACCGAGTCAACGCCGATTTCGGAAAGTTCCTTTCTAAGTTGTTTTTGTACTCCTAACGGGATCCATTCAGGGTCATCAACTGGTACAATTGCTGCTTTCGCTTTGCACTTTTTGGCTATTAGCGGTAAAAGAAGAACTAGATCTGCGGGTAATCCGAGGGAAAGTATTAAATCACACTCGGGCATTTTTGTTGGTAAATATTTTTCTCGTATGTCTAGTAATTCTTCGATTGGGGGTATAGTTTGATATTTATATATGTCGTAGGTCCAAGACCTTGGTCCTCTAGTACGAATATTGTTAATTATCCGATCACTCCATGGATCATTAGCTATTGTAATAATGAATATCTTCATGGAATCACCGCAACATTTAGAAATTAAATTAAATGGTAAAAGCTATTAACTTAAAATTTTCGTCTATAATCACTTATCGTGTACGTATACGTAGTGCAAAAATAAATATGTGAGTTACATATTGAACTAAATCGTATCTTTACAAGGTTTGTTACAATTAACGTATAGGGGCTTGTATACGCTATGAGTAGCATGATTCCTCCTCTATTAAGAGATGGGGATATCGTATTGACAAAGCATAACTTTATATTTTATACGTTTGGCTACGAACACCCAAAAAACAGGATTCTAGCTTTTTTAAAATATATCCCAGAGGAATATGCGCATAAATTTGATATAGAATGGTTAAAGATTAAATGGTATTTCAAAGGTATTTATCTTCTCAGACCTAAAGATCTTTTTAGTCCAGAAAACTATAAAAAGCTTGTAAAAGCTTTTAACGATCATTTTCCAGAATATCTTTATTTTTCTGAGTCCTTGGGTAGGTGGTTGATAAGTGTTCCAAAATCTCTAATTAAGCAAGTGTTTGTTCCTTCTGAATGTTTGCGCAAGCTTTTAAGGAAGAAGTCTAGGGATTTTCTTGAAGAAATGGCTGTGAAACTTGTAAAAGAATTATCTTTAGACTCTAATGTCCCATTAGAATTTTGGGGGATACATGGTTCCGTAAGTTTAGGTATGCAGCATGAAGGAAGTGATATTGATTTAGCTGTTTATGGAGCTAAAAATTTCAGGAAGGTGATCGCAACTTTAGCGAAGCTGGACAAGACCGGAAAAATTACACTTAGCAAGACATCCTTTTACGAACAAAGGCGGTTAAACACCGGATATTACGATGACATAAGATTTGTAGTTAACGCTATTAGACTTCCTTCAGAAATTAATCGTAAAAAATTAATTTACAAACCAGTAGCAAAGATAAAAGCGTTATGTAAGGTAATTGACGATACTGAGTCTGTTTTTAGACCTGCTATATATAAAATTCGAGTTCTTGATATCATTAGTGGTCCCATAGAGTATTCTGATGCCATTTCTGAAGTTGTTTCGATGATTGGATTATTTAGAAGCATAGCCTTTAATGGGGATTTGATTGTTGTTAAAGGTATGTTAGAGCAGGTTCAAAGTGAACAAGAAAAATGGTTTAGGATTGTCGTTGGATCAGGGTTAGATGACGAGTATATAGAAGTTAAAAGTGAGTGATTTAAATGAATGTTAGAGATCGAGATGCACCAGTTACTAGAGAGAGAATCATTTTTAGGGTTTATGGCTATGATCATCCTCCTAATTCATGCGTATGTGATGTAGAATATGCTCCCGAAACTATATATAGAACTAGTGATCCTAGAGCAATTAGGACTGGTAAAGAGATAAAGTACTACAAATTTTACTTCGATGGTGGACTCAGATTTATTAAAGAACGGTTTCCTCACTATCAAGTTTTCTATTATCCACTCCGCAAAAGGCTTGTTGGATTGTCCGAGAATCAAATTTTAGAATTACGTAGACCTGACGAAAAACTTAATGCTCTTTTTAACTCTAATAAAGATGATGATTTGTTAAAAACTATGAGAGAAGTGTTAAATACAGTTTTTGAAGTTTCAAAACTTAAAATTACTGATTTTGGAGTATTTGGCTCCTTATTGCATGATTTTTACAATCCGAAATTTAGTGATATAGATCTCATCATATATGGACGTAAAGAAACGCGTGAACTAGTGGAGGTATTGAATTCTCTTTACTCGGATACATCTTCTCGTTTAAAAAACGAATTTGAGACATGGGATCTTAGCATGCCGCCGCTTCACTGGAACTTTAAAAACTATAGTAAGGCTGAATATGGTTGGTATCAGAGAAGAAAGAATATCTACGCAGTGTATAACTCTCCTTATTTGGGTAGAATAGTCAAAGTTGAGTTTGAACCTGTTAGAAAGTGGAGTGAAATTACTAATGAGTATGATGAAATTGAGGAAATAAAAACTGTAGGTTGGGTTAAAGCTATTGTAATGATTTTGGATGATTCAGATTCATATTTTATGCCTTCAATATATCCAATAGAGGTATTAGAAACTAGTGATAAATTTATGGATAAAAATATTACACGTATAGTGTCTTATGTAGAGGAATTTCGAATGCAGCTTAGGAAGGGAGAAATAGGAATTGTAGAAGGAAGACTAGAGAAGGTTATAAAAAAGAACCGGGAATTTTATCAAATAACATTAACCTACGGGAAAAAATACTTTAATCAGGTTTTAAAGCTCTATAATAAAAATAGTGGTTTGAGTTTTGTGTAGTATTGATGAAAATCAAACAGTCCTTTTTAGGATCCTCTATTTTCGTACATTTTTATTTTGAAAGGTACTAATATTAAAGTAGTTTTTTTGAAGTAAGTAACTTTTGATTTTTCTAGCATAGTTTGAATTTCGTGCGTCTCTGAACTCAGCGGTCTTATTATTAGCGTAGCTCCTACTTTCTTGGCTAGTTTCAACAGGTAAGGTGTTAATTCTGGTGGTGGACGTATAGAGTAAATTAAATCGCTATCCTGGTATATTTTAATGTCTGGTCTTGTTATATCGTCCTTTACAAATTTGATTTGTGGATATCTCTGTTTTAGTTGTTGTATTGTTTGTATATTTATATCTGTTACAATTATTTCTGTTTTCGGTAGTTTTTCTGCTAGTTTTACGGCTATTTCTGGTAGTTTTCCTACTCCGACTTCAACAATTTTCTTAGGTTTTGGGAAAATTCTCATTATTAATTCTATGATGTCTTGTTCGTCCTTAAGTTGCATTTTTATTACCTATATTTTTTCCATGATGTCCTGAATTCGCTTGCTGGAAATCTAGCTTTTTCGCCTAGTTCTTCCTCTATTCTTAGTAGTTGATTATATTTTGATGTTCTGTCACTTCTTGCAGGTGCTCCTGTTTTTATTTGTCCTGTACATAATGCTACAGCGAGGTCAGCTATGAATGGATCTTCTGTCTCTCCTGATCTGTGACTTACTACCACAGCATAATTGTGTTGGTATGCCATTTTCGCTGCTTCTAATGCTTCTGTTAAGGTTCCTATCTGATTCACTTTCAACAAAAGCGCGTTTGCTGCTCCTATTTGTATTCCTTTTTCCAATCTTTCCACATTTGTTACAAAAAGGTCATCCCCCACTATTTGCACCTTACTTCCGAGTTTTCCGGTGAATTCAGCAAATGCTTTAAAATCTTCTTCTTGGAAAGGATCCTCTATGGATATTACTGGATAAGTTTCAATCAGCTGAGTATAGTAATCAATTAATTCATCCATTGAGAATTCTTTTTGGTCCAAATAATATTTTTTGGTTTTCTCATTGTAAAATTCGCTTGCTGCAGCATCTAGACCTAACGAAATCTCCTTTTTAGGCATGTATCCTGTTTCTTCTATACTCTTAATTAAAACTTCTAACGCTTCTGTTGTTTGTTCCATTGGTGGCGCATATCCACCTTCATCTCCAACATTTATAGCATTTCTTCCATATTTTCTCTCTATGATTTTTTTCAGGGTGTGATACACTTCTACTCCCATTCTTAATGTCTCTTTAAAGGTTCCGCCTCTGTGTGGTATTATCATGAATTCCTGAATGTTCAATTTGTTTCCTGCATGTTTTCCTCCATTTATAATGTTCATTAATGGAACTGGAAGAAGTAGTTCATCTTTATCTTTTGATAAGTATCTATATAGAGGTGTTTTCAGGACGTTTGCAGCTGTTCTGGCTGTTGCTAAGGAGACTGCAAGTATGGCATTAGCTCCGAGTTTAGACTTGTTTGGAGTTCCGTCAAGTTCGATCATTTTTTTATCTATTTCTTCTTGTTTTCTTACATCAAATCCTTTTAGTGCTGGTGCTATTATTTCATTTACATTTTTAACTGCTTTCAGAACTCCTTTCCCATGATATCTCTTTCCTCCGTCTCTTAATTCCAATGCTTCGTATCTTCCAGTTGAGGCGCCTGACGGAACTGCCGCTCTTCCCATTGCTCCACCTTCTGTTATCACATCCACCTCTATGGTTGGATTTCCTCTACTGTCTAGGATTTCTCTTGCTTTTATTTTAGTAATGGTGTAATGGCTTTTCATTTTGACCACTTTCTTAGTCATGAATTGTGTTTTTATGAGATATTAGAGTCTTTTATAAGTAACTAAAATATTTTGATTGTAGTATTGCGGTCGTGATTACATGATTCCCCGTAAGAAGCTTGAAATGTTGCTTGAGAAGTTAAAGGAACATCCTGAACCACGTGTATGGTTAGAGCAGTATACTATTCCTGCTAGGGTTGCTGCAAATATCCTTTATATTGCTTGTTATGTTTATGGGGATGTCAAAGGAAAAATTATTTATGATTTAGGTTGTGGCACTGGAAGACTGGCTATTGGGGCTGCCACTTTGGGTGCTCGTAGAGTGGTGGGTGTTGATATAGATGCAAAAGCCTTAAGAGTTGCTCGTATTAATTCTGTGATTGCCGATGTAGTGAATAGGGTTGAATGGATATTAAGTGATATTGAATATTTAAGTGGTAAAAGTGATGTGGTGATTCAAAATCCACCATTTGGTGTTCAAAAACGAGGTGCTGATAGGAAGTTTATTGTAAAGGCTTTAGATATAGGATCTGTGGTTTATTCGTTGCATAAATCTAATGAGAAAAGTAGGGTATTCATTAAGAACCTTGTTGAAGAATATGGTGGTAGAATTGATAACGTGATTTGCATGGATCTTCCTCTTCGTCCAACTTTCCGATTTCATCGAAAACGAGTTCATGTAGTTAAAGTTGATCTTTACAGAATTGTTAAGGAGGGTGTTTAGATATGGAGAAAATAAAAACTGGAGATTTTGTCTTACCTGGAGACAGGCTTGGAACAATAGAAGAATTTGTACCCGGTGAGGGTACTTATGAGGAAAATAGCGAAGTTTATGCGGCTTCAGCAGGATTTGTATTAATTGATCACGTGGATAAGAAAATTAAGGTCTATAAACCCGGTATTGTAAAACCGGTAATACCTCGCGTTGGAGATGTTGTTCTGGGTAAGGTTGCTCATGTACAAAGTCAAATGGCTTCTGTGGAAATTTTTCAAATTAATAAAAATCTCGTTTCACCGCCATTTACTGGTGTAATCCACATTTCTCAGGTTAGCAAGACATTTACGAATGTCATGCCGGATGCCTACAAGGTTGGAGACATTATCAGAGCTAGGGTTATTAGGGCAATAACAATTCCCATACAATTGTCTACTATTGGAAAGAAATTTGGCGCCCTTTTGGCTTTCTGTTCTCTTTGTGGAGGTATTTTACAGAGGCAAGGAGAAGGAAAACTCAGGTGTGCAAATTGTGATCATATCGAAACGAGGAAAGTGGCTATTGATTATAGAAGACCTAAAAGGTAGACAGTTATGAGTGCACGTCTTAAGAGAGAAATCGTTCTACATGTTAAAAGCAATAGGGAAATAATAGAAATATTACAGGCTATACGTAAACATCTACGATCTTTTAACACTTATGCTCGTTATGATAGAGAAAAAATTCGCCTTACAGTTTATGGTTCAAAAGATGATATTAAGTTTGCTCTGAACGAGGTTAAAAGTATTCATAAAAGGATAAGAAATGCTCTGTATCAGGATGCAAATGGTATGTATCGATATGACGGTTCTCTTATCACTGAGAAGAGTAGAGTGTCTATTTCTCTTAAAGATTTAGGAAAGATATTAGAATTAAGAGGCTACAAAGTCTATGTTCAAAATAATACTATCAGAACTAGCGCTAAACTCGAGGAAGTGGTAAAACTTGCAAGAGAATACAAGAAGATAATGGATGAAATACATGATATTCAACCGAAAATTATAAGAAAGATTTTATGTATTGCAGCGATTATAACTGGTGTGGATTGTAAAAGTATTCTCAAAATAGCTATTTCGAAAGGAATAATTAAATATTTAGATGATGGCCGATACGGTTCTATGCTTCCGCCTGATGAAACATGTTCAAAACTTATAAAGGAGGTACTTACTAGTGAAAATAAAAATTTTAGCAAAAAATGAAAGGGAAATAGAATTTGAGATTGAAGGAGAAGGACATACTTTGTGTAATTTACTCAGAAAAGTTTTACTTGAGGACAATGATGTTACTTTTGCCGGTTATAGAATAGAGCATCCTCTAATCGGCAAACCAAAGGTTTATGTGAGAACAAATGGGAGAAAGGATCCTTTTGATGTAGTTATTGAAGCTGCTAAAAAGATAAAGAATATGGCTGAAGATTTTCATAAAACACTTCTTAAATCCTTGAAGGGATAATTTGATGACTTATATAGACGATATAAGACAAATGTTGCGGAATACTATTCTTCACATGGATCATTATAATTCTCTAAGAGAAATCGTTCAAGATAAAGATTTGGCTAAACTCGGAGATTCCCTAGTAAATTTTATGTATTCATTAGCCAAATCTCTTGTATTAAAAAAGCCTGATGCTTGGAAAGTTTCGGATAAGGTATTATCTCGCGCCTTAGAAGATGCTTGTTTATTAAAAATTCTCCCTAAAAGAAGTGATAGACATAGTAAGGGAGATGCCGTGGAAGCTCTTTTAGCTTATGCGTGGCTTGTAGAAACTTTTGATCTTAAAGATGCAGTTATGATCTTAAGAAAAGAAATGGATCCTGAAGATTTTAGTAATAAAAAGTTGGAGGTAAAAGCCGCTGTTAAAGCGTTTAAACGTCTTCTTGAAGAAGTAATCCCGAAAATTGAAACATTATTGACCATGCGAAAAGTTAAAAAGGTTTCATAATGCGTTTTATCGATGTACATCCATTTTTCTGGAGGAAGTACTATGGAGTTTTGCCCTAAATGTGGTGCTTTGCTAATGCCAGGCGAGGATGAAGAAGGAAAACTTGTCCTTCGCTGTAAATCTTGTGGATATGTCAAGAAAGTAGATAAGAACGAACTTGAAAATACATATCGTATTACTCATCGTATAACCCATGGTCCTCATGATGAAATGATCGTTGTGAAAGAAGAAGTCAGAACCTTACCTATTGCCAAAGTTAAATGCCCAAAGTGTGGCAATGACCGTGCTTATTATTGGCAGCTTCAAACTAGAAGAGCGGATGAAGCAATGACGACTTTTTATAAATGTGTTAAATGTGGACACACGTGGCGAAAGTATTGAAAGGGATGTTATTATGTTAGTTTATGAGGTTGAAGCTCTATATAAGATTTTAAAGAAAACTGTAAAAATTTTAGAGGAAGGCTATGAACGCATTCCTGATAGGTTTAATGCCAAAAACTATGCTTTCCGCTCTTTGGAAAATTTAAAAACTGCCGAAAAAATTGCTAGGAATATCTGGAGGAAAATACTTGAGCAAGAGAACTCCTGCTGTTGATAGGAGAATTAACGAGATTAAGCTTGAAGATAGACGTGTTAGAGTTATTGGGGTGGTTATCGATTCTAGGCCTGGTATGTGCATCCTTGATGATGGTACTGGTAGTGTAAGAGTTCGAACGAACCGTGAAGTGGAAACTGGAAAATTGATAAGGGTAATAGGACAAGTATCTATAAGGACAGATGGTGAAATTGAAATAGACGCTGAATTCATTCAGAATATGGATAAATTAAAATTTGATCTCTATAAAGAAGTATATAATTTGAGAAAGAAGTTTAAAAGTGTTGAGAGCAAACTTGTTGAGGAGGGATAAAATATGTTTAGGGCTGTACTTTCGAATGCAAAAACATGGACATACATAGTTGATGCATTATCGACCCTTGTAGATGAAGCTAACTTTGTCGCAAAGCCAGAAGGGTTAAGCATGAGAGCTATGGATCCGTCACACGTCGCTATGGTGGATTTTGTCCTGCCAAGCGATGCTTTCGATGAGTATGAGTGCGATAAGGAAACTTTGCTTGGTGTAAATCTTGACGAGATGAAAAAGGTTATGAGAAGAGCGAGGACTGGGGATACTTTGGAAATATTTTATGATGAAACTGAGAAGAGACTTAAATTAAAGTTACGGGGAAAAACTGTTAGAACTTTTAGTATTCATTTACTGGACATTACTGCTGAAGAACTACCCGAACCTGCTGTTGAGTTTAAAGCTAGTGCTATCATCACAGCTGATGCTCTACAGGAAGCTGTAAAGGATGCTGCAATCACTAGTGACCACGTAAAAATTGTAGTTCAACCAGAAAAGGTGGTTTTGAGAGCTGTTGGTGATCTCGGAGAAGTTGTTGTAGAGATGGGAAAAGATTCCGAAGCACTTCTTGACGTTCAAACTGCGGAAGAAGTGTCTGCAACCTATACTTTGAACTATCTTGCTGACATGATTAAAGTTGCAAAAGCTGCTGATACTGTAAAGCTCCAACTTTCGACAGATATGCCTCTTCGTATCGATTTTAACCTTCCAGGTGGAGGGAGGGTAAGCTACTTCTTAGCTCCAAGAATAGAAGGAGAATAATCTGAGAAGATTTTATAAAAATTAAAATTATTTATTTCATTTGATGAAATATGCTGACAAAAGAAGATTTAGCTAAATATCCAAGCATAGAACCTGCACGAGAATATGTAAGACAGTTTAATATCGATATTGCAACGTTAGCCGATGAGTACCCTGCAATTGTTAATAGAGCGCGACAAATATTAAGAGACATTATTGTTAAAGGAGTCTATACGTATGTCTCTAATGACTTTGAAACCGAAATTTTAGCGTTTCCAGTTGTTAGGCTTTTTATAGATGCTATTGGCGATGATTGGTTAAGACGAAGATTTGCTGTTGCGTTTTCAAAAAGAGTTGGTCAATTTTTGCAAAAGGAAGAAAACGAGAAAATATTAGAAATTGCTAGGATGCCGGGTAATGTTAGTGAACATGGTTGGAATTTAATATACGAGATAAAGAGGGTGGGTGTAAAATTCTACGAGTGGAAATTACATTTTAAGGATTATTTGAGCACTGCTGTTCATTTTCACGATATAACTTGGAAGATGTGTAATCATCCCGTCTCTAATGGTTATGTAAGATTAACTAAGCGAGAATTAGCTAGATTATTGGCTGAAGCTTTTAAGGAAAAGATTTTAGAGAAAAGAGTTCCGAAGAGATTTATAGAGTTACCAGATAAATTGATGAGAATCTTGGAAGATATAGAAGAACTAATTAAAAAATATAAAAAAGAGGTTATAAGGGAAATCCCGATAAAAGCTGAAATCACGGGGGGTGTTTATCCCCCATGTATTCAGTATATTCTCGAAAGAACTGAAAGAGGGGAGAATTTAAGTCATGTAGAGAGATTATTTCTTATGTTTTTTATGTTAGATATTGGGAAAGCAGAGGAGGACGTTGTGAATTTATTTAGAAAAATGCCGGATTTTAACGAAGAGAGAACAAAATATTATGTTAAACATGCAAAAAGTAAAGGATACACCGCCCATAACTGTGATACATTAAAAACATACGGTATTTGTAGACCAACACATAAATGGTGTTCTGAAGGGACAATAAAGAATCCCCTTGTGTTTTACGGTAGAATGTCGTATATTCTCCACAAAGAGAGGCGTACTAAGAATGAAAAGTAGAGCGAAATCCATTTTGCTTTTGAAAAGCCTCTTTGGTGCTTATTACAAGGAAAACGATATCCCCACACCACCTCAGTTTAGTAAAAGAGAATTCGGCTTTATGCTTTGGACTAAGGAAGGTATGATTAGACATAAGACTTTTTATAATCGGTCAGAATTTTTAATGTTTCTTAGAAAAAATGTCCCAAAAAATGCATATAGATCTGCAGCTTACTATTTAGACCCGGAAGCGCAAAATATGGAAGGAAAAGGTTGGTTAGGTGCTGATTTAATATTCGACATTGACGCCGATCATCTAGTTACTAAATGTAAAGAAACCCATGATAAATGGGTATGTACCAACTGTGGTGCAAAAGGCTTAGGAAAAAGACCTGATCAGTGTCCAAATTGTAAATCAACTGTTATTGATGAAATCACATGGATATGTGATCAATGCCTCAATTCTGCAAAGGATGAGCTATTCAAACTTCTAGATTTCCTTTTTAGTGATTTCGGTATATCGAAAGAGGAGGTAAAAATTGTTTACTCAGGACATCGTGGTTACCATATACACGTGTACAGTGAAACAGTAAGAGAATTAAGTAGTGAAGGAAGAAGAGAAATTGTTGACTATGTTTCAGGAACTGGGGTGAGGGTGGAAAACCTAGGTTTGGTTGAAATTTCTGTTGGAGGGCGTAAATCTATTGTTGGTCCTGATCTTAACACTGAGGGTTGGGGTGGCCGTCTGGTAAAATCTATAATTAAGCTTTTTTCAAGTCATAATATAGAAAGTATTCTTAGAGATGCTGGAATACAAAGAAATAAAATAGAAATATTGCTAAACAATAAGGAGAAGGTTATAAAGGCTTTGAGTACTATCCCTCCTAGATGGGATATTTTACAGGGCATAGGGATCTCTATTTGGAAAAAAATTGCCTCAGTAGCGATAAAACTATCTTCCGCCCAGGTAGATGAACCTGTAAGCATAGATGTACACAGACTTATTAGACTCGAATATAGTTTGCATGGCTCAACGGGGTTTAAGGTAATTCCAATTTCAGTTGCGGAGATCGAGAAATTTGATCCATTTAAAGATGCCGTAGTTTTTAAGGGTGAGAAAGAAGTAATTTTTAGAGATTATTGCCCCGAATTTAGGATTGGAGAAGAAGTATTTGGACCATACCAAGAGGATGAGAAGGTGGAACTCCCTCTTTCTGCTGTTGTTTTTCTGCTTGCTAAGAATATTGCGGAGTTGTCGTAAAATGGATTATGAAAAACTGTATGCGATATGGCTCAAAGAGATTGAAAACAAGAGTTTACAGGGCTTGCCTCCACGTTTTTACGAAGAACTAAGTAGATATATTAACACGCTTAGAAAAGGGCTTAACAATGAAAATTTAGGTCGTATAGAATCCAAAATTATAGAATCAGAGCTGAAAAATGCTCAGTTTATGATTAAGGACTTATGTATTTTACGTTTAGAAAAAATTTTAAAAAGCATATTGAGAAAGGACGAAACTGTCGAGGTTCAATTGAATCCAGTGGAAAAAAAGTACTTTAAGCCATTAATTGATTCTCTAAAGAACTATTTTATGTTTATTTCTAATATCCTGGAAGGAAAGATTATTGGTGAAATAGAAAAGGAGTTAAGAAGTATAAAAATAGACGAGTTTAAGAAAGAAAAGATTGCTGTGAGAATTCTTGAAAATCTGCCAGCTATTGTTGGAACGGATATGAAAGTTTACGGTCCTTTTAAGAAAGGAGACATTGTCGTATTACCGTCAAAAAATGTGGAAACATTGATAAAAAGAAATAAGGCAAAAATAATAAAAGTATGACCAGTATATGCTCTATTACTTAAACCATATGTAAATTTCAACCTTCATTATCACTATGAATCTTGGGATAAAGGTTAAAAGGGAAAGTTTATTGTGAGATATGTAAATTTCAACTAGAAAGAGGAGACCACAGATGAAAGTTCCAAAGCAGATAAGAACCTATTGTCCAAAATGCAATACGTACACTCTTCATTCGGTATCCCTATACAAAAAGGGCCCTGAAAGAGAAATGTCCCAAGGAAGGAGAAGGTATGACAGAAAGAAAAAGGGATACGGTTCGCAACCGAAGCCGATACAGAAAAAGTTAGTTAAAGCAACGAAAAAACAAACACTAAAACTAAAATGTAGAGAATGTGGATATATCATCCACAAAAAAGGAATCAGAATGAAAAGTATAGAACTTGTATAGTCCCTTACTTTTAATCTAATCCATCATATAACTTCTAAACAACTTAAAATGAAACAACACAAATTTTAAATCAAAAAAAACTTTTAATGTAGAAGGAATATTACGGAGTGAGGGTTCACAATGGGTCGAAAAGATGCATTGGTTCCGGAACCAAGATCGAGATTCATTAAAGTTTCATGTCCCGATTGTGGTAACGAACAGATAATATTTGGGTGTGCAAGTACTAAAGTTAGATGCTTAGTTTGTAATCGTATACTAGCTGTGCCTAGTGGAGGAAAAGCAAAAATACAAGCCAAAATAATTAAAGTACTTGGGTAATGAGTTGACAACCGACATTACAATTATGTTTAAATTCTTTTCACACTAATTCTAAGATACTGTTAGAAAGAATCTAGTCTGTACTTGAGAAATATTAATAATGATTAGTCATAGTAATCTTAATATTTTTCAAGTCTTACTCCACACAGACATTTGTATTGTCTTATTTAAATTTATGATCGCATTGTTGGAGGAAGAATAATGGTAAAAAGGAGACAAGAATGGCCTGAAGTTGGTGATATAGTAATTGGAACAGTGGTTCGTGTTGAACCCTATGGAGCTTATGTTAGGCTTGATGAATATAACGAGAAAGAGGGATTCATTCACATTAGCGAAGTTTCAAGTACATGGGTTCGAAATATCAGAGATTACGTGAGAGAGAAACAAAAGGTGGTTGCTAAAGTTTTAAGAGTGGATAAGGTTAAAGGTCACATAGATTTGTCTTTAAGGCGAGTAACAGATCAGTGGAGAAGACAGAAGATTTCTGAATGGAAAAGAGCACAGAAAGCTGAAAACCTACTTCTATTAGCCGCTGAAAAGCTTGGAAAAACTCTTGATGAAGCTTATGAAGAAGCAGGTTGGAAAATGGAAGATGCATTTGGTGAAATATATGCAGGATTTGAAGCTGCATTAGAAGAAGGAGAAACTGCACTCTTAAAGGCAGGATTGGATGAAAAATGGGCAAAAGTACTAACTGAACTTGCTAAAATGTATGTTGAAATTCCGAAAGTAAAAATTTCTGGTATACTTACACTAAAATGCACAAAACCGAATGGAGTAGAAATAATTAAAAAAACATTGAAAGAAGCTATTAAAGCCGGTAAAAGCGAAAAAGATGGCGTAAAAATAGACATTTACTTGGCTGGGACTCCGAGGTGGAAAGTTGAAGTAGAGGCTAAAGATTGGGGCACTGCTGAGGAAGTGCTAAAGAAAGTAGTAGACACTGCATTAAGTCTTATCAAAGAAGAAGGGGGAGAAGGAGAGTTTAAAAGAGAGTCTAGGTGAACATCTTGGGGAAACTTTTGTGGAAATGTCAAAAATGTGGGAGATACACTTTAAAGCGAGATAAATGTCCATATTGTGGTGGACCACTTAAGTCTCCTTATCCGCCTAAATTTTCTCCTCTTGATCCCTACGGTGAATATAGAAGAAAGTTAAAACGTGAACTATTAAAATCAAAAAGTGAATAAAAATTGTATTATTATGATTTAACTACGACGATTTCTTCTAGGGTGTATCCCTCTACGAAATCAACTTTTATAACCAACTTGTCGCCTATAGCGAGTTGTATGCCAGATATTGCCGTGTAATTAAGTTGTAATGTTGTTGAGTCTCCTGGATTTAAAGTAGTTGAGCCATTAATTATTGTAAAGTTACAGAGTGTTCCATTAATTTTGATTGCTAATATCTCTAATTGCTCTATTCCGAGATTTGTAATCGTTATAATTACAGTTCCATCTTGATATGCTTCTGCTGTTATGTTAGCATATGGTACTATAGCTATATTTGTCATTGATGTTTCGTTTGCCCATCTTGATACATAGCTAAAGTGGTAGTAAACGGTAACGTTAACAATCTGTGAAACATTAAAGTATACTCCAGTACTAACTTTAAGCACTGTAATTTCATCTTTGTTTAATGTGGCACTGCCGTTAATTATTTCGAAGCTGTAATTAGTACCATTAATAGCGACACCGCTGATTTTTATAGATAGGTTTGTTGGATTGCTAACTGTTATGGTTACGATTCCGTTGGTATAAGCTGTTGCACTTTCAATATTGAGAAGAAGAGGTGGAGTTGCTGTAACAGTGGCGTTAATAATCGCCGTTATTAATTTCTTGGGGGCTCCAGTAGGATGATAAGTTACATTAACAGTCGTTATCGAACTTGTTAATTTAGTAGTTTCATTAAAACCTAAATCGATAACGAACAATGTTTCATTTTGTGGTAAAATTGTCATGCTTCCGTTAATCGCCGTAAATGAGGTTTCTGTTGCATTTACCGTAATTGAATCGACTGTAACGGGGAACTCTCCAACATTTTTAACTTTAACAAAACCTATACCATTGTCATAAATTATAGTTGCCTCTTCGTCTACGACAAGAAGTATCTTGGGGGCTTCCGTAGCTGTAACGTTCGTAGATGTTGATATTTTGTAGCCAGGATACTCTATGACCTTTGCTACAACTTTAATTGTCGCGTTGTCACCTATCGACCACTCTCTTTCGGTGTCTACAACAATTTCTACTGTTTCATTCGGGTTTATTGTTTCGCTTCCTTTTACTATTTCAAAGTCATAGTTTTCACCGTTTACATAGATTTTTGAAAGTCGGAGGTCATGAATTCCAGTATTATTTATTGTTACGATACAAAGACCATTATTATACAGATTGGCATCTGATATTTCCATACGGGCTTCTAAAATGCTGTAATTTACCTCAAATATTTTGACAAAACGGTTGCTTGAAAGATATGTTGGTTTGAATATTTTTTCGAATAGTGCCCAGTGTTGAGGATCGACGTCTGGAATTTGGCCATAAGGATCCCTGTAATATGCTAAATATCTATATCTTATCATAAAGTTTATCAGGCTGTCACGATATTTGTTCGGTTCGGGATCTGGTTCTCTGTAAAATAGTAATTTGTAAATAGTTGAGTTAAAGAACGTATCTGTTGGGCTAGTGATATCTCCATAGAGAGATTCATTCACTAGTTCTGGAAAATGATCCTCGGCGATTCTAACCATCCATGGCCATTTAAATTCATCTCCACCTAGTCCTTGAATACAGTATCCAAAGAACACTAATACGTGCGTTACATTATATCGTTTATATATTTTTACTGCTTCTGTCTCATTTAGTGCGAATGCTGCACCTATCCATGCTATTTGGGTACTATTAAGTGTCGCATTATCAACTATGGTGGTTTTATTTGCTACCGTATTTATCCAGTAACCATAGTCCCACCAGGAAGCTATTACAGTGTTTTCTGGTAGATTATATTTCATCCACATCAGTGCTTCTTGCCAATCTGGCTCCCCATTAGGCAACATTTCTGCAGCTGCCATATATTTTGATGAAATGTATGCTCCATACCATGTTGCAATGATAAGTAGTGATGCTACGAAAACTAAAGTTATAACCGTATACTCTGAACCAACTATACCAGAAATTCTAGCTCTTTTACGCCTTGCTAAAGGCATGCCCTCACGTACTTCTTTTAACACATTTACAAATGGAGATAGTATTTGATCAATCGCGTATGCCGAAAGGAGACAAACTACCGGTGAAAGTATTAATATTAATCTTATCATGGATCCAGCGAAATACGTAGCTGTTAGTCCTAAAATTATTAAGAAAATATCTTCATTTTTTAATCGTTTAAATGAAAAATATATTCCAAGAGGATAAACAAACAAAAGAACATTTAAGTTAAAATAGAATTCTGCCCACGATGTCGCTGCATGCTCCGCTACTGAAGCTATTATACGCGTCTTTTCTCTATAAAGAGGGTTTAGTACCGTTAAAAATTTTCCGCTAATGGGTTTGAAGTATTTTTGTAAAATGATCAAGGGAGATAAACCGATATACCATAAATAGGTAAATAATGAAGAGATAAGTACGATTGTTAACAGCGATATATATCCAAGTGCTTTTTTTGATATTTTAATTTCCCTTATTCGCTTGACTATTAGGGAATTATATACTAGGGGGGCCCCTTCGTAAACAGGTAATACTACTAACATGATTAAAGATGGAAGTAGATCTGTCTTAGTTAGTATACTCGGTCCGAGTCTGGGTATTCTTGTCGCTATAAAGAGACCGAGACCGACTGTTGTGGTGTAGGATAGAAGTAGCGATCTAGAATATCTACGTGAAATAAGAAGAAGTAATGCGTAGACTGCTAGTAAATCAAACGCGTATAAATAAGCACCCCAGCTGGCTGAGAGATATCCTAGAAATAGCCCTGCCATAATTCCTGATAATACGGATTCTCTTTTTAGGGATCTTACAAAGAAGTAAAGTGATAATATTATGAGTAAAATGCCTATCGCTTCATTGTCAAAGAATCCTGCAGTTGTACGTTGAACGTATCCCGGGATAAAAGCAAGAAAGAATGCTGAAAGTAGACCCGTTTTTATACTATCTGTTAATTCTTTGGCGAAAAAGTACATCGCAATTGATGCCAGCGCTCCCATGATAGCTGGGAAGAAATAGCAAAGTGTTACTGGATCTATTTCTACTCCTAAGAATTTAAGTATGAAATACAGAGTTGCTGCTGTCCATGGTATTCCTGGGAAAGATGTTTTAGGCATATTTCGGCCATAGGGGTACCATGTAGATATATCTGGAGGTTTTTCGACCCAGTTAAGCCAAGCGGAAAAGCCGTGACTTATTATATACAAAGTTGATTTTAGTTGAAACCACGGGTCAAATGCCTTAAGTACAACACCATAAGAAAAGTACGGATAAATTCTTATTAGTAGAGCAAAGAAGAATATTAATGTAAGTGAGAGATATAAAATTACTTTATCCTTTCTAACTTTTGCTCTGGGTATAGTAATTAACGATTTTAATAAACTTCCGAACTTCTTCACTTTTTCAGTCATTTCATTCGGCCCCAGTGAAAATGTTAATTTTGAACATCGAAACTGTACTACTTTAACACTTATTAAAAATTTCTGATTTAATTATTTAGCTGTAATGAATTATAGAAAACTCTTGGAGATCGCGAATTGTGGAGAAAAAAGTTTGGAAACTGGGATTTATCGTTAATCCCATAGCTGGTATGGGAGGAATTGTAGGTTTAAAGGGTACAGACGGAGAAGAAATTTTAAAAAAAGCCATAGAACTTGGCGCGAAACCTGTTGCTCCTCAAAGAGCCGAGGAAACCTTAGAAATTCTATTGCAAATAAAAGATCATTTAGAACTGATTACTTACCCTCATGACATGGGGGAAAACGAAGCAAAAAATGTAGGTTTTTCACCAGTCGTTATTGGGAATATAGTTCCTGGAAAAACCACAGCGGATGACACTAGACGAGCGGCAAAAGAAATGCAAAAATTGAAAGTAGAGCTGATCATGTTTTGCGGTGGGGATGGTACTGCTTGCGATATATACGAAGCTATTGGTACCACCATCCCTGTTATAGGTGTACCTACGGGGGTGAAAATGCACAGCGCTGTATTTGCAGTGAATCCAAGAGCAGCAGCAGAAGTTGTAATTAAATATTTAACTGAAGGACTACCCTTGAGACAAGCTGAAGTTATGGATATTGATGAAGATGCTTTTAGAGCTGGTATGTTATCCGCAAAATTAAAGGGATATCTTTTAGTTCCATATGAACCTGAACTTGTACAAGGTGTAAAAACTGCCGGTCCCCTTACAAATGAAGAGGAAGAAAATAAATTAGCTATAGCAAAATATGTTGTTGAGAACATGGAGCCAGATGTTATTTATATATTAGGTCCAGGAACAACAGTTAAAGCCATTGCGGATCTTTTTGGTATTGAAAAAACTTTACTTGGTGTGGATATAATAAAGAATGGAAAAATAGTTGCAAGAGACGTAGGAGAAAGGGATATACTGAAAATAATAAGAGGGAAAAAAGCTAAAATTATTGTGACGCCCATTGGAAATCAAGGATTTATTTTTGGTAGGGGAAATCAGCAAATAAGTCCGAGAGTTATTAGGGAAGCTGGTATACAAAATATTATTGTTATAGCAACTAAATATAAGCTCTCTACAATAAGTTGCCTAAGAGTTGATACAGGTGATAAGAACCTAGATAGGGAACTAAAGGGTTATACTCGTGTAATTACAGATTACAACGAAGAAAAAATTGTAAAAGTAGTTTAGATTATTCTTCTTCAAGTTTTTTCCTGAGATATTCCGCGTATTCTTTTGCATCCATAAGGTTTTTTAGATCATCTTCTAGGTTTGCAGGTTCTACAACGATCATCCACCCTTTTCCGTAGGGATCTTCCTCTACTATCTGAGGCATATCCTCTAGTTCACTATTAACTTCAATTACTTTGCCAGAGACGGGTGAATAGAGATCTTCTGTAGCCTTTTCAGACTCTATCTCTCCAAATGCTTGTTTAAATTTAATTTCACTGCCTTGACTAACCTCGAATCCTACGTAGGTTATATTTCCAAGTTGTTTACGTGCATAATCCGTAATTCCAACTCTTACTTTTCCATTCTCTATTCTTAACCATTCATGTGTTTCAGAATAATAAAGGTCTTCAGGAACTTCATAATCATTCACTTTCATTTTCATCACTCCTTTATGTGTCTTCTTTTCTAGTATAGCCATATTTATTCGTGTCGTAGAAAGGCCATTTAACTATTTTTGCATCTATAAGTTTTCCCTTAATGTTAATTTGAACTGTTTCATTTATTTGTGCATACTCGGAACTTACGAGGCCTAGACCTATCCCCTTTTCAAGTATCGGTGAAAAAGCCCCGCTTGTAACATACCCGATCTTTTCTCCGTTCTTTTTTATTTCATAACCATGTCTGGGAACTCTGCGTCCCACTAATTCCAATCCTACCCTTACTCTCTTTACGCCTTCTTCTTTTTGTTTTAATAGTGCATCTCGCCCTATGAAATCTCCTTTCTTAAACTTAACAACAAAATTGAGCTTAGCTTCTAATGGAGAGATCGATTCATCAATGTCATTTCCGTACAGAACCATCCCTGCTTCAAGTCGTAACGTGTCTCTCGCGCCTAATCCACATGGTTTAATTTCGTATTCTTTACCAGCTTCTAAGATCTTCTCCCATAGTTCAGTTGCTTTTTCTTTTTCTGAATACGGGACTTGTAACATAATTATTTCGAACCCGTCCTCACCAGTATATCCGGACCTTGATATTATAACATCATATCCTCCAAGCTTCATTAATGCACATGAATATCTTTTAATATCGCTAAGATCATTATCAGTAAGTTTTTCAAGCGTGGACTGAGTTTTTGGACCCTGGACCGCGAACATGCAAGTTATATCAGAAATATCTTCAATTTTTACATCGAAATTTTGGGCATGTCTTTTAAACCAGTTATATATTTTTTCTCTGTTCACTGCATTAGTTATAACGACATATTTGTCATCTTCAATCTTAAATATTGTAATATCATCTTTTATTCCACCATCTTCATTACAAACAACAGAATATTGTCCTTGCCCAAGTTTTTTTAGTCTCCTAACATTGTTTGTGGTGACATATTGTAGAAAACTTCCAGCTTCACTCCCCTTAATTAAAAGACGCCCCATATGTGTGACATCAAAAATACCTACATTGTTTCGAACTGCTAAATGCTCTTTAATTATTCCACCTGTATCTTCATACCAAAGCGGCATATGCCAACCAGCAAATTCTACCATTTTTGCTCTTTTTTTATGCCACTCATACAAGTGAGTTTTATGGAGATCCATTTAGTGTCACCAACTTAGATTTATTATCACTTACAATTAACAAATCATTTTAAGGTTTTCATTACTATGAGAAGTTCTATTATCTCATAAAAACGGTCTATGATATTTTAATTATGTAAGAAGAAGAAAGTGTTTTAATTTAAAGCTAAGGTATTTTAATTACAGATAGATATAAACATAAAAGAAAACTATACTATTGTTTTGAAGTGGGGAGAATGAAAATAAAAGGAAAAATTGCCAATATACCAGTGGGTGACGATTCCAGGGTAGTAGTTGTTGGAGTTGTTAATGTTAGTCCTGAATCTTTTTATAAAGGCTCTATTGTAAAATCAGAAAAAGATCTTGAGAAAAAAGCGATAAAGATGGTTGAAGAGGGAGTTGATATAATAGATGTAGGAGCAATGTCAACTGCTCCAGGAGTTCCTCAAATTTCGCCTTTAGAAGAAAGGGAGAGAATGGTTTTCGCTATACGTGTACTACGTGAAATTGTTGATGTGCCTATAAGCGCTGATACTTTTCGCGCAAAGGTTGCAGAAGCTGCGCTGAAAGAAGGGGCAAAAATTATCAATGATGTCAGTGGGTTAAAGGCTGATAAAAAAATGGCTCAGACAATTTTTGAATATAATGCGTCAACTATTGTTATGGCTGCTGAAAGAAAACCTGGAGATGTAGGAAGTATTTCAAAAATAAGAAGTGCTCTTAGAAAAAGTTTACAAATCGCTACAGATGTTGGAATCCCCGAGGAAAGTATTGTTGTGGATCCAGGTATTGGTTTTGGAAAAAGTGTTTCTGAAGATCTTTATATCCTTAGAAATTTGAGTAGATTGAGATTTCTTTGCAGGCCTATTTTGGTTGGAGTTTCAAGAAAATCGTTCATTGGAAAGGTTCTTAATCTTGAAGATCCTAGTGAAAGGTTAATTGGCAGCTTAGCGGCGACGGCTATTGCAGTGTACAATGGTGCTCATTTAATAAGAACTCATGACGTTAAGGAAACTTTGCAAGTTGTGAAAATAGCTGAAGCAATTAGAAGAAAAGTTTTGAGTTTGAGTAGACGGAAAATAAGAGTTACATTACTATACAACTCAAGTTATTTCAATGATTTACAGGATTTGTTTGTTAAAATAGGTATTGACAAACAAGCTTGCGAAACATTAAATCAGAAGTCTATATACCTTGCTACACTTATTGAAAATGTCAGTACTCCAGCTGCATTAATTATAAAACAAGAAATGCTAGCATGTGGAGGGGATGCTGCTATTCCCAGAGAGATGATAGATTTCCATATAAAAGAAGGAAACATTATCATTTTTGGAACCTACGCCCAATATAAAAAATTATTAAAGAAACTAGAAAAAATGCCTTTTGATCTTAATATTGTTGCAAAACTTTTGAAACAAATATTGGAAGTATGTGAGGAAAATGGTTATGAAACTTATACCGATAAAAACTAGAATCATTACTCCAGGTGATGATATAGTAGATGTAGTGCTTGAAGCTCTAAAGGGAATTGGAGAAAAAATATATGATAAGGATATCTTAGTTTTAGCAGAAACTGCCGTCTCAACAGCTGAAGGAAGAATTATAAAACTGGATAAGGTACAGCCCAGTCCTAAAGCCATAGAATTAGCAAAAAAATACGATGTTACCCCGGAACTAGCTGAATTAATTTTACGGGAAGCTGATGAAATTCTTGGAGGAATTCCCCACGTTATTCTAACTTTAAGACATGGTATTTTAATAGCCAACGCTGGCATCGATAAATCTAACGCTCCACCCGGATGTGTTGTTTTGCTTCCCGAAGATCCTATGAAAACCGCTGAAGAAATTCGAAGAAGAATATTTGAAAAAACTGGGAAAAAAATCGGGGTTATAATTGCCGATAGTAGGACTCAACCGCTTAGATTGGGTACTATAGGTATTGCTTTGGGCGTAGCTGGTTTTATCCCTGTATCTGATGAGAGAGGAAAGTTAGACATCTTTGGAAAACCGTTGGTGATAACAATGCGTGCTTTAGCTGATGATTTGGCTTCAGCTGCACAAATACTTATGGGAGAAGCTGGAGAAAGAACTCCAGCTGTCCTAATTAGAAATGCTCCGGTTACTTTTACCGATCAACCTGTTTATCTTGAAAGTATGTTAATATCCCCTGGTGAATGTCTTTACATGTCTATTTTTAAAAACTTCATTCATCAGAAATTTAAAAAAGGAAAAGGTTGCAGTTACTCCCCTTCATGCTAATGTTCAACAAACTTTGCTAATTTAATTGGTAAACTCTTAGGGGTCTCGAATTCCTTCTTCAACTATTACAAAGACTACTTCTCCCTCGGGTAGGTATGGAGAATCTACAAGTCTACATATTCTTCTATTGTCCTTGCTGCGTCTTAGATATAGCCGCGTTTGGGGTACATGAGCTAGTACGTGGCCACCCACTGGCTCAGTTGGATCGCCGAAAAATACATCAGGCCTAGCCATTACCTGATTTGTTACGAATATAGCTATATTTTCAATATCAGCAATTCTCTGTAATGTGTGTAAGTGTTTGTTTAGTTTTTGTTGGCGTTCTGCCAACATTTCTCTTCCTGGATATTCTGCCCTGAAATGGGACATTATTGAATCAATTATTAGGAGTTTTACGTTTTGTTCGGATATTATTTCTTGTGCTTGTTGAGCTAACAACATTTGATGATCGGAATTGTAAGCTCTTGCATATATGATGTTTTTTAATGCTTGTTTGGTGTCAAGGCCTAGTGCTTGAGCCATTTGGTATATTCTCTCTGGTCTAAAGGTTCCTTCAGTATCTATGTAGACAGCTTTCCCCTCTAATCCTCCCTTGTCAGGAGGTAACTGTACACTTACAGCTAATTGATGTGCAAGTTGCGTTTTGCCTGTTCTATAAGCTCCAAAGACTTCAGTTATTGCTTGGGTTTCTATTCCTCCTCCAAGTAATCTATCTAAGTTCTTGGATCCAGTGGTTATTTTTCCAACATGTTGTCTCCGCTCGTAAATCTTATCGGCGGTTTCAAAACCAAATTCTAAAGTCTTTCTTGCCGCCTCAATAATTTTCTGGGCTGTCGCTTGGCCAATATCGACAGCGGCGGCAAGTTCGGAAGGTGTCGCAACAGCTATTGAAGCTATATTTTTGTACCCTGCTTCACTTAGCTTCTTGGCTATGGATGGTCCAACGCCGGGTAAATCCATTAGGTCCTTAGTCTTTTTCTTTTCCTTGGAAATTTTGAACCCTCCACTTATTTCTATTTTTATCGGTATCACATACACTTATGAGTTTTTCTAATGGGGCGTGTAATAGAATTCTTGACTATTAGGGTTGTGTGTGATCATGCAGTTTTATGGAAGATATCCTTATAAACTCAGAAATTTGTATACAGAACATAAGTTGTTGTCGTGGAGGGTTTCGATTGGTCCGTCTATGGTGGCCAAAAATATTAAAAAAACCTAGGTTACGATTAGAAAAACCCAGATTAAAGATACCTAGAAAAACACCATCATCGGAGTCCCTTTTCATAGTTGCGATGTCCTTCATCTTGTTTGTACTTAGCGGAGGCATGTACGTTATTGTAAACTATAAGTCGCTACCACAAGGATTTATGGTCGTAGGACAATTAGCTCAACAAACAGTAATTGAAGGCATCGTTGCTTTTGCCTTTCTAGTTATTGGGTTCATAGGATTCGTAATAATTTATCAAAGTACTAAACATGTGTATAGACCAGAGTATGCAAAAACTCTACTATTAATAGGAATAGTGCTGACATTTGTAGGATATGTTGGGCTAAATTGGCTACTTTTCAAAAAAGCGCCTGGTCTATTTGGAAGAAAAAGATAAAATATCTCACCACGGTTCCTTTTTTAATTTAAGTACATAACCTATACCATTTGCACATAAATGGATTACAGGTGTTACTATCACCAGAATTATGATATATTTTAATTGTAAAGGTTTTATCAAACTGACAAAAAGTAACGCTCCTAAAAGGAAATCTAATTGATCTAATATAGGTGCGGGTGCTCCTCGCTTCAAACCAAATCTTCTTTTTATAAATGAACCGATAAGATCACCCATTAATGCACCAAAAGAAAGGAAACAAATTCTCGAAATAGATACTTGAATAAGAAATATTTCATTTGCGTCCATAACATAGTAGAGGGAAATTAGTTTCAGGATGTATGACGATGTAAATAATTGAAGTATACCTATCACGATACCCATGAAAACTCCACCTATGAATCCTCTAACAGTTTTTCCATCGCCAAAAACCCTTTTTCCATCAATGAAAAATTTACCGAAATCTATAGGAGGTCCTCCACTAAAGACAACAGCAAAAGCATTTGCAACATATGCTGGCAGAATAAACCACAGAGCCGCTAATATCTCTAGCCATAAAGGTATCATCTCTTGTCACCATCACACTAAGCCGCTCGATACTATGGAGAAAATTGCTGAAGTGCCTATAGGCTTTTTATAGTGCTTTACTATTTCTGCTTTTCGCTTAATTCTCTCATCCCGAATGAAACTAACAACAACACTAGCCCACCAATTTACGATATTAGAAGCTACAGGTTCTAAATTCTCCTCGTCAAAAACAGCTTTGACTTGGTTTGTTAAAAGAACTGCTACATTTTTTCGTTTAGAGATCTTGAAAAGAAAGGCTAATTGTCGATTAAGCTCATGTTGTAGAATATGTGTATTTCTATATTCTAATAGTTCTGCGCGATACAGTCCAGTTATGGTGTCAAAAACTATAAGACGAACCTCTTTATCGATAATTTCATCGAGAATGTCGATTAATTCAGACTGTTCAACGAAACTAGAGAGTCGAAATAAGATTATTTTCTTCATTACAGATTGAAAAGCGTCCCTGGAAATTTGTTCAAGTCTCTCAACTGAGAAAGAATTCTCAGTATCCACAAATATAGTTTTCCATCCGCCTAAAGCTAAGTTAGCGGAACATTGAAGCGCAAACGTTGTTTTCCCAGTTCCTGCTGGACCATAAATGTGACTTATATGTCCAATAGGTAATCCTCCACCTAACAATTCGTCTAATCTCTCACAACCAGTAGTCAAAAGATCGACCATTATATCATTTCCCCGTTTTAGTATTCAGTAATAAAATTAAAAACAAATATATTTAACTGTGAAACTTATCTATGAAACTTTGCAGAAGACGGAGTAGTGCCTATATGTCAAAAGTAGCAGTAGTAACAGAACAGCCAAAAATATTTCATTTGGTTGTAAAAAGACTAAAGGAACTTGGTATTCCATTTTATAGTTTAGTTCCAGGAGAAAAAATCCCTTCTGACGTAACTATTATCTTAACCAGTAAAAAAGAAGTAGAAAAAGTATCTCCTAACGCTAATGCCTACATTATCGCGATCGACTTTGATGAAGAGGATATAAAAGCAGCTATTTTGAAAGTTAAAGCTTTATTGGCCGAATGTAGAAACAAAGTCCCGATCATAGTAGGTATAGATCCTGGAGATGTGTATGGTGCTGTTGTAGCTTTGGGAGGAAAGATAATTGATGCAAGCTTATTCTACTCGCCGTATGAAGTTATTGAATATATTAATCTTGTACAAAAGGCTTTAAATTCGTTTTCGGACGGAACCTTGATTATAAGAGTTGGTAATGGATCTCCGCTGCATCAAAGACGTCTTTTCAGATACTTCAAGGATGTTTCGCTTCAAGCTACTTACGAAATTGTTGATGAAACATATACTACCCTAGCTAGAGCTAAAACTACAAGGAGAGATATCACTGCTGCCATACTAATATCCAAAAAGAGGGGAGAAGTTGTAGATCTTGACCATGTTGAAATATCGCTGAAACCAGGTGAAATAAAGTATATTCAAGCAAAGAGTAGATTGATGTCGGGTGGAAAACTAACTATAGACTGGGATCTTGCAGAGAAAGTTGCTAGAGGTGAAATATCATTAAAAGAAGCAGTAAAAATTATGGAGAAACAACATGAAAAATGGAGATGAAAATATGTCTGAAATAATTTTTGAAGAAAAAACTGAGGAAAAGGGTTATTGTGTTTCTGTATTAGGTGTAAAACTTGACAACGGAGTGGTGGTCGTTGTTACTGACACCACGTATAAAATGGGCACTCTTGTACTTGCAACTCCATCCAAACTACCTGAAATCGGGAAAAAAGCTATATCATCGTTACTTACGGCTTTCGACATTAAAGGAGAAGTTATTGCTCGTGCTATTGCTGAAAGACTGGCTATAGAGCTTGGTACGGCTGTCTTAGCAATAGTTAACTTGAAGGAAAAAGATATGGAAAAATACAGAATCGTGATTAAATGTGTTGACAACCTAATCAAAAGATTGAAGGGATTGTGATTAATTTGGAACTAGTTGTGGCATTAACTGGTGCAAGTGGAGTGATATATGGTGTTCATCTTTTAAAAGTTTTAAGGCATTTGAAGATAAGTACGCATTTAATTATTTCGGACCCGGCTAAAGTAATTATTAAACATGAACTAAAATTGAATGTAAAGGAAATTGAAAAATTTGCTGATTTCGTTTATACTCCATCCGATCTTACAGCTCCCATTGCCAGTGGATCGTATCAAGTAAGTGGAATGGTCATTGTGCCATGTAGCATGAAAACTCTTGCTGCCATAGCTAGTGGTTATGCGGACAATCTTATTGTCAGGGTTGCTGATTGTATGTTAAAAGAAAAACGCCCATTAATTCTCGTTCCTCGGGAAACTCCTTTATCGATCATTCATCTCAGAAATATGGTTAAAGCAGCTGAGGCTGGTGCAATAATAATTCCTGCAATGCCAGGATTTTATCATGAACCAAAAACTATTGAAGACCTTGTAAATTTTGTAGTAGGAAAAATTCTTGACGTATTAGGTATTCAACATGATTTATATAGAAGGTGGAGAGGAAAATGAGCCTAAGAAATTTTATAATGGAATTAGAACAAGACAAAGGAGAATTGTTAGTCATTAGAAAGGAATTGAGTGCAAAGTATGAAGTGGCAGCCGTTATTAAAAAATTTGATAGTGGTCCAGCACTCTATTTCCAAAAGATTAAACAAAAACAAGGTTTTTTGGTAGCAAATATTTGTAGCACTAGAGAGAAAATTTGTAAGGCTTTAAAGACAACTGTTGACAAATTACATGAAAAAATAATAAATGCTACAAGATCCCCGAAAAAACCTAAACTTATCGAATTTCCTTTTTCTACACCTATTGGGAACTCGTCAGATATTAATATTCTTCCAATACTCACACATTACGAAAAAGACCCTGGACCATACATAACAGCTGGAATCGTATTTGCAAGAGACCCGGTAACCGGATTTCAAAACGCATCAATACATCGAATGTTAGTCATTGATAAAAATCACCTAGCCATAAGAATTGTACCAAGACACTTACACAAAATAGTAATGAATTATTGGAGAGAGAAAAGGGACGTCCCCGTAGCTATTGCTATCGGAGTACATCCAGCAGTTCTGATTGCTTCATCATCTCCCGTTCCATATGGTGTAAATGAACTTTATGTAGCTAATACTCTTCTCGACGGAACATTAAAGACAACTATATGTCCAAATACGGAACTAGAAGTTCCAGTGGGCGCTGAAATAATTCTTGAAGGAAAAATTTTATATGGTAAAGAAGTTGATGAAGGTCCCTTCGTCGATTTAACAGGTACATACGACATTGTGAGAAAACAACCTGTAATAAAAATAGAAAAAATCTATCTTAATAAAGACGATTTTATTTATCAAGCTATTCTGCCTGCAGGCAGCGAACATAAACTGTTAATGGGTCTTCCCCGTGAAGCAAAAATCTGGGATGTAGTTAAATCAATTGTACCCGATGTGAGAGGTGTGTATTTAACCTTAGGTGGCTGTGGATGGTTACATGCTGTTGTTTCAATTAGAAAACAATCTGATGGTGATGCAAAAAACGTTATATTGGCTGCCTTTGCAGGTCATCCGAGCCTTAAGCACGTTATTGTAGTTGACGACGATGTAAACCCTTATGATATGGAAGAAGTAGAATGGGCGATTGCAACAAGATTTAACGCTTCTCAAGATCTAATAATAATACCAAATGTTAGGGGTTCGAGTTTAGATCCCTCTGCAGATCAAGTCACCTTACTAACTACGAAAATGGGAATTGATGCAACAAGACCATTCAATAAACCCAAGGAAAAATTTGAAAAAGCAAAAATACCCGTAGAAGAAAAAATCATTGATAATTTAACAGAGGAAGAAAACTGATGTTCTTAACTAAAGAAGAGGAAAAAATGCTCGAAGGAGAATATGGAGAAGCTACCAGAATAGCCATGAGACTTATTGTCAAAGTTGGAGAAGCCCTAGGCGCTCAAAAACTCATTAATGTAAACAGTGCACAAGTTTCAGGAGTATCCTATAAGAATATCGGTGATCCAGGCATACAATTCCTAGAGGACCTAGTTAGATCTGGAGGAAGAAGCAAAATACTATCAACACTTAATCCAGCTGGCATGGACTTAAAAAACTGGACAATGATGAATATTCCAAAGGAATTTGCTGAGAAACAACTAAAAATAATCAACTTATATATGAAAATGGATATTTTACCAACATGTAGCTGCATCCCCTATTTAATTGGCAATTCTCCAAACTACAATGAACATATAGCATGGGCAGAATCCTCCGCAGTAACATACGCTAACTCGGTTCTAGGCGCAAAAACAAACAGAGAAGGCGGCCCTCTAGCCCTTGCATCAGCCCTAACTGGAAAAACAGCCTACTATGGGCTTCACTTGAAAGAAAACAGATTCCCTACACATTATATAGAATTAAAGACAGAACTACGTAATTCGACAGACTACAGCGTCTTAGGTTATTTAGTTGGTAAAAAAATAAGAACTGGCGTTCCTTTATTCTCAAATCCCAAAATACTTCCAAAAGTAGAAGATTTAAAAGCTTTATCAGCTGGATTAGCAACTTCGGGGAGTATATCAATTTTTCACATCGAAAACTACACAACAGAAGCCGTATTAAATAAAAAACAATATCAAAGCGAAAAAGATCATATGGAAAAAATATCGATAGAAGAAGAAGATCTAAAATCAATTTTTGACGAATACGCACTAACTTCAAACCCAGATCTCATATATATAGGATGCCCCCATGCAAGCATCCAAGAAATAAGAAAACTTGCTCATATGTTAAGAAAAAAGAAAATAAAGAGAGATCTTGAACTTTGGATCGGAACTGCTGCTAATGTGAAGATACTCGCAGATCGCATCGGTTACACAAATATCATAGAAAAATCCGGTGGTAGAATCATTACCGATACTTGTATAGTAGTATCTCCTTTAAAAACGCTGGGACTAAAGCGGATTCTCACAAACTCCGCAAAAGCATGCTACTACTTGACAGCACTAGAAAAACTAGATGTTGGAATAGCAAAATTAGAAGATTGCGTTGATACTGCTGTAAGAGGGATGTAATAATATGTGTAAAAAAGATATTAAGACAATTATATTAAAGGGAAGAGGTTTAGTTGAAGGACTAGTCGAAGGTACAGCTCTTGTTACCTCTCAGCCCATATCATTTTACGGTGGTATTGACCCATCAAGCGGAGTTGTTACTGAAAGAGGCCATGAACTTGAAGGAAAAACGGTCTCTGGTAAAATTTTAGTTTTCCCTTATGGTAAAGGTAGCACTGTAGGCTCCTACATAATTTATCATATGGCAAAAATAGGAACTGCACCCTTAGCAATAATCAATGTAGAATCAGAACCAATAATCGTCACGGGATGTGTGCTTGCCAATATACCTCTAGTAGACAAGTTAAATAAAAACCCGATTAAAACAATTACAACTGGAGATATAGTTCGGGTAGATGGAACTACTGGAACTGTGTTCATATTCTCGAAGGCCTAAAACAAAAACAATAAAAATGTTTTAAATTCAAAATATACGCACATCTATTAAGCATGTGTAAAATGTCATAAAGGGAGATTAAAATTGAGCAGAAGGATTTATTGGGGATTCATTAAAGACCCGATTTACGGTTACGTCCATATAACAGATTTAGAAAAAGATATTATCGATACTCGTGTAGTTCAAAGACTTAGAAGACTCAGACAGCTTGCAGGAGCAGAATATGTTTATCCAGGTGCTAATCACACCAGATTTGAACATAGCATTGGTGTAATGTATCTTGCTGGAGTTTTAGCTGAAAATTTACCTGTGGAGTTATCGGAAGAAGATATACAAATGGTTAGAATCGCTGGATTACTCCATGATGTTGGTCACGGGCCATTTTCGCACATATATGAATCTCTATCGATAAAATACCTTGAAAAAACCCATGAGGACCTAACACGATGGATAATTTTAGAATCGGAACTTGCAGACATATTAAGCGATGCGGGGTATTCACCACAAAAAATAAGTAAACTTGCAACTGGAGACATGAGAGAAGAAGGAAAACTTTTCCTGGACCAAATAATTTCCAGCGCTGTTGATGTAGATAAAATGGACTTCATAATTAGAGATAGTTATCATACTGGTGCCGAGTACGGCTATGTAGATATCTTTAGGTTGATATACACTATGGATGTATTAAACGGTAATTTATCAGTGGATCTAACTGCTCTTTCCAGCTTAGAAGCTTTCATCCTTGCTCGCATAGAATCGTTTAAAAGCATATATTTTCACAAGGTTGCTAGAGCTGCTCAAATAATGCTTTTAAAAGCCATGGAGCTAGCTAAAGATGAAATCCCCCTTGTTAACTTCACGAATATAGATGAATATCTCTCCCTAGATGACTATACAGTTTGGACAATGTTAAGGAAAGTTAAGAAATCCAACGAACTTATTCAAAAACTTGAAAGAAGAGAACTACTTAAAGCAGCATATAATCGTACCTTTTATGTACGTGATGAAACAGTTTCTAGCATTTTTACAAATGAAAGAGTAAGAAATAAAATTGAAGAAGAAATCGCCGAAAAAGCTGGTGTAGAAAGGGAAAACGTTATAATTGATGTACCAACACTTCCATCAGTGCCTTATAGACATTCTATAGAAATGGAACCTATGAGAATACCAGTGTTCTACAGAACAAAAGAAGGAAATAAAATTCCAGTCAATCTAAGAGATGCATCTCAATTGATCGATGCTTTAAGAGGATTTATGAACATAATAAGAGTCTATACCTGGGAACAATATAGGGAAAAAGTAGCAAAAGCAGCCGAGTCAATAATAGGCGTACCACCATATAGTGCAAGAATATCATATTAACCTCCAATTTTTCATTTAAAAATAATTAGGGATAACAATATGTCAAAAGCACCGTATTTTGGAAAAATAAGGTTACAGTGGTGTATATCTTGCAATCTTCCAATATTGGGTGATAAATGTAACCGTTGTAATGGCCCCTTAGTCCAAGTTCCTATTGCCCCACCAGGAGATGTAAGACCGGCTTTTAAATCTGACATTGAACTAATCAGAAAGCTAATAGATCTTCAATTTGGTAAATCTCTGGGGAAAAAGGTAATACCAGAAGATAAAATTATACTACTGAATAAAACCTCTTACGTCGATAGAATGGAGGAAATCATATTTGATGGAAAAATCATGGGATATCTTCGTTTCTCTCCACTTAGCATGAATTGGGAATTTGTACCTAAACTTCCAATTGCCCGCTTACTATGGTTTCATCACTGTAAAAAATGGGTAAAAATAGATAATGTTGCTGCTCAAGCCATTATTAATGGAAAGAATCTTTTAGCACCAGGAATAATAGAGTGTGATGATGAGATATTAGAAGGAGAACAGGTAATAGTAGTTGATGAACAAGATGAAGTGATAGCGGTTGGGGCTGCTAAGATAAACGGTAAAGAAATGAAGAAAAGATCGCGAGGATTGGCTGTTAAAATAAGGGAAGCTGAACCTCCTACACAAAGTAAAATTTTATCTGGAGGACAAACTTGGAAAGATGTAATAGATGCCAATATGGAGTTCTTAAAGGAACAAGAGAAACAAGCACTGACATTCATTAGAAATGTAACTCGAAATATTCATAAACCTCCCACTGTTGCTTTTAGTGGGGGAAAGGATAGCTTAGCAACACTGCTACTAGTTCTTAAAGCACTAGGACCAAAAATAAAAATAATTTTTATAGATACTGGAATAGAATTCCCTGAAACTGTAAAATACACGCTAAAAGTTCTTCAACAGCTTGGTTTAGAAAATAATTTGCTTGTAAGAACTGTTGATAAAAATGTTTTTTGGCAAACAGTTGAGAAATTTGGACCTCCTGGTAGAGATTACAGAATATGTTGTAAAACCAACAAATTAGGGCCAACTACACGATTAATTAAGGAAAATTTTCCAAACGGCTGTTTAACATTTATTGGACAACGAAAATATGAATCGGAGAGAAGGTCAAAAGAGCCGAAGATATGGCGTAACCCGTGGGTTCCAGGTCAAATTGGTGCAAGCCCTATCCATGATTGGACCGCGCTTCAAACTTGGTTATACATTTTTGACGCGTGTACACCGTACAATCCACTCTACGAAACTGGTTTCTTCAGGATAGGTTGCTGGGTTTGTCCAGCTCTAAAGCTTGCAGAAATAGAGAACATAAAGAAAACGCATCCTACTCTTTGGAAGAAGTGGGAGAAAGAATTGGAGAAGTGGAGAAGGATTTACGGATTTCCCAAAGAATGGGTAACGCATGGATTTTGGAGGTGGAAAAAACTTTCAAAAAGTCAGGTAGAGTTGGCAAAAACTTTAGGTTTGACCTTTATTGCTCAAAAACCAAGGATCCTGCCAGAAAAATTAGAATATACAATAACTTATGAAAATGAAACATGTAGTGCAAATGTGACCGAAAGTATCATTAAGGGCATGTTTAATACTCATTTGGATTTAGAAAGACTCTCTAATTTCTTATTAACTCTGGGAGAAGTTAAGAGTGGAAAAGAATTAGGTGCTATCCATATACGAGGTAAGGATTTTACAGGTATGATTTTCCAAACAGGACATTTTATAATAAAAACTAAAAGTGACAGAAAAAGTTTAAAGAAAATTACTAAGAGAATGTATAAAACAGTTGTTAGATCTCTTTACTGTGTAGGATGTGGCATATGCGTGAGCAAATGTTCGAACAATGCAATTAGCATAGTTAATGGTAAAGCAGTTATTAACCAAAAATCTTGTACACATTGTGGGGACTGTTTGGGAGAATGCCCTGCTCTCCTTCAATAATTACCAAATATAACTTTCAATTCCTCATCTACTTCCTAAATAAGCTTTAATTTCCTCCCAAACCTCTTTTCGTAGGCGCACAACATCATGTATCTCTATTTCTTCTGCTTCCTTGATCACGTTTTTTAATTGAATAACTGTACCAACGGCAGAAATATTACTCACATCTACTGGAAACTCTATTTCAAGCCCCTTAACTACTAGTTCAACCTTTAGATCTGGTAATCTTACACGAACACTCCTAACGATACCAATTCTACGAGCACTACCATCTAAGACTTCCTTCCCGATAAGACGGCCTGGCATGGAAAGTTCATAGAGCTCTGCTTCAGCAAATGAGGGGATAAAATCCCCTTTACTCAATAATCACACCTCCACAATCTATGAGAAATATGAAACAAATTAAATTGGGTAAGAAATATAGTCGAATTGATAATTTAATATTTAACCTAAGTGAAGTCAATTCAATAAAAGTGTGGCGCCAAGAAATGTCAGTAAAACATTATCAAAACTTCATTACGCAGCCATTAATCAAACCAAACACCATAGAATACAGAAAATATCAAATAAATATAGTAGAAAAATGTCTAAAAGGAAATACACTTGTAATACTTCCTACAGGCCTTGGTAAAACTATAATAGCAGCGATAGTCGCTGCTCATCGACTACTAAAATATCCAAACTCAAAATGCATTATGCTTGCCCCTACCAAACCTTTAGTTAATCAACATTGCGAAATCTTTAGAAAAGTTCTAGACCTTCCTTCTCATGAAATTAACGCTATAACTGGAAATATTAAACCTCAAAATAGAATAAATATTTTAAATTCTTCAAGAGCCGTATTAATGACCCCACAAATACTAGAAAATGATTTAATTGCCGGACGATATGATTTAAAGGACATATCATTATTAATTTTCGACGAAGCTCATCGTGCTATTGGAAGTTACTCCTATACATACATAGCAAAGGAATATATGAAGCAGGCAGATCATCCATTAATACTTGGTTTAACAGCATCACCTGGATCTGAAAGAGAGAAGATAGAAGAAGTTTGTAAAAATCTCTTTATACATAAAATAGAAACTCGAACAGAATATAGTCCAGATGTAAGACCATACATTCATCCTATTTTTTTGGAATGGAAAACAGTAAAGCTGCCTCCCGATTTCCTAAAAATAAAAAAATTACTAGAAACTCTTTTTAAGGATAAATTAAAAATTTTGAAGGATTATGGATACTTAGAAAGCTTTGATGTTAAAAAAATCAGTAGAAAAGATTTGCTTGATCTTAAAGCAAAAATTCAAAGAGAACTTGCAGAGTATCTTCGACCACCCTCAAGTCTCTTCACAGTTTCTTTAGCGGTAGCTGAAGCTCTAAAAATATCTCATGCGCTGGAACTGTTAGAGACTCAAGGAATAACTCCTGTCGCAGAATATCTGGCAAAAATGGGAAAAGAAGTCAAACGCCCTGGTCATCAAAAAGCCACAGAAAACTTACTTAATGATCCCAGGATGTTGGAAATACAGAAATTAGTACAAAAATTGGAAGAAGAAAACTTCGAACATCCAAAAATACTGGAAACCGTGAAAATAATTTTGAGACAAATACAGTTAAATAAGAAAACAAGGGTCATTGTTTTTACAAAATTTAGAAATACCGCAAAGAAACTTGTTGAAGAATTAGAAAAAATTGATGGAATAAATCCTGTAAGATTCGTTGGTCAAGCATCGAAGGAAAGCGATATAGGGCTTACCCAAAAAGAACAGTTAAAGATCCTAGAAGAATTTAAACAAGGCATATATAATGTGTTAGTAGCCACCAGTGTTGCAGAGGAAGGACTAGATATAGCAGACTGTGATTTAGTTGTCTGTTACGATGCTGTGCCAAGTGCAATACGACAAATCCAGAGAAAAGGTCGAACAGGGCGTAGAAGACCTGGAAAAATGGTAGTGCTTATAGCTGAAAAAACTAGAGACGAAGCCTATTTTTGGTCTGCAAAGCACAAGGAAAAAATGATGAAGCAAACAATAAAGGAACTATCAGAGAAATTTGACGTAATTGAAACTGGTATAAGTAAGCCCTTAGAATCTTTCATGAAACCACGAGAGGAAATAAAAATATACATAGATAACAGAGAACTAAGATCTCAGACTGCGAAACATCTTACAGAACTTGGAGTTAGACTTGTACCAGAACAACTCCTTATAGCAGACTATATAATCTCTGATAGGGTCGCTATAGAAAGAAAGACAGCTGAAGACTTTTTACAATCAATCATTGATAAAAGATTATTTCAACAACTTGCAAACCTCAAAAGTAACTATAAAAATCCTGTACTAATAATAGAAGGTGAAACAATCTACGGAAAGAAAGCTATATCTCCTGAGGCGATTAGAGGAGCACTAGCTAGCATAATTCTTGATTTTAACATACCTATTCTTTGGGCTAAGACTTCTAGCGAAACAGCACATCTTATCTATGCAATAGCAAAAAGAGAGCAAATAAAGGAAAAGAGATATCCTTCAATAAAAAGAGAAAAAATACCACTGAGCGATAAAGAACTTCAGGAGTACATCGTTTCGGGGCTGCCTGGAATAGATCTTACACTTGCAAAAAGACTGTTAAAAGAATTAAAAACCGTAGAAAACATATTTACCGCACCAGAAGAAGTTCTTAAGAAAATAAAGGGAATAGGTGAAAAAACAGCTAGAAAAATTAGAGAAATTTTAACTTTACCCTATGAGGAAGAATCCGGGTAATATACTATCGTGATTCTATTCTTTTAATTCGTTCTAGTGCTTCTAAAAAGGCAACTAAAATTCTTAACAGATTATATAATCTGTCCGGGTCTCTTTCTTTAGAAATTTCCTTTTCTAGGTCTTGAATTTTAACAACTAACGTTCCTTCTAGCGTAGAGAGAACAGATTCTTCTAAGACCTTTGAAGCTTCTTCATCCTTACGGACAAAAACAACTCTTTTTTGACACTTAGGACAAACAATTTCATCACGAACCTTAAAAAGGGGAGAATGACAAACAGGACATGATTCATGTAACATTATAGCACCTGAACGTAATAAATTAACCATTCGACTCAAATTTTCATCCTTTTCATTCTCTTCAGACATCGTAAAGCCTCCACATTCAACTATACCCACATAAATCTTATAAACTTTCAATGCCACTGAAATTGCTTGATAACTTACAGTGCTTACCAAACCATAACAATCAGAGTTATTTTTAAACTTAAATAACGATGTTAAGTCAAAAAATAACAGAATGTTAAACAATTTCCTTCCCAAAAGTACCGTAGAGCTGAAGTTCACTACCGATCTTACATGTCTTAAACAACAATTTTAAATTTAAAAGTTTAAGAAAGAAATTTAACTGGTCTTTCCATAATTATTTAAAGCAATACATATGAAAGAAATACGTCGCAACGGGGGGAATAGCAGTGAAAAAAGAAACAAAGGAAAAAATAGAACAAGCAACACAAATTCTTAAACAAATTGCGGAGGATACATCAGTACCAAGAAATATAAGAAGAGCAGCAAATGAAGCCATAGAAACACTACATGGAGGAGAAGGAACTCCAGCCGTGAGAGCGGCAAATGCCATATCGATATTAGATGAAGCCTCGCAAGATCCAAACTGCCCGTTACACGCAAGGACAAAAATATGGAATGCAGTCAGCATACTGGAAACAATACAAGACTAACTCACAACTACATGCATCTATATTTTACTTATTTATTAGCCAGGAGAGTTCGGATTTGAAAGTTAGAGTCAGAGGTATTTACTCAACAGCCCTAACAAAACTACTACTCGACCACGGATTTCATATAACTCAAAGCACACAGATAATCAGAGAGAGATTAAATATCAATCCCGACATAGATACCCCAGACATAGATATAAAAGATACTGCAGATAAGCAAGGAATAATTGTAGAAGCAAAAAACGAACACCTAAATGCATTTCTAGACGTAATTAGTGAAGAATTGCCAAACCCCATTATTTATGTATCAAAAGTTACAGCCAATGCAATATACAAAGGCATTGTTGAACAACAAACATTTCATGGAAGTATTGTAAAATTAGGGAAAGACGACGGTATTCTTGTAGGTGAAAAGTTAGAAGAAGGAAAAGAAATCCTCGTTAGGGTGGTTGATCCTGGATTAAGGAAAGATATCACGCTAACTACAAACATAACGATACCAGGTAAATATGCAATTCTTATTCCTGAAAACTCAATAAAAATAAGTAGGAAAATAAAAAATTCAGATACTAGACAAATGTTATTTGTTTTAGGTAAAGCAATAAAACCTAAGAATTGGGGTATACTTTGGAGAACAGCTGCAGCAACCAGAGAACCAAAAGAATTAATAGAAGAGGTAAAACAACTAGAAAAAAAGGCAGAAGAAATATTAAAAAGAGCAGAAAAAGAAAAAGCCCCCATACTTCTCTATGAAGGAGAAAGAATAGCTCATATAAAAATACCGTACGAAACAAAAAGAACATTGGATGAAATTAGAAGCAAAGTAACTCCAACAATACCAAATCACCACTTCTACAAATCATTGAGTTCGAATTTTGCCTTAGTTGTAGATCTAGCTGAAAAAATAATATCAAAAAACCCCGATATGAAAAAGGAAGTTACAGAACAAGTTAGAGAAACTGTTCTTCAAAAATACCCTAAAGTAGGAGAAATAATCGAAATAGAACATATTAAACTTAACGGAAAACGATTACACTTAACACCTGGAAAAATTATAGAAAAAACAACCAACCCACTTACATTAAAACTTATAAGAAAGTTCAGAGGTGGAGGAACCTACGACGCATTAAACATACCTATAGAGGAAGGAGATTACGGTATAACAGAAATTACTCAAGGATCCTGGTACATGAAAACAAGTTATTACAATGAAGAAAGAGAACTCAAAGGAGAATACTACAATATCTCAACTGGAATAGAAATTCACCCACAAAAAGTAACCTATATTGATCTTGCAATAGACATCGTAAAATGGCCAAACAACGACGTAAAAGTAGTGGACAAAGAAGAGCTGGAGGAAGCTTACAAGAAAGGAATAATAACTGAAAAATATTATCAAGAAATATTAAAAAACGTAGAAATTTTAGAAGAAAAAATAAAATCTAATATTGAAAGTTAATATAGGCTTAACTCTCGCTGAATTGGAATAACACCGAGGATTAGATTCAAACTTTGGTTTATGATTCTTGTTTTTACCTTTTCACGTGCAGAATGTCCTACACGTTGGTGCGGTTCGACTCTGGGTTATCTTACGGGTTGGCCAGTCCGATTTCCCAAGCTCTCGCTATCTTATACAGGGGAGTTCCTACAACTTGAATCCGGCTGTAGTCTGATTCTCCTATACCCCTTTCTGCCGCGCGCTTGAGATATGGTATGTCGAGTGGGTTCAGTCCACCTATCTTTGTGGCAATGCAATCAAGTGCCAGAGGATCCCTACCAGCAAGGATCGTGTTGAGTTCTAGAGTCTTAGGATTTGGATTTCTCATGTCTGAATTTTTGCACACTATTATGCCGTCTATTACGGTCAGGGACGGTTTTATCACCGTATTCAGATCCACTATACCTTCGGCAAAGTCCGTGTGAACCCTCTTCTTCTCGCCCCTAGGGCCCCACCATTGCTTATGATGGGGAAGAAAGAATTTTCCTTCAGGCGTCCAGAATTCGCGAGATAGCTTAAGGGGAAATTCCGAGGAGGGAATTTGTGAGTATTCCCCCTTTCCAGGAACCGCACCTAAGAGGTTCTTGATAGACAAGCTTGCCCAGTTACGCTCATACAACTTAAGCTTGGGCACGTTTATTAAAACGTCACTCTCAAGAATGACATTCGGAACGCGTAGCACTTTGAGAGCCTTGCCGTCAGGAACATCCACCATTGTAGTCTGGCTCTTGTTTAGGTCCACGAGCTTAACATCGTATCTCCGCGCGAGTTCTGAGTATCCACACCTCTCAAACGCCATTTTGGTGTCAGTGCCGCCTGAGCCCTCAGCAATGATCACATCTGACGGATTCACGCGTCTACACAATTCTACGATAGCTTGGACCACTCGTGGATCGGTCGTTAACCCCGTATCAGAGGGCAGGGCAAAAACTAGGTTCGGTTTGATTACCACTTTGTCATGAGGATGTACAAAGCTCTCAATCCCGCCAACGAGATTGATCGCCTCTTTAACCGCGAGTTCCACGTCCACGTTCTGCACAATAGACACAACGCTTCGCATCATCAACACATCATCTATATTACGTCGATACTATTACATTAATATATTCCCTTTATGGCTTTCTGGTCTATCAGCGTCAACCTGTCTCTACGCCAGATCTGCTCCAGAAACGGAGCAAGCTGTATGAAAGCAGTGCAGGGGGCGGTCCAACAGCTTACTCGCGCACAACCAAGGACTTAAATGTAGTTCGTAGAATTGGCACCGGGGAAGAGGTTTAAAACTTGACTTAAATTCTCGGCCTATGTATACAGAAGAACTAACTCTAGCTCAGATACCTTTCCTTTCAACAAATAAAACAAGAATTCGAATCTCCCCAACTACTACTATACCGTGGATGGATGGCATTTAAATTATTGATTACACCTCCTCGCAAGATGATTTACAACACTAGCAAACCGATATTTGAGCCCATCTCGCTACTACTTTAGAATCTTTGAAGAGGAAGTTTTTAATTTTGAACCCAATCGCTGGATCTACGAGTATTCTTTCGTCATTTTCAGAAGAAAAATAGACCCCCGCGGACACAAACCGAGATTATAAACTTAATTTGTACAAATATGGTGCGGGGGGTGGGATTTGAACCCACGCAGGCCTACGCCAACGGGTTTCTCCGCACTGTAGCTCCTGGGCCCGTCGCCTTTTGTCGCCGAACACATGCGGCTTTGACCTGGTTTCCACCGTTTGTAACGGTCTCGGCCACCCCCGCAGGATAAAAATTATCTTTAAAGAATTTATTTTCTTTATATTCTTTTTAATATTTTTACCAATGCTTTAGGTATTTGCTGTATTTCTTTTATTTGTGCGAATTTTCCATGACCTAAGTTTGCTATTTGTTTACATATTTTTGTGCCTATGGGCTGTTGAGTTGGCAAAGCAATTACATGAAGCTTAGGGAAAAGATATGCTAGTTTTCTCGGATCCTTACCTCTGTTGTAAAGGCCGTCGGTCATTAATATAGCCCACTTTTCTTTTATTTTACTTTTTTTAAGTTCTTTTAAGGCTTTTTTCATTGCGTCTTCTATGTTTGTAAATCCTGCGGCTTCCGTTTCTAGAATTTCCTCTACCACTCTTGTGGTGGGTTTTCTTTCGGTAATTTTCTTAATTATTGTTGCTTTTGTGTTAAAAACGATTATCGAATGTTCTACGTTTCTCATGTGATACGCAATCGTTGCTGTAGCTAATGCAGCTGCCACTATTTTCTCTCCATACATAGATCCACTGGTATCAAGAATTAAAACTCCTGCCTTCCTTCTTTCCTCACGTTCGATTCCAACAACATCATTATAGGTTAAATATCGTTGTTCTAAAAATTTCTCCAGAGTTTCATCAAGATCAAAATCATCTAAACCTGACTGGTATTCTACTTTCCTCTTAAAGGGTCCAGGTGAAAAATTAACATGTTTTCCTAATGCACTTTTAAGTATAGAAACTTTAAGAAAATTTAGGAATAAACGGCAATATTTTTTTGGAATATTTCTCCTTATTAAGAAGAAGAGCGCGTATCCCATTTCAGGGTTCTTAGCAGCTTTTCTTGCTAAGATCTCCAAGTTCTTTAAATTAACTAGGGCATTTACGACAGCATATTGATTAGTCTTTGCCAGTCCTAAAAGTGCTGAAATATTGTATTTTTTAATAGCAACTTCAGCTAATCTTCTTACAGAAATATAGTCAAGTCCCCTAGCTAAACGACGATAATATTCTGGTAATTTCCCTCCAACCTCAATTTCTTTCTCTAAAATTTTTTCTTCACTTGTCTTATCAGTAAGTATAATTGGACTTTGGTCATCGGGAATTCTTTCTTGAATTCCCTCAACTATTGAAAATTTTGAAAAACCGAGACCACTATTTCTCGTATTATTCTCTCAACGGATTTGTTGGTATCATCTTCTAACTCTATTTTTGTTCCAAGAGCCATTATTGCTGCATCAACCCATTCATCTACACTATGAGAATTAAGTTTAGAAACCAGGCTTGCAAGATCTATTGCTCCTCTCACAGATGCACCGCGCCTAATATCTGGATGTTTTCTTGTTAATCTACAAATTTTGACAGCCAAATCGATTATTTTTGAATCGTTACAGTTTGAGTGTAGAGCAGTAATTTCTTTCTCTTCTTCCTCACTTTGATAATCCAGTTTAATCCAAACAAAACGGTCACGTAGCGCTTCACTTAAGGAAGTTACACCAACATGTTCTTCAGGATTCTGTGTGGCTATAATATAGAATTGAGGTTTAGCTTTAATAATACCGAGTTTAGGAACGATAATTTGACCTTCATCCATAGCAGGAAGTAAAACGTTCTGAGTAGATTCAGGTAAACGATTTAATTCATTAATGAAGAGAACTCCACCCTCCAGCATAGCTCTAACTAAAGGTCCCGGCACAAAACTCCTCTCAGCATCGTAACCAAACTCTATGACTAGAGGAGGTTCCCAGTGGCCTACAAGTTTCGATTCTGTGAATCTATCATCCCCATCAATTCTATAGAAAGGTTGGTTAAAAAATTTGGCCAAAGCCAAGGCAATGGTGGTTTTTCCAACACCAACTTCACCTTCAAGAAGTAAATGTTTCCCAGCGAGTTTTGCGGCTAATGCTTTACGTAACTCGCGGTCTCTTCCTATAACTCCAAATTCGCTACGAATCTTCTGAACCATTTCATCCAAATCTTGCTCCATATCACCTCAACACCAACAATTAGTCATAATCAATGTTTTAGTGGCGCCGGGGGTGGGATTTGAACCCACGCGGCCCGTAAGGGCCAGCGGCTATCTCGTGTAGAATAACCCAGCCCCGATAAAATTGGATCTCGAGGCCCTAGCGGGTACATGTACCTGCCGCCTTAGCCGGCTTAAATAAAGCCATTAGCCTGGCTAGGCTACCCCGGCACTAAATCTTCCCAGTTTAATTATAACCTCGTTCCTAAAATAAAGATGACTATGGAAGTTAATTTAAAACTCTCTTTAACTAAAACAATTAATTATTTCAATTTATTGTTGTATTTTTTCTATTTAATGTGAATGTGCAGATAAACTTACTTTAGATTTATATTAATTTGTTGAAAGCTACGATGTATTATTATTTTCGTGTCATGTGGTTTTTGGTTATTAGAATGCTAGGTCAGCAATGTCTCCTGCATAGGTTACTATTTTGTTAAGGGCATCTACTATTGTGTTTAGATGTATTGCAGTGTTTAGTTGTTGTTTTATTATTTTTGTATTCAATTCTTCGACGATTTTTACGGCTTCTTGTTTGCAATCTAGAGCTTCTACTGCTAACTGCGTATTTTTCTTCAGTAGAGCAGATAGGGCTGATTTATGTATTTTTTGTGCCATGTTACTTAGTTCCTGTATTTGTTCCAGGATATCTTGTGGTATCTTTGCTCCGTTTAAAGCAATGACTTTTTCAGCAATTATTACAGCACAATCAGCTATTGATTCTATGTTTTTTGCAGCGATTCTATAATCTAAACATTCTAACTGTGTTGTTTCTAGTTTCCTTGCTATATACGGATTTTGAAGCGCTGATCTTATTTGTCTAACAACCAAGAAATATAATCTATCAACTTCCTCATCTCTATGAATTACTGTTTCTGCTAATTCTATATCATTTTCAATTAAAGCCGTTGTTGAATCTTCCTGCATTTTCGTTGCAATTAAATACATCCTTTTAAGAGATTTATCGATAGGTAGAGATGTGGGAGATATGAGACACTGTAATACTATTTTCCTAGAATTTTCCTCGATAATTTCTACACCTATGAGTCTCTGAATCGTATTTTTAATCGTTTTCCTGTCTTCACGGGAAATTCTTTCTTTACTTCTAATTTCAATAATATCATACCCGTAAAGATACTTTGCGATTACCTCTCGTGAAAAATCTTGTTCAACATCAATAACTGCGACTCTCGGCTGTTCGTGTTCACCGTATCTGGGATCCAAAATAAGTCGGCCATCCTTAATGACATAAATTGCTAATGGATCCCCCTGCTTTAATCCCATGCTTTTTATCCACTGTTTAGGTAATGAGACAAAGAAAGTACTTCCACCAGTCTTCTGAAGCCTTCTTACCTCCATTATTTTCCCCCACAAAATACTAGAATAAATAACCCACTCCGCAATTAACTCCCATATGCTGACAAATCTTCAAAACTATATAATTTAGATTCAATTTATTAAGTTATGTTGGGATTTTTAATAGGTTTAAGTTAACATATTATGAGGGAAAAGAAAGTGCCCGAATATACAAGTAGGGGTTACAGAGTTGTAGGAATCGATTTAGCTGGAACAGAGAGCAAAGAAACCGGATGGGCTTTACTTCAAGATTTTAAAGTTGAAATTTTAACTTTTCATTCAGATGATGAGATATTGAGAAAAACCTTGGAATCAAATCCCCTACTTGTAGCAATAGATGCACCGTTAACCATGCCAAAAGATGGAAAAATGCGATTGGCGGATAAGGAAATGAAAAGGCTTGGATATTCTGTTTTACCACCACTATTCCCCGGAATGAAAAATCTTACTCTAAGGGGAATCCGTTTAGCTTCAAAAATGCGAGAAAATGGTATACGAGTTATTGAGGTTCACCCTACTTCAAGTAGAAAGGCTTTAGGACTACCTGTTATGAAAGATGTGGAGCAGATTAGACGTGCTCTTATAAAACTCGGATTAAAAGGAGATATAGGAAAAGATAAGATAACTATACATGAACTTGATGCTGTAATAGCTGCTCTTACGGCTAAACTACATCTTGATGGAAAGACTATCAAAGTGGGTAACGAGAAGGAAGGCTACATAATAATACCTCGTCCAGTTAACATAGAAGGATGAATAAAATGGAAGAAAAAAAGGAAAAAATAGTTCAACGAATTGTTGAAGAAGGATATCAAATATCACCGGAAGCTCTAGAATATTTGTCTTCATTGGAAGATCAGCAACTTAACACTTACTTAGATAAAATTCTTGCTACTGCGAAGAAAAAAGAGGATCTACTAGTCATAACTCCTCAATTCGTAAAAGACATTTTTGAAGTTAAAAAAGAAACTAAAGTAAGTGCAGAAAATATTCCAGCTAAAATGGAAATTATAAGTTCTCCTTCAACCCAAATATCGTTGCAAATTACAAAGGATATTTTGGTGAATTATTTTCGAGACAAATATCAAAAATTAAAGAGAATTTTGGAACAGAGATATACTTACCAAACCATTGAAAATATTCTTCAAAGAGGGAAACCTGGCGAAAATGTAAAACTCATCGGAATGATTTTTGAAAAAAGTGAGAATAACGATTTAAAATTCGTAGTTGAAGATGAAACAGGAGTGATAAGTGTTAAAATTTCAAGAAAAAATCCTCAACTCTTTAATGAAGCAAGAAGGTACATGTCTGATCAAGTAATTTTCATAGAAGGATCCCTAGATGAAAATCGAACTATAGAAGCAAAAACACTGGCTTTACCCGATATAGTTCCAGCACATGAACCGAAGAAAGCTGAAATAGATATATATGCTGCATTTATATCGGATTTACATATAGGACATTCCGAGTTCCAAGAAAAAGGTTTTAAAAAATTTGTAAACTGGCTCAAAACTAAAGGAAAAGAAAAGATAAAATATCTACTAGTTGCTGGAGATCTAATTAACGATCCAAAAGAAGAAGAAAACTACGACACACTATACACCTATTTAAAGGAAATCTCGAAGAGCATAGAGATCATTATGATCCCTGGGGAAAATGATGCAACCTTACCAATGCTTCCCCAACCACCAATAACTAAAAACACAGAAAAACTCGTTGAAATGTCCAATGTAAAAATCTTAGGTAACCCTGCCTTAGTAAAAATTCATAATGCATCTATCTTAATGTTTCACGGGTTACACATGGAAAAGTTAGCTGAAGAAATTAGTGCAGAAAATCCTCTTGAATTAGCGAAATTTCTATTAAAATCACGGCATCTCTGTCCATGTTACGGGTCAATTCCCATAATACCTCATCCAGGAGACTTACTTGCAATAAGTACCGTACCCGATATACTTCACCTAGGTCACTTTCACCTTACACTTCATGGCGAATATCAGGGCGTACATATAATCTCCTCTGGAACATGGATAGCCAACAGAAAAGAAATATCTGAAACATCACAGTATTGTCAAGTTCCAATAATAAATTTAAGGACATTTGAGGTAAAAATTCTAAATTTTACTGAGTAGTTCGTGGTACATAACCAGATATTCCTTTAATACGTGGATCCTTCTCTAAAACATCGCCGATAAGATTTAAGGGGACCCCTATTTTAATCCGTTTAGTTCTACCATATCTTCCTCTACTAATAACTCTAGCATAAACAAGACCCAACATATCTAATTCATTTATTATATCACTGACTCTTCGTTGAGTAAGACTGTCCATTTTGAGATACCTACATAAATCTTGATACACAGCATAAACATCTCCAGTATTTATCTCAGATACTCTATGTTTTTCCAGTAGAAAGATGCTATAAAGAACAAGCTTTGATTGAATAGGTAAAGTTTCAAGAACTTCACTTACGGTATCCTTCTCTATTTCCCTCTGAGCTAATCTAACATGTTCCTCGGTCACCTTATTTGATCCTTCCCTTTCAGCGATTTCACCTGCAACACGAAGAAGATCTAACGCTCTTCTAGCATCTCCATGTTCTCTAGCAGCAAAAGCAGCACATAAATTTATTACACCGTACTCCAAAACCCCATCGTTAAATCCCATATTTGCTCTTTGAATGAGGATATCTTTAAGTTCATCAGCGGTATAAGGTGGAAAAACTACTTCTTCCTCGCTTAAACTACTAATAACCCTAGGATCTAGGTGATCTTTAAATTTTAAATCGTTAGAGATGCCAATAATACTTACTTTAGAATTCTCTAAGCTCGAATTGATTCTCGTTAAATCGTAAAGTACATCGTTCGCGCTCTCACGATTTTTTCTAACAAGTTGATCTATTTCGTCTAAAACAATAATCATAAGTTGACCTTTAGAATCTAGGCCCCTTCTAAACTTATCATAAACTGTGTCAGTTGGCAAACCTGTAATGGGAACACTAACACCAACATCGTTACATAAGTGAGCTAAAACACGATAGCTAGTATCAACGATGCGACAATTAACGTAAGAGGTAATAGGTACGGGGACTTCGAACTCTATACATTTTTCTTTTAAATGCTTTAAAACGTATTGAGCAACAACGGTTTTACCAGTGCCAGTTTTGCCGTAAAGAAAAATATTAGAAGGCGTTCCCCCTCTAAGAGCAGATGCAAGAATCATACCGACCTTTGCTATTTGTTTTTCCCTGTGAGGAAGCTCATCTGGCACATAGGTCGGTCTAAGAACATCTCTATTTTTAAATATCTTTGGTGCAGTCAGAAAACGCTTAAATATGCTGTCTAGTGGCTTTTCTTTTGACACTCCCAAACCCCCAACAATACTCCACACGAAATAAGGGTTATAACTTTATCGGAACAAAAATGTAAACCCTCACAAATACGTCTAAAGACGTTGCAAAACAGTTCTTTAGGAGAAAGGGACCAGGATCCTATTGTTAATTGAAAATATATGTTGCTCAGCGGCCTGTCACATCGTCATTAAACTCGGTAATATTAAACACATCATTGCAGCAAATTATAATGTTATGTTGCTTCTCTTTTAACTCTTTCACTTCACATCTTGTGATTTTGTTAACTACTTGACGTTTGGCGCTATGTGATTGTGAAATGCATAATCCAAGAAGTCTGTCAAAAATAAACATTATTCGTATTGTGCCACTATCATTTTGATAATTGGTGTATAATTATCGACCCCTTTGTTTCCAGTGGAAGATATCTACTGGTCCCCCTAGACTTAAAAAACCAAAAAAACAAAATGTGAATAAAGTGAAAAAAGAATAAAATGCAATCTTCCCTCAAAAAGTGATAAAATGCTGATAAAAAACTCAGATACTCAAGTAACTTCCAAGTGAACCTGAAGTATTAAAAATCTAAAAATAGATTCAATATTGTTATCATGGCGCCCACCTTCAAAGGTAATATACAAACCTTTAAACACATTCACCACACATTTACATGTGAAGTGTATATACACTTCACACTGTGAATAGTGAATACTGGTGAAAACAGTGGAAAGCAACGCAGAAGTGGAAATAAAGCTTAAAATACCAGGAAAAGGAGAAATAAAACTGATAGTCAGAGGAAAAGCCGCACTGGATAAGGAACAAATTCAAGGATACATTGATGCAATTCTCTCGAAAGCAAAACAAGAAAAGAGAGAGCTACGTTCAGATGAAGTTATATATCTAGACCTAAACTCATTATCAATAAAAGAAAAACTTTGGTGGATCATTAGAAACAACTTCAAATACGGATGGTTCAGGTCAACAGACATAAAAGAAGAATACCAAAGACAGTTTGGAGAACCAATAAACCCTAGTACAGTCTCAACATACCTAGCAAGGCTATACAACAGTGGATTACTCGACAGACGTGGAGAAAGATCAAAAAGAGAATACAGAGTAGTTGAAAAAGCTTTAGAAAAAGAAATTCCTTAATAAAATCTCTTACGAATTTTTCAAATAACCTATCTTTTGAATTAACCGTGTTTAGAAAAAGTTATAAATAAAGCATATTTCTACTTCTGAGAGGCGATACAAATGACCAAAGACACAACCAATATTAAAAAGGGAATTCAGGAAGAAGAATTAATTCAAATACTCAAAGAGAAGGGGCCCCTTACGAGAACTGAGTTAATGAAAATAACTGGAGTGCCCCGAACGACTCTCTACGACAAGCTTATCAAACTAGTTCTAAAGGGCAAGGTCCGAAAAGTTCCAGTGAAGGGTGACGGCAGAGGCAGGCCAAAAGTATACTATGAAGTAGTTTCTTAAATAAGACCATTATTAAGCCAGCGCCCTCTACAATAATTATAAATTATCATCAACAAAATCTCTACTTTTATTTCCAATACTAGTAATTTCCCTATATATCCTCTCAAGCAATGTGAGATCTTCCTTAGAAATAACAGAAGATAACATTTCATTTTTAACTTCTTTCTCATCAAAAATACCTAAGAAAAACCTGTACTCAACCTCAGGAAACTTTTCGAAAAACTTGATAACACGGGGAAGATCTTCAGGTCTAATAGCAAAAACACTTCTATCAAGTCTTAAACAAGGAATAACATCAGTTAAACCGTGAACATGATAAACAGCTTCCAAAAAGGATCCATCAACTCTTCGCTTAACATTCTTCACATCTGCTCCATATAATTTCCTATAAAAGACCGTTTTACGTCTAGCCCATCTCCGATAATCTTCCACATCCTCAGGCTTCTTACTAAAGTCAAAACAGAACACAACAAGAGGAACAACCATACACCCCACCTCTCAACATCACAACATAATCATACACACAATACCGCATTTGAGCATATTAATCTTCTTGTTACAAAGGAAACAAGAAACAAGTCATATGTAAAAATTCTATTGTTAACTTCGTAACAAGAAAGACCTCCTACCCCTTAACTTCATTTGGAAAGTGAAAAGAAGAAGAAAGAGATTTCTTGTTACTAACGTAACTAGATCCTCAACTCGAAATGATAACCTGGTCAAGTTATTTTTATAGGAAGATTAAATTATATGAAAATCCATCTTATATGGGAGATTACTAATTTTACATAAGTAAAGATAGTAACAATTACTAATTGTTTCCACAGGAAATGAAGGGGTATGTGGGTGATATTGTTTCCATTGTAACAAGAAGTTACTTCCCTACGGCAGTTGTTATTAGATCTATTTTTGTTATTATTCCGACTATTTTTCCTTTTTCCATAACTAGAACTGCTGGATATTTTTTTAGAATTAATTCTTGAATATCTTTTATGTTTGTTGATGGTGTGATTGTAGGGAAGCTTTCTTCCATAATTTCCTCTACTCTTAATTGGAATATTTTTTCCGGATCTTCTGTGAGTATTTTTTTAAGAACTGTTGATTCGGTTATACTTCCGATAGGAATATCATTGTCGTTTACGACGGGAAGTTGGGAGATTGCGTATTTTTCCATGAGTTCTATAGCTTTTTTCACTTTTTCTTTATGTTTGATGGTTATTACGGGACTATACATAACGTCTCTAGCTGTTTTTGCTGTTTTTGCTCTCATTTCAACAAGTTTTATTGCTTCAAGTATTCTTTTAAGTGTTGAAAGTCTAGGATCCACGGTTCCTTTCTCTATTCTAGCTATTAATGATTGACTTACCCCTGCGAGTTTAGCTAGTTCTGTTTGAGTAAGTCCGACCTTTTTCCTTAGTCTTTTGATGTCTTCGGGACTTGGTAGTAAGGCCAAGGGGTATCCTCCCTAACAAACCTATTACATACTATTATATTATGTCTTTTTGGAAATTAAGTTTACGTGTTCATAATATGTCATTTATCGTATATGTAATACCTATAAAGGGCTGTCTGTGAAATATCTTATCTCATTGTTTATCAGTATTTAGATATCTAGCGTAATTGTTAAATTTGCTATTCTTCTTATTTTTCTGCCACAATCTTCAAGTTATAAAATGTTCTTACGGTGAGGTAGATGAAGGTTAGAGCAGAAATTTATGTGTCTGGTATTGTTCAGGGAGTAGGTTTCCGTCCCTTTCGTTTATAGAATAGCAGTTAAAAGAGGTTTAAAAGGATACGTTTTCAACCAGGGAGATGGTAGTGTTAAGATCGTTGTTGAAGGGGAAAGAGAAACTATTAACGACTTTCTAGAGGCTCTAAAAAACGACAAACCTCCCATTTCGATATATACTAGCATGGATGTGAAATGGACAGATTATAAGGGAGAGTTTCAGGTTTTTGAAATTAAAAAGAGTAAGAGAAAAGTCAAAAAAACTAAGATATCGTATATTCCTCCAGATATAGCTATTTGTAAAGACTGTTTACATGAGCTCTTTGATCCAAATGATAGAAGATATCTATACCCTTTTATTGCATGTTCTCATTGTGGTCCACGTTTTACAATCATTTTTGATCTTCCTTATGACCGAGACAAAACCACAATGGTAGATTTCCCGCTTTGCCCTAAGTGTGCTCGGGAATATGAAGATCCCTTAGATAGGCGATTTCACGCTCAAGTTATTGCATGTCCTGTTTGTGGACCTAAAATGTTTTTATGCGATAAGAGTGGGGAGATTATTGATGATAAAGAGCCGTTAAAAACTGCTGGTAAACTTATTGATGAGGGATATATTCTTGCTATTAGAGGTATTGGTGGAACTCATGTTGCTGTTAAGACTACTGAGGATGATCCTGTACTTGAACTTCGTAAGAGAAGAAGAAGACCTTGGCAACCATTTGCCATAATGTCTCCAGATATAGATGTGGTTAGAGGATTTGCTGAGGTTTCAAAAGTAGAGGAGGAACTTCTAACTTCTTTTAGGCGGCCTATTGTTGCTTTGAAGAAATCTGAGGATTATTATCTTAGTGAGTGGATTTCTCCAAGACTCCATACTATAGGAGTTATGTTGCCTTATAGTGGTTTTCATTATATGCTTTTTAAGTATACTAAGGAACCTGCTGTTATTATGACTAGTGGAAATCTCCCTAGGGAACCTATGGCTATTACCAATGAAGATGCTTTGAAAAGGCTTAGAAACATTGTTGATTATTTCATTTTGCATAATAGACGTATTTATCAAAGATGTGATGATAGCGTTGTAAGGGTTGTTGATGGGCTGCCCAAATTCTTAAGAAGATCTCGTGGTTATGTTCCTGAACCCATAAACCTACCTTTTAGATCTAGTAATATTGTTTTAGGTACAGGACCCGAGCTAAGAGTTACTGGAGCTGTTCTTCTAGAAGATAAATGTTTTCTAACTCAACACATTGGCGACGTTGAGATTCTTGAGACTCTTGATTTTCTTAAAGAAAGCCTTCTCCACATGATGAAACTTACCAAGGTGAGTAAACCCGATGTTATAGCATGCGATCTACATCCACTATTTCTAACAACTAAGCTTGCAAAGGAGTTCGCTGAACAATGGAATGTTGATGTTATTAAAATTCAACATCATTTTGCACATATGGTTAAACTTCTCGTTGAACATAATATTCCTCTCGGCGAAAATGTGATATGCATTGTTGCTGACGGAGTGGGTTACGGTTTAGATGGCAAGCCCTGGGGTGGGGAGATTTTCATAGGATCCTACGATTGGTTTGAAAGAAGAGGACATTTAGAACCCCAACCAATGCCTGGTGGAGATTTGGCCGCAAAATATCCTGCAAGAATGGTTGCTGGCATTTTAAGTAAGGTACTGTCCACGGAGGAGTTGAAAGAGATTCTTCTTAACAAATGTATAAATGGATTTAAGAAGGGTGAATTAGAATTAAACATCGTTCTTTCTCAAATCTCCAAAAAAATCAACTTAACTGAGACTACTAGTGCTGGAAGAGTACTGGACGCGATATCTGCTCTTTTGGGTATATGTTTTGAGAGAACTTATGAAGGCGAACCTGCTATGAGATTAGAGTCTGTTGCGGCCCTTGGTGACCCTTTAAAGGCAAAAATTACCACTAATATTGAGCAAGTCGGCAACACCTACATAATCAACACCACTAATATTCTTCTCGATGTACTTGAAGAATCTAAAAGAATTAGAAAAGAACACGTAGCCGCAGCTGCTCAAGAAGCCTTAGCAAAAGGATTAGCCAACGCCGCAATTAACATTGCTATGGAGGAAGGAATAAAAGTAATCGGCTTTACAGGTGGAGTCGCATATAATGAAGCCATTACAAAAACCATTAGAAAAGAAGTCGAGAGACAAGGATTAAAATTTATTTCACATAGAATACTCCCTCCTGGAGATGGAGGGATTTCAGCAGGACAAACAACCGCTGTTGCCGCGGAATATAGATAGTCTTGTTACCTCAATAACAATATACTGTCCCTTACTTGTTTCCTTTGTAACAAGAAGATTAATATTCCTAACCATGGTGCGTGAAGGTCAAAAATAAATAAAAGATGGTTTTAAAGGTTATTTCTTCAGATATTCTTTTTCTACTTCGGCAATGGATTTTTCTATTATTTCTAATGCGGCGTCTATTAGATCTTCGGTTATTATTAGGGGTGGGGCTATTCTGATGGCTGAGATGCCTGCTGTTATCAGCGCTACACCTCTTTTCCAAGATCTAAACATGATTTCCTGAGCTTCTTTTTTCGCTGGCTCTTTTGTTTTTCTATCTCTCACGAGTTCCACGCCTATCATAAGTCCTTTTCCTCTAATGTCTCCTATGAGTTCGTATTTTTCCTGCATTTCTCTAAAACGTTCCATTATGTAGTTCCCTTGTGTTTCAGCGTTTTCTAGTAAGTTTTCTTCTTTAATGATATCAATTACTGCGAGGGCAGCTGCACATGAGACTGGATTGCCACCAAAAGTTGATGCGTGAGCACCACCTTCCCAGTCCATAACCTCAGCTTTTGCTACGGTTACACCCAATGGGAGCCCTGAAGCGATTCCCTTTGCAATACATATTATATCAGGTTCAACATTCCAGTGTTCTATTGCGAACCATCTTCCGGTTCTCCCCATGCCAGCTTGTACTTCATCGTCGACAAAAAGAATACCGTATTTATCTGCTAGTTTCTTTAACTTCTGGTGGTATTCTGGTGGGGGTACTATGTAGCCACCTTCACCCTGTATCGGTTCAATTATAATTGCTCCTACCTCTTCTGGTGGAATATATTTATGAAAGACCCATTCATCTATGAAGTCAATGCACCAGTAGTCACAGTCTGGATATTCTAGTTTAAAGGGACACCTGTAGCAATATGGGTATGGTACATGGGTTACCCCTGGTACTAGTGGGAAGAAATATCTTCTTTGTACGGGTTTACTAGATGTTAAACTCATAGCTCCATAGGTTCGTCCGTGAAATGCTCCTATAAAGGCTAGAATTCTTGGTCTTCTCGTGTGCCATCTAACCATTTTGATTGCAGCTTCTATGCTTTCAGCTCCGCTGTTACCGAAGTATGCTTTTTTCTCAAATGTTCCAGGTGTAATTTCTGAGATTTTTTCGGCTAAATCTATTACAACTTGGTAGTAGAAGTCTGTGTTGCTGTAATGTAGGAGTTCTTCAGATTGTTTTCTAATGGCTTCCAAAACTTTGGGGTGGCAGTGACCGACGTTCATGACAGCTAGCCCGCTGTTGAAATCTATGTACTCATTACCATCTACATCTTTTATTATACAGCCTTTTCCTTCCTTTGCTACGAGTGGGTACCAGCGAACATAAGAGGGTGATATATATCTTTCATCTTTAGCTAGTAACTCTTTTGCTTTTGGTCCTGGTGGTGTAACTACTATTTTAGGAACTTTTTTCTCAGTCATTTTCTCACCTTTTTAAGATTTAGAACAAAATATTTTTTGGGCTAGTTTCTTATCTAACTTTCGACTATAATGTGTAACCTAATACTAATGTTATTCATTAAGAATTATAACTTTTGGAAACATTTGAAACAGAATTAGTGTACTTACGTCATAGGAATTTACAGTAATCCTATAATTTTGTTAAGTATATACATGCAATAGTTGTATTAAAGTGAAGCCACTTTTAAAAACTATAAACTATGTATTTTAATTAACTTTGTAGTCTTTGAGTGGAGGTGTGTAGAGTGGATGTTAAGATTAAATTAGTTGATTTAGGGGATCCTAAGGAGGAGTATCAATTAGTAATTGGCCAGGGAAATTTTTCGGTATGGACTACAGACGACTTATATAAAACTATCTTGACATGTGCTCCAAATATTAAATGCGCGGTAGCTATGAATGAAGCTAAACCTAGATTGACACGTGTAACCGGAAACGATAAGGAGCTAGAAAAAATAGCTTCAGAAGCATGTCTAAAACTTGGCGGTGGGCACATTTTCGTAGTGGCTCTTAAAGGAGCATTTCCTATAAATGTACTAAATGCTATAAAAAATCATCCAGGAGTCTGCCGCGTGTTTGCAGCTACAGGAAATCCAGTACAGGCTATTGTTGCAGAAACTAGTCTTGGTACCGCTGTACTTGGTATTGTAGATGGAACTTCAGCCACAAAGATTGAAAATGAAGACGAAAAACTTGAAAGAAGAGAATTGGTTAAAAAACTGGGCTATGTTATTCAATAATCATTTTAATAAAAGAAAAGAGGAGGGAAATATTTACTTTTTCTTTGCTTTTGATAACACTATTTCTATAGCTGATACGTTAGCTGCATTTCCTTCAGATGTTTCAATAGTTTCTGTACCTATTTTTATGTCTTTAACCTCTAATCCCGTCATGAATCTGTTTCTTAGAATTTCTGCTACATCGACAGCTCTACTAATAGCTCTCCCTCTAGCCTTAAGAACTACCTCTTCTGCTCCGCTATTCAATTGCGTTACAGCGGCAAGCACATAGTTCATCACGGGTTTGTTTCCTATAAAAACTACGTTTTCTTCAGACACTTAGAACACCTCTCTCATTGTTCTCTGACTCCGGTCAGTTGACCGGTGACTTAAAAGGTTAAGTATATTATTACTTAAAAAATTTGTGATAACAATATATTATGTCAATTAGGGAAACAACGTGAGTATGTAACCCGTTACGGGCTTTTTGATGTTAATTTATATTTCACAACTACCTTCGATTATTTTAAAGTTCTACCAGCTTCTAAAGAGATGTTCGAGGGACTATATTCATGAAATATAAATAGTAAGGTTTTAAAGATAAATAGATATTGTGACAATTGCAAAAGCTATTTATACGCTTGGAAGTGAGGGAAATGCAGTCAAACACGAGTATTTTGAAAAAAATACCACCAACTCCACTATCAAAGCCAGCAAAAGGTGCTATGGGAAAAACAGGAACATGGAGAACTCTAAAACCGGTAATTGACTTAAACAAATGTACTAAATGTGGACTTTGCTGGTTATATTGTCCAGAAGCGACTATAACATTCACAAAGGAAGAAGGCCCAAAAATAGATTATGTTTACTGCAAAGGATGTGGCATTTGCGCCGAAGAATGTCCTGCAAAAGCCATAGAGATGGTTAGAGAATTTTAAACTAAAATGAGGTGAGCATGTGAGCAAAATAATTATTACAACCGGTAATTATTCCGCAGCTTACGCTGCAAAAGCAGCAAAAGTTGATGTGGTTGCAGCATACCCTATAACGCCTCAAACATCAATAATAGAAAAAATTTCTGAATTCATTGAGAGAGGGGAAATGAAAGCTGAATATATCAGGGTTGAAAGCGAACATAGCGCAATGGCGGCGTGTATAGGGGCGTCAGTGGCTGGAGCAAGGGCGTTCACAGCAACATCAGCTCACGGACTAACTTTAATGCATGAAATGCTTCATTGGGCATCTGCAACTAGAGCACCCATAGTCATGGCTGTAGTAAATAGAGCAATGGGTCCACCGTGGAACATATGGTCTGATCATGTAGATAGTCTTTCACAACGTGACACAGGGTGGATGCAGTTTTACGCGGAAAGCAACCAAGAAATATTTGATACAATTATACAAGCTTACAGAGTTGCCGAGGACCCCGAGGTAAAAATGCCAGCAATGATTTGTAGCGATGCTTTTATCCTAAGCCATACATCACAACCATTAGAAGTTTTAAGCGAAGAGGAGGTCGAAGACTTTCTACCACCCTATGAACCACCTTTTGACATCACAGATGTGGATCATCCAGTTACACATGGAAATATCGTATGGCCAGAACCTCGAGGAGACGCCTCCGTGGGCTACATGGAATTTCGTTATTTAATGCATCAAGCCCTCCTTAACGCCAAAAGAAAAATCAAAGAGGTTACAAAAGAATTTGAAAAGAAATTCGGTAGAAACCATGGAGACCTAATTGAAAAATATAAAGTTGACGATGCCGAGGTTGCAATAGTTTCCATGGGAGCACTAGCTGCCCAAGCTAAGTATGTCGTTGATTTAATGCGTGAGGAAGGATACCGCGTAGGCGCCATAAAGCTAAGAGTGTTTAGACCGTTCCCAGACGAGGAAATTAGAGAGGTCGCAAAGAGACTGAAAGCTTTAGTCGTTGCAGATAGAAACATCAGCTACGGATACAAAGGAATAAGCGCCACAGAAATAGAATCAGCCCTATACCAGCTTGAAAAAAGACCAATAATACTAAACTTCATAATGGGAATCGGAGGACGAGACGTTAAACCAGAAGACCAGAGAAAAATGATAGAAGCAGCATTCAACATTATAGAAACAGGTCAACTAGAAAAAGAAGCCGAATGGTATGGATTAGTGAGGTGATAAACGTGACAATACTAGGTCTACCTGAAGAAGAATATGTAATGTCGGGAAATGCAGCCTGTCCAGGATGTGGAGCAATACTATCATTAAGACATGTACTAAAAGCTCTAGGAAAGAAAACAGTACTAGTTATACCAGCATGCTGCACAGCAGTTATCCAAGGACTGTATCCAAGATCAGGCATAGGTGTACCAGTGTTAAATATGGCTTTTGAAGCAACCGGGGCTGCAGCTTCGGGCGTGGTAGCAGCACTAAAAGCTAGAGGAAAAAAGGATATCACAGTTGTAGGATGGGCTGGAGACGGAGGAACAGCAGATATAGGAATCCAAGCCCTTTCAGGAGCAGCAGAAAGAAAAACAGACTTCATATACATATGTTACGACAACGAAGCGTACATGAACACTGGGATCCAACGAAGCGGGGCAACGCCATATGGAGCAATAACAACAACCACCCCAATACTAGGTAAAAAAGAACATAAAAAAGACATGCCAATGATTATGGCAGCTCATCACATACCATACGTTGCAACAGCAACTCCGGGATACCCAAAGGATCTATATGAAAAAGTAAGAAGGGCTAAAGAGATGAAAGGAGAAGGCACACGATACATACATATACTATCACCCTGTCCACCTGGATGGCGATATGACTCAAAACTAACAATAAAGATGTCTAAACTTGCAGTAGAAACAGGTCTATGGATACTATATGAGATTGATCATGGAAAATTCAAACTATCAGGTCCAAGTAAAAGATTCCTAGATCCCAGCAAGAGAAAACCGGTTGAAGAATACTTAAAACTTCAAGGAAGATTCAGAGGATTGACAGACAAAGATATAGAAGAAATCCAAAGGTGGGTAGATGAAAACTGGAAAAACATAGCAAAAATGATAGAGACAGAGTAAAATAAACCTACATTAATCAAAACATTTTTTAATAATTAACCAAATCCAACTAAAAGTCTCTCTCACAGGACGGATCTTAGATTTTTGTCCCTCATATCTCACAGAAATAGGAACTTCAACTATATTAAATCCCTTTCTCTTGGCCTCTATAAGAATCTCCGTTTCCGCACCATACCTATTATCCTTAAATGTAACTTTCTCCAAAACTTTTCTTTTAAAAGCTCTAAAACCGCTTTGAGAATCCGTCACAGGAACGTTGAAAACTTTATTTAAAATCTTAGTAGTAATGAAATTACTTAATCGTCTCTGCAAAGGCATTCCTTTAACTTTTTCCAGAAAACGAGAGCCAATGACAAGATCTGCTTCTTCTCTAATTTTTTCAAGAAACTTAGGTATTTCAAGCGGGTTATGTTGCATATCTCCATCTAATGTCACAATAACATCGGCGCCATTCTCCATTGCATATTGAAAACCAGTCCTCAAAGCAGCACCCTTGCCTAAATTTTTCTCATGCTTAAGTACGACAGCTCCACATTCTTTAGCTTTATTGTAGGTGTTATCTATACTACCGTCATCTACAACCACTACGACATCAACAAATTGCTTGGCTCCTTTAACGACGTCGCAGATGTACTGCTCTTCGTTAAAAGCAGGAATGACGCAAACTACTTTCAAATGCTAGCCCACCTCAATATTTAACAAAATAAAGAAAAGTAACTAAACTTTTACAATAGTTTTTTCGAAGGCTAGCTCAGCTGCTTTGGCATTTAGCTCCGCTAGTTCACCTTTCCATTCCTCTAAAATAACTCTTTTGACCGATTCAAGTGACACTAATTTCGTAGCCTTGGAAAACGCTCCTAACATCGGTGTGTTGACTACAGCGAAACCTGCAACTTTTAGATTTAATTCCAATGCAATGCCGGTAGCATCAACGGTTGCGATTTTAAAAGACCCGTTTAAACCAAGTTCTTCTGGTTTCTTTGGAGTGTTTGCAATCAACCATCCATCAGCTTTTAATCCATCAGTGACATTTACTAGCTCTAAGATAACTGGGTCCAAAACAACAACGATATCAGGATTATAAACTTGGCTTCTTAACAAAATCTCTTTATCACTAATTCGTGTGAAAGCCATTAAGGGGGCTCCACGCCTCTGCAGAGGCAGTCCTTTCAGAGAAGAACTGCCTTTTCTGCGCCGAAAAATGGGAACGACTGCGCCATATAGCCATCTAAATATGCAGCTTTTGCCAAGAGTTCAGAAAAAATAACCACACCTTGTCCACCTCGACCATGACTTCGTATTTCTATTATTTTTCCTTTCTCCTTCATTCTTTTTCCCTCTTTAGACGTTTTTTCTCATTTAAGTTCTTGTTGATATGTTGTACTATACGTGTTTATTTATATTTATTGGGTTAAAAAAAATGGAAGTTGCGACGTTGGATCTTTATTCTATTGTTTCTAGATGTTTTTATTGATATTTGCTAGATTTTTATCTTATATTGGCTATTCAGAGATTTGAAGTTAGTCGATTTTTATCAATCACTTTGTTACGAGTTAAGTTCTTGAAACTTGCACTATATTTTGGAAATATAATAAAATATTTTCTTTTACAAAAAATATTTTTACAAATGTTAGATAGATTTAATAATTTATGTAGTTTTATGTCATCTTTTCCAACGTAGATGTAAATATCTATCTATGAAAAATTTATATTTCTTGTTCTTGTTTCCCTCCTTGCTAAATTCGGAGGGAAGCTCATGGTCGACATATCTTCCGTCGAAATAGGACATGAGGCTGAAACATTTAAACGTGAAGGCGTAGCGGTGTATGAAAGCATAAAATACTTTTTTGAGCCTAAATCTGTTGCAGTAATTGGAGCGTCCGCAACACCAGGCAAGCTTGGATATAATGTCCTACTTAATCTTGTTGAAGGAAGATTTCAAGGGAAAATCTATCCTGTTAATCCAAATTTAAATGAAATATTAGGATTAAAATGTTATAAGTCCATTTTAGACATTCCAGATGAAGTTGACCTTGCCGTACTTATTGTTCCAGCAAAAATCATTCCTAAGATCTTGATGGAATGCGTTAATAAAAATGTTAAAGCTGTTATTATTGAAGCCGGTGGATTTGCTGAAATAGGAGGAGAGGGAGCAGAACTTCAGAAAAAAATACGCGAAATCGTTAAAGAAAACAACATTAGAATTATTGGTCCAAACTGTGCAGGAGTAGTAAATACCCACAGAAATCTTATAACAACCTTCGCAAAAGTTAAGAATCTTAAAAAAGGAGGTATAAGTTTCATAACGCAAGCTGGCATTTTTGCAGCCGGCATGCTAGAGATATACGGTCCTAGATGGGGGATTAGCAAAGTTGTTACAATCGGAAATAAAGTTGATGTAGATGAAGCAGATACAATAGAATATCTTGCAGATGATCCCGATACTAAAGTTATAGGAATGTACCTTGAAGGCGTGAGTAACGGCAGAAAGTTTTTAAGAACACTTAAAAAAGCCGCCTTGAAGAAACCTATTGTGATATTAAAAGGCGGAAGAACCGAAGAAGGGAAGAGAGCAGTCACTTCTCATACTGCAAGTCTAGCTGGAAACGTGGAAATCTATGATGCTGCTTTCAAACAAAGTGGGGCCATAAGAGCTGAGAGCTTGGAGCAATTATTTGATTTCGTCAGATTTTTTGCTTTACAACCCTTAATGAAAGATAAAGGTCTCGCCGTTGTAACTTATGCCGGATCCATGGGAGTTTTATCCGTGGATAGAGCGGTTTTACTTGGATTAGAGATAGCTAAACTTCCAAATATGACCTTAAAAAAACTTAAAGGAATCGCTTTTCCATGGACAAGTAACTTTAATCCACTCGATTTAAGCTTTCTAGTTACAACAGAACAGTATGTTGAAAGTGCCAGAATGCTGATGAGAACTGAAACGGTTAATGGTATTTCCTTAATAGTGCCAGCTCTTAAAGTCATTGAAGTAGGTAAGGCGGTAGCTGAAATATTAGAGGATGTAAAAACACCTAAACCGTTGGTTTTCTGTGTCCCCTTAGGCGAATACGTGATGGAAGATGTTCAAAAAGTTGAAGAATTAGGAATACCATGTTATCCAACACCTGAAAGAGCCATTGACGTTTTATATGCTTCTTACAAGTATTATCTATATCTTAAGAAGTACAATAAATTAACTTCAAATATCTCGCCCCTAGATAAAGAACATGGCGAGTAGCATGGAAGCTATAAGTGTTGGAATAAACACAGCAAGCGCGCTATTCTTCGCTATTGTATATCCAGTTGAGACAGCCGATGTTAATACTGATACCTGATTTTCCCCTATGACTTTTAGTTTTTGTATCTTTATTATCTTTGTTCCTATTTTTACTGCTTCCAGGTTTTCCTCTGCCTGCTTTACTAGATTGACTACATACGAAATTATTTTTTCATGGTCTGTTTCTTTTCCCAGCGGAATATATCCCCCTTTACTTGGGGATACGGCATTCACTTCATGAGTATCGGTGGTCATAACCTCTACTTCTCTTATTTTGTAATTCTTCTTTAAACGATCAATAATTTCTTCTCTAAGACCAATATCTAAATTATTGCTATCAAAGATAACGTAAGCATACCTATCGTCTTTGATCTCCATAAGTAAAATAGATACACCATCACTCCCCAATCCTTCCTCTAACGAAATGTCTATATCTCTACCTTTTGCGACTCCTATCTTTAATGGACTCACATTTACACGCAGCATTTGTTTTATACTTTCTTGAGCTGTTGAAATAATTTTTTCAGCAAGTTCAGAACCAATTAATACATCTTCGAAGGTTTCACCTATACAGTTATGAGCATCAACAAAAAAGGCTTTTTTGATTCCTTCTTTTTCGGCAATCTCACAGGCTAAAAGTCCCACACCAAGAGTTACATCGTCCATTGGTAGAGGTGAGCGAGTTGCAATGATTAAAGCGAGATCACCAAAAGTTTGAGTCTTTACAGTTACATCTTCTTTCTTGACGCATACTAATGGAGTTGCTCCATCCACATAGTTAATATCGCTTAAATTCTTTATAATTTCATCTAACACGTATTGAAGCTGTGTCTTTGATGTTAAATTAAGGGAGTGATCACATGGCCCATGGAGAACAAGCACTTCTGCGCCCATTCTTTGTTTTAGTTCTCTAGCCAAGAAGTAGGGTAAAATGCTACTACCAATCGTTTTAAATGGTCCAGGGTGAATTGCTGGAACCAGTAAAATAGCTTTTATTTGGTTTTTCAAGTTTTTAAAAGAAATAATTGCTACAGGCAAATTTCTTTCCTCACCAATCTTAGTTAAAAGTGTTTCCATAGTTTTTCCTTCTTGTTCGGTCCATTCGGCAATAAAGGCTCTAAGAAATTCTAGACCGCCAATACCCAGAGACGATTTTACACTATTATTTACGGTTCTAAGATACATGATCGTTGAGAATAGGAAAATAATCAAAATTATGAATAGAGGAATAACATAGGGTCTAATTATCGGAATCGGAGAACTAGAAGGGAAAAAGAAAATTAACAACTCTTCTCTTAAAAACAAGAGAAGCAATGGCTGAATAAGAGAAACAATAACAGATTCCATAAAAGATAGCTGTGAAATGGAGTAACATGCTATTATTCTAAAAGAGAAAGCTATAGCTACACCAATTAAAAGAGAAATTATAGCAACACGATAATTACCAATCGTTACTAAAATTGGCAAACCATAGACAGCATATAAAAGAATTACAGAAAAAAGATTTAATGCGATAAGTCTCCTAAAATTTAGAATACGAGTTTTTCTTTTAACTATAGGCAAGCTAATGAACGCTGAAATAACTAATGAGCCCCACACTACTGCAATACCTTCATACAAAATAAATAAAAGTACTATTAACTCAGAGGTTTTAAAGTAAAATGAAACATTAGGTAAAAAAGCAACAAAAATACTCACAGCTAAGCTAACAATTAAAAGCCTTCCCATACTTGGTATGGCGAAAAGTTTGCCATAAATCTTTACAATTTCTTCAACCTTACTCAAACTTGTATCCTCCAAGCTTCACAATGAAGTTAGAGTTGTAATAGGTAAATGGTGTAAAGTAAAATGACAGAAAATACACTTAAAGTTAATGTTTCTAAATGCCCGATCTGCAGTAGAAAAACACTAATAGAAAGGATAACAACAACTACAGTTCCTCACTTCGGAGAAGTCTTATTATTGACCCTTCAATGTAAATCCTGCGGATTTAAACATAGTGATGTAATTTGCACATCAGAAAGGGGCCCCTCACGATATTCCCTAAAAGTAGAAACACCTCAAGACTTATACGCAAAGGTAATTAAGTCTTCAACAGCCACTATAAGAGTTCCTGAACTAGGAGTCAAAGTAGAACCCGGACCGGCATCCACTCCCTTCATAACGAATATCGAAGGCGTACTAGAAAGAATAAAGAACGTCGTCGAAATGGCTAAAAGATGGTCAACAGAAAAGATCAAACAAAAGAAATGTGACAAAATCCTGAACACAATAGAAAACGTAAAAATTGGAAAAGAAAGGGTCACAGTAATAATTGAAGATCCATTCGGAAACAGTGCAATAGTACATTCACGGAAAGATAAAGTTCTAAAAGAAAAACTTACCGAGGATGAAATAAAAAAATTGAAAACCGGCTTAATAATAATACCAGTTAAATCATTCAAGCGAGAAAATAACGAGACTTATGGAAACGGTATTAATCCATAAGACCTTAACCAAGCTAGTCCCACAAGAATAACTAAGAAGAACGAAAGGATAATAACTGCAAGTGGACCTACTTTTATACCTCTAGTTTCATCTTGAAAGAACCTGATCAAACCAGCACCAGTTACAGGCATAGGGCCTTCTTTCTTTCTCTTCTTAGATTTGCGAGACATTAAATTACACCTCAAATACTTAAATTGTCAAAATTATTAAATTAATTCAAAATATTAATCTTTCTTTTAACACAACAAGCAGGGTTCTTTGTACACGCATAAACTAAGATTGTAACATAAAGAGAGAAAGAAACTATACCAGAATCATCTTAAGTTTTGTAAATCGACCTAACCACAAAACCAATCACCTAATAATATCCACAAAAAGGCCTACAAATTGCTTCATTACTTAAATTTATAATTGAACAAATACGTAGAGAGAAAGAGGCATATACAAATGAGTTTCCCTTTAAAAATAGCAAAGGATAGCTTATATAAACCACGGGACCAAGAATTTAACTACCGCTAAAACAAACATATTGATAAGTTCAAGAAATAATTTTAACATAATTATACCAGGAGGGAAAGAAATGGAAGAACAAGAAGCAAAGAAATACTACGATAAAATATTTGAACTATTAAAAGAACATCATCAGTGGTTCCGAAGCACAATTCCACTAATAGCTTCCGAAAACCCAGCATAGAAGGCTGGGTCGGAAAAACATTCCAAGTCCAGCAGTTCGAGAATGTTTATGCAGCGATTTCGGAAACAGATACGCCGAAAGTCCCAGTTAAACTGGGACCGGTAAGGTTGGCCCGGCGAACGCGTTTATGCTGGATGTATCTATATAGATCAAGTAGAAGAAATAGCTATTGAGTTAGCTAAAAAATTATTTAAAGCAGAATTTGCTGATGTCCGCGCCATAAGCGGAGTGATTGCAAATTTAATAGTATATTCAGCTTTTACCGAACCTGGAGATCATATAATGAGTATTTCAATTCCCTCGGGCGGCCACATAAGCTATGCAAAGAAAAAACTCTGGGGCACGGCGGGGAAAGTCAGGGGCTTAAAAGTACACTATTTTGCCTTTGACGAGAAAGAAATGAACATCGATGTAGATGGAACAGCAAAACGAGTTAAAAAACTCGCAAAGGAAGGAAAACATATAAAATTATTCATAATGGGAGCCAGCGTATTTCTATTTCCAGAACCAGTAAAAGAAATTAGAGAAATTGCAGATGAAATCGGTGCATATATACACTTCGATGGAGCACACGTTGCAGGACTTATTGCCGGTGGAAAATTCCAAGACCCCTTAAGAGAAGGGGCGGACGTTTTCACGATAAGTACACACAAAACATTGCCAGGACCACAAGGAGGAACGGTCCTCTCGCATAGCAAATATGCTGAGGAACTCAAAAAAGCAGCTTTCCCGTCTACCATGAGCAATCATCATTTGCACCTAGTTGCTGGGAATAGCAGCAGATAATTCTGCTGCTACCAAAAGCTGTAGCCTTTGCAGAGATGCTTGCTTTTGGTAGCGAGTATGCCGGTCAAATCATTAAAAACGCTAAAGCCTTAGGCCAAGCCTTGTACGAAAGAGGGTTTAAGGTTCTCGCTGAACATAAAGGATTTACGGAATCACATACGATTCTCGTAGACATTAGTGAAACACCGCTGAAGGACGGTATGACAGTTGAGAAAAAATTAGAGGAAGCCAACATTATAATTAATCGGAATTTGCTTCCATGGGACAAAAGAGTTGGAAGAGATTATAAACGACCTGGAGGTATTCGTCTAGGAGTTAGTGAAGTTACTAGATTAGGAATGAAAGAATCCGACATGGAGGAAATAGCAGAATTTATTAAAAGAATCGTATTTAATGAAGAGAATCCCAAAGATGTTGCTAAAGATGTTGTCGAATTTAGAAAAGCCTTCCAAAAAGTTCACTACTGTTTCGATAGTCTAACCGATGCCTACGAGTACATTAATATTCGAGAATACTGTAGTCTTAAAAAATAACACTTTATATTTTTTAACAGTAAAACTTAGCAGTTGCCAATAATTCATAAAGACTCACTGAACAATAAATTTGGAGTAAATGTTTGGAGGCAGCCTATTGCACATTAAAGAATTCCAAAAATTAATGAAAGAATTATATTTTCGTAGAGATTCTAAGCGTGGCCCGTTCAAGACCTTTGCCTGGCTTGTACAAGAAATCGGAGAACTTAGTAGAGCTCTATTAGATGGTGATAAAAAAAGCGTAAAAGAGGAAATCGGAGACGTTTTTGCCTGGCTTGCTAGTCTATGTAATGTTCTAGGCATAGATTTAGAAGAATCCGCCACGGAAAAATATCACGGAGTCTGTCCAAAGTGTGGAGAAAAACCCTGCTGTTGTCCAGTCGAATAATACTCTACGATTTTGGCGCCGTTTAGTTTCTATACTATCTCGACTGAAATGCTAAAGAAACCATCGACATAACAATATGTTTGTCAAGAGTTAAATTTTATAAGTGTTGTTTCATTTATTTTTGTAGAGTTTTAATGAAGGGTTGCATACACCACATTTGTTATTCTCAAAGTTGTTTCAGGAGGCAAAATTATGAAAGTCAGCAATGTCATGACCAGAAACGTAGTATATGCCGAAGTTCCAGGAAACAGAGAGCATATACTAGAGTTAATGAATAAACACCAAGTTATGGGACTACCCGTAGTGAAAAAGGGAACTAAAGAGCTAGTCGGGATAGTCACCCGTACCGATTTGATGTTAAAACCAGATGAAGAACAAATCGCCATGCTTATGACTCGAGATCCCATAGTAACCACACCAGACACGGATATTAAGGAGGTTGCAAGGATTTTACTCGAAAAAAATATTCGTAGATTACCTGTTGTTGAAAATGGAGAACTTGTTGGTATCATAACAGTTGCAGATATTGTTTGGAAAGCAATTTCTCGCATGAACATTGATAAGCCTATTAAACCCTATGTGCAAAGAAAAATTACTGCTGTTTGGGAGGGAACTCCCCTACCCGTTGCTTATATAGTTATGCGACTTGCCGATGTACAAGCACTACCTGTCCTTGGTGCTAACGGACAACTCGTTGGAATCATTACAGATACCGATTTCATCTCTCTTAGCGAAGTAGTTGATGAAAGTAAAGTTTCTGAAATGTCAGCTGCCAGCGAAGGAACAAAATGGTCATGGGATGCATCTACCTATATCTACATAGCTAAAAAGAAGCTAAAACTACCTGAGAAACCTGTTAGCCAAGTTATGGTGAGCAACGTTATCAGCGTAGCCGAACAAGTATCTGTAAGTGAGTGCGCCAAAATGATGAGAAAATACGATATTGACCAGTTTCCTGTAGTAAATGCTAAAGGAGACCTAGTTGGAATGATAACAGATGCTAATCTGCTTAAAGCATTGTTGGAGATTTAATTTCCAAATATTTATCAATTAATCGTTGCCCGATTCCTGTTAACAACCATTTGTACGGTCTTTTTCCTTTTCTTGTTACAATTTTTTCCTTTTCTAACATTCTAAGATGATGCAACACAATATTATAACCAAGACCAGTTTCATTACTTATCTCTTTAATGGTTTTTCCTGTCTGTTCTGCCTGTCTAAGTCTTTCTAGTATGATGGTTCGCATAATTAATCCACGTTTCATGTTCCTAATTTTAGATAATCGAGCAAGCGGATCTATGTAACCTTTCTTTTCCAACATCAAGTATACCCCCCACTTCATATACCCTTAGAAAACATTCAGGTACACTGGTCCTGACATTTTAACAAATGATATGTTGGTTTTCCTAATCTTTAACTCCAACTTAGAACATAAATGCCTATCGAAACTATTTTAAACTCATGACAAAGATAAAATAGACAACATTACAAACCATAAATTACCAAGCAAAACTGATATAAAAAGTGTTTAAATCCCATGAGAAACTGAAGCTGATCGCACATCGGAACACATACATCCGAATTTATAATAGAGATAAATGTTACACATGAAAATGAGTAATAAGTCTAAATCCTGAAAATATACGTCTTCCTTTATCGTGGTGATAGTAAATGAGAAAAAAGAAGAGTATTACGTTCATTGTAATGCTTCTGATAATGTTATTTGCATCTGTTCCGAAAAGTGTGGCGATACTTGAGGAACAAGTTGTAGTTCTCTTCGATGAGGCTCATGCTCAAAATCTAACATATACTCTCGGGAATTTTACTAAGGCTATCGATGCTCTTAATGAAACTGTACTGGAATATAGACCAGGACGATACGCAAAATACATTGTACGACTCTTACCATCCAACTCTACATTTAATTCCTCAACACTCGAGGGCATTGATATACTAATCATAGGAAACCCAGGCCGAAATGCATCTTTCAACGAAAACGAACTTGATACAATAAAAACTTTCGTCGAAAATGGCGGTGGATTATTTTTAATGTGTGACCCTCAACTTAATGAAACTGTATATGGTGAAAATGGAAACCCTACAGAATTAAATAAAATATTAACGAAATTAAACATATCTTCAGTTTTATTTTCACACAATAATTCCTTTGGTGACGCCATTTTCGACGAAAATCATAGCGTGATTCGCCGACCCTATTTTGTATATGTAAACAGCACTGAATTTAACAACGAAACAAGAATATCTGATAATATACAAAGGGTTTTGGTTTTTTCTTCTAGTTTGATCGTTAAAGATAATAAATACATTGTTGCAACGGGAGATAACGAGTCCTATGCAATGACACCAAATGGTAATTTTACATATCAAACGGGAACAAAGCCCCCCTGGCTAGTTGCATACGAGAATAATGGATTTAGAATCGTTCTATGCGGATCTACAATAATGTTTAGTGATTTAAATGTAAAAAGACTTGATATTCCATGGATAGATGCAGAAAACAACAAGATACTATGGTATAACATCATTAAATGGCTAACTCCAACCCCTAATCCGGTCGATGTTTCAAACTACTTTCTATTAGCAGGAGGCATAATCTTACTTCTTGGAGTCGCTTCCTTTCTTACTTACAAATTATTAAAAGCAAGAAAATAGGGTAATAAGCGCTTACAATGTGAAACTTTTAATGCTACCGACTCGTGAAAACACATCCTTATTTTTTCGTCACTTGCCGAATAAATATATCGAATTTCATAGTAATATTTTTATGTGAGACGTGAAGCGAAAATATATTCAAACAAGCATTATACAAGCCTATTATTTGTCGATAAAATATTTGGCTACTTCGTGCAAAATGCAATTTATTGCAGTAAACCTTGGTGGTGAAACAATTTGCTTAATTTGTTCCAATTAATATCAGGAATTATCATAGTAGGCCTACTTGGCTTACTTTCCATAAAAAAGAAAGCAGTTGACAAGACCGGTTTTATTGCGGGTTTCGTCGTTGGCTTATCTATTTGGGTACTTGGTGGTTGGCAATGGTTTCTAATAGTCTTGGTATTTCATTTAATAGCCGCTCAATTTACAAAGTATAAATACGAAATTAAAAGAAGAAGGGGAGCAGCGGAAGAAAAAGGAGGAGCACGTGCATGGTACAATGTGTTTGCCAATGGAGGCATAGCTATGCTTCTAGCTATTCTTGAAGGTTATGGAAAATTCGGCGGAGATATATTTTTCGCTGGCTTTCTCGGCGCGATAAGTACGGCCACTGCTGATACATTGGCAACAGAAATCGGGCTTCTTTATCCAGGAAAACCCAGATTAATAGTTAATCTTAAGAAAAAGGTTGAACCTGGAACCTCTGGAGGAATTACTCCTTTAGGAGAATTTGCAACCTTTTTCGGCGCTTTTATAATTGGTACTGTGGCATTAATTCTTCAAGTCACCGGTTTTCTCAATGTGAATTGGGGGCTAAAAATACTGATTTTACCAGTTATTGCCGGATTTCTTGGCTGTACATTTGACAGTATCCTAGGAGCAACTGTTCAAGTATTATATCGTTGCCAAGTGTGCGGAAAAATAACTGAAAAAAGAATTCACTGCGGACAAAAAACAAAACATCTAAGAGGATACGAACTCATAGAAAATAATACTGTTAACTTTATATCAACCGCTCTAGGAGCACTAATAGCTATGCTTCTATATCTAAACATTTAATGGGATAACAAACCTAAGAGTCTAGTACAATCTCAAACCTTTTTCTTTTATGTAAATTAAAAAGTTAAAACACAAGTTATTCGTTTTCTATCGTAGCATAGTACTTGTCTATGAATTCTCCATAAACATCCACAGGCTCAGATAGAGGCGTTATTCTAATAGTATCTGTTAAACCACAACTACCGCATTGAATAGTAGCTATACCCTCTTCTTTTTTCATCTCTATTCTAATAGCTTGAGCTCCGCAGCTAGGACATTCAAATATACTCGGAAGTCTTCTAATCACTCTCCTAATGACTTTCTTTCTTCTTCTCCTTCTACCCATGATTTTCACCGTTCCGTTAGTTCTAGGTAATTCTCAAATATTTCAAATTTAAACTTACCACCCAAAATGACGTAGAACATATGAGGTGTAAAAATGAAGAATATTCTTATAATTCGAAACAGAGACATAAAAAGAGTTCTTATAGGCATACCAAAAGGACATAAACATTATCGATGTGTAATCGAGCTTAAAGCTGGTCAAACTCTAGTTTTACAAGAAGCAAGCATTGCAAACATAGTTAGAGCATATGTTATAGTAAAAACTCACCCTCAAAAACGAGCTATAGAGCTTCAATGTAAAGAATTAAAGAACAAAAAGCCAGGATTTGCGGAGTATCAACTACTGGAAACGGAGAGAACCGAGGAAGAAATACAAGAAGAGTTAGGTAAGATAATAAGTTAGCATATATATGAAAAACTACATTAAAGGGCTTTCTTTATTTTCTCTAATAGTTTTTCTGCTTCTTTCACGGGATCGACGTTTTCGACTTCGAGCACATTTAGTTCTAATCGATTTGAGACATCGTTATAGACGATATTTCCCCGAAAAATGAATTCTCTACCTAGGATATCGTTAATTTTTGATAAAAGTTCTTCGTGAGTAACTTGGCTTAAATCATCTTCTAGATTAAGAAGTTTGGCAGCAACATTGTTCCAACATTTAGCAATAATAGTATCTGAACCGTCGTCGATAATGCAAGTTAATGTAAGCCTGGGTATGGGAGAAGTTATTTCTTTACCACACCTGTGGCATATCCAAACATTTTCCTTTAACTCCACTTTTCTTAAACAGTCAGGACAAGCATCATACATCAAAGGTTTATCAAAAAAATATGTCACGGAAGCTTTAACCTCTATTCTTTCATTTTCTCTTACATTTTGAAGCTTTACCCTACGGAAGTCAGCTAAATGTGGTTTTTTCTCCACCTGTTCGGCTATGCTGGGAAACTTTCCCTTTATCACGTTTATAGTTGAAAGTTTACCTATATGTACCTCTAAATTCCCTGATAATCCTCTTTTTACGTATCCGTGAAATATTTGAAGAGCGTCTCCTTCCGAAATACTACTAAGTTGCTCAGCTGCATCATTCCACGCTACAACTCTTATAGTGTTTCCATTTTCATCAGAAAGTACAAATGTTAAACGTTTTCCTATACTTCCATCCTCACGAACAAATTCCCTTAAAGATTCAATCCTAGCAACAATACCTTCGACATTCACATCAGAACTTTCCGTTAAATTGGTGATGGACATAAATTTATCTTCAGTTATATGACTAAGTGAAGATAATTCTTCACTAACTTCTTCTGGTTGGAGAACCCTAATTCCACTCTCAGAGTCTACGTGAATCTCTATATTTTCTGTTCTGCCAAGTTTAGTATAAACACCACTTAATTCAATGACATCCCCTTCTTTTAAATTCGTAGCTTCTTCTGCTTTTTCATTCCAAAAAACAACTCTAATTTCACCGGTTTCATCGCCGAGAATTAAACTTAGAATTTTTCCAGGTCTATCTTTCCATTCAAAACTCGTTAAGGGGCCGATCCTCTTTACAACACCACATACAACTATATTGTACATGTTTGCATCTAATTCTCTTATCTTTAACCTTCTTTTCGGTATTTTCGGTATCTTTTCCAAATCTACATCTTCGGGATTTACAATAATGTTCCCTTTGCTTCCCACATGTACCTCTGTGTTTTTATCTCGTCCCTCACGGACATCTGCGCCAATTACACGTAGTACACAGTCTCTTTTTATTACTCCTTCTTTTATTAATTTTATATGATTAGTATCCCATAAAACAACACGTATTTCCCCAGTTCCATCGTAGAGAATTAATGATACAACTTCATTCTTTTTATTATTCACTGTGAATTCTCTTACTGGAAAAATATGTGAAACCCTTCCAATAAGAGTAACATTACGCATACCGGGCTTCAATTTACTTATATTTATTTTTTCTTCCGATATAAACTTATTAAAGAAATTTAAACCTAATTCTTTCGCAACAAGCATAGCAGCACTCTTATCTGTAATTAATCCTCCCAACTCAGCTTTCTTCTTCTCAATTAACTCCAATAATTTCCATCTAGATATTTTCTTCTCAAACATAATCTTCTCAATTATTTCTTCAAAGCTCAAATCAACCATGCACCCACTCTCACAGAAAAACGTTGTAAAACAATTTAGTTATCTTCCTTTTGACATAATTACAGTCATATGAGAGATATACGAAATTCAATATATAAATTTCCAAAAATTCGGAACTATAAAATTCTATACTTTTTGAAGTTTATGAACCTTAAATAATGGTAATTTTTACTGCTGCAAGATGAGGTTTAGTTATAAGTATGGGGTCTTCCTAAAATATTTGATTAAATCAGACCTTCCTTTTCTCTTTAACCTATTAAATATATTTCTCCACAAATCTTCAAATCCTTCTCCCGTCTTAGCTGATATTGGAACAATAATATCTCTCCATTGCTTCCAGGGCCATGAGAACCCAAGTTTTTCACATATTTGATCTAGTATAAATGACCGCTTATTTACTGAAATTTTATCGATTTTATTTACAGCTACTATTGGATCTAACTCTAACTCCGATAAGAAGTTAAAAAACTCGATGTCAATAGGATTTTCTCCCCTCCTTTCCCACCTTTGCACAATTTCCAAAAACATCTTAGCATCTAAAACTTCTACTGCGAAAAGAATTTCATTCTTATTTTCTTCTATATACCAAATAATGAAATCCTTTATTTTCTCCTGTATACTCTTTGTTTTTCCTTCCATAAAACCGGAACCAGGCATATCTACAATGTCTAATCTTTCAAATTTTACTTTAAATGGCAAAACAGTTGTTCCAGGACGTTTTCCTATTCTGATTTTTACACCTGTTAGTAGTTTGATTAAACTACTTTTACCAACATTACTGCGCCCCACAAATATGATTTTTTCCTTTTGTAACTGATTTTTAGAAATCCGGGTTTCGAATTTTACTTTTTTCAACCATTTTTCCATCAATTCCACCAAAATTATAACATATAGTTCTAAAATCACATTTTTAGTCCCAGAAAGCTCGCGTTCGTATATATTCTCTCTCGGCATTCAAAATTTCAATATAAAAATCGTTTTCATCACTATACCTCCTACTTAAGATTTTTGCTGCTGTCTCAGGTCCTACACCCCTAGCTGCTAAAACCATTACGGCTTGTTTACCATTTGCAACAAGCAAATTAGCCGTTTTCCAAAGTTTATCAATTAACTTCCTTTCTTCATCCGTCAATTTTTGACCAAGCTTATACTTCCTTAATATTTTTGTAGTATTCATCTGTTTAGGATAAGTAACACCAATTAATACAGACCCGCACCTTGGGCATTTAATTAAGTCTGGTAAAGTTTTAACGGTTCTTATAGATTCCCAAGATGCACAATTCATGCAAACAAGCCTTATTTTTTCATTGCAAAGCCTTTCTTTAATGAGCTTTGCCATTTCAACCTTAGGCTTACCCACAAGAACATAATCGGAAGGATAAAACCTAGCCAGCGCGTTAAGAGCAATTGGAGAAGGTTCAACCAGCGACTTAACCACAAGGGTGATTTCTTTCCTTCTTATTTTATTCAACATTTCCTTGGTGAGAGCAACATTGAGATCCACGGCCAAAGCTTCTCGAATAGCTTCCTCGAAGATTAAAGTATCCCTGTAAACATCCATAAGTCTCCATGCTAAATGGGAACTAAAATCTACGTCTCTACTTACAACGCCAAATCTTCTAGCGACGTGAAATATTCTCCATGCCAATAAACTGGAATTACGTAAAATTATTTTAAGTAAATCTTCTAAATGTTCAGTAGTTAATTCTTTCTGCAAAATATCTAAGACGTCTTTAGAGCGTATTCTTACCGGCGCTCTGAGTATTATTCTATAAGCGTCAACATTTAAACTAATATCAGCTCCCCACCTAGCGCTTAAAAGGGCAGCAAGCACTCTACCCAATGTTTCGTTAATTAAGTTTCCAAAACACGTATGAAGAACTAAGACATCATCTAAGATTTCAATCAATATTAACCTATCTGTGGGAATAGGTATTCCTCGATCAAGTTGTTTTTTAATAGTTTCCACTACCTTCTGAGCTGCCTCGACAGTTAAAGGCAATCTATCTAAAAGAATCTTTAATGAATCTCTACTTTTTTCTAATGCTTTTCCGATTTTTCCCCTCATTTTACCAACTTCAGAAGCTACCTGATATAATACAGGTATTTGTTCACCTTCCCAACTTGGAATTACACCTTTAGGATCCTCTACACCGGATACAAAAACTTTTCCTTCATTTATTTGCAAAATTTTCCAAGCAGATCCCTTCATTATGAAAGTAGTGTTAATATCTCCATGTTTAATTACAAACTTTTCATCTAAAGTGCCAATCCTTTTATTAGTTGCCGAATCAATAACTTCGAACTTCTTTACATCTGGTATTGTTGAAATGGATTCATAATAGTATTTTCTTGTTTTCCAACTTCTTCTGACAATGTTATTACCTGTTAACTTTATAATATCCAAATAGTCCATTAATCTTAGTAATTCCATTAATTTGTCTCTATTTAAATTTCTATATGGGTATGCTTTCCTAACAACATCAAATATCTTATCTACAGTTAAATTTCCTTCATCAAGAACCAACCCAGCGATTTGATGACATAAAACATCAAAAGCCAGTTCATGAATAACTATTAGTTCTAATTCCTCTCTTACAGCTTTAAAAGCAATCACAGCAGATTCCAAAATATCATCCATATCATCCAGAGCTATAATAACACCTCTTGAAGTTTTCCCAATCTTATGCCCACTTCTTCCAACTCTTTGAACCAAACGAGTAACTTGTCTGGGAGACATATATTGGACAACTAAATCAACGGTTCCTACATCAATCCCTAACTCCATAGATGATGTACAAATAAGACCTTTCAACTCACCGTCTTTAAATAACCTTTCAACTTCTATACGAACATCTCTACTCAATGAACCATGATGCACATCAATACTTAGATTAGGATCGTATAAGTGAAGCCTAGAAGCTAGTATCTCAGCTATTTCACGAGTGTTTACAAAAGTAAGCATAGAGCGGCTCTTTTCTAATAACTCAACCAATACCCGAATCCTTGCAGCAGTCTCAGGAGTACTAAAAATTTTTTTACTTATCTTAAAATCTTCCGCCCGAGGAGAAGGACATACAACTTTTATGTCAACATTTTTGATGACAGGAACTTTGATTATTTTAACAGGTCTTTTAATCCCAACAAGAAACTTAGCTACAATTTCTGGGCTACCTATTGTAGCAGAAAGACCTATACGTTGAAAATCTCTTCCAACCAGATTTCGTAACCTTTCAAGCGCGACAGTTAATTGAACACCTCGTTTTTCAGTCACAATTTCATGAATTTCATCTACAACAACCCATCTAACATTCCTAAGCCATTCTCTTAACCTTAGCCCAGGTAAAATTGCCTGTAAAGTTTCAGGAGTAGTTATTAACATATCAGGGGGATGTAAAGCTTGTCTTCTTCTAACCGAAGAAGTGGTGTCACCATGTCTAATTTCAACTTTAATACCTAGGCTTTCAGCTAAATTCAATATTCTTCGGAAAATATCCCTGTTCAAAGCTCTCAATGGCGTTATATATAAAATTGATATTGGTTTAGTCAGATTTTTTTCGGAATAATTTAAATACAAGCTGAATATAGGCAATAAGGCAGCTTCAGTCTTACCTGAACCTGTAGGAGAAATTAAAAGCACGTTTTTTCCAGCTAAAATTTCCGGTATGGCTTTCTTCTGTGGTTCAGTAGCTTCAACCAATCCTAACTCTATTAATTTCTCTCTTATCCTTTCATGTAAAAGTCGAAAAGTTTCATCAAAATTTTCTTCCTGTGTTCCTTTCACGTGCAACATTTTTCACTCTCTTTTGAAAATAAGTAAGAAAAATTTTTAGGTCCGTTTTTCTCGTGGAAGCTGCCTTTTCTATTTCTTTCTCCAATACTGTTATAAATTCATCTATTTGACTTACCTTTTTCACTATTTTGTCAATCTTTTCTCGTGTCCAATTTATTTCAGAAATATACGGTCTAGCTTCTTCTAAAACCATGTTAACAAGATGTTCCAAAGAGAAAGTCATGGCTAATCACTACAATTATTCTTCTTTCGCAAGAACAATATATGCCAATATTAGTATTAAAATTACTATTCCAAGAGCAACGTTTATATCAAATACTATCCTTGCCATATCCATTTCCATATTCTTTCCTCCATGCAACAGTTACTAAAAGTGTATTCCATGAAATGTCTTACAAATCCAACGACATCATCCCTTATTTAAATTTTTAGAAGCCATAACCCTAACACTTACTGCCTAAGATACAGTAAATTTATCTTTTCTTATCTTGTATAACTTAATTTCGTTCAAAAGATCTTTATAGAGAGTATCACTAACACGAATTGTTTCGTATAATCCCAATATTTCAGCAATTCTCCTAGCAAGTATATGATAACATAATTGCCTCTTTCTTCTAGTAACTACATTAAAATAAAAATCATCACAACTGCAATAAAAATCTGGTATAACCAAATACTTTCTTGTTTTCCCTATAACAATCCACAAATATTTTCCACTAGGTTCAAAAACATATTTCAAAATACGTTTTTCCTCAACAGCCTTAATAGCTCGCCAAAACAACTTACCATATTTTAAAGCAAACCGTTCCAACAAACTTTCCGATAGGACACCTTTTCTTTCAAGTTCCTTAATCAGCAAGTCGTCTTCCCACAATCTAACGACACTTCCTAAATTCACATCGCAAATTTATAATGCACGAACTCATGTAATAGTAATGAAATGACAGAAATAAGAATTATTCCAAACATCCCAGCTCTTCAAATACAGCTAAAAAATGAAAAAATACTTTGCATAGCAGACCTACACTTAGGTTTTGAAAAAGAACTTGAAAAATCAGGAATTAAAATCCCATCTCAAACACAAAATCTTCTAAATTCCATTCAACGATTAATAAAAAATCTTTCTCCTTCTCGATTGATAATACTTGGAGATGTAAAACATGAAATTGCAACCATTCGATATCAAGAAACGACTCGCATCTACGATTTTCTTTTAAGCCTTTCCGAAGAGGTTCAAGTGGAAATAATACCAGGCAATCATGACGGACAATTAAAGGCCATAACTCCACCTCAAGTAAAAATATATTCACCTCGAGGCGTAATTTTAAAAGAAGATGAAAAAACAATCGGACTTATTCACGGTCATGCATGGCCAGATGCTAAACTTCTAGGATCAAATTCTTTAATCATGGCCCATACACATCCATTGATTCAATTAACCACAGGAACAGGATTCAAAATAACACAACCAATTTGGATCAAAGCGACGTGGGATAGAAACTGTGTAGCAAAAGCATACCTAAAATACAAAAAAATTAAAGCATCGAGAGATCCGATTCAACAATTCGAAAGACTCTTTGGAGTAATAATTCCGATGACAAAGATAATTATCATGCCAGCATACAATAAAATGCTGGGAGGAATTCCAATTAATACGACACAGCAACTATTAGGGCCCTTATTTAAATCAAACTGCATAAAACCATCGAACACAGAGATATATCTTTTAGATGGCACATACCTTGGAAAATTAGATTCTCTACGAAGAAAAGAATTCCTATAAGAAAATCAAACTATAAAATATTGTAAATAGTTGACCAGCCTAAAAATAGGAAATATCAATTACATTTTCGATTAATATACCTCTTTAAACGTTCACATATAGTGTTTTAGGAATACTTAACAAAAACGAAATTTACAGAGGTTATGCTACGTAACAGTTAAATCATCTTAACTCACAAATATTAAGGCTTTAATTTCTGAGGGAGTGCAAAATGAAAACTGACGTAGTAATAGTAGGTGCAGGGCCCGCAGGCATGTTTGCTGCACATGAATTGGCAACTAAATCTAATCTGAAAATTACTGTAATTGATTGGGGACCTGATGTAGCGAAAAGAAAATGTCCAGCCATGATATATTCCTATTGCAGCAAATGTAGTCCCTGTAAAATAATGTGTGGAGTAGGAGGAGCCGGGACTCTTTCAAGTGGACTTTTAAATTTAAGACCTGATATTGGAGGGAATCTTGAAGAATTTGTAAGTAGAGATGAAGCATGGGAACTCGTGAAAGAAGTGGATAAAGTTTTTCTAAAATACGGAGCACCTTCAAAAATATACAGAGCAAACACAGATCAAGTAGAAAGCTTAATGAGAAAAGCCGCAGCCGTAGGAATAGAATTTGTACCTATACCGCAAAGACACATAGGCACTGATAACGCTCCTAAAGTAATTGCAGAATTTAAAAAAGCACTAGAACAAGTTAACGTAAAATTCATACTAGGAATGAAGGTTGTGGACTTTAAAAAGGGAGAAGTAAAGCTTGAAAATGGACAAAAAATACAAACAAAATATATAATCGTGGCTCCAGGAAGAATTGGAGCACAATGGCTTCAGGAACAAGCGAAAAAACTTGGAATAAAAACACATCCACAACCAATAGATATAGGCGTAAGGGTAGAGGTTCCAGCTGTTGTAATGGAACCAGTAATAAAAATAGCCAAGGATCCAAAATTCCGTGTATATACAAAAACCTTCGATGACCTTACACGTGTATTTTGCGTTAATTATCGAGGCTTCGTCGTCCAAGAAGTCTACGGAGATATCGTTGGTGTTAACGGCCACACTCTAATCAAACAAAAATCTGAAAATGCCAATTTTGCATTTCTAGTTCGAGTTGAACTCACCGAACCGCTTGAAGACACAACCGCCTACGGATTCTCAATAGCCAAATTAGCAACTACCATAGGTGGAGGAAAACCAATTCTTCAAAGATTAGGAGATCTCAAAAAAGGTAGACGTTCAACTTGGTCACGAATTGATCGGAGTAATGTGAAGCCCACATTGAGGGACGTAACACCTGGGGATGTCGCTATGGCTTTACCCCATAGAATTGTTACCGATATTCTAGAGGGACTTGAGAAACTAGACTACGTGATGCCCGGTGTTGCTAGTTCATCTGCACTAATATATGCTCCTGAAATTAAATTCTACGCAAATAGAGTTGAAGTTAACGAAAACCTTGAAACCAGTGTAGAAAACATCTTTGTCGCCGGTGACGGCGCAGGTCTCTCCAGAGGAATTGTGACCGCGGCAGCAACAGGAATCCTTGCCGCAAGAGGAATCTTAAGAAAAGAAGGAAAACTATGATAAACTGTAAAATACACATCCTCTCTACTTGTGAAAGAATCAGTAAGGAGCGAAGAATAATACTCTTATATTTTAGAGACCGCTAAACTTAAACATACGTCATTAAATGTATATCGTGTGGTATAGCATTGTGGGGGCCGTGGTCTAGAGCTCGATGAGTTTTTCATCGGGCGGGAAACTTGGTATGATGGCAGCTTCGGGAGCTGCTGGTCCCGGGTTCAAATCCCGGCGGCCCCACCACACCGTTTTCATTGATTATCTAATTTTTAACATTCAAATTCATTAAATATTAAAAAGTGCTTGTGTATTGATAAGGAAAAATACCAAATTTTGTGTTTCTTATTCATTACAGCAATTGTTGAACTATATATTTGCATAATTTCTCCTCGAGCATTATAATTTTGAGAAAAGGAAGGATAAAAACAGTCAGTGGACATTATTAACAAATCTTAATACAATTTATCAAATTAAAAAGTGTGAACAGTGAGACCATAACCTTTAGAGAGAGTTTTAAATTTTTATCCTTATCTTATACCCTTTCGACACTTGTCTTAATGATCGAAAAACTTATGTAATTGGCGTTATTTAACTTAAAACATGAGCATTTCAAACATTGTTAAAGAAAGACTTGCTAGAAGAATTGCAGGGGAAATATCTCTTTCGAACGATCCCGGTAAGACCATGCGCAAATGGAGAGAGATATTCCACGTTTCTCAAGTTACTTTAGCAGAGAAATTAGGTGTTTCTCCGTCAGTTATAAGCGATTACGAAAGCGGGAGACGGAAATCTCCAGGTGCAAAAACTGTTAAGAGATTTGTTAATATTCTTTTAACAATTGACGAGGAAAATGGTGGTCAAATTATTTCTGCGTTTGGAAGATTAATGGGAGTTGAGATTCCCACAGACATTATTTTAGACATCAGAGATTTCGCTTCCCCTGTCAAGATGGATCATTTTTGTGAAGCAATAAACGCTCAACCTGTTGCATGTGAAGAATTACTTGAACAAGACGTTTACGGGTACACAATTATTGATGGCGGATTAGCAATGAGAGAACTTTCAGGAGAGGCATTTACTAAGCTTTTCGAAGCGTCTGTTCAACGTACGCTAATATTCACAAATATCAGTACTGGTAGACTACCACTAGTCGCTATTAGAGGTAGTCAAGAAAAACCTAGCTTGATTGTTTTACATGGTGTTAGAAAAATAGATTCCATGGTTACTGAACTGGCAAGAAAGGAAAGAATTCTTCTTGCCGTATCTTTTATCGAAGATATTGAATCACTTATTCAAAAACTCAGAAAATTGAATCCCTTAACATAAATTCATTTAACTGTAAATCGTTAAATAATTTTAACATAATTTAATATTTACAAATCAATTCTCTTATTGAAACATAAAGGGTCTTAAATTACATAAAAAAACATTCATCGAAAATTCCAGTTAGGTTAGGTGTATTACTATGAATGAAAAATTTGATTTTTCGTTTCGTGTATTATCAGCAATATCTAGTCCCCTAAGAGTTGAAATACTTAAACTTCTCAGTAGAAAAAAACTGCTTTCTTTTACTGAAATAATGTATGAACTTGGCATGACGCCAAAAACAGACGCAGGCAAGTTTGCTTATCATCTGAATCAACTTAGAGATGCAAACCTCGTAATATCTGATGAGAAAACTGGTAAATATTTTTTAACTCCTCTGGGGGAGAATGTAGTAGACTTTTTATGGCTTTTAGATGATTTTGGAAGAAGAGAATTCGGAGAAATATTTGTCAGAACTTCAAGGCTAAAAATGGAACGATTTGACCGAAGTAAAATCGCTGAGGCACTAAAAAGAGAGGCAGGGGTACCGCAAGAGTTGGCTGAAGAAATAGCAAAAGAAGCTGAAGATAGACTATTTAAACTGAAAGTAAAATATCTAACCGCACCCTTAATAAGAGAGTTTGTAAACGCCATTTTGCTTGAAAAAGGACTAGAAGAATACCGTCATTCACTAACACGTTTAGGACTCCCAGTTTATGACGTTTCTCAACTTGTCAAAAATGCAGGTAAAAAATCATCATTTCCAAACCCAGAACTGGCTAGAGGACTTGCTGGAGATTCCGTGTTCGAACAGTATCTTTTACTAAAGGTACTGCCCAGGAAAGTGGCCGATGCGCACTTATCCGGGAGGATACATATACCACAAGCAAACTATTGGATATTAAAACCCTACGGTATTCAACACGATCTTTCTTTAATCTTAAAGATGGATATATCACTAAACTCTAAAAATATTACTTTTAATCCATTAATACCACCAAGAGATGTTTATGACATTCCATTGTACTTTTATAACCTTTTCAATATATTTGATACACATTTCTCTTTTTTCCAAACAATAGACTTCTTTAATATATTCTTAGCACCACTTTTTAAATCAATAAACTACGAAAAAATAAAAAATATTTTAAAAAAGATTATAGAATTTTTAAACAGAAAATGGAATCAAACAATTATTACATTTAATTTAGAATTCTCAGTTCCTTCTTTTTTGGAAAATGAACCAGCTATTAGCTTTGAAGGCAAGGAAGACGGTACATACGGTGAATATCAGGAGGAAGCAAGAAATATACTAAGAGCATTAATAGAGATCTTTAGAAAAGGAAGAGATGGTGGACTTCCATACACTCAACCACAACTAGTTTTCAAAATTCGCAAAGGAAACATAGATTTAGAGGAGTTTGACAAAGTTCTTAAGCTTTCCATCGAAAGAGGACAGCCGCTTTATGCCAATCTAACCTTAGATTGGCAACTACCTAATACCAGTTACAGCGCATCACTTCACAGGTTTGATTCAAACTATAAAAGAAATTGGAAAATTGACACGATTAGAACATGTTGTATGGCTTGGATAGCTATAAATATGGTAAGAACAGCACTTCTCGCTAAAGGAGATGATGATAAATTCTTCGAAGAATTTAATGACACAATAAATTGTGCAGTAAAAGCATTTCTAATTAAGAGAGATGAAGTACGAAAAAGATCATCAATAGACAAGCTATTACCGCTATTAAACCTTAAAATAGATAATGAACCCTATTTTAGAGAGGAAACAGCAACTTACATGATAGGTTATGTTGGTTTACCTGAGGCGGCTCAAATTCATACCTCAAATTCCATCAGCGAAAAAGATACACAAAACTTTTTAATGAGAATATTGAAGAATTCCGAAAAAATAGCTGAAGAAATAAGCATAGAACATGACCTCAGATTAAATTTCATGGAATCACCCGATGTCGAACCTTCTCTCCGATTTTTAAAATTGAATAAAGGAATTTTCAAAAACTATAAGGATATTACACCACCCTTTTACTCCACCAACGTAATTCCTGCAACAGAGAATCTCTCTACTCTTGAAAAAATAAAATTGGCAAATAGTACACATACATATCTAAGGGGTGGACACATCCTTAACATAAACTTAGACAATAATTCTAGAGAATTTAATGAACTTAAGGATATTACAAATAATATTCTTGCCAATAACATCGGACTCTTTGCGTATACAAGAAGCTCAACCTATTGTCTAAATTGTAAAGAGATAAATCAAGGAATTTTAAGGGCCTGTCCCATCTGTAACCGTGGATTTGAAGAACTAATGTACAATACTAGGTTAACAGGCCCCTATACATCTATATATGCGAAAAACATTGATCAAGACTTTCTAAATTTTCTAGTTGGCAGTAAATTAACTAAGTAGTAAAAGGTCTTAGAATACAAGTGTCTTTTTTCTACAAAGTTTTTGTCAAAAAAATTTGAGTTTATTCTCAAAAAATATATTAAAGAATAGAATATTATAATAATTCAAGAAATTCGGTGGGAGTTGGAGGTATTCAAACTGCAACCCAGAGCTTATCCTAGGTTTTGGTATCGACGAAAACCGCTTAGAAATAGAAATAAAAAACACTCCGGAAAACAATAGGTCGAGATAACCTTTATTCTATGGCGCCTAGAACTAATGCTAGGAGAGCCATTCTAAGGAGAAGACCATAGTAAGTTTGTTTAAAGTATTTTGCGTGGGGAGTGTTATCAACTGCTGGATCGATTTCTTCTACCCTTGGAAGGGGATGAAGTATAATAAGGTCTTCCTTAGCATCTTTTAGGGTTTCTAATGTAATTTTATATGTTCCTCTTACTTTTTCATACTCTGCTGGATCGGAGAATCGTTCTTTTTGTATTCTAGTTACATATAATACATCGACATCTGAGATTACATCGTCTAGTTTCGTATATTCATGATAAGTTATATTTTTTTCTTTTAGATCATGTAAAACACTTTCTCGCATTCTTAATAGCTCTGGTGAAACGAAGTATAGATCCACATCGTACTTTGATAGTGCGTATGCAAGTGAGTGAACAGTTCTTCCATATTTTAAATCGCCAACCAACGCTATTTTTAAACCGTCTATACGATTTTTTTCTCTTTTAATCGTTAATAAGTCTAAAAGAGCTTGTGTTGGATGTTCTTCGGCACCGCTACCAGCATTAATAACGGGAACAGTAGCTACCTCGGCAGCAAATTTGGCAGCTCCTTCCAATGGATGTCTAAGAACAATAACATCACAATAGTTTTCTACAACATGTATAGTGTCGCTAAGGTTTTCACCTTTTGCTACGCTTGATCCTTCTGTGCTAGAAAAACCTATACATTCTCCACCGAGTTTTTTCATAGCAGCTTCAAAGGATAGTCTTGTCCTAGTTGATGGTTCAAAGAAGAGGGTTGCCATGATTTTTCCTTTAAGTAATTCGCAACCTGTTTTGACGTATTTCTCCATTTCATCAGAAATCTTAAGAATATAATCTATTTCCTCACGTGTAAAGTCTTTGATTGATACTACGTCACGACCCTTAAATTTCATTTATCACACCATTGGTATTTTCTAAAGAAATTATTATTAACTTTTTTACTAACAGTCTTGTGAAGGGGGTACATAGATGAGTGAGTCAGAACTTCGAGTAGAAAAAATAAAAGATGGTACAGTGATAGACCATATCACGCAAGGTAATGCGCTTAACGTATTGAGAATACTAGGAATAACTGGAAAAGAAGGCAATGTAGTTAGTATAGTTATGAATGTTCCAAGCAAAAAGTTAGGTAAAAAAGATATTGTGAAAATTGAGGGTAGAGAACTCAGTCCACGTGAAGTTAATATGATTGCACTAATAGCTCCAAAGGCGACAATTAATATTGTAAGAAATTATCAGGTTGTTGAAAAGAGCAAAGTAAAGCTTCCAAAAGTTATAAAAGGAATAATAAGGTGCATTAATCCTAATTGTATATCAAACAACCCTAGAGAACCAATAGAACCGGTATTCACAGTAATAAGTGAGCATCCTACAAAATTACGTTGCCAGTACTGCGGAATGGTCATGCTACACGAAGATATTGAAAAACAATTTTAAATTAAGTTTATAAATCCCATATACAAAATATTCCCGCCATAAAAAGAGATGGTAGAAATGAAAATAGCGGTTGTAGCAGATCAAGACACCGCAATTGGATTTAAATTGGCAGGCGTGGGACTAGTTTATCCAGTTAAATCAGTAGAGGATGCTCGAGAACTATTAGAACGTTTATCAAAACGAGATGACGTCGGGACAATAATAATAACCGAAAGAATTGCCGATAATTTAAGGGATGTAATAAAAGAACTTTATAAAAAACCTTCACTAATAGTTGTGGAGATACCAGATAAACATGGGCCAATAGAAAGGGAAGTAGATCCGATTCGTGAATTAATAAGAACGACATTAGGAGTAGAACTCAAGTTAAAGAAAGGTGAAGAAGAAATTTAAATTAACATTTTAAGTTAGGTGTTTAGAATGCAAAAAATAGGTACAATATCAAGAATTGCTGGACCACTTGTAGAAGCAGAAGGCCTAACAGGAGTAAAAATGTACGAGGTTTGCCGAGTAGGTAATGAGGAATTAATAGGAGAAGTCATAAGAGTAATTGGAGATCGAGCTTACATACAAGTATACGAAGAAACAACAGGAATAAAACCTGGAGAAAAGGTCGTAGCAACGGGATCTCCGCTATCCGTCGAACTTGGACCAGGACTAATAGGACAAATATTTGATGGAATACAGCGACCATTACCAGAAATTAAAAGAGAAACAGGAGATTTCATAAGAAGAGGAGTAAAGACCGAGGCACTACCAAGAGACAAAAAATGGCATTTTAAACCACAGGCAAAACCTGGAGAAAAGGTAGTCGAAGGAGACATCATAGGTGAAGTACCAGAAACAACATTGGTAACACACAAAGTGATGATTCCAATTGGAATCCGTGGCGAATTGACATGGATAGCACCAGAGGGAGACTACACCATAGAAGAACCAATTGCAAAAATTAAAACACCTCTTGGCGAAGAAAAAGAAATAGCAATGCTACAGAAATGGCCAGTTCGAAGAGCAAGACCAATAAGAAATAAGCTACCTACCGAGGTACCCTTAATAACAGGGCAAAGAATAATAGACACTCTATTCCCACAGGCGAAAGGAGGAACAGCAGCAATACCCGGAGGTTTCGGCACTGGTAAAACCGTAATGCTACACCAACTTGCAAAATGGGCCGACACCGACATTATAGTCTACATAGGATGTGGTGAAAGAGGAAACGAAATGACAGAAGTATTAGAAGATTTTCCAAAGCTAAAAGACCCAAGAACAGGAGAACCACTAATGAACAGAACCATACTCATAGCAAACACAAGCAACATGCCAGTCGCTGCACGAGAAGCATCCATCTACACTGGAATAACTCTTGCTGAGTATTATAGAGATATGGGATATGACGTAGCCTTAATGGCGGATTCGACATCAAGATGGGCAGAAGCGCTTAGAGAAATATCAGGTAGACTTGAAGAAATGCCAGGAGAGGAAGGATATCCCGCGTATCTAGCATCAAGATTAGCTGAATTCTATGAAAGAGCCGGAAGAGTAGAAACCATAGGATCAAAACCCAGGACAGGATCGGTTACAGTTTGTGGCGCAGTTTCACCGCCTGGAGGAGACTTTTCCGAACCAGTAACCGTAAATACTCTCAGAATTGTTAAAGTTTTCTGGGCTTTAGATAAAGACTTAGCTTCAAGAAGACATTTCCCTGCAATTAACTGGCTAACCAGCTATTCGCTATATTTGGAAAACCTAGAAGAATGGTACCGAGAACACGTCGCCAATGATTGGACAGAACTTCGAAGAACCGCCATGTGGCTTTTACAGAGAGAAGAGGAACTAAGAGAAATTGTTCAACTAGTAGGTCCAGATGCTCTACCTGAAAGTGAAAGGGTAATTCTCGAAGCAGCAAGAATGATAAGAGAAGACTACCTTCAACAAAGCGCCTTACATCCAGTAGACACATATTGTCCTCTGAAGAAGGCCTATAGAATGCTAAAAATAATACTAAGCTTCTACGAAAAAGCTAAGGAAGCCATTGATCGAGGAATTCCAATGGAGAAAGTTACAAGCCTTCCAGTCCGTGAACGGATAGCAAGGTTAAAAATAGTACCAATAGAAGAAGTCGATGAAGTCTTCGATAAAGTAGAGAAACAGTTAGAAGAAGAGTTCAATTCACTCCTACAAGTAGCACCAATCTAAAATAAAGTAAAACCCAGTTCCTTTATATTTTATCTTAATTATTACTTCAACACTTGTTTGTAATTCTACGATAGAATGTCTCATTAGTATAAATTTTCTAAATACGCAATTAGCGAGTTGTGAAAGGGTTATGGAGGAAAAAATAGTCGCAAAATTCTATGATGAAGTATCAACATTATACGATGCACCAGATGATCTATTAGATGACCACATGTACAAAGAGTATGAAAGAGAAATAAAATCCTTCAATTTCACAAACAAATTTGTCCTAGATATCGGAACTGGAACCGGTTGGCCGGCATTAGAAATATCCAGATATAAAGGGACCAGAATCGTCGGAATTGATGTTTCATCAGGAATGATCAGAATTGCTAGGATTAAAAAAAGGAGAATCAACGCCAAGAACGTAGATTTTATTATTGCATCTGCAGAGAATATCCCACTTAGATCTGATATTTTTGATACGGTAATATGTTTAGGGGGAGTCCTAAATCATATTTTACATTTCAATAAAGTCATTCATTCAATTAACCAAGTCATGGTAAAGGGCGGTATTTTCATACTTGAATTTGATAATTGGAAAAGCTTTGAAACCCTATGGCGAATATGCGGATTTTATGGTATTAAAGAACAAAAAAACACAATAATCGAACTTTTAAGAAACGGAAGAGTAAAAAAACTCCATTTTCCATACATAGATACAGAAGGGCTTAAATGGATAACTAATTACTATTTTGATCGTATTTTTGTAGAAAAGATCTTACATAAAAATGGATTTAAAATAGTAAAAGTCAGAGGGGTACATGTCCTTATTCCCATACTTCCACCACCAATAATTAGAAAAACGGGAAAACTACTTTCATTATATCTTAAGATAATAAATAGATTTGAGGAAAAATTTAGTAGACATCCTTCTTTTGCAAATTTAGGAGTATCCATAATAGTAGTAGCTAAGGCAATAAAATAAAGATAGTATTTCTATTTTGCAGCTTATTTTTGCTTCTTTAAGGTGAAAATGTGGGCTTTTAATCCTCCGTGATATATTTCTCTCTCATGGCAAATTTGTAGTTCAGACTTTTCAATAGCTAATTTAATGGTTTTTTTCTTGGGAGTTATAATACATATTAGCCCATCATCAGCAAGTATTTTCGAAGCAGACAACAAAAATTTATCATAAAGTCGAGGTATTTCTTTTCTCTTTTCTCCTCTTAACTGACGTATACCATAGGGAGGGTTGCAAATAATTTTATCTATGTTAATATTGAAAATTTTATCTAATTTAGTAGCATCTCCAACAATGAAAGCGATTTTTTCAGCCACTCCAGCGCTGATTGCATTAAGATATGCGCCTTTAATATTTTCTGCAAATATGTCAAGCCCAAAAATTTTCAAGCTTCTATAGAGACGAGCAGCTTCAATAAGTATGGTTCCGCCGCCACAAAAAGGGTCTAACAAAATTTCACCCTCTTTAACGTTAGCAATTTTAATCATAGCATATGCTATAGTTGGTCTCAAAGCAGCTGGATGATCAAAAACCCTGTACCCTCTTTTATGTAGCGCCATGTCACCAGTTGTATCTATACCAATCATACAAGTATCTCCAACAACATCACAATAAATAATAATTGAAGGGTGTTTCAAATTCACCGCAGGCCTTAATCCATAAACTTCCTTCATTTCATCTATTACGGCATCTCCTCCAACTTTTCCTATATCTAACGAAGTGTATTCGTGCTTTCCTTCCCTACTAGGTCGAACTCCAAAGCTATCATGCGGAGTTAGAAAATTACTGAATTTTGATGCTTTAACGACTTCATATATGTCCTCTAGACCCTTTTTTGTTCGACTTACTTTATACATACCTAGTAGGACAACTACCTTTTCGATACTTTTTGCTTTTTCATTAAGAATCCGACAAAATCTAAAAGGAGAAATACTAACTTTAACTAAGATTCGACCCATGATACCGTGAGGTCGAACTATGATTTTATCTACATTTCCAAGTAAATTCTTTACTTCCATTGCAGCTATATCTTCAAGACCCGGGACTGTTTTTATTAGTAGATAAAATTCATTATTTACTTTCATTTAGGGAGTTCTCCTCAAATTTTATCTTTAACTCGAAATTGATGTAATATCCTACTTTTTTTTTATGAAACCAACAACATTAAATATGGATCTGGCACCATAGCTAAGTTTAAGTTCGTGTTACCTCTTCCTTGCTTTTAACAATTGAGGATAAAGTTAATAAACCGTTAGTGTTACGATTCTTCAGCAAATTCGGAGGATCACAAATATGCCAGAAAGACCAGCAAAATGCTATGGAAAAATTGATAGACCACCATATACTAGAAAAGAGTATATTAGAGGATTTCCACCGCCAAAAATAAGAATATTCGATATGGGGAACCCAAGTGGTGATTTTAAAGTAAAAATAAGCCTTATAGCTCTAGAAAACAGACAAGTCAGACATAATGCACTAGAAGCAGCAAGAATAGCTGCCAACAAGTACTTAACTGGCAAACTAAGCCGATCAAACTTTCACTTAAAGATAACAGTTTATCCACATCATGTTCTGAGAGAAAACAAAATGATGGCATTTGCAGGCGCTGATAGACTTCAAGACGGTATGAGAAAAGCTTTTGGCAAGCCGATAGGAACAGCTGCAAGAGTTAAAGCGGGACAAAGATTGGTCTTTGTAAGAGTTAACGAGGATAATGTTGATGCTGCTATAGAGGCTTTAAGAAGGGCAGCAATGAAATTCCCAATGAAATGCAGAATTGTAGTTGAAGAAGCACCACCAGAGTTGAAAAAGAAACTCGGTTTCTAATGACACTACCGTAAAATTTACTTCTTCTGCTTTAGCCTTTTTATTACCATGATGGTTCTTCGAAAAACACCCATTAATGTATGTGCTTCTCTACCAGATATAAAAGATCTGCCGATAATATTTCGAAAAATTCTAAAGGCTATCTGAGTTTTTTCCTGTGGATACTCTATCTCTCTTAGTAATTCGTGAAATATCTCTAAAATTTTCTCCTTTTCAATTCTACTGGCACACCTATATCTTTCCGCCTGAGATTTTTTAAACATTTTAAATATCTCATAAAATATAATAGCAGCGGCATGTGTAATATTAAGTGTAGGATATTCCGGATTTGCTGGGATAGTTAATACGATGTCACATTTATTTAATTCTTCATTTGTAAGACCACTACTTTCTCTACCAAAAACTATAGCAACTTTTCCCTCTACTTCTTTCAGTCTAGACAACTGATCCGGGTATATAGGGGTTCTTAATACATTATAATTCCATCCCAGCCTTGCCGTTGTTCCAACTACAAAATCCACATTTTTAATAGCATCCTCAAATTTTTCAACAATTTTAGCTGACCGTAAAACATCTTGAGCATGCATAGCTGCTTTTATAGCATCTTTTCCTATCATCACTTTAGGAGACACTAAAATAAGATCAGTTAATCCGAAATTTTTCATTACCCTGGCTAAAGAACCTATATTTCCTTCGTTCTCAGCACCAAGAAATATGACAGTAATTTCCATTTTTATCACAAATTAAGATGTATAAATTTGAATAATATCAGAGTCTTGAACTTCAAAATCTAATCCAACTTTCATAACTTCAATTTTTTCAGACTTTCTCCAAATACGTGCAAATTTAAATTCTTCAATAAACTTTTTATGAATTCTCTTTGCAACATCGGCCACCGTTGCTGGCTTCTTTAAAATTATTGGTTTTTCGCTCACGCCTTTTGCAGGATCTCTTGTGTACACCCTAACAACATTTAACATTTCAAAGAAAGTTTTCTTTAACAAATCAAGTCCTTTTCCTTTCTTCGAGGATACAGGAACAATTCTAAACATGTCTCCAAATTTTCCCATCAATTTTTTATAATTATCACTAGTCCCAGGTAGATCTCCTTTAGTCGCTATAATAAGAGCCGGTTTATACGTGATACTTTCCTCTAAAGTATTAATAAAGTCCTGTAACGTTACGGGACCAAATATTTTAACTATGGCATTATATATCCCGTGGTTTCGGAGTATGTTCACTATGTCATCAACCTTACAATCCGTAAGACAATTACTACCCACGACGTTTATTCCTCCCCCAGAAGTTTTTTCAACCTCTATAGGGGGAGGAGTAGCATTAAGATAGATTTTACCATTTGCTAATTCCTCCATTAATACCTTCATTTGGTAGTCAATGTCCATTGTTAAATCAACTACAAGAGCCACAACATCTGCATTTCTAATAACACTAAGTATTTGTGATCCTAATCTACTTCCACAACTAGCACCTTCAAAAAGAGCTGGAACTTCCACAACTTGAATAGGTACATCTTCATAGTATGTAACACCAGGTTCTGGACGCTTTGTGGTAAAAGGATAATCACCAACTTCCACATCGCATCCTGTTAAAACTTTAAGTAATTCGCTTTTTCCAGTAGAAGTTACACCAACAAGAACTACCTGCCCAGCTCCTTCCTTTTTAACATGAAAAGATACACCACTCCACCCACTTCGCTTAGAGCTCGTCTCTGCCTCTTTCCTCAGCTTGGCTAACTTCCTTTTAAGTTGCATTAATAACTTTTCCGTACCCTTATGCTTAGGTATGGCAGCGATATATTCTTCAAGCGCTCTTATCTTCTCTGATATGGTTTTTGCTTCCTGATATTTTCTTTGTTTTGCTAATGCTTCCGGTGGTAAATTTGCGGGCAAATTTATCCCTCCTATCTCCATGCTGTAAGGACGCAGAGTTTTTCAAAAAACGGCAATTTTTTGCTTGCAGTTATCTGCACTGAAAACCCTTTTTCTTTAAGTTTTTTTATTGTTAGACACGGATTAGAGAAATTTGACTGTACAATTTGAACTTTCCCTTTATATTTTAAATAATTATCAAATTCTTCTAAAAATTTATCTATAACTTCTCTACCGCTTTTTCCTCCATTCCATGTTTTTGAAATCCAATCATCGTTATCATATGGAGATTTAGGTAAATAAGGTGGATTGAAAATTATTAAGTCAAATCTTTCTGAAGATTTTATTGGTTGAAACAGATTTCCAAGCCTAACATCCACTTTATCGGCCAGGTTATTAATTTTTGCATTATGTTTAGCGCATTTTACAGCAATTGGAGATATATCTGTTGCCACAACTTTTTTCGCTTTTCCTGCTGCAACTATCCCTAGGATTCCACAGCCCGTTCCAAGATCAAGTACTATATCTCCATATCTTACTTGCAAATTGTCAGCAAGAAGAAAAGAATCCTCAGCAGGTTCGTAGACTCCATCAAAAATCTCAAATTTATACTTGCCGTAAAAGGCTACTTTAACAGGGGTCATGCGGCTCTTCCACCGTCTTGGAATAAAGGATATTTGCAATCTTAGCAAACTCTGCGGGACTTAAAGTATATACTCTCTTTTGGAGATTTATTTTTTCTCGCTCAACAACTTCTATAATTTCCTTTGATATCTCTTTTTTAAGATTCCTTTTAGAAAGAAGAAGAGTTAAAGCTTTCTTTAACACTTTATTTCTATAGGAAAAAAGGTCTCTTACGGTATCTAGAAAATATTTCTCATCAATTACATTAAACGGTTTTTGTTTCGGTTTTAGAAGCACTATAGCAGAATCTACTTTAGGTCTAGGATAAAAAGCGTTTTTTGATACTTTTTCAAGGAAATGTACATCAACTTTATAGTAAACCGCTACTGTAAGTCTTCCGTAATCTCTTGTCCCAGGATTTGCTGCCAATCTTTTTGCTACATCTAATTGGTAAGTAAGGATAGCTAATTGAAAAGAAGAGTCTAAAATTTTGAAAGTTACTGGGGTTGCTATTGAATAAGGAAGATTTGAAATAATTTTATTTAAATCTGATGGAAAATTCATTTCTAGGACGTCTTCACATATAACTTCAATATTATTGATTGTCGAGAACCTGTCATGCAAAACTTCACATAATTTTGGATCTACCTCTACAGCGTAGACTTTTTTGGCATGTTTGGCTAACCTACTGGTTAAAGTTCCTAGACCTGCTCCAATCTCCAAAACAACATCATTACAGTTTACATCAGCATAATTTATCATCCTTTCAACAACATTTTCATTTACAATAAAATGTTGACCCAAACTTCTTCTCGGCTTAATACTATACTTCTTTAACAAAAATAGGGTTTCACTGAATAAATGCGTCATTTTTAAGCAGTCCGTTGCTGGGGTTTAAATGGGCGAGTAAAAAGATAATATTTATCTTCGCCTTCTAATTCAGTCAATATCCGTTTTACTATTGTTTTTACCGGGTCAGGCATCTTTACACGGGACGACAAGTCATCGAAACTTTTAAAAGGTGCTTTCTTTCTTTCTTCTAAAATCTCCCACATAATCTTTTTCCCTATACCTGGCAAGAGCTCTAATTGATGCATTCTCATCGTTATCGGCTGTGCCTTATTGAAGAAATCAACAAAGAAAGATTCTCTTTCTCTAACAATTTTTTCCAAAACATAAGGTAATTCCGCTTTGGCTGCCGCCGTAAGGTCATTATAAGTTATTCTTCTCTTAACATGGTCAATTTTATCCCTAAAACCCTTACCTATATAGACTCTTTCATGAAGAGAAATATCCACGTCTTTTTTCGGAACTAATTCTAGAAGAGTGAAAAAATCTTCCCCTATTGCCAAAACAATAGGTTCTCTACTATATACTGGTTTACGATAATCCGGCCTACCCTGCGGTAAATAATCTAATACATATGCAAACTCTTCATACTTCTTTCTCGGAGCGTACATTCCAGATCTCTCAAATTATTTTTGATACTTCTTTAATATTTCCATCATTTTTTTAAGTTCATCTGAAGTAAAAGTTTTTGGCTCGGTAGTTAAAAGAACCCTAAGTTCATGAATAGTATCCGGTAATATATTAGCTATCTGCACAGCTGTTTCAGGTTTTAAATTAAATTCTTCAATTAACTCATTTACCATCTGTCTTGCCGCTTCAGCCGATAATTTTGAAAATTTAGAAACGTAATCCAAGGTTATTCTTTGCATATAACTTAATTCTTCCTTAGCTCTTTCTTCAAGTAGCTGTTTTACTTCAGGTAACGTTAAAATTTCTTCTTTTATTATTTTTTTCGGCAAATAATCCACCTCTAGGCTGGTGAAAGATGTTCAGAACGGGCGAATATGATTTTTTCAGCCTTTCCATCTCGAACAGATATCATATATGCACGGCCACGTTTCCCTATTACAACACCAGTCTTACCGTGAAATCTAGGATGTGGTGTTCCCTTATGAACACTAGGTTCAATTATTATATGTACTCTATCTCCTATTTGATATTCTCTAAGCATTTTACCAATGGGGGGAAGCCCTCTTTTTCTAGGAGGTTTCCTTAATAACTTTCTAGTTCTGCTTCTAAATCCCTTCGATTTTTTCATTGTTGTCGCCTCACAAACTGATAAATTATTTGACCTTATCAACACTGAGCAGTGTCATAGTGAAAGCAGTGATGGAAAATAAAAGGTTTTCGAATAATGTCATGTAACTGTCTCTACATCTAACACGTCTAACTCGACACATGTAGCCTGATTATCTAAAATTTCAGAAACGCTTGGAACAGTACGCCCTCCATCACCCGAAACGAGTTCTTTTACATATAAACCTCCTTGACATTTAATTATAAGTTCAAAGTGAGTGTCATCAATCTTTTTGGCTTTCACTTCATAAACAACCTTTGTACGAACCTTATCAGCTCTTCGATGAATTACACGTAGTGGAGTTCGTTGTTTAATGGTAGCGCCACTGAGCACTTGTTCTAGCTTTTTTATATCATCTTCAGATACCGGCTTTTTTGTTTCCACCAAAACTCTATATACTTTAGCCGTTATCTGAGATAGAGCCTTAAGGTTCCTAATGTCTTCTCTACTTGCCCATTTTAAATCCTTTACTTCAATTTTACCTTTTGCATAATTGTTTATGTATTTTTCCACCTCTTTCAGAGAAATGAATCGTTTCAGAGGTCTTTTTATTTCAACAATGAACGGCCTACCATTACCTAACATCCTAGCGTCTATGTCTTCTCTCCCTGCTCCATGAAAGATAATATCTTCACCCTTTATAATGTCTAATATTGGAGCTGTTATAAGTTCTTCTACAGATTCTTGATGTTTTTTCCCAGTCCAATTACAGTGTTCACAACCTTTCCCGCCACATTTTTTACAAAGCCAAGTCGATTGAGGTATACCACGGATAAGTTTCCTATAACGTCCATATATGAAAATAGGATTTACTTTAACGTCTATTTCATATGAAAGATCCTTAGATATAACGACCAGTATAACAATATCTGGATTCTCAAAATCCGCTTTTTTACTCATCTTTTCCTGTAGTTTTTTCCCTATTTCTCGGTTTATTTCTCTTTTAATTGATTCGCCATAAGAGAGTCCCATGTTTGCTCTTAACTCATCTTCTTTCTCCAAAATAGATACATCTACACGAGAACCCACTAAAAATGTATTAAATTCATATTTTTCTACCTTTTTTATAATAGCCTTTACAATCTCCTCTATTTTCTGAAATATGCTACCACAAATATAGCATGATGGCCCAGCAGGTACATCTTCGCCCCTTTTCTTTTTAAGCAGATCTTTTGCCATAAAAAAATTTCCATTCACTGCTAAAATCTTCAAAATTTCGTATCCTAGTTCATTTCCTTCTTCTAAAAGTCTATGAGCTTCTAAAGTTAAAAGAGTTTTGATAGAAAAACCTCTTATACGATTATCGGTAGAAGTGCCCAGTAAAGCAAAACTGCGACCTAAACAATGATCACACAAAGGATATTTCTTCAACATTCTCAACGCTTTTTCTAAAACATCACTCTCTATCGTGCCGCCCTCCCTCAACAATTGTCACTTCTTTCCTAGCGCGTCAAACCCGGGAAATTTACGCATTCCAGGAACTCTACGCCTAATCATTCGCTTGAAGAATTTTTTAAACATAAAGTATTGATCAACAAGTTCCTTAACATCCCTAGTAGTGGTTCCAGAGCCCCTAGCAATTCGAGTTGTACGTGAACGGTTAATAATCTTAGGATTCTCCAATTCTTCCCGAGTCATAGACTGCAAAATAACCTTCCACTTATCTAATTTCTCTTCAGCAACTTCCTTTAAATCATCTGGCAACCTATAACCCAAACCTAAAAATTCCCATAATTTTTTAAGAGGCCCCATTTTTCTTACAGACTCAAGCTGATAATACATATCTTTTAATGTAAATTTCCCAGTCATAAAAGACTTGATAACGTCTTTCTCTGGAACAATTTTCGCTTCCTGTATTTTTTCCAGCAATCCTCTAATATCTCCCATACCAAGTAATCTACCTACAAAACGAGGAGGATCAAATAGCTCGATATCATCCAACTTTTCACCAGTACCAATAAATTTTATAGGAGCACCAGTCTCGGCAACAGCTGAGAGGGCACCTCCACCCCTTGCTGAACTATCCAATTTAGTAACTAAAATAGATCCGATAGGTGTCGTTTCATGGAAGACTTTAGCTTGAGAAGCAGCTTGTTGACCAAGAGTACCATCAATTACAAGGATGATTTCATCAGGTTTTATAGCATTAGCTATTTCCTTCATTTCTTTCATTAATCTTTCTTCTTCTTTATGTCTTCCAGCAGTGTCTACAATTATAACTTCGTATCCTTCAGCGGAAAATTTCTTAATGCCATTTTTAGCTATTTTAACTGAATTTCTTTCATTTGGCTCGCCATAAATCGGGATATTTATCTGATTAGCCAATTGTGAAAGTTGCTCAAAAGCGCCTGGCCTATAGGTATCTGCACATACTAAAGCAACCTTTAAACCCTTCTTTTGAAAATATCTAGCAAGTTTAGCAGCGGAAGTAGTTTTTCCACTGCCTTGAATTCCAACAAGCATAACCACATTGGGTTTTCCAGGCTTAATTCTTGGTGGAACAGGAGTTTTACCTAAAAACTTTGTTAATTCATCGTATACAATTTGTACGATGTATTCTCTTCTTGAAATTCCAGGAGGAACTTCTTCAGATAACGCACGTTTCTCAATATTTTTAGAGAGTTTTAGAACCAGTTCAACATTAACATCAGCCTGTAAAAGAGATCTTTGGATGTCCCTTACTAGCTCTTTAATGGTTTTTTCATCTACAAGTGGCGCCCTTAATAGTTTTCTTATAGCTTCATGCAAAGATTTTCCCAATTTCTCGAGAACCAAGATAATAACCCTCGCTAGAAAAGTGAATCATACATTTGAAAGTCTTATGCCAAATAAAAAATTATCTTTCAAATGAAATAATGAAATGAAATAATCAAGATTTTAAATGACAACAAAAATCTAAATTCTAAATACTAATAAAAAGCTGAGATAAAATTTTAAGCCCTAAAAGGCTAAAAATAAAATGAAAAAAGTACAAGCTAAAGTGGTGTAAAATATGGAAAACGAAAGTACGATAGAAATTGTGCATAAAAAGACAATAAATACCGAAAATTCAAAAATCATACTTGGATTCCCTGAAGTTGGTCTAGTAGGAACAATCGCAAGTATGTTTCTAGTAGAAACATTAAAAATGGAAGAAGTTGGATATCTCCGCTCATCATTATTTCCACCATTAATAATCCTCCACAAAGGTAAACCAGCATTTCCCGTTAGAATTTACAGTTATAATAATACGTTCCTCATCTTATCCGAAATTCCCATCCCACCCGCAGCAATATTCCCACTTTCATCCAAAATAGTTAACTGGGCCAAAGAAAACAAAGCTGACATACTTCTAATGATAGGAGGACTACCCGTACCAAATCGAATGGACATCGAAAAACCAGATGTTTTTACAGCAGTATGTGGAGAAAAAGCAGAACGTGTAGTTGAACAGTTAGGAATCAAAAAACTAGAAGAAGGAATGATGGTAGGACCCTACGCCGCGATGTTTATGGAATGTTATAATAAGAATGTAAACGCAGTGCTATTATCTGCTCAGGCTTTTGCTCGTTATCCTGATCCAGGGGCTGCAGCATCGGTAGTAACTGTATTATCTAGGATTTTAGGTGTAGACATTGATATTAAGCCTCTTTTAGAGAGAGCAGAGGAACTTAGAATAAGATTGAGAGATTTAATGAGGACAACCTCACAAACTATGGCTCGGATGGGTAAATCTCAGGAACATGGTATTCCGCCAATGATGTATGTTTAAACAGGTGATTGAAATGGGGGAGAAAGAAAAAAGGAAAGATATTTTCGAAAGAATATATGACATTTTTGAGGATGTAAGGCAAAGGATTAGAGATGCATTTGAAGAAGTATTTGAATCGTTTGATGTAGAGAAACCGATGTTTAACTTAAAAGAAAAGTGCTTAGAACCACTTGTTGACATTCAAGAAACTGAAGATGACGTTATTGTGACAGTAGACTTGCCTTGTGTAGACAAAGATGCCATAAAAATAAATGCAACTTCAGACACTTTAGAAATTCAAGCTACTATGAAGAAGAGCATAAAATTCAATCGATGGGGAACTGTTCAAGAAGAAGTGGAATTCCAGAAATTTAAGAAACTAATAAAATTACCAAGTAAAGTGGATCCTAAGAGAGCTCAAGCAAGATTCAAACAAGGAATATTAGAAATCAGACTTCCAAAGAAGGTTAAAAAGTTTCGTATAGAAATAAAGTAATTTGTTCTTTGATTATACAGTGAATTAGTCCTCCGTACTCATAGGGGTCTTCATCAAATCCGATGGTCCCTTTTCTTCATCGGACACAAACATTTATCCCGATTTTACACGAACAATCTTTTTTCTTCCCAAAATATTCCAATATTCTACTTGGACACCTTCCTTTAACTTTGAGGCTAGCTCTTCGTCCTCAGGCATCTCTGTTTCAAAAAATATTTCTGGATTCTCTAAATCCATGATCATTAAAGGTCTAAGTGATATAACTTGACCTACACGCTTATCTACTATGGGAACTTCAATCTTAGCATCTACCGGTTTTATTATACTTCTCTTCACACCATCAAATAATCCTATTGCAACTATTCTTGCTTTTGCAGCTCCATGTTTTCCTGGCTTGCTTTTTTCCAAACTCACTATTCTACATGGTTCTCCATCAATTATAATGTAGCTACCTTCCCTTAATGTTCCAACACCAACTACCTTTGATGACATTGTACTCACCTTACTCACATGAATAAAGGTTCAACCATTTTTAAGTTATTGGCTACATATATAGTTTCATCATCAACAATTACCAGTAACTTTGCTTAAGTAGAACCTAATGCAGTTTGGTATCGTTCTGAGTATCACTCTATATATAGTTATTGGATTCGATTCAAATACTAAAAAAGTTAAAAATTAAATCAACAATAGAAGTTTCAAAATCGAAACTTAAATAGATCACCATGTAATCTATTCACGTCTAAAATTAATATTGGTATGTAAAATTCAAAGTAATCGTTGATTAATTGAAGGTTACCGAAATTAGAGTGCTTTCATCGTGTTGGCTGATGTACTTCAAAAAGTAACTTGGTGGAGAGAGATGATTAAAACAATAGCTATTACAGCAAGACCGGATAAAACAGAAGCTATTAATTTAGTTGAAAAAATAATAAATTATCTCAAATCTAAAAACGTACATATAATATTAGATGAGAAAATGGTTAAAAAAATAAGATGTGATGTGACATTTCAGCCATTAGAGGAAGTAAAATCAGATTTAGTAATAACGATAGGGGGAGATGGAACAGTTCTGCTAACAGCAGCGCGCCTCAAAACTTCCTGTCCAATATTTTCAATCAATATGGGAACCCTAGGATTTTTAACAGAAACCGAACCGAGTAGAGCAATAGAATCTCTTGAAAAAATTTTAAGCGGAGATTTTGAAATAGAGGAATGCGAAAGGATAACATCAATAATTGACGACAAAAGACTTCCAGATGCCCTAAACGAAGTTTTAATAACTTCAAAACAACCCGCAAAACTACTTCATTTTCAAGTTAAGGTTGATGATAAAAATGTATCATCGGAAAAAGCAGATGGACTATTAGTTGCAACACCAATAGGATCCACCGCATATGCCTTGTCTGCTGGAGGAGCAATTATCGACCCAAGAGTAAAAGCATTTATAATAATCCCTATTTGCCCCCTTGGCCTTACGTTAAAACCCCTAATCGTTCCTTCAGAAAGCACTGTAACAATTAAATTACTAAAACCTAGTACCGAAGCATTGTTGGTAATTGATGGACAATTCCAATACGACCTCTCTCCAAACGCCACAATCAAAATAAAAAGATCAGCTACACCAGCATTGTTTGCGAGAATAAAACCAGTGGATATATACAGAAGAATTCGAAAAAGATTATTCTATAGAGGCGAAGATATTGAACAAAAAGATTTTAATTCTTGATGCTTCTGCTTTTATAGGAAAATTTTTCTCTTATTTGCCGGAAACAGAATATGTTACCGTCCCAGAAATTTTAAATGAAATTTTAAACGAAAAGACGAGAGACATTTTAGAAACATATGTTCAAGCTGAAAAAATTAAAATAAAATCACCAAGTTTAGAATCCATTAAAAAAATTGAACACATAGCAAAGGAAACCGGAGATCTACCCTACATCTCAGAAACAGACAAAAAATTACTGGCACTAGCTCTTGACTACAAGAAAAAGAAAAATAAAGTAATTATTGTAACGGACGACTATTCCATTCAAAATATAGCGAAAAAATTAAGCGTAGAGTTCGTTTCTCTATTTCAAAAAGGTATAAAATATCTTATTTCTTGGGAAATTTACTGTCCAGCATGTAGAAAAAAATTCCCACCCAATTACACCAAAGAAATATGTGATGTATGTGGTGAAAAAATAAAAAGGAAAGCTGTGCAAAAGAAATTATTAGGAGATGAAAAGAATGAAAAGCTTGAGAGAACTTATAGAAAAAGCAAAAGAACTCAGAGATAAAGGATTATCAACAGAAGAGATCGCAAATGCATTAAATGTACAAAAAGACACAGCAATATGGCTTGTACTACACGCAGAGAGAGAAAAAGAAAGAATACCAATCGTAGGAGACATATATGTAGACTGGAGTAATATAGGGAAAGACCCAGTAAGATTAAAATATGTAGGAAAAGTGATGGCTCATCTACTAGAAGAACTAATAAACAGTGGAGAAATAGAAGAACCTGACGTAATAGCTGGGATGGAAACAGGAGGAGTACCACTTGCCCTACAAATATCAGAGGAACTAAAAAAGGAATTTGCAATTATAAGACCAAGACACAGTTCCGAAATAAAAGAGAAGCAAAAACAAATCACAGGAATCATAAATCCTACATTCGCAACAGTGAAAAACAAGAAAGTCCTGATTGTTAGCGATGTAATTACAACAGGAATAACAGTACAACACGCCATAGAAAGTCTAAGAGACCTAGAAGCTAGACCAATAGGAGTAATTGTTTTTGTCGATAAAAAATGTTCCGACGAATTGAATGGAATACCAGTAAAATACCTTCTCAGATTAATACAAGTATCCCGCTAATCAACCTTCTTCCTAAATTTAGCAATAAAAAATCCAGGAGTATCATGTAAGTCGGGATAAAATCTTTGAACTAAATTACATTGTGAAATAAATTTCTCACCCTCACAACCATAAAAATACTTTTGCTCCTCAAGCTCTAATCTTAATTCGTTAATGGCATACTTTACATTCAACTCATTTTCTTCAGGGCTAAGAGTACAAGTACTATAAACAAGAACTCCTCCTTTTCTAAGTATTTTCACAGCAGCCCGAAGAAAAGAACGTTGATAAGCAGATAGAGTTAAAATATCTTTTACACCCCGCGTTTCGTAAAGTTTAGGTCGAACGCCCAAAGCTGAACAAGGAGGATCTAAAAGGACCTTATCAGCCTTAAGAGAAGGAAACCTAACTGGAAGCTCCCTAGCATCACCTACATAGGCATCGACAATTTTAACACCAAGTCTCATTAGATTTTCTTTTAAACCCCTAATTTTAGCTTCAGATCTATCAACGGCAAGAATTTTTCCAGAATTATTCATCAATTGAGCAATATGCGAAGTTTTACCACCAGGAGCAGCGCACATATCAACAACAAAATCTCCAGGCTCGGGGTCCAACACCCTACTTACAACAATAGCTGGGAAACTTTGAGGATATATTAAACCCTCTTCGAAAATCTCAGATCCCCTGAAACTTGGAACATTAAAAAGAGAATGGACAATCTCCACGGCAATTCCTCTACCAACTTTAACCATGTCTTTACCATCCATTATAGCAATTCCGACCCCAACAATCTGCCCATATTCGTCCACAACCGCTACTCTATCTCCCCTTACCACACCCTTAGCTTGCAATACCCCAGGCGCAAATAAATGAGCACCCATCAAAACGCTTTCAGCTGCTTTTTTATCAGCAACAACAAACTTATCAACTTTGGGAAGTTTAAAAGGACCTTTTACCTTTAGAAATAAAACTTCCTCTAAATCTTTGTGCAATTCTACTTTAATTCCTTTTCGTTCCAAAAAATCAACAACATCCTCAGTTCTAGATTTTAATAAATTCACACGAATCGAAAATCTATTAGGAGGAGTCTTTAATGCCGCTAAAATTTTCTCTGCCCGTTTTCCATACCGCTCTAACCATCTTATAACAATGTCAACAGGAAATTTGTATCTCAATGCTAACTCTTCAGCTTTTTCATTCAAATTTTCCACACTGCTGCCTCCAACAAATCATTCGCCATAACATAATTTGATAATTTGATAGAAGTTCACAATGAACCTCACATACAATCAAAAAATATTGAAAATTTAAAATCTAACTCTATAATACAAGAAAACAATATATATGAAGTACGGTAGATAAAAGTAGACTGCGCGGGGGTGGCCGAGCCAGGTCAAAGACCAAATATCAAGGGGCTCGATCAAAGGCGGCGGACAGGCCCCCTAAAAACCTGGCCGAAACTCAAGATCCGCTGGCGTAGAGGAAATAAACCGCGCAAGCCTACGTGGGTTCAAATCCCACCCCCCGCACCAAAATTTCAAACCCATTAGACAGAGAAGAGAATAAAACTCTTAGTTGATTTAATAATTGTGACCTCTATTCACTAGAAGAGTTTTTAAGCGAGTGAAAACCCTGCCGAGTAGGAGACATCTCCAACTTATCAAACTAATTTAATATTAAATCATAATATACTTTTACTAAGGTATTACTGTTGTCCCTACTTTTTCTCCCCTTATAGCTTTCAAAATATTTTGTGGGTCACGTCCATCAATGATTTTTACCGGTAATCTTGCTCTACGCACTATAAGAATAGCCAAAGGATCGAAAAGTCTATATTCTCCAGCTTTAAATTCAGTCGAACTCTGCATAATCTCCATAAGCTGGTCTGTAGTTACCTGATCAAGTTTTTTAGCTCCCGGGGTTTCTGGAGGAGCAGTATAGACACCGTCTACAGTTGTTGCATTTACAAGAATATCCGCTCTTATTGATTCAGCAAGCAGGGCCGCTACAGCATTTGTTGATTGACCAGGCTGCAAACCACCCATAACAACAATTTTCCCCATAGAAAATACAGAAATGGCTTCTTCAAGAGTTTCCGGGACTTTAGGATAAACATCATTTCTTATCGCTGAAATTAAAATATAAGCATTTAATCTAGCGATCTTTATACCCAATAAGTCACAAACAGATTCAGGAGCTTTTAATTTCCTCATAGTTTCTATGTATTTTCGAGCTATAACACCCCCTCCGACAACAATTACCAGTTTATGTCCTTCCCTTTTTAATCTCCTGATTACTTCAGCATATTTAGAAATCAATTCTAGGTCAATTTCTTCTCCAAGCTGAATTAATGACCCTCCGATCTTAATTACAATTTTCAATCTTTAATCCTCCAATTAGATATTTTACATGAAGAGTTGTTAAAGGAAGTTACCCATAAATTTAAACTTATCACGAAAAGTTTAATTAATATGATGTAAAGGGTTATTTCTAGTGTATGTGGAGGTTAACGCGGTGAACTGGAGGTGCTCTAAAGTCTCTACATAAGTTTCCCTTTTCACTATACTCTTCAACACCTTCCATAAAGCTATTGTATAATTGTTTTAAATTTTTGCTTATAAAAATGAGGATTTTACTCATTAAATTTTCAAACAGCTACGTGGTGAGTAGATATGAGCATTTTGAAACCTAAACTAAAAGAAAAACGTTGGAAACCAGAAGTAGAAGAAGAAATAATCAAACTTTGGGAAAAAGAACAAACATACAAATTTAATGAAGAAACAGAAAAACCTATCTATTCTGTTGACACTCCCCCTCCCTACGCTTCTGGTAAATGGCATATAGGTGGAGCAGTACATTATAGTCAGATAGATATGATTGCACGCTACAGGAGAATGCAAGGATACGAAGTTCTCTTTCCCTTTGGTGTAGATAGAAACGGGTTACCCATAGAGGTGCAGGTAGAAAAACAATATAATATTAGAATGCGTGAAACCCCGCGAGAAAAATTCATAAAACTTTGCAAGGGGCTATTAGATAAATACGAGGGGGAAATTGTATCATTAGCAAAAAGACTAGGACTTAGCTGTAACTCATTTAAATCAGAGGACATCTACCGTACAGATAGCCCTGAATATCGTAAAATAACACAAGAAACATTCATAGAACTATGGAAAAAGGGACTAGTATACGAAGCTAACAGACCAAACAACTGGTGTCCCGTATGCCATACAACAATCGCAGATGCAGAAGTAGAATACAAAGAAGTAGAGTCTTTCCTAAACTACATTAAGTTCAAGGTAAAGGAAACAGGAGAAGATCTTATAATTGCAACAACCCGCCCAGAACTTTTGTGCGCTTGTGGATGTGTAATTGTACATCCCGAAGACGATAGGTATAAACATTTACATGGAAAAACCGCAATTGTTCCAATTTACGGCATAGAAGTACCTATAATACCACATAAAGAAGCCAACCCAGAGTTTGGAACAGGAGCAGTAATGATATGTTCTTACGGAGACTATGGAGATGTAAGATTATTCAGAGAACTAAAATTAAAACCGACAATAGCAATTAATGTCGATGGAAAAATGACAGAAGCAGCAGGAAAATACGCTGGACTAACAGTACAAGAAGCTAGAGAACAAATAATTAAAGACTTAAAAGAACAAGGTCTACTAATTAAACAAGAAAAAATAGTACATAGAACCCCTATCTGCTGGAGATCTAAAGACCCAATAGAATTTATAGCAATGCCAGAATATTACCTTAAACAAATAGAATTTCTCGAGGATTTACTAAAAATAATAGATAAAATAAAGTTCTATCCACCACATCACAAACAACTACTCATAAACTGGATTAACTCAGTAACAACAGACTGGCCAATAAGTAGAAGAAGATACTATGGCACAGAAATTCCACTTTGGTACTGCAAGGAATGTGGAAAACCTATCACACCACCCCCAGGAAAATATTACCAACCATGGAGAGAAGACCCACCAATCAATCAATGCCCACACTGCGGATCAACAAAAGGTTTCAAAGGAGAAACTAGAACCTTCGACACATGGTTTGACTCAGGTATATCACAACTTGTAATATTAAAATACAAGAAAGACCCAGAATTTTTCAAAAAAGCATTTCCATGTTCAATTAGACCACAAGGAAAAGACATAGTAAGAACATGGCTTTACTACTCCATACTAAGAACATACCAGCTACTAAAATCGCCGGCATTCAGAGAAATATGGATAAGCGGCATGGTAGTAGACGAAAAAGGTGAAGCAATGTCAAAATCAAAAGGAAACATAGTAATGCCAGAACCACTAATCAAAAAATACGGAGTAGATGCAATAAGACTTTGGGGAAGCATGGAAGCAGGACTAGGATCAGACATAAGATTCTCCGAACAAAGAGTAGGAGGAGCATACAAATTCCTAGTAAAACTCTGGAACATAGCCAGATTCATATCAACTTTCCCAATACCCGAGAAAACACCTGAGTTGACAGCAACAGACCAATGGATACTAGGAGAACTAAACAAACTAATAAGAGAAGCAAAAGAAGGATACGAAAAACTAGATTTCCAAGCACCAGCAACAAAAACCAGAAGCTTCACATGGGAAATATTTGCATCCCACTACATCGAGCTAGTAAAATCCAGAGCATACAACAGAGAGGAAAAATTCACAGAGGAAGAACAACAAGCGGCATGGTACACACTCCACACAGTACTGAAAACAATACTAAAACTACTAGCTCCAATAACACCCTTCATAACAGAAAAGATCTACAGAGAACTTTATTCACCAAACAAAAGCATTCATCTAGAAAAATTCCCACAACCAAATCCAGAATGGGAAACACCACTAACAGAAATAACACTAATCTTAACAGCAGTAAACAGCGCCATATGGAAGTATAAGAAAGACCATGGAAAAGCCCTAAGAACACCTATATCAGAAGCATGGATACCACAAGAACTAAAACCTGTAGAAAAAGACCTAAAAGAAATGCACCAAATACAAAACCTTAACTACGGAGCACCAAAACAGCCACAGAACCTACAAAAAATTATCATAACACCCACCAAAACAACAACCCAAACCATATACCTAAAACTATAACAAACATTTATCAACCAACTTAAACACTCCCCTAATTCATTTTTACAAGTGGGCATGCCACATGCTATACTTCATAATTCTCACACAAAAATGCAACTTAAAATGCAAATACTGTGGAAATCAACCAAACCCAGACATAGAACCAATAGAAATCACATACAACATAAAAACTCTAAAAAACTTCATACAAAAAGACCCCGAACCAACGATTGCATTCTACGGAGGAGAACCCCTCCTAAGACTATCCCTCATGGAAAAAATAATGGACGAAATACCAGCGAAGCGCTATATACTCCAAACAAACGGAATATTCCTACACAAATTAAAACCAAAATATTTACACAAATTTGACACTATCCTAGTATCGATCGACGGAAGAAAAGAAACAACAGAATACTATCGAGGCAAAAACACATACGATTTAATAATTAAAAATGTAAGAACCGTACAAGAAAGAGGATATAGAGGAGATTTAATAGCAAGAATGGCGGTCTCCGAGAAAACAAACATATGCGAAGATGTAAAACACCTCATTGAACTAAAAAACCCGAGATTTAATCACGTACATTGGCAGCTAGACGTACAATGGGATCTACCACCGTACCAAAGATACAAAAACTTCGACAAATGGACAAAAAAATACAACCAGGGAATCACTAAACTAATTAAATATTGGATCCAGAAAATGGAGAAAGAAGGAAGAGTTCTAGGAATTGTACCATTCATAGGAATCATGAAAACGTTATTAAACGATGAAAAAACAGAATTAAGATGTGGCGCCGGCATAAACGCATTCACAATAACAACATCAGGAAAAATAACAGCATGTCCAATCGCCCCAGAATTCGAATGGAACAATATTGGAAACATATCGAACTCAGAACCAAAAGAACTCCCATATAAAGTTACCATCGAAGAACCATGCACAACATGCAAACTATATTCAATATGCGGAGGAAGATGCCTATTTGCAAACAAAACAAAGCTATGGGGAATAGAAGGATTCAAAAAAATATGTAACATAACAAAACACCTAATACACGAACTAACAAAAACAATACCAAAAATAAAAAAACTAATACAAAAGGGAACCATAGAACAAGAAGAGTTTAACTATCCCCTATACAACAACACAACAGAAATAATACCATAAACAACATCACCCACCAAAGCAATCTCATTTACAAACTCAAATCACAAAACACAACCCAATAAATATCAGAGAAAAAATTAAAAAACAAACAACTTACACAACTAAATGATATGGGCCCGTAGCTCAGTCTGGTAGAGCGCCGCCCTTGCAAGGCGGAGGCCGTGGGTTCAAATCCCGCCGGGTCCATGTAGGTGCAATCCATAATCGCAAGGTTATGGATGAAGGACTGGATTTTAGATGAAGGTCGTGCATAAGCCCCTGTGTCTGGTGATATCCAGATATTCTGTTTATCCACTATCCTATCTGGGGGATGGCTTGGCTTGGAACGCCGATGAAGGGCGTGGTAAGCTGCGATAAGCCCATGCGAGGCGCATACAGCCTTTGAACATGGGATTCCCGAATGGGACTTCCTGCCCGTTAGGGCGACCCGTAAGGGTCGGGAACGCGGGGAATTGAAGCATCTTAGTACCCGCAGGAAAAGAAACCAACAGGGATTCCGTTAGTAGGGGCGACTGAACGCGGAACAGAGCAAACTGAATCCCGAAAGGGAGATGTGGTGTTGTAGGGCATTTCCTAAGGTCCAGGTTGGGAAGCCGAAGTTGACTGGAACGTCACACCATAGAGGGTGAAAGTCCCGTAGG
>DXJG01000015.1:3960-4439 GCA_019056805.1 Candidatus Baldrarchaeota archaeon | reverse complement strand
GGTCGGGTCCGGCAGGATCAACCGGTGTTAAGGGGCGGCCGCAAGGCCTTTAAGGAGTTGGCTCACTTTTTCGTGGTTTGCTGGGCTTACATCAGATCTAAGCTTCCGGGATTTCCCCCGGTTTGCTTAGATCCTCATTAAAAGTATTTTCCCGCAGCTGGAGGACGACCCTTCACCCTTACACGGGTTTTACCCGCTGTCTGGGTCGACGCCATCGCCGGTTAGCTGCGGGTTTCCGCAAGATTAGTAAGGTTCTTTGTCTTCGTATAAATATTTCGGTATAAGGTAATTTATTTCTGTCGCTGATATGTAAGAGATTTACTTAGGCAATATATACAAACTATTGAACTACATATAAAATTATCGAAGATACTTTATTTTTATAGTTTAAATTACATCTTAACATGTACACGGTAATTTCATTGCACCATATTTGATAATTGTTTACTGTTGGTGGTGGACCCGCCGGGATTTGAACC
>DXJG01000015.1:0-3799 GCA_019056805.1 Candidatus Baldrarchaeota archaeon | reverse complement strand
GGATTTGAACCCGGGGCCTCCGCCTTGCGAAGGCGGCGCTCTACCAGACTGAGCTACGGGCCCATATCACATTTTCTTAAATTATATCTTTTGTTAGATGTTTTGGTAATTTTCCCTCTTTGTGGTTTTCTAATTTTTGGTAAGAATGAAAGATATTTAGGTGTCAGGGGTTATAAATGCTGGAGAGAGGTCATTGTTATATATAATGTGGGGCCCGGGCCGGGATTTTCGCACCGAGGTGTATGGTGTATCGAACCCGGCTCAGGGGCTCCACAGGCCCCCAGGATGACCACTACCCCACCCGGGCCACCTGTTTAATGTGCGGGGTAGCGTCAAGAGTGAGTTACGCTTTTCATTTAAAATATATTTCTACCAATTTAGTCAATAGATATATTATGGATTATTTTTTAATTTAACGGAGATTTCAGCTAGTTAATAACGTCTTTATTCCGGTTAGTTTTGTCCTATAGATGTGGAAAATAACTAAAATCACGAATTGAAGAACTTTGTTTTAATCTAAATGGAGAGAATTTTGTATACTATAATGTACTTACATAGTAATTCTATATTAAGGAAAACAATATATAGAGAATTGTAGGAAAAATACAAGGCCATGCGGGGGTGGCCGAGACTGTTGCAAACGGCGGAAACCAGGTCAAAGGCGGTGGGCTTAGGAGCTATAATGCGGAGAAACCCACTGGCGTAGGCCTGCGTGGGTTCAAATCCCACCCCCCGCACCAAGTTTTGTTTCTCAAAATATTTTCATTATAATTCTCTGTTTCCATTTGAAGGGAGTTAAAATAGAAAAGTAGAAATAATATTCTATTTACTCATACGTGCTCTTTACTAGAGTATATTTGAATGACTTAATTCTAATTTTATTGAATTTATTAGACTATTATGCATAACGGTTTAAAAAAGCCTCTTTTAAAATTGGTCCAGCGATTTTTGAAAAGAATTTTTTCCATTTGCTTTCAATTATCATGGTTTTTAATGTTTCGCTGTAAATTTTTAAGAGCAAGGTTTCTCTGTCTTCATCTGTCTCTATATCTTCGTATTTCTCTGCAACAATAGCTATGCGCTCTGCAACGTCCTTTGCTAATTGTTCAACCTCATTAGAAGTAATTTCTATTTTTTGTCCACAACTTTCTGCCATGAGGTAAAGAACGCTAAGCATGCCTCTTAGCCGTTCCATGTAGCTATGGAGAAAGTATCTTCTTAACTCTGGTGGTACCTCTTTCCAGTCTTCGATGAAAAGTTTTGCTACAGGTTCATAGTACTTTTCTAGTATGCCATAGCGGCCTATTTTTGTACTTGTGATTTTTATTAATCCTGCTTGGCGAAGTGTTTGTAGATGGTGAGACACTGACGGCTTAGTTAGCATCACTTTCTCTGCTAGTTGGGTTTCAGTAAGTGGTTGAATTGCTGTTAACCTCAATATCTCTTTTCGGACAAGATCAGCGAGTATTTTTATTGTCTTTGGATCACGCACTATTTTTACTGCTTTCATGTTTTTTCAACCTTATTAATACTTCAGAGTTTATCGTAAGATATATTAAGCTTACATGTTATATTTATATTATCGATTAGATAAATATTACTAGTAAGATAAATCATCTTACTATCATTAAACTCACTCTTTATTGTTATAAAAAGTTAAGGTGGGGATACCATGAAAGCACTAATTTTAGCAGCAGGTAGAGGAAGTAGATTTAGGGAACTAACTAGAAACAGACCAAAAGCACTTATTCCAATCGCTGGAATTCCACTTTTAGGAAGAGTACTTCAAGGTCTCAAAGAAGCAGGAATACAAGAAGTATGGATAGTTACAGGGTATAAAGCAAAGATGATTAAAAAAGAATTTGGAAACAACTACAATGGACTAAAAATAAATTACATATATGCCCAAAATTGGAAAAAAGGTAATTTGTATTCCCTGTTAGCTGCACAAGGAATTTTTAAGACCAGATTTCTGCTTTGCATGTGTGATCACGTTTTCGAAGCAGACCTCATAAAAAAACTTCTAAGCACCAACTCAAAAAGTACAGTTGTCCTCGCTGTTGATAGAAGCAGATGTTCACCTGAAGACACAAAAGTTCTTGAATACAATGGTCTAATTATTAAAATTGGGAAGACCATCAACCCAGCGAACGCTGTAGATACAGGATTCTTCCTATGCTCACCTAAGATATTCAAATATGCCACCGAAGCTGCGCAAAAAGGTATGACTGAACTTGCCAATGCAATACAACTTGCAGCTATGAATAAAGATGCACAGGTAGTAGATGTAAGTGGATATTTCTGGACAGATGTCGATACAAAACAAGACCTAGAATATGCTGAACAATTCTTCCTCGAAGTTACTCAGAGGAAACAAGAAATACTTCCCCTTGATACTTATAAACTTCCAAAACTAACCATACCATCAAATGGCCATCTAGAGTACCAAGTTTTCCTCGGACAGCAAAAAGAACCTTTTCTATCATCCTCTTCTATAAGTAAAGTAACGTCAAGACAACGCATGAAAGAGTAACCATTTTTTGCATTTAATTTAAATATTGTTTTGTATTTTAAACAAGTCCCAACTCCTTATTTTCTAAATCAATAGAATTCTTTATCCTTAACACTATTACAAATTTTGAAAAAGGAAGATATGGTGCCCCGGCCGGGATTTGTTCACAGCAGAGCATATCGCTCTGCATGTTTTGAACCCGGGTCACGGGCTCGAGTGACCTGAGGGATGAAGTTCATCCCTCATAAGGCCCGCATGCTTGGCCGGGCTACACCACCGGGGCTACCATTGGTAGCGTTTTTTATCTTTTTACTTCTGTTTATTAACTTTTCTTTTCAATGACCGAATAATAATTTAAGTATATTGAAGAACTATTAGCGATGTTGTATTATTTTAACTAAATAAGAAACATAAGCTAAATGAATTAAAATAAATTTCTTGAAAACTGCTCACTAGCTAAAACTTGTTTTAAAGTTCAGAACTAATTCAAAATTATTCTTGGGATTAGATACATGATTTTCACGCATAGCCAAACAATAATTCACATTAAAGATAACTCATTAACAATCTTTACAAAAATAGTGTATAGTACTAGGGAAAAATTATCGCTTTTTTCTTGCCTTTTTTCTTCTTATTCTAACTGCTGTCTGAGCTTTCGTTTGCATTCTGAGGGTTATAAAAACAATTAACATTATTGCCAAGTTTATCGATATCACATATTTCACTGGATTCGGAATGTGTGCAAGAGGATCTAAAGGACCAAGATTTTTTATTAGATAAGCAATTCCATAGGGTAAATAATAAAGAGCTAAAAACGTTGAAAGAACAACACCAGTAGATATTAAGACAGGCTTTTCCATTTTCGAAGGAGGAATACCCGAGATTTTCGACAAAGAATCTGCAAAAATTATTACTGCACCTGTTAAGGGAAATGTCGCACCAATAGAAGTAAAAATTAAAACATATTCATACGGAATAATCATTATATTTTGGCCATGAAAAAGTACAAGAATTTGTATCAGTAAAGATAAACCAAAAACTATTATTAGTAGGCTTAACAAGGGCGGCCGAGTCCACCTGTATATGAAACTCAATAACAATACCCCTCAATGCTTTTTCACGTTTTAAAGATTATAATGTATGGTTAGTGGGCCCGCCGGGATTTGAACCCGGGACCTCTGCCTCGTCAGGACAGCGTCATAGCCAGGCTAGACCACGGGCCCTGCTAAATTTTACTTTTGACATTAAAGGTTTTAAATAGTTGGTGGACCCGCCGGGATTTGAACC
>DXJG01000014.1 GCA_019056805.1 Candidatus Baldrarchaeota archaeon | reverse complement strand
CCATCCCATAACATAATATAATCTACTTTTTTAAATTATTAGCTTACGTAACCACCTCATGTCTCTAAATATTAAAAGGAAGAAAGAAATAAAGGAGTTTGTTTTCAGTTTTTTGAATAAAATCACTGTAATAGCCACCTTAGTAGATCTGCGTTAATGAAATATATCTCAATTGCTTGTTTTCTGAGTTACTTTTTGAGTTCTATTAGTTTTAGGTTTTTTAAGTCGTCACATAGATGTTTTAAGTCTTCTATGTTTGCTTTGCCGTACTCTGCAAATAAAGTGAGGTAAATATCGAAGATAGAATGTTTCTCATCCATTAAGTTGATGATCTCCGGTATTTGAGCCATTAAAATATCGTTTTTCTCCCTCTTCTCTAAATAAAATAAAGCTTTCTTTTCATCTTTCTGTTCTGTGAGAATTCTATAAGGAAGAAGAAACTTAAACTTCTTTACAGGAAATGTTTTCTGCAATTCTTTCTCCATATCGCTAAGTTCATACTCCTCCACCTTAAAGCCTCGCGAAGCAGCAATAATTTTTATTTTATTCTCTGTTCTCAAAGCAATATCATTTACTTCCTTAATACTCTCATCAACCAAGTCTTCTAAATCTTTACTTGAAAAAACTAGCAGTAGAGATGAAAGTGCTTTACTTGCCCATTTCTTAAGAATGGAAGCAGACCTATAGAGTAAATAGATTTCTTTTTTATCTTTGGAAATAGATGCTCTTTCTTCTAGTTTCTTCATTTTCGTGAAAGCTTCTCTAAGAACTTTACCTACCAACTTCAAAGCATATTTAGAATTCGAGTTTGCACAGATTAGAGCTGTGGATGCAGCTGCTATTCCAATTTTTTCTAGAACCTTTGGATCAACCTTATCAATGGTATCATCGCTTGAATGGTAAAATCTATCTGGCCAACAAGTAATTGAGGCAGCGGGGACACATAGATCTACATTTACAAAAACATCGTGATCGCTCCCAGCAGAATAGGTAGTGGCTTTGAATCTTAATGAGTATAAGGCATCTGTTCCACCAAACTGTTTTAAACCTCTCTTAGCCTCCTCTTCAATAAACTCTTCCAATAGGAAAGGTAGAAATGATGGTAGAGAGAATGGGGTTTCCGTAATAGTAATTGTTGATCCACAAAGTTCCTGGTTTTCTCCAACCATATCCAAATTTATAACAGAAACTATTTTACCGAGCTGTCTCATCTTCTCTGAAACTACAGCAACAGTTCCATAGTATTCTGGAATCCACATAAACCTCAACGTTCTCTCGGGTTTCGGGATTTTTCCACGGTCAATTAATCTCTTCAATGTTTTTGCGATTTCTATGAGTAGTCCTGAACCAGACGCATTGTCATTTGCACTTGGTTTCGGGTGACAAAGATGAGCTATTAAAAGAATCTCTTCTTCAGGTCTTTTCTCTCCTCTTATTACTGCTGTAACCACTTCCAACCAACTATCAAAAAACCTTGCCTTTACATAACCCTTTACTTTAATTTTTTCTCCTTTCTCCAATTTTGAAATTAATTGTTCTGCTTGTCTTAAAGATATTGAATATCCCACTCCTAAATTTTTAAGCTCATCAGCAGTTGGCCAAAAAGCTCTATATGGAACCGCGTCAGGTGCATCAATCATTTTCCTATAAAGAATAACCCCCACAGCACCTCTCTTTACTACAGCTTCTTTATGAACCCTGCGTGGAGTTCCATAGGCAAGTACAAACTTTCCCTTTACATTTTTTCCTTCATAATCTTTGCCCGACTCTCCTTTTCCAACATAAACAACTTCCGCAATTATTCCTTCTTCAGGTGTTGAATTACTATGGGCAACAATCGAAGTAGGGATTTGATAAAAATCTGCAAGCTTTTTCTTTTCAGGTTCTATCATTTCAAGATATCCTTCTTCTATATCCCAACCAATTGGCGAAATAAATTCGAAATATTTCTTCTTTCCATCTGACTTAAACTTCCACAACTCTACTTCTATACCACTCTTTTTTAATTCTTCAAAAACATAGATTGCAGCTTCATGAAATCCAGGTGAAGCTTGAATTCTATGAAAACGTGCAATATTTGCAACATATTCCCTCGCACGAATACCAGAAATTTCCTCTCTCAGTAAGGAAAGGAGTTTTTCCGCTTCCATTGAACCACATCCCATCTCCTTTAACATTGATGCATAAATTTTGTTGTTTTTCCTAATTAAAATGTATGGATTGCAACTGGTTACAATTGTCCCATTTAAAATTTACTTTAAATGAAACATGCTACCATAATAGGCTTTCTGATTCGGAAAGTTCAGATACATCCAGAGATTCGTCAAAGGGCTCCTTCAAAACTTCAAAATGGAACCGAAGATTCTACAATTTTGAAAGAAACCCGAGATTATGGGTTGCAGGAACCACCTATCTTATATTAAAATAACACCTGTAGTCGCTGCTATTGTAATCGTCGTCGCACTAATCAGAGTGAAACTTAAAAAACACTAACACAGATATATTCCCGTTCCTATCACTTTATTTTAATATATTTGTATCGATTTTTAATTTCAATTACTACCTCCTTCTTTCGTTTACTCACGCATCTAATATGGTAAGTATGTAAAAATTAAATATGATATTGCTATCACACTATTAAACAATTAGAATGAAAGCTATCACTTTCCGAGCTTAGTTCTTCCAAAATTAAGAGATAATTATGAAGAAAATTCTCAAGAAGCTGAAGAAAAGTTACCGAATAAGCAGGGAAAGGCATGTAGGAAAAATTGGAGGAATAGGTGGAGAAACATTGAGTGTTGAAGAATTTATATGGAGAATGGTTTTTTCAGCTATGGCTGTAGCAATAGTTCTCATCATCATAGTACTCATAAGGAAACATAAAGGATATTAAATAAATTTATCAAAATATCTCAAAATCTATGAACATTTCCAATATATGATTAAACTCGCTTTTAACACATCATTAAGAGAATTTACTATTTTCCTCTTCAATCAAACCATCTTTATAAACAACTCTTTCAGTTTTCCCATTTTGCTATAAGATTCGGACAAATTTATTAATATGTCTAAAGTACCATTTTGCTTCTTCTTCATTAACCAGATGTATCTCGAATGGATGATAGAGTGGTAGTTCTGCTTCTTCCTCGATTTTTGCTATAATCTCAGCTCTTTCCCTCTTGCTTTCTGGAAGTTTGTTATAAACAATTAAGATGTCTACATCGCTTCCACCCACAGCTTTCTCCTCGACAACACTACCAAATACGAAGACTTTACATTCCCCTAATATTTCCTTTGATGCATCTGCTATCCTTTTACTCCATTTTACCCATTCATTAAGAAGCTTCATAAGCTTCATTCTATATTTCAATATCTCCAACAAATTTTATCACCTTATGAGCAAAAGTAACAAGTTCCTCTGCTTCCTCTTTCTCATATTCCTTAAAGAGGTATCTAGAGGATATATATGCATCCTCTAATCTAATAAAGAGACTACGATTTTGCTTAACAAAACTATCAATGTCATCAACTTTTTGTGGATAAATAACCCTTAAGGCACCCATTAAATCTCGTATAGTATGAGTTCTAGACATTGTCCCAGTTGCATTTAATATAACTGCTTTCAAATATAACTGAACTGCCTGTTCTGCTAGGAATACTGCTAAATCGTAATGACCTTTAGATAATTCTTCCTTAGAGTCCTCAAGCATTATTTTTGATCGTTTCTTAAGTAATTCAACTTCTTTAAAGCGACTCATTACTAACCAACCTCGAACATAACATCCTAATGGGAACTTTAGCTGCTAACGTATGGAAAGACAATAGACTTTAACAAGATAAATAAAAATATTCATAAACCTTTAAACAATTCTACACTCCATTCTCTCAAATATAGATTATTTTAAGGTCCAATATTAATATTCTCTTTGTTTATCTTTACATGCTGAGACCTTTCAATAACAAGTTTAACAGTTTCTAAAACTTTACTCATACTTTAAAGAATCTTTTCAGAAATTAAAAAAGTTTCTTGAAAAATATGATGATATTGTAAGTAACCGCTTATTCTACGAACTGTAACTTATGCGTGATTGTTTGCGGGATCCTATGGCTAGTGGTGGACATAAAATTAAAATAAACTTACTAAGATTCTTTAAGTTTTCCATTCTAGCTCATTTCTCCTGCTAAATTATTGAAAACTTAGAAATTTAAAATTTTACCTTTTCTTTCCCATTTTATACATGTCATTATTGTTTCCAAGGCTTATCAGCTAGATATTGCAAAAGAAAGTTGTTTTGAAAGGTTAGTCGAACCTATTCTTAATAGAATTAATATTTTTAATAATTAGTTTTACTACTTCTTTGAGGGACTTGTTAAGTTTTTCAGCCAACCTTTTAACATCATCGTATTCAGGTTTCACATGAAGAATTTTACCTTTATTATCTTTAGCAACTTTTAATCTAACTGTTTCCTTACCTAGTCTTGTATCTATTTCAATAGAAATCATTTCTCGCGCTAAAATATGTCTATTACATGGAATAATTCTAACACCAAGCGTACCTGTTTCCTCCATTAAAATCCGCGATATTCTTTCAACATCTTCACGATCAACAATTACCTTCACAATATATCCAGGACGGTTTTTCTTCGTAAACATCGGAATAACACTAACATCCCTAACACCTTCACTCAACAATCTATCCATAGTATGACCAATAACCTCACCAGCTACATCATCAAGATTAGTTTCAAGAACACATACTTCATCTCTTAAAAGACCATAATCCAAAGGCTCACCAACAACAATCCTCAAAACATTTGGCACATCTTTGAAATTTTTAGACCCTGCACCATAACCTACAACAACAGGTATCATAGATGGATAAAAACGAACAACCTCATGAACCAAATTAACAAGCAAAGCGACCCCAGTAGGAGTTGCAAGTTCAGCCTCCACAGGCCCACCAACCATTGCAAAGCCTTTTGACCTTAAAATTTCTAAGGTAACTGGGGCAGGACTAGAAAAAGTACCATGAGAAAACTTAAAGATACCCCCGCCAATAGATACAGGAGTTGAATATATTAAAGTATCTTTAAAGAATCCTAATTCTTCAATAGCCATTGCAACACCCAAAATATCGATCAGAGTGTCAGCAGAGCCCAACTCATGCAAATGTACATCTTCAACAAGCTTCTTGTGAACTTTGGCTTCTGTCTCAAGCAATGTGTCCAAAGAGGCTAAAGCAAACCTTTGAGCCTCCAATGAAAGTTTCAAATCTTTTAAGCATTGAATTAGAGTATCTCTAAGTTGTTTGCCACTCCTTTTATCAAAACTTTCCTTCACATTAACCTCTATTCTTTTAGCTTGAATTCCTCCACAAACAACATCTTTCAAATCCAAAATTACATCTTCACAGCCTTCAAGGTGTTTTTTAACGGAAACTGCTACCTTAGAGATATTGTTGAAATTTGCACCTAAACTTATTAAAGCAGCTAGAAGCATATTACCTGATATTCCAGCCATTTGACAGTCGATAACAACGATACGCTTAATCATCATAATACACCTAAATTACTTAATTATCTGACAAGTTATAAATTGAACAGATAGTAGTGGAGGATTCATATGATAAGAGAAATATTAGAGCGACTCGTAAAAGGTGAAATTTCAGTAGAAGAGGCGGAAAAACTCTTAAAAATCGCTGCTATCGAAGAAGTTGAAACAATAGCTAAACTAGATGTAAAAAGACATATGAGGGCAGGTGTTCCAGAGGTAATATTAGCTGAAGGAAAAGATTCTGAGGATCTTGCAAAAATAGTGATAAAAGCTTTAGAAAGAAGTGGACGAGCTATCATTAGCCGAATAGAAAACAAGCATGTAGAAGCTATTAATAAAATAATTTCAAGTAACACAAGTGTACAATTAAATAAAAAAGCAAGAATGATTGTAGTCAAGAAAGAAGGCTTCACAGTTAATAAAACTGGGGGAAAGGTTGGTATAATTACAGCTGGTACTTCGGATATTCCTGTTGCTGAGGAAGCTAGAATAATAGCTGAAGAAATGGGATGCGAAGTAATCACCGCCTATGACGTAGGTGTAGCTGGAATCCACAGACTATTCCCTTCCCTAAAAGAACTCATAGAAAAAGATGTTGACGTCCTAATAGTTGTTGCTGGAAGAGAAGGAGCACTACCATCTGTGGTAGCAGGCATGGTCGATATTCCAGTAATAGGTGTTCCAACATCAATTGGCTATGGTCTAGGCGAAAAGGGAATTAGCGCGCTAACAGCGATGCTTCAAGCATGCTCCCTCGGACTAGCAGTAGTCAACATCGATGGCGGAGTTGCAGCGGGAGCAATCGCAGCACTAATCGCAAACAGAGCAGCCAAATTTAGAAAAACAAAAACTAACTAATCAATTTTAACCATAATTGTCACTTATTTCAACTATTTTTAATTTAACATCTCTAAAATGTAAAAAATAAGGTGGTTTAATGTTATAGGTGGATTGTTGCCATTTTTAACCAAAGTACGCAGCTAGAAATTCATTCCAGTATGTTTCTTCCACGAAGTCGAGTCCCGCTGTTGAATACTTTTCTGGGTAGTATCCAAGCTTAGCATTTACTGGGAAATATATGGTTAAGCCTAGAGCATGTTTATGCATCTTATTATAAGACTTGGTAGCAATCACAACATCTTCCCATGTATTCAAGATTTTCTCGACTAGGAGTTTTAAGTTTCCATTATCCGTTTCTAGTAAACTGACAAAGTGATATAGGTCAATGAAAGAACCTCTGGGCGCGAAGCCGAACGGATATCTATCCGCAGAGTTCTTAGCCTTCGTAATTACACCATAATATTCGGATAAATGATCTATTAAGAACACTGCAAGCTCATCGATCAACTCTACCAGCGTGGGTAACTCTTTAAGATCAATGGCTGCCATCGTTACAAAGGCACGTAGAAAACCATCCGTACTATACGACTCTATATAATCATCAACTATCTCCCTTGCTAACTCCTTCGCCGTCCACCATGGATTATTCACTAAGTCCACTAAAAACATATCATAAGGCCAGCCATCCCATGGCTCATATTCCTCTGAAGCAACCATAACATCGGCTAGATCAACAAAATCGTAAGCCACTTCTATCATTGACATCAAGCAAGCATCAAAACCAATAAGAGCCAACTTTGGCAAATCAGTCAGTGCCCATTGAATTTCATCTATATCCAAGTAGTCTCCATCTGTCCAGTCCCAGCAAACTCCAAACCAACCATGTCCATGATCCCACAACACCAAACCATAATTCTCCGCTGGAAAATACGTAGTCACAAATCGAACAAAACATTGTAATATAAATGGATCACCCATATTTATTTCGTCCAACTCTCCAATTAGTTCAGAATTTATATCATCTGGATCTGTGTCGGGTTGTATGTAATAGACCCATGTCCCTGACGGCGCTTTTTCGTCCCAGCGATCAAGCAAAACAATAATATTAACATCTCCGGTTGATCCTGCCATTTCCATTTCGTTTATATCATCAAGAGCGGCAGGGTCCAGGTTGTTATCAGCAGCCATATATACCATGAAAGTCCATTGTTTTTCGGGAAAGGGAGTAATGTCAGTGATGTCAGCAAACGGATCTTTTTGTGTTGCTTCAACATAGAAATTACTGCTTACTAAGCTTCTTGTCATGGTCGTCGGGGTTGTAAAGGCTGTTGCAGATGTTGGTAGAATAAGCATGGCACCTATGAATATTAGTATAAGACAAGCTGAAATTGTTTTCTTCATATGTTTCACTCCCCTCATTTTTGTTGTATATATTGTAGCGCCTTATATCTTACGCTATGAGGAAGACATCATCCAGTATGTGTTAAATGTGTACATATTTTGTAGCGTAGTTACAGATATATAATTTTTCCGGAATTTTCTGTGTAATAAAGTTGGGTAGAAGAGCCTTTTGTCAGAGTATTGAATTTTAATGAATGACTTTTCCACATTTTATTTGGCAAGTTGCTTGGCTTAAATGATTTATAACTATGTAATATCTACCTAATTATTGAGTAAAATTTTATTTATCATAACAGATTTATTAACATAGCTGAAACCCTTATTTGGTGGTGATAATGTCTGTAATTGAGAGAAAGATTTTTTATTTTGAGCGTCCAGGGCTGGTTAATACTGATATGACCATAAAACTTGCCTTAGAAAGAGTCGAAGAATTAAACATTGAACATATTGTTGTTTCATCTCTTACGGGTAGGAGTGCTTTAAAGACCGCTGAAGCTGCAAAAGATAAAAACTTTAAGATCATTTGTGTTACTTTTAGGGCTGGCGGTTATTACGATGTTGAAAAGCTTTCTAAAAAACTTGAGAAGGAATCTTCTCGTTACTGGATTGATATTCCAGAAATGGCGGAAGAAATAAGAAAATGGAAAAAAGAAGGATTAAAGAAAGTACCATTTCTTCCTGGAAGACCTATGAAAAAGAAACTTGAAGAACTTGGTGTAACCATAGTTACAGCTACAGATATGGGTGCTGATATTGAATGTTCAATGGAACATGATCTTGGAGTTAGTTCTCCAAAAATCGTTATGAATGAAACCTTTTATCCATTTTGTCCTGGGCTAAAAGTTTCTGTTCTTTCAGCTGTAACCGCCGCGGATGCAGGTGTGATTCCAATTGATAAGGAAGTTGTTTCTATGGGTGGAACAGAAAGAGGACTAGATACAGCAATTGTAGTTAAACCTTCGTATTCAGATTCTCTCTTTGATCCTCAAATTGGCCTTGAAATTCGAGAAATAATTTGCAAACCAAGAACGATGTTTGGTCCATCCGGTTTTTATCTCGGTAGAGCTTGGGCCTACTGGCGAAAGAAAACTTAACAAATTTAGTTTAACAATCTCTTATGTTTGCTCTTTTTTCCCATTTTTGACATTTTTGCTGGTTCCATTTAGTAATTTTAGTATATAGTTGATGGCTTCATTAACAGTTAGTGGAATTTTTGTAGAAGGTTCTGAGATTCCGTATTCTTTAAGTTTAACAAATAGTTCGGTAATAACTGGTGGATGTAGATTTGCTTTCTTCATTAAATCGACATTAGAAAACACTTCCTCAATACTGCCTTCGCCAATAACCGTCTTATTAAGTACAATAATTCTATCCGCGATCAAAGGCACAACATTTATGTCATGAGTCGCTGTAACAATGGTTTTTCCTTCTTTGTGCATCGATTCCAGAAGATTTACGATCATCGTTTGAGTTGCTGCATCAAGATTAATGAGAGGCTCATCAAGTAAAAGAATCTCAGGATTTATTGACAAAACCGAGGCTATTACAGCTTTTCTCTTCTCCCCCTCACTTAACTGAAACGGAGGCTTATCTTTTAAATGCTCTATTCCCAAAAGTTGTAGAGCAGCTTCACCTCTCCTAATAACCTCTTCTTTTGGAAGCCCCATATGAAGTGGACCAAAAATTACATCTTCCCATATGGTTGAGGAAAAAAGAGCAGCATCAGAATCCTGAAAAACAAGTCCAACCTTTTTCCTCATCTCATAAAGAAACTTATCATCATTAAACTTAACTTCTTCACCAAGAAATCGAACAGTACCCTTAGTTGGTTTAATAAGTCCATCCATTATCATGAGAAGTGTAGATTTTCCAGCACCATTAGGACCTAAAACAGCGACTTTCTCTTTTTCGTAAACTTTGAGAGAAACGTCTTGGAGCGCCAATGTTCCATCCGGATAAATGTGTGTTATGTTTTCAAGTTCAAATACCGTGTGCCGCACTTTTATCATCCTCTAAAACACAGGAAAGGGAAATTCATGAAACATCTGCATAACCAACATCATGACTATGATTGCGCCGACAAGTACGGAGAATATAATGTCAAGTTTATGAATTTTAAGGTCATCCATTGTTTTCATTTCTCCGTTATATCCACGTGATTTCATTGCTAAATATATTTTTTCACCCTTTTCATAAGCCCTTATAAAAAGCGAGCCTAAAGCTGAAGCTCCCCCCTTTATGGCTTCAAGCGTACCTACGGGACCTGTTAACCTGCTTTCCCTTGCTATAAGCATTTTATACAACATATCTGTGAAAAAGTAGATGTAGCGATATGTCATGTTTAAAATTACAATGAGAAGACGAGGAGCATGAAGTTTTGATAATCCATGTAATAAACTATTCCATTTAGTTGTAAGTATAAGAAGGATGGAGAGAGAAACACATGCCCATACTCTCAACACAAAAATTAACATCTCCCATAAGCCTTCCCTACTAACCATAATTAACATACCATTAATTTTAAATGATGCAACAATTTCGCCACTTATTATGAAAGGCAAGGGAAGAGCTATTACTACAGCAAATAGTGGTATAAACAAGAAAGTTCTCACAATGAAAAACTTGAAACTTATTCTAGAAATTAGAGCTAACAAAAAAGTCAATACCAATATTGCAAGCTGAATTATAATTTTTCCGGACGCTACAGCCGTTATTATAAGAGCAATAGTTGCAAGAAATTTTACGCGAGGATCCAATCTTTGAAAAAGGCCCTCAATATTTGTATATCTTTCACATAGCACAGTATCTCTAAATATCTTCAAAATTTCCTTAGTTGATGCTTCTATCATTCTACGCATTTGAATCTCAGCCACCAAATAAAATAATGAAAGAATAAAGGAATAATAAGGTTATTCTTTTCTACGAGCCCTTAGCACATAGCCTAGTGCAAGACAGACAAACAATGTAATAAAGAGACCAATAAGACCCGCCAGTATACCACTGATCGCTGTTTCTCCGAGTACAGGAATAATGTAATCTGGCATTGGAGCTTCATAAATCTGTTGTTCAACGGCATGAAACTGTTCAACAACGTAGTCCATGGGTTCATAAGCATATCCGAATAGAGGGCTTATAAGTACAATTACTATCATGACGATTATGCTAAGAAGAACCCAACGACTTTTAATATATTCGACGAATACGCTCATTTTGTTTCACCTCACAGAGGATCTATTTTCGGTAATTCCAAGAGGTCAGGTCTCACCTTAAGGGTATAGCCGACTACGAATGCTGTGATAAGTCCCTCTATGGTTCCTAGGAGGCCGTGATATATGGTCATAACTGGGACTGAAACAGCAATGTCATAGGGAAATATTGTTGAGATTCCTATTTGTAATCCGCAGAAGAATGCTGCAAGTGTTATTCCTATCCATCCTCCGAAAAATGCGCCTACAATTTTTCCTCGTGATGTATCGCCTAGAGCTTTGCTAATTGTTTTATAGAGATAATAGCCGACAAAGCATTCAACAACTCCCATGTTCCAAATATTTGCGCCAAGGGCAGTTATTCCACCGTCACCGAAGAGAAGCGCTTGTATTAAAAGTATAACTGTCATTGAGATAAGTCCGCCGTATGCTCCTAGGAAAATTGCAACTAATGCTCCTCCAACTAAATGTGCGGTTGTTCCTCCTGGTCCTATTGGCCAATTTATCATTTGCGCAGCAAAGACCGCTGCGGTCAACACAGCGAACAATGGGATATGTTTGTCTTCTATTACTTTATTTGCCTTTCTAAATGCTAAAAACCACATAATTGCCGTTAAGATAAAGAAAATCGCCAGAACCCACGGGTCTAGATATCCATCAGGAATATGCAACCCTCATCACCCTAGTAATACTTTTTTGTAAAAAAGTATTATCAACGTGTTATAAATATTTCGATACATTTCAATGAATCATTTCTAAAAAGTCTGTTAAAGGCTAAAAATTCATATTTATGTTGCTAGACGGTATTTGTTTTAAAAAAATAGTATTCTAAGGGAACTGCAATTTAAATTCAGTTTGAGAATAAACTAAAAAGTTCAATAAATAATTTTCCACGCAACACGATAATCAATGATATCATTTATTAATGGTATTCTCCCTTCTCTTGCCTTATTATAATTTTTATCTTAGAAAAAAGAAATAAATTTAAAATACCGTCTATTTCAAAAAATTTATAGCAAAATATCGTAATATTCTATAATGTTTGCCATAAGTGATTAGGTGGGGAGCATAATGGTACTCGATCCTTATCCTATTCCTAAAGAAATTTTAACAACCTTTAAAAGATTAAGAGGTTTTAGACTTTTAGTTAAAGGTGAACCAGGAACTGGAAAGACTCTTTTCACCTTAACCCTATGCAAAGCTTTGAAAAATGGGTATGTTCCTTTTTACATAACGACAAGAGTTACACCCGAAGAGCTTTGCACAGATTATCCTTTTATTAAAGATTTCTTATCTCCAAACAACATCTTAGATGCAGTCAATACCACCGTTGTTTCATCTGAAGATTTCGCTGTTACATTTAAATTTTCTGATAAACCAGTCTTCCTACAGCAACTATATTCACTTATAAAAAAGACTGAAAAATCTGCAATAATAGTCATTGACAGCGTTGAAGCCTTAAAATCAGATTTACACATACCAAACGACGACTTTTCTCTTGAAGAAGCAATACTTGAAATATCGAGAGACACCAAGAGCCATGTAATTTTTGTATCAGAAAACATCTGCGTAACTCCTCTTGATTATATTGTAGATGGAATAGTTGAACTTGAGAAATCTAAAAATGGAAGACTAATAAGATATCTAAAAATCATTAAAATTAGAGGAAAAGAAATAAAAAACCCGGTTCCAATATTTACACTGGTTGATGGAGAATTTAGAACTTTATGTTTCCAAATGCAGTCCTTCTATGACGAAGTTATTAACCTCGAATTTAAAACATTTAGTCAGCTTGAAAGTGCCGAAAACTTCGTATCTACTGGAATAAAGTACCTTGATAAGATTTTGGGGAATGGTTATCGAAGCGGTAGTCTAAACATAATTGAAATACGGAGAGAGGTAGGAGACAGATATGATTATATGTATCTGCCCACAATTATAAACCAAATTCTAAATGAAAAACCTGCATTTATAATTCCACCCGCGGGAATTCCTGCAAGAGCTTTTAAAAACATGTTAAGAAAACTTGTTCCTCTAGTTTCACCAGAGAGATTTAATGAACTAGTTAGATTGGTTGACTTTACAAAGAAAATTGTTTACAATGAAAGCGAAGTATACGACCCTCATATATCGAATTTAATGGGAGAAAACATACTTGAAGACTATGAAAGAATCAGAACAATGGTTTCTGAGATCGAAACGATAGGTAAACCTACTTTAATGGTTATAGGTCTAGATACTTTGCAACAAATATATGGTGAAGATAAACTTTCATCTATAATTGGTTCTCTAGTTATTGATGCAAAACAGGCTGGTGACGTGTTACTCTGCTTAGTTAAATATGGCCAAAGGATACTTGATGCTTTAAATCACCTTGCAGATACACATTTTGTAATTGATGCCCATGAAGGAACAGTTTTAACATATGGAATCATACCATATACCCCAAATCTCCACCCAAGCATATATGTGGAGGAAGGAAAATACGAAGTAAACTTAACACCAATAGTTTAACCATCTAATTTAAACCACTAACATTTAGTAAAACTGTATTTTCGTATCCTGAGAACATTTTACATGATTACGTGTTACTTTAGAAGGGGCGCTTGATAAAATGTGTAATAGTGTTAAGGTTGCTGTTGTCAAATGTTTTGATCCTTTAAAAGATGTTGAAAAAGCATTAAAATTGATAGATGCTGAAAAAACTGTAATTAAAGATGAAAAAGTTCTTATTAAGCCGAATTATATTATTGCAGAGGGACCCAAATATGTTCATGTCACAGATCCAAAAATAATTGAGGCATTAGTCGTATGGCTTAAAAATCTCGGTATAGAAGACATTACCGTTGCTGAGGGTGGATTATCATTAGATACTGCTGATAGAGCTTTTGAAATTACAGGTCTAACAAAATTGGCTGATAAATACGATATTAAACTTGTTAATTTAAATCAAGACAGATTTGTTACGATAAAAGTTCCTGATGCCTATGTTTTGAAAGAAGTAAATATTGCTAAAACAATTTTGGAGGCAGATTGCATCATCAATGTTGCTAAACTTAAAATTCACCATATTGCAGGAGTAACTTTATGCGCAAAAAACTTAATGGGCTGCATTTGGCCCAAAGGAATAATGCACACAAATATACACGAAAAACTTGCAGATCTAGCAAGCATAGTTAAGCCGCATATAAACATCATAGATGGCACCCTAGGTTCAGAAAGAGATGAAATTTATGGAGATCCAGTAAAAATGGATTTGATTATTGCTGGCTTAGATATAGTTGCAACAGACACGATAGGTTGCCTTGTCATGGGTATAGACCCTAGAAAAGCAAAATTCCTACAATTAATGAGTAAAAAGGCCCTCGGAATATACGATCCAAGCAAAATAAAGGTTTTAGGAGAAAATTTAATGGAAGTTACGCGAAACTTTCGATTAGCATATGGCTTTGAAGACTGGCGTTTAAAAGAACCATTAAGTAACCTGCTTAAACAATAACAGTCTATTTTTCTATCTCATATAAGTTTTAAAATTAGGTCTTAGGTTAAAATTTGCCATCTTTTCTTACTCTGATCCTTGTTGTTTGAAGCAAAATTTTTAAAATCATTTAGGGCATCAGCGTCCTTGTTTTGTTTTTAATATACTCTATACTTTTGAGTAAACCATCCCAAGAATGTATTTCTAATACTAATATGACGTCATGACATTTAGAAATAATGTAGGGAATTAAAGTTTCAAAATCTATTAAACCGTCACCAATTGCTAAATGTTCATCTTCAGATCCATGATTATCGTGCAGGTGCACCACACGGACTTTATCCTTTATTACATCAAAAAACGTTTTTAAATCACAGTTCCAGGTATTTGCATGACCAACATCAAATGTCACGAAAAGAAGTTCACGATACTCATTCAAACTACTAATAAACTTCATGATTTCGAAAGGATTCGTCATTAAATGTCTTGTTCGTTTCTTCTCTTTGTTTTCTATGCATATCTTTACTTGATGTTCACGTGCAACATTTAATATTGATATCAGTGATTCCTTTGCCAACCTTCTTGCTATGTCTAATCTCTTAGGAAGGTAATCCCCATGAAGATAACCAAGATGCAGAGTCACATATTCTGCATCAAGTAGATACGCTACTTCCACACATTTTATTATACGTTTTACTGCTGACCTTCTTAACAAGTTACTCATACTTGCAAGATTTACATCTATATAGCTCCCATGCACTAATGGGGTCATTTCTAATGTCTGCAACAAGTCCTTTAATTTTTTAATGAAACTTTTTTGATGTAAGATTTCTTCAGGGTCGAAAAACGGCCATTCGCATCTAAACTCAATGACATCTAACCCGTTATTCCTTAGAAATTCCAAAAAACCGAAAAAATCGTTTTCTACATCAACAAATGTTGCAGATCCAATTTTCATAGTTTTCACCCTTTAACCCAAGATCTTCAATCTTAAGGAATTGAATTCAACAATAGCGGCTCTCAAATAATTTAATGGAATACAAATATTTAATTCTTAAATTTAACCGAAAGCGGATTTTTCTTCAAAAAGTCTCTTTAATTCTGAGAATCGTTTCAGAAAAAGTAAGCACCACAAGTATAAGAAGGAAGAAAAACAAAGACACTGGAATGAACGCTGCGAGGATTCCCGCAAGCATAATGACAAAAAGTCTTACATCTCTCCCTGCCCAACGTCTTTTATATTTATACCCAACGCTTATAGCCCTAGCGGCGGAATAACTCACACTAAAGGACCCCATCAAAGCTAGAAAACCCAGCACTATTATTAGAGACTTTCCCACGACCAAAGGAGGAACAGTGTTGTACGCAAGAATTGTTATAGCCATGATAATGAGTCCATCCGCGAATCTATCAAGAACAGAGTCTAATATCTCACCCTCTTTAGATGTTCTATTTGTTAACCTAGCTATTTCTCCATCACACCCATCTAATATACTTGAAACTTGAGCTATAATACCACCGAAAAGAGGAAGATTTAACAAAAAAAGGCAGGCGCTAACCGTGGCTATAAAGAAGCTTAAGAAGATCATTTCATTAGGAGAGATATCAAGCCCTGAGTTAACTAGAAAAACACTGATTCTGGTTGAAATCTTTCGATTAATATGTTTAGAAATGAAACCATCTGTCTCTTTGACAAGCTTAACCACTGGTATCTCCTCTTTCTATGGGAAACAGTCTCTGTGAAATAGGATATTGTAGATTATGTGCATTTACAAATATCCCATAACTGTCTAAAAATATTACAAATTTAAGTATTTTGCCTTATTTCTCTATATAAAGGTCAATTTAGCCAGCTTGAATCTAATCATGCGTAAGTCTTCTAAAAAAGAGACCATAGGTGCTGTGCATATAATATCTTATGTTGATGTAGAAATGGTTATAAAAACTCAGCCAAAAACTCGGTAGCCATGATAGAGGCTTCAGAGCCAGCAAAGAAACTCCGTACTCAAATAGGGAGGAGATCACTTTTTGACGCAATTGTACTAACATGTTTGGTGGATATAATATTTCATTTAAGAAACTTAAGGAACTATAGTTAGTGTGCATGTTCACGATAACAAATAGGTATAGATCTTAGAAAACCAGAATACCTACAATTAATGAATAAAAAGCTTAGAACCCGTATTTAGACAAAAATAAGGATTTTGGGAGAAAAATTGATAGATGCTATACGAAACTTTCGACTAACATGGGCTTTGAAGATTAGCGACTAAAAACATTTGACAGCTTGCTTAATAAAATCACATTACAAAGCTTATTTTAATTAAATCCGAAAAACAGTTAAAATTAATAATTAACTATCGGGACTCAGGTCCCTACTCTGTCGCCATTTCGGGACCCTCCTACCCGATAGGCCACCCAGTTACTCAGACAGTCAACGAGAATTCAAGTCCCTACTCCGTTGCCGTTTCAGAACCATCCAACTCAATCAAGCCATCCAATTCCCAGGCAGCAAATAATAGATGAAAATAAAGTATATAAACCTTTCCTCTTCTTCTAGGAGATATCTTTCTGCATAAAATGACGAGTAACATTGCCTCTTTTATCTAAAAGAGACGAAGATTATTCTTAGACATTAAAAGAATACCTGTAAATTAACGCTAAAAGATCTTTTAGATAAGGTTAATTAGAGATTTTTACTTATTTCAAATACTTTGGTTCTTATTTCTTTTGGAGCAAAACCTAGAAAAAGGTTTAATACTTCATAGTTAATTTGCTTAGAAGTTTTAAAATATGAGATAATTTTCTTAACACGCTGTTTTTTATCAGGGATCATTAAATTGTAAATCAACTGTGCTTCCAACGGTATAACTCTAATCAACGTATCATTTAACTTAATTACCTTACTATATTTTAGAAGTATATCTAGAGGCACAAAAAACTCCCATTTTCCATATTTGATTTTCAGGTCGCCAATGACTTCTACAAAAACATTTTGCACTTTATATCTCCCAAAATGGCTTGCATATATTTCTGTCTCACCGTAACTCATTTTCCTTAATACTTCAAAGCCTTCTGCAAATATCTCATCGATTTTATAAGCATTTTCCTCATCAGTCAAAATATCTAAATCCTTAGGCTTAACATCTAGACCGTTTAGATAACTAGCTGTGCTACCAGCAAGAATCCATGAAATACCCTTTTCATTAAGAGTCTTTGCAATAAATTTTAAGACTTTAGAAACTGGATTTAACTCCTCCATAAATGGCATCCTCCTGGTGTCTCGAATTAAAAAAGAAGTATATAGTTATTTTGGAAGCGTTGGGAATAGAAACGTCTTTAGCAAGTTCACTGAGACCGATAAGAGCACGTAGAGACCGAAGAGCAAACCTAGAAACTCCAGTGATAACGTTGCAAGGAAGGATGGAAATATTTTTCCGATATTAATAGCGTGAAACCATGCTCCCGCAAATATTGTTCCAATGAACCCGAGAAGACTAAGAGAATAACCAAATGAAATTCCATCAAGAAGTTTTCCTTCAGGTAAACCGTATCCTCCCATAACTACTGCAAGTCCGCCAAGTAATACTATGACGCTAAAGACTAAAAAAATATATGTTGATCCAGCAATGCCCTCTTTAATCCAATTCGTAAAAGTAACAATACCAGTCACTCCTCCAAGAAGTAAAAGGATACCTGACAGGATAATTACAGCTCGAGCTTGTCTTGCTTGTTTTTCTCTTTCCTTAGGAGATAGCATTTTCCTCTCCACCATCAATTTTTACAGAAATAAATAATGCACAAGGGTTTTATTAATACTTTTCGTGTTCATTTCGTACAGTTGTTCATTATTGTAATTATATGGTTCCAAATAATGACAATACATTTTTTACTTTGCTAGTAGAACAGGGATCACGGCTCTCTGAACCTTTCAGTATAAGATTAATAAAACATAAAACAAAAATTTAAGCAATTCAATATTTTCATTAAGAAAGTCTCGTTAATGTTCGGTGATTATATGGATAATACTGTTAACAATATTTGCGAATTAATGCTAGTATTAAGCAACCCTAATAGGCTTAGGGTCTTTCTTTCGATTTATAACGGGTTAAAGAAACCGTCTCAAATTGTAAAACATACAAATCTATCATTCTCAGAAGTTTCTCGCCACTTGAAAAAACTATCATCTTCAGGAATAATTCTAAAACATGCTGATAATACTTACTCACTTACATCAATCGGCCACATATTAAATCACATACTTTCACTTCTCAACTTTTCTGTAAGCTATCGAGATATTCTACTTGAACACGATATCTCCGTGATCCCTTTTCACTTCCTATTTGATTTTTCACGAATGAAAAATATTTCTGTGATAGGGGGAACTATTGAAGGATTTAACCTCACAATGCAAAGATTAGAAAAAGCAGAAAAATTCTCATGGGTTATAAGTCCAAGAATTTTATCTGCATTCATAGAACCATTTAAAAAATGTGCAGAACGAGGACTAAAAATCAGATTAATATTCCCAAATACCCTAAAAGAAAAAATAAAAGAAATACTGTCAACACTACCCAGTAAAATAACTGAGAACATAGAGGTAAAGTATCTAGACAAAATACCCTTCGTCCTTTTAGTAGATAATAGATCCGCAGAACTAAATCTACCATTCCTAGACGGAAAAATGGACTATGGAACTACTTTTTACAGTGAAAGTCAAGAATTCGTTGAATGGGCAAAGAACTTATTTCTTCATTTTTGGAACAAAATAAAAGAGGAAGAGAAAAAGATTCAGACTGGTAGGGGTACATGCCTAAACCAGTAAGATATTGATATTATGTACTCAAATCAAACTGTCTAAACTTAGTAGGAACCTTCACCTCCAACCTAGAGAAACTAGCTGTTGCAGAAGTATGCTGAAACTTTAACTGATCTTTAGAAAAATTTTGAATTCTAGATACAGAGTTACAGAATGTAATTGTCCAATTTCGATTAGTGTTTATCAATCTAATAGCTTTCATAAATAGTATGATAGAGACAAATAAAGAAGAGGAAAAGATTGACAGACATTACTGGGTAGCCTTAAGGCAGCTCCTCAATAATTTCTGCTCCTTTTTCAGCCCGGATCGCTATTGGTGTCTCTGTCCTTACCGTCCCCCTACTGCAGATAATAAACAAAGCCTTCATCATCGCTTCATCGCTTGGAGCTTCAGATATTACAACAAAATCGTATTGTCCCAAGGTATAGTAGAACTCCTTGATGTCCCCTCCAACTGACTTGAGCACTTTTCGAGCTGCCTCCAACCGTTCCGGCGACTTTTTTATCTTTGTAATCTCTTCTTGAGTAAACTTGCCAAGAGTTATATAAATAGGCAAAATTTCACCCTTTTAATCACTACTAACCATAATATTTAAGTTTTCTTATAAATGACAAATTTGTCAGCCTATTACAACACCGTGATAAAAAGTCAAGGATTCATTAAATGGACAAGAAATTTATTTCTTCTTTTTGGTACAAAATAAAAAGGGAGGTAAAGGAAAATTTAGATGGGTAGGAGTTTCGAAGTTTTCCAAGCTTCTAATGCTACTTTAAGTTCTTCGTGTTCCTGTGCATATTCTTTTAGAGGAATGCCTTTCATTGCTGCTTCAATAGCTTGTCTAAATGCTTTTCCACCAGCAACAGGTCCCATTGGATGCGCATGAATTGCACCGCCAGCCGCAATTATAACTTCGTTTCCAAAGTCTTCAATTATTTTCGGAACTATGTTTGGAATTATTCCTCCACTTGGCATTGGAAATGTTGGTTTTATGTGGAGGAACGGGTATCTGAGCATTTTTCCAATCATAATGTATCTTTCTTTCAAAAATGGTGCTTTTCCGTAAGGTGCTGGATATACGAGAATGTCTGCTCCAGTAAGTCTTGGAAGCTTTGCTAATACGAGTGTTGATGATAAGCCAGAGTATGGGTCTTCGTAGAGAGCTCCGGAAAAGTCCATATGTGCAAGAATTGGAACGTTTATACTTGGATCCTCAGCCAATGTTCTCATAACTTCAAATCCAGCAGTCAAATAATTTATCATAAGACCGTTGCCGCCAAGCTCTATGACCTTCTCTGCAAGTTCTAATGCTTTCTGCGGCGTATCCGTAATGTTAGGAGTATACATTGTTTTTTCTCCAGTTTCTTCATATGCTTTGTCTGCCAGTTCCATATATTTCACAACACGATCCTCAACCTTGTTAAAGTCTGCATTTGCAAGAAGTTCATCGTCTTTCACTATATCTACTCCTCCCAGCGCAGCCTCGTAGAAAAGACGAGCCCCTACTTCTGGTGGATAACCTGTACATGGCTTTATCATATTGTTAAGCAGAGGTCTCTCTTTAACTCCAAGATGCTTTCTAACCCCTTCTATTCCAAATTTTGGTCCTTTAAATCCCTTAAGGTAATTCTTAGGGAACCATAAGTCTAAAAGCTTAATTTTACCTCCACTAAGAATATTACCTGCAACCGTAGATAGCAACATTGGAATTTGATATCCACATAGATTGATAATTGGATACGCTATTTGAACAATGTATTGTCGCCATTTTACATCGCTGGGAACATGCCATTCATATTGTGGAACTTCATATATTGCTATCACTCTAGCCACATGTTTCCTTCGCACCTCAGGAGTTTCCCCCGGAACTGGCACCCAAGTTCCTGTACTTTGTTCTATAGCTGCCATTTGAGATATCTTTATTATATCAAGTCCAAATGGCAACGATACATAGTAGGTCGCTATAATATATTCTTCTGGATCTACTCCTTCTGGCAATGCTTCTGGGGTATCTAAATATACATATTCATCTTTTTCCTTAATTTCTTCTTTACTCATATTTCTCCCTCCTTTTCATTTAAATCATAAAATACATCCTTAAGATTCCTATAGATTTCCTTAAAACAACCATAAAGCTTCTCATATACACCTCTATTATTTTCATTAGGTGTAAACACTTTTTCTATCCCGATTAGCTTCTTAGCAGCTGTTTCAAAGTCTTCGTAAACTTTTAATCCAACTCCAACAATCATTGCAACACCAAGTGAAGGAGCATCAAGTGGAGCATGTACCCGCCGTATTTCTTTACCGGTAACATCGGCGAGGATTTGCATCCAAAGAGGACTTTGTGCTCCTCCGCCACACGCGTTTAACCATTCTATATTAAATCCAAGCCTTTCTACACAATCTACAATCCATCTTAAATGATATGCAACTCCCTCAAGAACTGCTCTAATCATATGTGCACGTGTATGTCTAAGAGATAAGTTTACGAAACCTCCACGAACTGTATGATCTTGTAGTGGTGCTCTTTCTCCAAGCATCCACGGCAAAAATATTAATTTATCCGATCCAGGCGGTATTTCTGAAGCTTCTTGGTCAAGGACATAATATGGATCTTTATCTGCCTTTTTGGCTTCCTCTACTTCTTTATATGCAAGTTCGTCTCTAAACCATCTATAGCAATTTCCAGAGTTCTCCATTTCCCCCGTAAGAAGAAGCTTTTCAGGATCCCCTGAAAAAATAGTTCCCATTCCCGTATCAGGATCCAAAGTGTACATTTCAGGGTCTAAGTGAACTCCTATCCATGAAGAAGTCCCTATATAAACATGTGCCTCTCCATTTCCAACCGCACCAGATCCTAACGCGGTGGCAGGTACATCTCCCGCTCCACATATTACCGGAGTTTCTTTAGGAAGATCAAGAGCTTTAGCAGCTTCATCAGTTAATGTTCCCACGATATCCGTGGTTTTTAGTGGTTCCGGTAACTGATCAACACTTATGCCAAGATATTCAAGAAATTCTTCACACCATTTTTTATCACGTACATGTAACATACCAGTAAGAAAAGCACATGTCCAATCAGTAGCATATTTACCAGTAAGCTTGTATATTAGATAGTCTTTGCAGTCAAGAAACTTATAGGTCTTCTCAAAAACACGCGGTTCATTCTTCTTTAACCAGAGTATACGTGGAGTCACATCTTTTGCTGATAACATAGGTAAAAGACCTGCAGAAACCATTAAAATTATAGATACCCGTTCTTCAAGTTCCCTTGCCTCTTCACCAGCCCTAGCATCCATCCATATTATAGATGGTCTAAGAGGTTTTCCCTCTTTATCTACTGGAATAACATTAATCATTTGAGCATCAAAAGATGTCCCTATGATGTCTTTCGGGGAAATTTTACTTTTTTGAAGAATATTTCTCGTAGTTGTAACAACAGCTCTCCACCAGTCTTCAGGGTCTTGTTCAGCCCATCCTGGATGTGGATGACTTAATCCATATTCTTCCGTAGAAGATGCAGCTATTTTTCCATCAATACTGATAAGAGTTGCTTTTGTACTTCCAGTTCCAATATCATACGTTAAAATATATTCTTCAGACAATTTAGTCACCACCTAAAATGGATTTAAGAGCAGAAATAAGTTTATCATTTTGCTCACGAGTTCCAACACTTATACGTATATAGCCTCCATCTTCAAGTCCCGGCGTTCCCGTAAATCCTCTAACTATTATACGTTTACCTAAAAGTAGAGAAGACAGTTTTTCTGTAGAATACTTTTCATGAGTAACTTTAACAAGAATAAAGTTTGCCGCTGACGGATAAGGTTTTAAACCTTCCATTTTTGACAATTCGTTGAAAAGTCTTTCCCTCTCATCCAATATTTTTCTTATAGTTTCCTTTGCATACTTCATATCATTTAAAGCAGCTATTGCCGCATGGACAGTGAGTTCTGTAACTCTAAAAGGCAATTGTACACGACTAATATAGTCCACGATACTTTGATCAGCAATTGCATATCCAATTCTTAATCCCGCCATAGCAAAAGCCTTTGATAAAGTTCTTATCACTACTATATTTTCATTATCCTCTATAAGTGGCGCAAAAGTTTTCCCACAGAATTCATAGTATGCTTCATCTATTACTATAAGTATTGGTTTGTCTAAAACTTTTTCAAGTTCTTCTCGGGTCAAAGGTATTCCTGTCGGATTATTAGGATTCATAAAAACTACGGCTTTTGTTTTCGAATTTATAGCTTCTAATATTTTTTCTATATCTCTCGAAAATCCGTTTTCGCTTTTCTTCATTGGAATTAATGTCGAATTTCCACCACACACCTTTATTCTCAAAATATAGGGTTTATATGTAGGCGCTGACAAAATAACGTTATCTCCAGGATTTAAAAATGCTCTGAAAACTGCATCCATTATTTCAAGCGAGCCTGCTCCTAAAAGTATGTTTTCAGGTTCTACAGAAGCATATTCAGCTATTTTTTCAACAAGATCAGCATAAGTAGGACTAGGATACTTATTGATACGTTGAGTAGCTTTCTTTAATGCATCTATAACTTTGGGTGAAGGTCCATAGGGATTTTCATTCCCCATAAGTCGAATAAAATCTTCACTTTGCCACACCATATTCAAAATACGGGAACCATACTTCTGAACTTCATCTTCCATATACCTCTTAGTTTCTCTCACATACGGCTTAAAAAAGCTGGAAGGAATTGTTCCCGTTGACTTCACCCTCCCTATCACTTAGAAACCATTTTCAAACATTCTTCAAAAACTTCTAAAGCCTTATCTACCTGTTCACGTGTTATGGTAAGCGGAGGTTTAATTTTTATCACATTCCTAATAATTTGTCCCCTTTCCGATATTATCGGCATACTGACATCAAAAATTACCCCTCTCTTAAAGGCCTGTTTCAAAAACATATCTACCTTCAAGAAATCTAACGGTTCTTTTGTTTTCCTATTTTTCACCAATTCAACCCCAATAAAGAGCCCTGCACCCCTAACATCCCCTATTGTTTCATAAGTTTCCTGCATCTCACGTATTCGACCCATAATATAATTACCCATCTCCTCAGCACGTTTCGGAAGATTTAATCGCTGAATAACTTCAATACTTGCAAGCGCAGCGGCAAACATTATTGGATTACTTCCAAAAGTAGTATGCTCCTCAGCCTCCGTAAAGTTTTTTAGATCTTCTCTTGCAAGAATTGCTCCTATAGGGAATCCTCCACCCAAAGCTTTTGTCAGCGCTATGATATCTGGAATAACATTGTAATATTCTGCTGCAAACATTCTTCCACATCTTCCAAAAGCAACCTGCGCCTCATCATAAATCAGAAAAATGTTATTCTCATTGCATATCCTTCTAAGCTCCTTAAGAAACTCAGGAGGTGCAGGAATCTGGCCTCCAGGCCCTTGCATAGGCTCTATTATCATACCGACAACTGGAGCACTTACAGCTTCAGTTATTGCTCTTTCTATGAAGGAAATGCAAACAAGTCCACAATCTGGATACTCTTTTTCTCCAAAAGGACATCTATAACAATAGGGGTAAGGTAATTTGACAAATCTATCGAGTCCAAAGCCTGGAAATCTTGTAACTACTCTTATAATCATACTTGCTGGGATTGTGGAAAGAGTAGCACCATGGTAACCTCTCCAAAACGTTATGAAAGTATGTGCACCGATTTTCTTAATGTTTACCATCGCTAGCTTCATTGCTGCCTCTATTGCCATACCTCCTCCTTCATTATTAAAAGATACTCGCTTTAAGTTTCCAGGAGCTATTTCTGAAAGTTTCAACAAAAGTTTTAATCTTGGAATCGTAGGATATCCGTATCTTACATGAGTAAGCCGCTTCATTTGCATTAATACTGCGTATAGAACATCAGGTTGGCAATATCCGATATTTAAAGTCCAAGCTTGAGCAGTACAATCAATATATTTGTTTCCATCAATATCCATAATGATAGCTCCACTCGGCTCACCTTTAAATAATATTGTTTCTTTCAATGGAGTAAGGCTAATTTTCTTAGCTTTCTCTATTTCCTCCGGCGAAATTTTTGTTAGAAAAGTTTCAATCTCTTCTTTTGATAATACTGACGGTTTAATCTCCTCCGCCAAAATTATCACCTAAAAAATTATTACAATAAACAAATATATAAGTTAATCTTGATAACGGTGACAAAATTTTCCATTTCTGGAAATTCAAACCTTACAATACTTTATTTTCCTCAGAATGAAGCATCCATCAAATAGTAGAATATTTGATTAGTTCACACATGATAATACTTTCCTAAAATGATCGTTTTTCAATTACGAAATTCAGATTTCACTTACACTAATATATTAACATTAGGTTAAGTTTTCCATTATTTGCTGTAGTTCTTTGTAGTTCTCAATTAAACGCGTAAAAATAGAATCTTCATAGAATTTCTTAAAGATTTTTCCTTGCTTTACCAGTTCTACAAAAAGATATTTTCTTTGAGTTTCTCCTTCTTCCTCTTTTTCTACGCGAATTAGCAGATATGGGAAGTAAAATTCTTCTTTTTTACGTATTTGAAGTGTTTGAGGTAAAACATCCAAGTCTAAAAACAGTTTTATCAATATTTCCATAGATCTATAATGAGCAACCTCTTTTTCCAATGCTTCAAAACCTTCTCGATGAAGCTTTGAAGTTAATCTTTCATAAGCGTATCGCGAACCAACAAAAAGTCTAGCAACACCGAAATCCTGTTCTGTTTCAAGTTTAGGCTTCAACTCAGCAAGACTTTCCTTTATATTCTTTATTAAAGTAAGTAACTTACCACTAACCTTGCGGAAATCTACATCTGCAACTGAACCCTCTATCTCCCTATACTTTCTCAAAGACTCCTCAATACGGATCTCTCTCAACATCTTAAACCCATATTTCAGAAATTTCGGTCTAAAAAGAACCATCAAATCTTCGCTACTCAAAACATCACTGTAGAGCATAGCATTTAAAGATGTTTCACCCTGCTCAGAAATCCCAATTTCATCTTGATAAATACATTCCACCCTAAAATATGGCATCCACAAAAATGAGACATCAACCAGCTTATAACCTTCTTCTCTAACATTTTTTAACGCTTTTTGTATCACCATCTCTATGTCTTTCTTGGTTACTTTAGATGGAGGAACAACATACATATTCAAATCCCGTTCCTAATAATTATTTTACTTTTAAAGCTGCAAACCAGATGTTAAAGAAACTTCATCAAAGTAAGATAAGTACTTAGCTTTCTACATCTATTACAAATGAATACAGCATGCGGTATTTAAATGTAGAGATAGATGCATAAAATAAACTTTATTTCAGCAGTCTTTAACCTATTCCAACGTAAAAATTATAGTATTAGTATTCAGAAACAACCTTTAAAGATGTACACTTTTAACATTCAGATATCTGAAATGTTTGTAATAGTTATTACATGTCAAGAAACCATATTTCCATTACTTTTCACCTTACACGTTGCCTTTACCGTCAAAAATATATGCGAGTTCATCTAAAGTATATTTGACGACTAAAAGAGGGTATACATAAATGAGTACCTTCAATGTGAAAGGTATTATAGATAGTTTAGAAAATGTTGTTAAAAGTCTGGAGGAAGGGGTTGAGAAATCAAAGAAGAGATCTAGAATCGTCCGTTTATTGGATCAATTTCTCGGTCTCATAGCATCTTCTCCAGGACCTTTCTTAGGAGCTTATACACGTGAACCAGCTATAGGAGGATTTATCTCAGCATACTCAATTCTAAGAGACATACATGTAAAAATTTCATCAGAAAAAGAATTAGAAGACCTTTACAAAAGATTGGACGAACTACTTGTTTTCAAAGCAGAACCCATCATGGAAGCCATTAAAAACGGAAAGAAAAGAGAAACAATAATCATGAAGGTCGAAGAATTCCTCAACAATCTAAAAGAAATCACAGAGAAATTAAACAAAACTACTAAAACCTAACAAAATTCACACAACGTGTAAAGAAGCCGTCATATAACGTATATACTAACTATACATTATTTTTTAGAGAGTAAGTATTGTTAAGAAGATTGAGAAGGTTTTAGGAAGAAAATATTTTTGGGTAGTTAGTAAATTTATAAGGAAGCTTGTAGCAGCTTCAAACGGAGAATACGCAATAATAATACCAATAAAGCAAATCAAAATACTTTTTAATAAACTTTAAAATTAATTGAGAAAACCTGTATAAAAAATGGAAGTAGAATATTGTTCTCTAACTTACTTTTCCCCTCTCATAGCTTTCTTCTACTTTCCCCTCTTCACTCTTATTCCATAGGCCAAACATACTGCAATAACAGAAATTGCAATAGCAGCATAAATGTAGTAGTTGTTTATTGTTGGAGCAAAGTCCCTATCGTTTGGAACCCCATCCCTATCAACATCTAAAGCGATAGATTCAGCTTCCTCAGCAAGTTGCCTAGCTTTCTCGTAGTCTCCCGAATCATATGCCTGTTCAGCTTGGGAAAGCAGGTTTTCGGCTTCTTCAACGTTGAAGCCTTGAGCCTTAGCTTCTGAAATAGCATTTCTCGCAGAATTAATTGCATCCCTCGCCAAA
>DXJG01000013.1 GCA_019056805.1 Candidatus Baldrarchaeota archaeon | reverse complement strand
CCATCCCATAACATAATATAATCTATTATTTTTATCTAAGCTTTTACTTTATTTTAGCTAAAAACGAAGAAAAGTGATTTTGTTCGGAATTTTAATAGATTTTTTGTCCCATTTTCATTGGCGAGTTATCATATATTTCTTGGATATGGAAAACGTATACTGGTCTTTCATTCCATTTGTTGCTTTGTGGTTTTCCTCCGTGATATAGGTTCATGTATCTCATCGTTTAAGTGTATTTTAACGTTGCAACGTACTTCGTAACTTATCATTGGAGGATAGTAGAAAATTATGGTTGCAATGGGGTTTTCGTTAACATTAGTCCATGTATGTTTACGTGCCAACTCAATTGATGTTAACTCTGTAAAATCGATTTTATCTCGCTGATATATGTGTTCTAGGAGAAAATTTAAAGCCTCTATTTGATTCCGCTTCTCTTTCATGTATTTTCGTAAAGTTTGAATAGTTTCTTTAAGATATTTTTCTTTATGTATAAAACTATTCCTTTCACGCTGGCGTTTAGACCAGCACTACCATAGGTTGTAATAGCAGGTGTATGTTTCAAAAGCCCAAGATAAGCTTCGTGTTCTCCAACCTTGCCACTAAGCATTTTCTCAATAAGTTCTCTACGCTTAACAAAAATACAATTAATAAATTCCTCGGGAATTATCTTCATAAAATCACCAGACCTAACAAATTTCCACTAATAAATTTCTTTTCAAATATTAACAACAAATGTGAGTTAAAGCTAGCTGTGATAAATTTATCTAAACTCAAATACTTTTTAACATGTCATGTCGACAAATTTTGAATTCATGCTTTTCATAAAATTTTACAGCGGCTATGTTTCCGATAAAACACTAAGCCTAACATGTCTTATGTTGAATTCCCTTAATTTCTCAAAGCACAAAAAGATTACGATGAAGCTATTAAAATGATTAAGAAATGGGGAGAGCTTTACCTCCAGTCATTTTGATAAAAGCGATCAAACATACACGTATATAAAGTTGCACTTGCTTTTTTCAAAATTCTACTTTTCTGCTATTTTCTTCTCTATTTCCTTTATTCTTTTTTCTATTATGTTTAATGTGTTTAAGTAGTAGGTGCAATCATAGTATCTATTTTCAACACAGTATCTTAGCAAATCTTCTTCATCTAGCTTTGAAAATGGAACTTGTACATATTTTGAGGTCTCACAGATGTAAATGTACCTACCAGGAAGTACAACCCGTCGTTTAGGAAAAGGACACATTTTCAATTTATTTAATGCTTCAAGATAATTTTTACAGCCCGTGTAATGATTTCCAGTACATCTATCTATAGCCTCTTTTTCGCTTAGAGAGCTTTGAGTAACATAAACATGTTTTGAAACGCCGCAAATATAAATATCTGAAAACTCTGGTGAAATTTCTAGGAAAGGGCAAGGAGCTAAACTCCTCATCTTTTCTGGTAGAAATTGAACAGGTTCACGTCTCTCCACGATTTCTTTCTTCAATTCTATATTCTCTAACCTTTTCTTCTCGAAAGTTAGCTCTCCCTTTTCTAAAATTAGTTTTTCAAGTTCAGAAGAAATACTTTGAGAAGTAAAGTCACGAATTTCCTCTAATATTTCATATTTAAATCCAAGATTTTTCAGCATTTTAGAGACATTATGAACACGTTGTTTATGTTGTTGATAAATTAGATTGCCTGAAACTACGCTGAAACGGCTTGAAAACATACCGAAATGTCTTGGAATTATGCCACCATATGAAAATATTTCTAAAACTGTCTTGTTGTTCTCTTCCTCCCTTAATATAAAGGCTATTGAAGCCAACCCTATAAAACTGGGGATATAATTTTCACACATGATTACTCCGCATAGCCTCCCATTTTTAAGTTTAAAACATCTCCCATAATTTTTGCCAATTTTGCGGGAAATAACAAAGTACAAGACTGAAAAAGCCGAATCTACTAGTAACTTCATATAATAACCCAATTTAACATCACCCCCTCTTAGCTAAATATTATGCAACTAAACCATTAAACCTTAACTCCATTCTAAATATAGAAATAAGATCAACTAATCAAACATTTCAAAGTTTATTTGTTTTATTTTACTAATTTTTCTATTTTTCTTTCTATAATGCTTGGAGAGTTGTACTTCGTTTATCTTTGAGAATGAAACATGCACATACTTAGAGGCCTCGCATATATAGATGTAACTGCTAGGAAATGCAATTTGTCTTTTAAGGAAAGGACATACCCTTATTTTATCTAATGCCTCAAGGTAATGTTTACAGTTCTCATTGTTTATTCTGAGTATCTTTTTTTGGGCAAGATATAAACCTGGAATGTTGAAAGAATCGTCGATAGAGTAACATGTTAGAAATAACAATTTATAAAGTCAATTTACTATATCGTATTAGCTTTTAATCATTAAAATGAAATTTAAAGATCCTAGATTATGAAATTTTAATTTTAAGTTTCAATTTTTAACATCTTATCCTAATTAGAGTACGAAATATTTTAATGCATATACACATAAATTGTTAAACGTAAAATACGCAATTGGAAGTTAGGTTTCCCTAAAAATGATCTTTAACCACTCTATTATCCCCTACATCATTTTTTGCATCGTGGGTAATCCTTATTGGAAATCAGCCTTAGGTGCCTAAAAATATGTGAACAAGAATGGAGGTAGAAATATATGAAAAATTTTGAACTTGAAAGAATAAAAAGGAAAAAACTGCTTGAAACGATGAAAAAATCAAATATCAAGAAAGAAAGTGAGAATATAAGGGTTTGTGTCCCAACACTTGGACATGGAGGTTTAAATGATTATGTTAGTGATCATTTTGGAAGAGCTCCAACATTCACAATTTTTAATTTAAAAACAGGGGAGGTCAAAGTTATTCCGAATACAAGTATGCATATGGGTGGAAGCGGGTATCCGCCGGAGATAATGAGGGAACATGGTGTGGATGTGATGCTTTGTTCAGGTATTGGCCCGAGAGCGATTAAAATGTTTGAACAGTTTGGAATTGAAGTCTACGTTGGTGCGACAGGAACTGTGAGAGAAGTTATTGAAGCATGGAAGGCCGGAAAACTTCAAGAGGCAACAGATAAAAATGCTTGTAAAATGCATAGACACGGACATCACGAACACATTTAACACAATTCCCTACAACAATTATATTTTAATTCTCAATGTTTGACCTAAAATTGATTTAAAATAATGTTCCATTATCATTTATAGTTAGGTGATATTATGCCAGAAAAATTGGCCAAGGAAATTCGAAAACTAGAAGTTAGACTTAACGAATTTTTAAAGTATGAAAAAGAAGGTATTGAGGCGTTAAAAGACTGTATAACGAAATTTGCAAGGTTAAATGACGCTATTGAGAAAGTGGGAGTTAAACCAGGACCTGAGCAATTCAAAGAATTGTTAAAGCTTAGATTTGAGGCGATACAGGCGTTTAGTGACGCATTGGAGACGATGAGTAAGGCTGAACATGAGAAAAGCCATTTACTTGAATCTTATGGAGAACTTATACTAGCTTTAGAAGAACATTATCAACAATACTTTAAGGAAACATAATTTAACCTAGATTAAATGAAAATTACCTGTAAATATTAGTTATAAGGGGGAAGTCATGTTAACACCCATTGTTGAAGAAATAGCGAATTTTCTTTTGAGGAAGCTGGGAGATTCCTTATTTGATAATGTGCTTTTAGAGGATGTACGTATTGGACTTCTATACACGGGGGTAAAATTATCATCTGGACACGGTGGAGTCGCGTATACACTTATTGAGGAAACCGTGACATCTCTACATGAAATATGTCTCTCAATAAAAGGAAGTATTAGTGGTAGGTCGCTTAGGGAAGCAGTTAAATTTGCATCTTCTTGGAATCTCTTGGAGGCATCTATCGGGGTTGCTACATTAAATGCAGCATCAAGCATAGTGTTTGAAAAAGAAGCGGATAAATACAATTTCTTAAATGTAGACGTCGTTGATCTAGTGGAAAAGGATGATGAGGTTGTTATGATTGGGCTTTTTAAGCCACTTATTCCTTCTATTCTTGAAAAAACCAATAAGTTAATAGTACTTGAAAGAAACCTCTTGAAAATGGAAAACGTGGAGATTCTTCCTGATTTTGCAGCAGAATATATTGTACCTGAGGCAGATGTCGTAATCGCTACGGGTAGCACTCTTGTAAACAAAACATTAGATAGACTCTTAGAACTAGGTAAAAATGCAAGAGAATTCATATTGTTAGGCCCAACAGCATCTGTTGTCCCTGATCCTCTCTTTAAAAGAGGAATAACTGCCATTATGGGTGCACGTATAATTGATGTAGATTTGATGTTAAAGGTAGTGAGTGAAGCGGGGGGAACGAGAAAACTACTATCTACATGCGCTAAGAAGTTTGCAATAAAAAATAAAAGCTTTTCAGCAGGTTTCCTATAAATTTGGTTCCAATATTTCCTATACAAGGTTAGTAAACATCCGCTCGAAAATGTCCAGTTATATATGTATATCTGGAAAATGTGTTTTGTTAGTAAGTTTTTATTTTTAAGTTTGAAATTCGAGAGAAATGTCTTACATTTCTCGTAACGAGCTGTAAATTGTGAACTATTGCTGTTGCCGCAATTATTATATCTGCTAAACTTATTGTTTGACCTGATTTTGTTAGATGAGCGTCTATTTCAGCTGATTTTTTCGCTATTTCATAGGTATATGGGATAATTTCAAATCTCATTAGTTCTGATTCGGCTTTTACAAGCATTTCTGACAGTCTTTCTGGATTTTTCCAATGAGAGAAATAGACTCCCAGAAGGTATTCATGTGCAGAAACAACCGATATTGCACGAAAGGCCATTTCTTCATCAACTTTCTTTGCAAACCTTACAGCACTCTTGTCCCCTCTTACCAAATTAATAATGAAATCAGTGTCAAATAGGTACATTTTTATCACCGTAAAGTTTCCATTAACATCTTTTTCCTTTCCTCATCTAATCTTTCCCTCTTTTCTCTCAACTTCTTCAGTTCTTCCCACCCTTCTTTCGTTACAGTTCCAGAGCCAGCAATATCAGAAAGACGTCCGCCACGCTTTATCAACCTTTTAATAACATCGCTAAAACTTTCTCCTGGTAACTTCAACTTCTTTAACATCTCATACACTTCATCAGAAATAGCAATTGTCCGAGCCATCTTGAACACCTCTACATATAGATATAGATATATAGTTTTTAAGATTATATACTACTTTTCCATGCACTTTTAAAGGTGACTTCCGATTTTTCTTTATTAGTTCAATTTATACTTGTCATTGATTTTCTTACTAATTTGTATGGCTGGGACTGATAAAAGAAGCCAGAAAGTACTGTAAGTATCGAACCGAAAGTACGAAGGTCAACACCCGCTTCTTCAAAGTCTCCCCACCCTAAAGAATTTCAATATTTCTTAAGTAGATTTAAAATAATGAATTTTTAACGGTTTTGATAGAGGAAATAGAGTTGATTGGTATTTCCAGTTCTTACTGGCATTCTTATTTTGTGGATGTCTTGCCTACATGTAAGAAGAGGCGAATTTATCTTATGGTTCTTTTATCATCTTCAGTTGTTCTTAATCTCCATTGTAAAATCTTTTCTCCCCCGTAAAACAACGCCTAAAATTACAATTTAATAACGAATACTAATTATGTATGTTGAAATTAAAATTTCGGATCTCTCACCATACGATACAACACTTTTTATTTTTCAGAAAATTCTGTATAATCAGAAAATTTTATATATTCCCATTTTTCATATTTATAATAGAGGTGTTAAGTGGTGCGGAAAGAAGATAAAGATTGTTGTTCCTCAACGGGTACCAGTAGACCTCGTTGCGCTGTTGAAGCCGTACTAACTCTTGATGATAGAGGACAAATTCTATTACCTAAAGATTTAAGAGAAAAACTCGGTCTAAAGGCTGGAGATAAACTAGTGGCTATATCATGTTGCAGAGAAGGAGAAACCTGTTGTATTACATTAATACAGGCAGAAAAGCTAGCTGAAAGTGTTAGACAGTTTCTTGGCCCTCTTCTTAAAGAGTTAATAGAAGTTTGAAACTTATTCAACTTTATTTTTTATTTCTGTGGAATTAGTCCTCTTTTTGTGTTGTTGTGTGAGAAATACTTATATAACAGTGTTATATAAGTATGTTGATAAGAAGATATTTAACGTGTTGAGGATCTATGCTCGGTCAATACTTAATAACGTTTAGAGAAACCTTTGAAGCTATTCTTATAATTTCAATAATATTAGCATACCTAGCTAGAACTGGTAGAAAATCATTTTCTCGTTATGTGTGGTATGGGGTTTATCTATCACTATTTTTAAGCATAATTTTAGGTGTATTTGTCTGGTTTGTATATGGAACTCTTCCAAAAACACTTCAAGTATTGTTTGAGGCCATAACGGCGTTTATAGCAGTTGTTGTACTTTCTTCAATGATATATTGGATGGCTGCTAAAGGAAAATATATTAAGAAGGAAATTGAACAACGTATTGAAGCTGTAACCACGCGTTCAACGGCTTTTGGACTAATATCAATTTCGTTCGTAGTCGTGTTTCGGGAGGGTGTTGAAACAGTTCTTTTCCTAATGCCTTTCCTACTCAATGATACAGTAGGCACTATTGTTGGAATGATTCTCGGATCAATAACTTCGATTATATTTGCTTATGCTATATTTGTGACTGGAATAAAAATAAGCATCCGTAAATTCTTCTATTTCACAAGCGTACTGTTGATTCTTCTTGCTGGTGGTTTAGCAGGGTACGGTACACATGAGCTCATGGAATACTTGAAATTAAGTGGAATTAATCTTGGTTGGCTAGCTGAGAATGCTTATGTTCTGAATATATCAAGTGATAGTCCTTTACATCATAAGGGTCTTATTGGATCTATATTTGCTGTAATGTTTGGCTACACTGTAAAAGCTGAATGGACAAGAATCATAGTTCACGGGTTATATCTTGCTATAGCTCTTCCACTCACAATAATAGTCTATCGAAAACAAGAGTAACATATAAACTTAAACAACTACTATTTTTAATTATCATATCGTATGCAAGATATGTTAGAAGTAAATATTCTTTAAGTCTCCAAATATTTGTGATGTTTTAGGTGTATAAAGATGGGTGTGAATTTAACTGAAATTGACTATGAAATTTTAAAAATTCTTCAAGAAAATGCGCGTGCCTCTATCTCAGATATTTCTCGTGAATTGGGATTAAGCAGAGTTACAGTGAGGCAAAGAATAAAGAAGTTGATTGAAAATGGAATAATCAAAAAATTTACTGTTATTTTGGATGAAAAATTAATGGAACAAGGTGTTCAAGTTTTAATTGGGTTTAAGGCACCTAATACTGAGCAGTTGGTAGAGGAATTGGAAAAAATGGATGTAATTTCCGAGATATATGTTACTAGTGGAGAAAAAAATGTTATTTGTAAGGCGGTAATTCCTAATATAAAGATGCTTAGAGACATGTTGAAGAAATTTGTAGACCTAAACATTCCTTTTGAAACAAACATTGTTCTGAAAACTGTGAAAAAAACAGAATATGCGCCCAAGTTAGGTTTAAAACTGAAATGTGACTATTGTGGGAAGGAAATCACAGATGAACCTTACACATACACTTTATATAATAGAAGGTTTTATTTCTGCTGCCCAATATGTCTTAGAGAGTTTAAAGAAAGAATACATGCCTTAGAACGAAAAAAGAAACAATCTTAATAGTTTAACATCAAATAATATCGTAATTCCCCGTATTTCAGGATATTTACAATTATAACCACCAACATTTCTGGGTACTGATAAAGATGAAAAATAGATATAAAAATTAAATGAAAATTAAAATTATGTGATAAATATACTATGCATATTTAATTTTGAAAACTCCGGGGGATTTGAGCTGATAAGATGTGGTATTTGGTGCCTAGGTGTATTTCTGGGTTTTATAGCTGGTTACATGATTGGGGGACCATGGGTGATTATTCTTCCATTAATAGGTCTTATATTAGGGCTACTTATTGATATAAAAATAGAAAGACATATACACAACGAATTGTCTGAAAACGATTAAATAAAGTTTCTTAGCTTCAAACAGCTTTCTGATAGATTTTACGTGTTAAAAACTTATCTACCAATATACTTTAGACATAACCCTTCATAATGTAAATTTCTTATAGAGGTTCTACTTTTACTCCAATAAACTCATTATCTTTTGTTAGACAGCTAAGTTTTACGGGTTTGAATCTAAATTTGTAAATTACAAACAGCACACCGTAAAAGTCTCCTGCTGAAGAAATTAAGTGGAAAAAATAAATTATATAAATCGAATTCTTTAATGCCTCACTTATAGGCATTATTATTAACAGCAGGAACATTATTGAAAGTATTTGCGGGGATAGGGCTATGATAATGTATTGGATTATTGTAATTCCATTATATATTAGAAGGAAACTGGTTGGGAATCTGATTTTATAAAGTTTTGGTCCGAGTAGGATAATTTTTGCGTTTCTATCCCATCTTTTCGTTATGGAAAAATGGATTAGCTCATGGATAAGAAGAACTCCTAGTAATGCTATTAAAGCTATAATTGTACTTGGATCTTCTGAGCTTATTTTTATTTCCAGTGAGGAAGTAGAAAAGATTCCTAATTTTGCCATAAGCGTATATTGAACGATTCCTAAAAATCCCAAAATAACAAGTAATATTCCAACACCTAACCAGTTTTTTGTGGTAAACTTAATTATATGTTCATTAGCGTCCATTTAATTTCCCCTTAAAGTTCGCTGTACTTCTATCCGTCTTTTATGTAAAAATTAAATTTTATGCTATATTTGGTTTCTTTCCAAATTGGAAACAATAATAGATATATATTGTGCCTTTGAGAGCATATTGAGGTTGTTGCAATGCTCTGTTGCTTAGGTATCATTCTCGGTCTTATGATTGGTTATATGCTTGGGTGGCCATGGACTTTCATTGCTCCATTAGCAGGATTTATAGTAGGGTTTATGATTGATAGAAGCTTAATGAAAAACCGGTCAATGTGCTGTCACTTGTAACTTATGAATACATTCAACAACACGAAATGAACAGTCTTGTATATGGTGGTCAAATTTACTTTTTTACCTTTTACATTAATATTACTATGATTACTTGTTTTATTTTCCTCCAAATTTCTTTCTTTTCAATTTGAAAACAAAAAACTTCATATTAAGCTACACGTAAAGATATGTGAGGTGATAGTTTTGGCTAAAGATCCTATTTGCGGAATGGAAGTAGATGAAAAGACTGCAATGTATAAGTCAGAGTACATGGGTAAAGTGTACTATTTCTGTAGTGAACATTGCAAAAAAGCATTCGACGAAAATCCAGGTAAATACGTAAAAACCAGTGGACGTCATCACTGTTGTGGATAAACCTTCTCTTTCATTTTTTATGGAGGTGATAAAATGTCTGAGGAAGAAAAAAGGATAATTTCCTTGAAAATAGGAGGTATGCATTGTGCTGGATGTGCTTTAACAATAGAAAAGAATTTAAAAAACCTGTATGGCGTTGAAAAAGCAGAGGTTAGTTTTGCATCGGAAAAAGCTACGGTAGTTTTTGACCCAAAAAAGGTCGATCTTAAGAAAATTGAAGAAGCTATTGAAGAGACTGGTTATTATGTTGTATATGAAAAAGTTACGATTCAAGTGGGAGGTTTAAGAGATCAAATTGATGCTAACAAGCTAGAAGAAGCCCTTAGGAAAGTTGAGGGAGTAAGAAATGTTTCTGTTAATTATGTGAACGGTCAAGTGTTTTTAGAGTATAATCCTGCTTTAATTTCTCTTAGCGATATAAAGAAAATTATTACCGATTACGGGTTAGATGTTATTCATGAAGAATTTGCATTATCTGTTGAAGAAATTGAAGCTAAAAAATTAAAACGCCTAGCCATTATAGGCTTAATCCTATCGGTTCCAGTGGTTCTTTATGCTTATCCAGAAATATTTAGCTTTCTCCCCTTAGCTGGAACACCTCTAGCAGGATACCTTATATTTGTTTTAACAGCAACAGTTCAGTTTGGTGTTGGCTGGAGATTTTATCAAGGAGCTTTTAGGGCAGCTAAAATGAAAACAGCAAACATGGACACATTAGTTTCAATTGGTACAACAGCTGCATTCCTCTTAAGCGCGTGGTATACTTTCCCCACACCTGTGTGGAGAAACATCTACTACGATAGTTCAGCAATAGTCATTTCATTTGTGCTACTTGGAAAATATCTAGAAACTAAAACTAAAGGCAAAACATCTGCTGTTATCAAAAAACTTTTAGAAATAAGGCCGAAAAGAGCAAGACTTCTAAAAGATGGTGTTGAAGAGGAAATACCAGCTGAATTAATACAAGTAGGAGATATAATGATTGTTAGACCAGGAGAAAAAATAGCTACAGATGGAGTAGTTATAGAAGGTCACTCTGCTGTGGATGAATCGATGGTTACGGGAGAATCCATTCCAGTTGAGAAAAAACCTGGAGATGAGGTTATAGGTGGAACAGTAAATAGAGAAGGAGTTTTAAAGATTAGAGCTACAAAAGTTGGAAGTGATACTTTCTTAGCTCAAGTAGTTAAGCTTGTTGAAGAAGCTATAAGTATGAAACCACCAATTCAAAAAATAGTTGATAAGGTAGCGGGATATTTCACCTTTACAGTTATATCAATCTCAATCTTAACTTTCGTACTGTGGTATTTTGGGTTTCACATTGGAGCAGCAAGGGCCATATTGAATATGGTTGCTGTTCTAGTTGTGGCATGTCCATGTGCCCTAGGATTAGCTACCCCAACTGCCATAATGGTTGGAATGGGTAAAGGAGCTGAGTATGGAATTTTGATTAAAAGTGGGGAAGCATTAGAACTGGCTGGAAAACTAGATATCGTTGTTTTCGATAAAACAGGCACACTGACCAAAGGTAGTCCAGAAGTTACGGATGTAGTTGGTTTAAAGCCGGTTGAGGTGTTAGCTGATGGAAATGGAGATTTAGGGAAAGAAGCTCTTAGATTAGCTGCAATAGCTGAAAAGAATTCAGAGCATCCTCTTGCTAAAGCTATTGTCGAAAAAGCATTAAGAGAGGATTTGAAAATTGAAGATCCGGAGGACTTTATATCTATTCCTGGAAAAGGAGTTAAAGCGATATACAACGGTTTGGAAATATTGGTTGGAAGTATGAGATTGTTGAAGGAGAAAGGAGTTAAATTCAATGGAGCTGAAAAAGAAGCTGAAAAACTAATGAAACAAGGAAAAACAGTTGTAGGTGTTTCGGTGAACAATGAGATAATAGGTTTAATAGGAATCATGGATGTTCCTAGAAGAGAGGCGAAAATAGCATTAGAAGAACTCAGAAAGATGAAAGTAAAGATTGGGATGATAACTGGAGATAATGAAAGAACAGCTAAAGCAATTGCTGCCCAACTTGGTATTGATAGAGTGTTAGCAAACGTTTTACCTGGTGACAAGGCTAAAGAGTTAAAGAAGCTTCAGAAAGAAGGTTACATTGTTGGTATGGTTGGAGACGGTGTGAATGATGCTCCAGCTTTAACTCAAGCTGATGTAGGATTTGCTATAGGGAGTGGAACAGATATCGCGATTGAAGCTGGAGACATTATTTTGGTTAGAGATGACTTGAGAGATGTTGTAGCAGCTATTCAACTTAGTAAGAGAACAATTAGGCAGGTAAAGCAAAACCTCTTTTGGGCATTTGTCTACAACACTGTTTTAATTCCGGTTGCAGTAGCGGGCCTTTTATACCCAGCGTTAGCTGGAATAGCCATGGCAATGAGCTCAGTTTCAGTAACTTCATGGTCACTGCTGATGAAAAGATATATTCCAGAAATAAAGAAATCAACACTTCAAAATATGGAATAATTAGAGTTTCTAGGTATCTTCAAAACAAAATAAAAAGGGGTTTAGTTTATTTATGCTTCTTGATGACGATAACTATGATCACTGCAGTAGCGGTTACTCCAACAATTATGGGAATATATGTCCATGGAAAGCCTACAGCGGGTTTTACAATGACTGAAACCGTGTCTTCAGCGGAGTTTCCTGCAAGGTCGTAAACTACTATTTTTACTGCGTGGTTCCCTTCGGTTAAATTGTCAATGTTATATTCTATTTTTACGCCACTTGTCCAAGTTCCTGCTGCTTTTAATTCATTGTCAACGTAGATTTCATAGTTTGCTGGGAATCGGTCTGTTGCAGTCCAGTTAAGAATGTTTCCAGTGCTTCCTTCAGTCATCTCGTATGTTCTTGGTGGTTTGACTGTGAATATCGGAGGTTCACTTGGATAAACCGTAACATTTGACAATATAGTTGTACTATATCCAGCTCTATCTTTAGCTGTAAGTTTTAATGTCCAGAACCCTGGATCAAAAGCAGAAATATTTAGTGAGATTGCTTCTCCACTATTATATGTACCGTTCATAATTATTGTGCCGTTTTTCTCCAGTTCATAGACGTCTGGATGTTCTTCCAATATTGTCCATTTCATGTCTTCTACTATCATTCCTTTTTCAAATTCCGTTGAAGGAGGAGTTACAGATACTATTGGTGCCTGGGTGTCAACTAGACGCTTTACTGAGACGTGTGTGTATGTGATGTTTCCGATAACAGCATTGATGAACTCTTCAATGTTCAGTGCACTTTCCTTTTCATTTACGGTCGTGCGTTGCAAGATTGTGTGATTAAATATGTCAACTGTAGCTTCAGCAATGTATCGTTTTCCATTGATAGTTGTGTTACCGTAGTGATATATTGATATTTCTTCTGTTATTTTCCCGATTTTTGAATTTGTGAGATTAACGTAGCCCATGTTTGATAGATTAACTAAGAAATCTGTGGTGATTCCCGCTGCAGTTAGGTTTAACGCTGTCAACCTAGCTTGTTCCTCTAAGTAAATGAAACTGCCAGAAAAGTTCGCATAAACGTTTTCTAGGTAAAATTGAGTTAATTCACTCTGGTAAAGTGAATATATGCTGTGGTTTACAATTTTTCCAACGGAATTATCATACATTTCAATGGTAGTCGAACTGTCGAAACCACGTCTGCTAATAGCTTCAAAGTAAGCATGTTCCATGGCAACTATCCTTGTAACATTACTGTTATACATGAAAGATTTAGCTGAATCACAAAGAAGAACAGCAAAAGAACTTACGTTAAACGTAGTTAAAGTAGTAGTATTTCGTAACTCTATGGAGAGAGTCGAAGTATCTCTAAAGATCTGGGTAACATTTATGTAAACCATAGCGTTGTCAAGAACCAAGCCGATTCCCAGAATGGTTGAAGTAGTGTTTATCTTCGAGTTTATAATTTTAAGTTGAGCGTTACCCCATAATGTAAATTCAAAATAGTCACCGTCCGCCTCGATAAACACATTTTCAAAAATTACTTCTGAACTGTCGTTTGCTTGAATAATTGCATCACAATCAGTACTTGTGAATCTCACGTTTTTGAACAACGCATAACTATTATTCGTCAGTGTAACTATTGTTGAATAGCTTTCGGATATATTTGAATTTATAACTGTAATGTTAGCGTTATCCCAAACACTAATTTCGCATATGAACTTTGTTTTATCTGCATAAACAGTGCTGTTTCCTTGAAGTAAAGTGGTGTAAACAGTCGAGTTAAACACAGATACATAAGCGTTATCTGAACACATTAACCCTGTAGAAGAAGAGTTGATGTAGATTTTCGAGTAATCGTAGGCAAATATGCCTTCTGCTCCTGAAAAATCAAAGTACACCTGACTATTATTGTATGCGAAAAGAAAAACAGTTGAATTAACTATTAACAAGGCTGAATGTTTTATACGTAGACCCAAAAAACTTGTTGAGTTAACAGCAGTGATATTACTATACTCAACTAACAGTTCTATGCATCCAGTTGTTGCATTTAAAACTGCTGTACTTTTTTCAAATTCCACGTAATATGGAAGAGTAGTTCCATAAATGTTGAACGTAGAGTTGTATCCGTAGGTTCTTACGGTTATAGCTCCACCATGTATTTGAAGACAAGAGTTATATGCTGCAATTCTTTCTGCTGCAATGTTTTCCATATGGAAATTAGAGTTTTTAAACGTGAAGTATGTTGCATTGTTGAAATCTGTTATTCTTGAAGAAGTATCATTTACAACATTGTATTCGAATGTTCCAGAAGACATGTACACCGTACTCCCGCTAACGTTTCCAGTACCCTCTATTATGAAACCGCGGCAAACAGTGTTTCCTCTGACGTTTGTCAGATAGGTTTTAAGTTCGCTATAACACCGTAAAATATCGAATGTAGAATTGTAAATATGTGGTACACTACGATACCCGCCATAATGATAATAGGACTGATCAGCCTGGTTAATGTAGATATCATTGAGAACACAGTTAATTATAGTGACTGTTGAGTAGCCTATTAATGAAAGATCATCAAGGGTAGAGTTCTCTATGATGACGTTAGAATAATCATATAGGCGTATATCTGCGACACTAGTTCCGGCTACGTTACACAAAATTCCACTACTGTTGTCACGGAAATACCAGTATCCGTCGAACGTTGCGTGTTCCACGGTTATGCTACTGTTATCATAAAGGTAGGTATGGAAGTAAAGTGTGACATTCGTTAAATAGGCTGTAGAATTATCGTGGAAATACATATAGTTTATTGCTGCATTGTAGATGTATGTTTCAGAAAAGTCATTTGCATATATGTTTGATTTATTTAGAAAACTGTTTATGATGTAAATTTTGGCGTGGTCATAAACGTAAAAGTACATGTAAGGCACGCTTATGTTAGAGTTTTTAAGTATCAGGGTTGTATTGTCGTATAGCTTTATGGTTGTACCATACGGTGCACTTACATTCTCCAATATGAGCTCTGCGCAATCATAGACATATATGGTATCTGAAGTTATGTTAGAGTCTGTAATTCTTACGATAGAGTTGTTGCCTATTGTTACGATATCAGTAAAAGTTACATTTCTAAAAGAAACGTGTTCCACGGAGCTGGTTGAACCGAACGTTTTGAACGGTGTTGATACGTTACTATTAGTCAATTTTTTAGGATAAGTTGAGATGACACTGACAATATGGGAAGCGCCGAAGATAGAAGCAAAATAGCAATCAACAAAGCAATAATTATATGGCTTTTGTTTGTTTTCAAAACCTTCCCTCAACCAGCAATTTAGGCTCTTTTAGTCGTTGGAATATATATAAATTTTATTCACTATAACCCGATGTTACTAAATATTGCTACGAATCTGCCACGTAAGGTGAAACCAAATTTTAGCTCCACTCAATCCAAACAAGAGCTATAACGACAGATGTCCCATAATAAAAGTAGATATCCTCTAACTAAAAAATAAGAAAGTATTGATGACGACTCATTTTACTCGTTTAAAGGATAATAAATGTAGAATAAAAAGTTGAGGTTAACGGTTGTTCGCGTTGAAGAGGTAAATTCTGTGTTGTTTGTTAAAGTAGAAGTTTTATTTGTCCTGTTGATTCGTCGTAGCTTAAGATTTTCATTTCAGCTAGTTTCTTTATGGTTCTTACGGTCATTACTGGGGGAACTTTAACTCCTCTTTTTATTTCTTCTATGCTTGATACTTTTGTTTGAAATAGTATTGTAAGAATTTCTACTTCTGGGGTGGTGTAACTTCCCTCAGCTAATATGAAGTCGACTACAGCATTTTCTTTTACTAAACTACTTAGCTCTTCTCTTATTTTGTTGAGGCCAGTACTTTTTTCTGCGAATTCTTCCTCATTAGCTTTCTTAATACGGGTAACTTCTTCTTCAAGTTGCCTTACTTTTTCATTTAATTCTTCTAATTCTTCTTTTTTCTTTTCGTTTTCGTTCTTTAATTGTGCAAGTTCTTCATTTGCTTCTTCCAGCTTAGTTTTGATATTAGATATTTTGTCTTTAAGTTCTATTATTTTATTATTCGTCTCTTCAACATTTGCTTTAAGATTTTTAACTGCTTGTTCGAGATTGGATTTCTTCTCTTTTAATTCAGTAATTTGCTCATCATATTTTTTGATTCGAGTTTCAGTAGTTTCTATTTCTTTTTCAACATCCTCTACTGCTTTATTTGATATTTTTACTTCTTCAATTATTGATTCGAGTTTAGAAACGATAGATTCTTTAAATCCTGATGTTTCTTCTTCAATCTTTTTCAGTAAATCCCTAATACCAGATGTTTCAGACATTATTGGAACCTCCATTCTTAAATTAAATTTCAATTTCTCTCAAAGTCTTTATTTCGCCTGTACTTGCATTATATTCTATAACTCCTCTGTCAGCTAATCCTTTAACAACGTGTTGAATGAATGATGTTTTTAGTGAGGTGCTTTTCTCTATGAAGCTGATGGTTGTAGTTTTTTGATCTTTTATTACTTGAATTACTTTGAGTTCTGGTATTTCCAAAATGTTTTTCTTTATCAAAAATTTCAGGGCAGAATATTTTGCTTTTAATTCGTTTAGTCTATTTGATTCTTTTTCGTATGATGATCTTAAAGAAGCTATAGCCTTATCATGTTCTTTCTTTATGTCCTCAATTTGCTTTTCTAATCTGGTGATTTCATCTTCTTTTTCTTTGCAAGCTTGGGTAAGCTTGGAAATACTATCTTTCATTTTGGTTATATTATCTTGAACTTTGATTAATTCGCTTTCTAGTTCCTTTAGTTGTTCATTGAGCTGGGATTCGGTTTCTTTAAGTGTTGAAAGCTTGGTTTCTGTTTGTGTTTTTTCTCTTTCTAAATTAGAAACGGCGGCTTCTAATTCTGATACTGTTTTTTCTTTTTCTTCTTCGATGCTTTGTCTTTCTTCGAGTTTATTTTTTAACCGTTCTAATCGCTCAGTTAACGAATCTAGGTCTCGGCTAATCATGTCAATACTGCGGTTAAAAGCTTCTTTTAACTCTGTTAAGGTTGCTTTGTTCTTTTTTAAAGATAATAAAAGGGTAGAAACACTAGACATTTAACCAGCTCCAATTGATATTAAACTATTCAAAGTCTATGACTATATATTACAATGATAATTATAACTATTTACCTTTGATAGAATTAACTGATTTTTAAGATTTCTAAAAATGCAATATTAGCTTTAAAACACTATTTTACACAAATATTTAAATATAAATGGTTGTGGAAATTGTTAGATGAGTTTGATACTTGTTATAGGAGGCTTATTCCTAAGATAGATGATATAAGCGAACCTATTGTGTAGGTTATGGTCGCAGCTCCTAGGCCTGTTATAAGCATTTCTAATATCTTTCTTGTGGCACTTAAGCCGCTGGTTAACGCTACTATGAAACCTGAAATAATCCATGCAATGATAGCTGCAGTAGCGGATGTTAAAAGAGCGGATGTGCTGTTTAACCCTAGGAAGAAGGGGAATACTGTTAGGATTGTTCCGAGAAGATAGAAGAGCCCTGTATAATATGCAGCTTTTAAAGGATTCTCTAAAGTCTCTTCTATACCCATTTTTTGGTTTAAAAGTTCATGTAAAACCCTATTCTCAAATATTTTCTGTTCTTTTACCTGTCTTTGATTCTTTACAGATATGTAAGTTCCTATAACCATTGAAAGCATACCTGAAATACCTACTATGCTCCCTATAATTCCTACAATGTAGGGGTTTCCGCTGTATGCTCCAGTTAGTCCTGCAACTGTTGCCAGTATCTCTACGAGGCCATCGTTCATTCCGAGGAAAACATCTCGTATATGTTCTATTTTTTCGCTACTACTCATTTTATGGAAAACATCTTCATGTAACAGTTCGTCTTCGATTATTTTCTCTATTTGCTTCTTTTCTTCTTCAGATATATCAGCTTTCTGGTAAAATTCATAGTATTTTCTAATTGCTTTCGCTTCACCCATTTCCATAACTTTTGAGGTAAAAGCAAGACCAAAAATTTTCCGAAGAACCCTATATAACCCTATAATGAAACTGGGTTTGTATTCTTTAACTTTAACTCCTCTACTTAGGAGAAATGTTTTCCAAAAATCTGCGTGACCCTTCTCCATTGAAGATAGCTTCAACAACTCTTTTTTTATGTCCTCATCTTTTTCAATCTTTGCTAAAGCTTTGTATAATGTCGAGTCTTTCATCTCATCAATGTAGAAATTGATAACCTCCTTCATCATTTCAACTCACCAGCACTAAAATACTAAAACTGAACAATTTAAATAATAATGTACTACAATCTAGAGCAAACAACTGAAAATAAGATTCAAAGATGCTTCTTTAATTCTTTTAGGAATTCTCGTGCAAAAATTTCTTTTTCCTTGTAGAGCTTTTTTGCTTCTGGCAAATAGCAGTGAAATTTGCCTAGCAGATTATTTTCGATGTATTTTATTGTTTCTTGTAGGGTTTGTCCTCGTAGTGCTCCTGTTATTAGAGATTTTACGATCATGAAGGTTTTTCCTCCTTCAATTAGATGCGCATCGTGTAGAATTTTTCCTTCAATGGGCTGTGGTTCAACTTCTTTATGCGATTCCCATGCGACTTGGATAATTTGGTTGATTCTCTGCTCAGACAAACCCTGCTTTTTAAGAAATTGTCTCGCTGCTTCTTCATGTTTAGGCACTACTCCATGCAAATATGCTCCATACGTTAAAAGTTCTTTGCCAATATCGTAGTTTTTAGCAAGTTTTTCAGCTTCTCGCAATATTCTTAAAACGTGAGAAAAATTGTGCATAATATCTTTAGACTCATAGTAAGGTTTTACAAATCTCTTAAGCTCTTTCTCATCCATATAAATATCTCTCCATTTTTAGAGAATAATCTTCATACTATAAAAACACTGATTTTAGTAATGAAATTTTATGTAACTTCATTCATTTTTTAACAGCTTCAAAATAGATAGTCTAAATTAATAACCAATCATAGTTATTTTAGTCATTACATGGCACCAGATTAGTATTACTGAATTTAGAAAAAGTATTACTCTATCAGATTTAAGTCTTTTTCTCACCCTTTTCGTATTTCTACTGTCATTTAAGGAGTTGTAGCAATGTTAAATTTATGTATCCTATTATTAGTGCTATTAGTGCTGCTTTGGTAGGTTTTAGGTCTTTTGCTAAGCCTATCGTGTATGTTAATGTCCATAGTGACCATACTTCTGAGAAAAGGAAGAATATTGATATAGCTAATGTTGTTCTTGGGAAAAATCGGAGGTTAAAAGATTTGACTAGGATGTTTAGTCCCATACTTATTGTGGGAGGTATTAATGGAATGGTTGACCCTACTAAGAGTTTGGTTGTATTCTCCGTTTTTTTATAGATTCCTCTGGAGAGCATTTCGGAAATGCCGAATATTGTAAGCCAAGAGAGTATTGCCAAGGCTATTGTTTGTAGCAAAGGCAATTTACGGGGAAGTATCAGTAAGATTAAGGGTGTTTGTTCTGAATAAAATGAGGTGATGCCATATAGTGTTGAGAGTGTTATTGCATTGGGAATATAGCTTTTTGGTGTTTTATATATTGTTTGTAAAATTTGTTTAAATCCTAGGGTTTTCCTATATTTGCGGGTAGTTTAGATGTTTTTGAGGTTTCTTTAGTTGTGATCCATGCGATTTTGTCTTCGGTTTCTGTTATTAATTTGTAGGTTAGTTCTCCTAAAGGTGTTAAGATATATCTTTTCTTTTCGTCTCGTTGAATTATTGGATATGGTTTGCTCATGAGGGAATTTAAATGGAAGTAGAGTGTTCCGGTTTCTATTCCGAGTTTTGATAAATCTTTATATGTGACGCCTCCTTTTTCTCCGATTAATTTTATTATTTTTCTTCTAGCTGGGTGTGATGCTGCTTCAAATATAATCGATTCATCTTTGTTTTTCTTTGACATTTTAGGAGGCCTTCCTGTGTACTTCGATTGGGGTCGAATGTTAGATTTCGATAAAAGTGTAACTAAAAGATTATATTTTCATTTTAACATAATTGTATCAAGTTAAATTTAAAGTTTTGGGGTGAAAACAATTGAATCGAAAAGAGAGAACTATAATAGCTGTATTGTTCGCAGTATTGGCATTAGGTTTAACGTGGACATATTATGGATCAAATATTCAAGGTTATATTGCTGGAGCAGCAGTTGTGGATGTGTATTTTATTGATCCACCGCCACCTGGACATCCTGTACAGTTAAATTACAGTTACATTCTGATGGAAGTTGTGAGATTCGTTTGGATACCAGCAGGAGAGGGTGAACATTCAAATGTACCAGGGCAGGCTGTCGTGGCTCAGGATGTAAGTATATCGTTGAATTTAAGTGCTAATGGTCTTGAATTTGTTAAAGGTTACGATGATCTTTTCGTTGCTGAGGGTACCTATAGAGCTCTTCATTTATATGCAAGAAACATAAATGCATACGATGAAGAAGGAAATCTACTTATAACTTCAAATAGAACCTTACCGATTTTAATAAGATTCGATGAACCAGTAACTTTACAAAAAGGCATAACATACAAACTATACATTGATATATATTGTAAAGCTGAAAAGGGAAAAACAATATTTCTCACGGAGCATAACGTTGGTGGGGTTGTCCACGCAACTGCAACGATAGAAGAAACAGGTATTACTTCCGTTGTTTAAAAGAAATAGACAAATGCTTTCTTTTTAATCTTTATTTTTGAAATGGGTTATTGAAATTGAAAACAGTTTTTTTACGTCTTTTTAAACGAAAAAAGGTTAGTAAATCTAAATTTTTGAAGCGAAACACTTAAAAAATTATTATGTGAACAATAGGTTACTTAAAAGCTTAATAAAAACTTGTTTACAAATAAGGTGACTCATGGAGTATGAATTAGTGATATAGAGTGATGAGGCACTCAGTAGCTCTCTTTTGTTTAAGTTGATACCTTGTGGTTTGCTTGAATGTAAGGGGTTCACTAACTTCTGCCAATGTTACTGGGAAGGTGAAGAGTAATGAAAAAATTAGAATTATACTTGCTGGAAAGGAGCTTTAAAAAAGCAATAAGTATTATCGAATCTAGAGATTTACCAAAATATGTTGAGGAAATGGAATCAGATGGGAGTAAAATATATCATGTTGACTTGCTTGTTCCTGATGAAATTCTTAATGAACTAATTCAGGAATTAATGGAAAATATTGATTTCAGATTTTCAAAAAATATTATGCTTGTTTCTAATGTTGAGGCAGCTATATCGACGAAATTTGACCGGATAAGAGGGAAACTGAATAGAAATGGAAAAATAAAGCCACAAACTCCGATAGAAAAGCTTCTATTGGAAGCAAAAAAATATACAATAATAGATGTTCCAAAACTTACTCTCACCGTAGTTGCTGGTTTAATAGCCCTAATAGGCCTTTTCTTAAACAACATAGCAATTATAATTGGTGCAATGTTATTGTCACCAATATTGGGACCAATATACAGTTTTTCGATCAATTCTGCTCTTGGAAAAATAAAAGATTCGTTAAAAGCTTTACTCGAGCTATTATCTTTCGTAGGGGTAGTAATCTCTTTCTCAGCTCTACTTACTTTTCTATTGCGATTTATTTTCCCTCTTGAAACCGGGTCTGAAATAATGTTAAGAAGTGAGCCAAGCTTAATTTATGTTATTATGACGATTTTGCTTGGATTTGCAGCGATTATGGCTATGGCAATGGATATACCAGAAATTCTTGCTGGAATAGCTATAGCTGCTGCGGTATTACCTCCTTCTGTGGTTGTTGGTATAGCTATTGGAATGTTAGATTCTCAAATGTTTCTTGGATCATTTTTACTTACTCTTGAAAACGTTCTTGGTCTTTTAATTGGTTCTCTTCTTGCTCCTATCCTTCTTAATATTGGTCCAAGAAGATATTATGAGAAGAAAGTTGCAAAGTTCTACATACTTAGAGCAATCTCAATTTTATCATTTTTAACAGCTGCTGTCATTATTCTTGATTTACTAACCAGAATTTAAACACAACTATCTAATTTTCTTTTCAATTTTACATCAATGTGAGTTTAGAGAATTTTGGAATCTTCTAAGATTGTGATTTATTATAACAAACTGAAATATTGAAAGCGTTAGGTATGATATTCATCATGTAATGTTATTTTATCGGTAATGTGCCTTCTATGAAGCTATGAAACTGCTATAAACAATGACCTATTTCTTATATAGTCTTGAAGCTTAAGTTAGTGTGTTGTGTGAAACTTAAGTATTTATAACAGTTTTAGCTGTAGTTGTTGTAATTGCTTTCATTAAGTTTAGCTTTAACTTAAAATTTCATGCAACAAAACAAATGATGTTGAGGGAACTATAGTGTTCGACCCCATGAGCTTTGATAATTTATTGAAACCTAAATCCGTTGCCATCATTGGGGCTTCTCGCACGAGAGGATTTTACTGGGTTAGATCTTTTTTAGAATACGGTTTTCCAGGGAAAATTTTCCCAGTAAATCCTAAGGAGAAAGAAGTTTTAGGGCTTAAATGTTATCCAAGTATTTTAGATATTCCTCAAGATGTGGATTTTGCTATAATTGCTGTTCCTGCTCCAATTGTCCCGAAAGTTTTAGAAGACTGTGCTAAAAAGGATGTTAAATTGGTTACTATTTTTTCATCTGGTTTTTCTGAAACAGGTACAAAAGAAGGAGTTTTATTGGAGAAGAAAGTTGCTGAGATTGTTAAAAAAACTGGGATTAAAGCTTTTGGACCAAATTGTATGGGTGTTTATGCTCCAAGACGAAAATTAAGTTTTAGACCTGACCTGCCGAAAGATAGTGGAAATGTAGGTTTTATTTCTCAAAGTGGTGGAAATGCTATCGGTGTTGTTATTTGTGGTGCTGTTTGGGGTCTGAAATTCTCGAAAGTTTTCTCTTATGGAAATGCAGCTGATCTTGATAGTACTGATCTTTTAGAATACCTTCGTTGGGACGAAGAGACAAAAATTATCGGGTTATATATTGAGGGAATAAAAAACGGTAGTAAGCTATTGTCTGTTTTAAAGAAAACAACAGTTGAAAAACCTGTTGTTGTTTGGAAAGGTGGAATCACTGAACTGGGTTCTAAAGCTGTTGCTTCCCATACAGGTGCTTTGGCTGGTTCTGCTCAGATATGGGAAAGTGTTTTTAAACAGGCTAATGCTGTAAGTGTTCATAGTTTAGAGGAAATGATTGATCTTCTCTGTGCTTTCTCTTTTCTTCCGCCGCCCGAGGGTAGAAATATTGGTATTCTTTCGATTAGTGGTGGTTCTAGCGTTGTTTGTACAGATGTAGCTGCACAGTTTGGTTTTAATATTCCCGAGTTGCCTCGAGAAGTTCAAGAAAAAATTCACAGAGTAGTTCAACCAGTTGGTGTGAATATTAAAAATCCTATTGATTTAGCTAGTTCCTTTTTTGATCCTAATGCTGTAGAGTTTGTTTTACAGGAAGTTATGGAATATATTGATGCTCTTATTTTTGATTTTCAAGTTCACTTTTTAACTTTGAGAGAAAGTTTCGGTCAACGCGGCATAGTTAAAAAAATGATTAAAATTTTTGTTGAAACTGGACGTCAATATTTAGCTGCGGATAAGCCTTTTCTAGTTGTTCTTCCCTTAACTTATTGTGAACAAGCATGGTTAGAAGCCAAAAATCAGTTTTTAAATGCCAAGATACCAGTATTTACATCCATTATAAGGGCTGCTAATGCGCTAGCTAAAGTTTATGAATTTTACCAGCGAAAACAACAATATACCTAAAATTTTTTATGTAAGCTTGTTTTAAATTAAGTGAAATAGGAAGGGAGGTATATAATATGAGCATCTATGAACTACTTAAGGAACTTTTTGAAGAAAAGGCTTCAAAAATCGAAGAATTAAAAAGCGAACTTGAAGGTTTCGAAAAAGTTTTCCAAATAATGGTTACAGACGGAGAACCTTGCTATGTAGAAGTAAAAGAAGGCACATTTAACGTTGCAAAAGGTCAACATGAAAACCCATCACTAGTTTTAACAGCTGATTCAGCAGTATGGGAACAAATACTAAAAGGAGAATTAGATTCTGTGGCAGCATATATGTCAGGACAACTAAGAATCGAAGGTTCACTTGAGGATGCTATGAAACTAAAAACAATACTTGATAAAGTCGCAAGCGGATAAAAACAACTACTTTCTTAATTTCTTATTTTATTTAATTTTTAGAACCGCTGTAAAATTAAAATAAAAGAAAGAAATATTGTTTATTCTCCTTTGAACTCTGGCTCTCTTTTAGACATGAAAGCGGTTACGCCTTCGATTAAATCTTTTGTGGAGAAGACAAGGCCGAAAGCACTAGCTTCAAGTTTTAAGCCAACTTCCAAGGGTACTTGTGCACCAAAGTTTAATGCGTATTTTGCATACTTGAGTGCAACTGGTGGACCTTTAACCAGCTTCTCGGCGAATTTCTTGGTTTCTTCTTCAAGTTTGTCGTAAGGCACAACTTTATTAACTAAGCCGATTTTTAACGCCTCTTCTGCTGTGATTCTATCGCCAAGCATTACAAGCTCTTTTGCTTTTGCAAGCCCTACAAGTCTAACAAGTCTTTGCGTTCCACCCCAGCCGGGTATTAGCCCAAGTTTTATTTCTGGACTTCCAAGTTGAGCGTGCTCCGCAGCTATTCTGAAGTCACATGCTAATGCTAGTTCTAAGCCTCCGCCAAGGCAATATCCATTAATTGAGGCTATTACTGGTTTGGATAGTCTCTCAATTTTGTTGATGACTTCTTGTCCTCTCATTGAAGCTTCAACTGCGGTTGTTGCTGGTTTTAAACCAGTGAAAGCTGTTATATCTGCTCCTGCACTAAATGCTTTATCACCTGCCCCTGTTATAACAATACATCTGACTTCTTTATCTTGTTCTGCTTCGTCAAGAGCTTTTCCGAGTTCTAACATCATATCTGCTGTAAAAGTGTTGAGTCTGTGCGGTCGGTTTAGGATTATCCAAGCTATTCCATCTTCTTTTTTGTATATGAGGTTTTCATATCTTTTTTCACTCATATTTGTAGAACCCCCTACCGGTTTTTCTTCCAAGCCAATTCTTACTAACATATTCTTCTAGTAGTGGACATGGTTTATATCTAGCTTCACCAGTTTTCTCGTAGAGTTCTTTTAGCTTGTTGACTATGACATCGATTCCTTGTCGGTCTGCAATTTCACATGGACCGGAAGGCCAGCCTGTGCCGAATTTCATGGCTGTGTCTATGTCTTCTGGATCTGCAACGTCATCGTATATTAATCGGGCAGCTTCGTTGACAGCTACTGCATAAATTCTCATGATATCAAAGTTATCTGCGAGATGGAAGGGTATTCTTGGTCTACCTTTACTCCAATCGTAAAATCCTTGGCCAGTTTTTTGACCTAGTTTTCCTTCTTTTACAAGTGGGTCAACTATTGGGCAAGGCTTTGCTATGTCGCCAAATGCTTCTGCCATTACGTTTGAAACATAGTAGAGGACGTCTAGTCCAACATAGTCTGCGAGTTCAAATATTCCCATTGGGAAACCTGCTTTGTATTTAACTGCTGAATCAACTTCTTCGATTGTTGCTTCTTTATTGTATACTGCCCAGAATGCTTCGTTAAATACTGCTCCCAATATTCTGTTGACAATAAATCCTCTGGTGTCTTTTCTACAGATAACTGGTGTTTTACCTAGTTTTCTTGCTAATTCGACGGTGATGTTTACTGTTTCATCACTGGTGTGTTCTCCTTTAATTACTTCAACAAGAGGCATTAATTGTGGTGGATTAAAGAAATGCATTCCAACAACTTTGTCTGGTCTTTCAGTTGCCTCGGAGATTTCTGTTATGCTTAGACTTGAGGTATTTGTAGCTAAAATTGCATGTTTAGGTGCTGCTTTGTCGGCTCTTGAAAAGATTTGTTTCTTTAGATCCATTTTTTCTGGTACTGCTTCTATAACGAAGTCTGCGTCTTTAACGGCTTCTTCAAGATTAGTGTTTGTTTTTATTCTTGACATTATTGTATCTACATCTTCTGGTTTTATTCTCCGTTTTTCAGCGAATTTCTGCAGGCTCCATTTGATTTTTTCCATTGCTTTGTTTAAAATTTCATCACTTATGTCTATCATGGTAACTTGGTATCCGGACATGGCTAGTATTTGGGTTATTCCATGGCCCATTGTTCCGGAACCTACTACGGCTACTTTTTCTATTTTTTCCATTTTTCTCCCCTCTTGATTAAGTTGTTAAGATATTATTAAAAAGTTTTTTTGTTCCTTCAGATATTTTTTATTTCAAAAGATAATTTATCCATATTTATATCTAAACGCATCTATCCCGAACATTAAATACTTCAATTTTTTGTAACATAAAAATTGTTTAGTATAAGTGTTTTAGCGTTGTATTTTGGTTTAGATTGGCTGGAACTCGTAAGTTGGCTCTCCTTCCGGTGTAACTTTGGCAACCAATTTAACCTTCATTCCCACCTTGATCTCTGATAACTTTGCGCCGGTCAGCCAAGCAAGTACTTTGACTCCCTCTTTCAATCTTCCAATTGCAACAGTGTAAGGTTCATAGTGTTGGAACGTAGCAGGTCTAACTAAGATATGAGTAAATGTTTCGATTTCTGCTTCATTGCTTAACTCAATCCATTCCATGTCTGAAGAATAACATTTTGAACAGTCTCCAGCTGGTGGAAAGAATATTGTGCCACATTTTTTGCACTTGGTTGTGTAGATTTTACCTTCTTTTAGCCCTTCCCAGAATTTTAGTGTTTTACTTATCGGTATGTGATTTACGATAGTTAATTTTCTCGATTTAATTGTAGGAAAACCGACTTCCATCTTCATCACCTTCTTAATATGGTTACATAACAGTAGTGACCAGTTCCTCCGACATTATGAGCTAAAGCTATATACTTCTTTAATGGAACTTGCCTCTGCCTCTTCTCTGCTTCTTCTCTAAGCTGCTTTGTTAATTCATAAATCATTGAGCATCCAGTTGCACCAATCGGATGACCCTTAGCTTTTAATCCTCCGTCAACGTTCACAGGTATTTTACCGCCGATCTCAGTTTGCCCTTCCCTTATGAGTTTTGGACCCTCTCCTTTCTTACAGAAACCTAGGTCTTCATAAGCCAATATTTCAGCAATTGTAAAGCAGTCATGAACTGTAGCAACTTCAATATCTTCAGGACCAACACCGGCCATTTTATATGCTTTTTGAGCCGCGATAACGGCTGATTTAAGTCCTACGTAACTATCTCTTTTACTTAGATTACCTGTGCCAGAGGAGGCTCCAATACCCTCGATCCAAACTGGTGTATCTATTTTCAATTCTTTCACTTTTTCTTCGGATGCAAGAATTACAGCGGCTGCTCCGTCGGTTACTGGGCAACAATCGTAGAGTTTGAGTGGCCAAGCTATTGGATAGGATGATAATGCCTCATCAACGGTTATTTCTTTTTGAAAATGTGCTACTGGGTTTAGTGCTGCGTATTTATGGTTTTTAACGGCAACTAGTGCCAAGTCTTCTTCTGTTGTACCGTATTTTGCCATGTGCGCAGTTGCATGCATTGCGTAGTATGCTGGGAAGGTCATTCCGAAATTGTGGAATTCCCAGAGATAGTATCCAGCTCTTCCAATAAGCTCGACAACTGTAAGTGTATCTACTTCTCTCATTTTTTCAAGACCCAGTGCCATTCCGATGTCGATTTGTCCACTTGCAATAGCTGAATAAACTGTGAAAACAGCCGCGCTGCCTGATGCACAGGCTGCTTCGCAGCGAACGAGACCTGCACCGGTTAGTCCACAGTACTCGGCAGCGATAACAGCTGGAAGTGCTTCTTCGTACCATGCACCGGCTCCTGCTGATCCAACTGCTACGAATTCGATGTCTTTTGGTATTAGACCAGCATCTTCAAGGGCTGGCTTCACTGCTTCAAAAGCAAGTTCGGTGACATTTACATCCTGTCTATTACCGAATTTAGAGTTTCCTACCCCTATAACAGCAACTTTTCTCATCTTAAAAACCCCGATAAAGCCGTTAAAGGTCTTATACTATATAATAGTTTCGGTTAAACTAAATAAAGATAATTCGTTAAAAAGTTAAGACAAAGAGCAAAGCTATAATATTAAAATGACACACTTTTTCTCCCTATATTACCTTTAAAACATAGGTACTTAGTTTTTAATTTCGACACAAACAACTAATATTTGATCTTTCTAATGATGTAAACATATTTAATGTAAAAAGTTATATTTAAGATAAAATTGGAAAGAAAATATGAAAACTACATTGTTTCTGGTTTAGAAAACAGTTTTTGAAAATATTTTTTACCATAATATGTGTGAAGGAATCCTAGAGGATTATGTCCGCTAATTCTATCTTTTGTTGCAAGAACTGTGACAGGAGCTTCTGAATATTTGAAGAAGAGAGTGTCATGGCCAACACATAGCCCTAATACGATGTTAAGGTCAGTTTTAACTTCAGCAAGGAGACGAGCTTGGCCTACTGGATTACAAGCTACATAACCAATGTTGTAACCGGTTTTTGAAACTCCTTGATACTCTTTGGGAACTCCAACATCTTCTTTTGAAATTGCTCCAACCTTACAATTTACTGAATGAACTTCAAATCCAGCTTCTTCAAGAATTTTAGATACAATTGCTGCTTCTTTCTGTAAACCTATACAGAAGGCGATACCTAACTTTTTATATTCCATGAGACGTGCAAATTCTATGATTTCCCTGAGACGTGGCCATTCAATATAGCCACTTGCCTCAACAATCCCCGCATTTGAAGCAAGTTTTCTTGCAAAAGGCTTCTCATATTCGTGACGTACTTCTTCAATTACATTCATATATTTAAGCATTGGACAGCCTTTAGATCCTTTAGTTTTTCCTTCAGCGCATACTAAAACCTTACAATAAGCACATTTCATATATAATCACCAAATTTTAGTTTTAAATTTACAGCATTACAAAATATTTATGCTTCTTTATTGATAATTCTCAATCTTTAATTAATTTTAATGGCTTAGAAGCGAACATTTTTGTCACGACTTAGTTGCGAATATAACGTGTAAAAAGAACTTAAAGTTCTAAAAAGAAAAATGAAATATTTTGATATCTACATCATTTTTCTTTGTTAGTCGATACTATTTGTTATAGCTAGAGGAATAGTGGCTTTCAAATCTGGTTTCAATTTCCTTGAACAAACTATATTGAGAAACCAGGCTACTTTATAGTACGCTGTTTCACACATTGGTTTTTGTATATTTGGAACTTTTAGGTTAAACCAAAATTTTTGTTGATCATTTTCCTTGAGTTCTAAGCTTTTCGTAAGAACATCGCGCGCAAAGATATCGAAACAATCGCCTTGAAATTCTGTAAAACTCATTATTGGCGTTACTAAAATATTTGAGGGATCTAGTTTTTCAATACAGGTCAACTCTGCTCTTACTTCACTAAACTTTACATTTTTCTTAGCTTTGATGTTAACCTCTCCTGAAACAGTTTCACCGAAAATGAAGCCAAATCTTGGAATCTTAATATATATAATTACATCTTTCAGCTCATAAGGCAATTCACGTGGCTCTTTCAATTCCGGATCTGTCATACGTCCCATAACTGTGATGTCCTTTTTTGCAACAATATCTCTTTTTAATTTTCTATTTATTACTGTTTTTACAAGCCAATTTGTCTTTATATGGGTTCCATTGAATGTTGGTGGAGCATCCATTGGAATTGTTAAAGTTTTTTCTAGGAAAAGGTCTCTAGGTGGAATTACTCCTTTCTTTAGTATTTGTTCTTGTATTTTTACAAGTTCAAAAAGTCTTTCTTCTGGTACTAGTTCGTCACCATCTTCACTATCCGGATACGTTATAGCATATTTTCTTGCTACATGGTATTCAACCGTAGTTGTACAAATCAATTCGAGTCTGACTTCCTCCATTTTTACTTTTTTATTACTGGAAATTAGTATTTTGACCTTAAGCTCATCTCCAGGAAAATAAGCATCTTTGTTTGTTTCCATTTTTAATTCTACTTTTGGACCAAACAATGGCATCTTACACACTTCCACATAAAATTTACACAATATTAGGAAATAGGAATTTAGGAGGCTATTTCTGGCCATAGATTTCTATCCGAACCTTTGATTTTTTCTGCGATGAATTTTTCTCTAGCTGGAAGTGTGTCTTTCCACCCTTTATCGTCGATAGGATTTTGACCTACTTTGGAGAGTATTGTTTTAAAGAAGTTTTTGGAAGATTCTAATCCACTTTCACTCTTGGGTAGAACAATGCAACCAAAGTATGTTTTCTTGACCATTCTTCCTACGAATGTTGCAAAATGCAAAAGAGAGAAATCCCCTATGTCGAGGATCTCTTGTGTAATGTAATTTTTCCTAGATAAAAGGCCTGCTGGGATGAAGAATGCTTGGATGATGCCACGTGCTAGGTCTTTAAGGGAAGGAGCTAACCTATCAAAGTATTCTTTTGCTTCTTTGGATGAAATTTCAACTGGGGAATAGCCAAGCACCGTTGCAACATCTTTGAATGGTTTTCTTGCCAATGTTCCAATTTTAAAAGCTTTTTTCATCTTATTTATGAATTTTCCACTCATAAATAAGACATATGGCTCCACAAAGATCCCTCCGATAAAATAATGACTAATCTCTTTCTTTTCCGACTAATAAATTTTGTCATGACATATGGAAACGACGTCTTTTTTAACCCAAAAATTTAGAAATCTTTAGATAGTTAAAGATTCTTTCTAAGCATAGTTATCTAATTATTGAAATTTAACAGAGATATTCCTTTGATCCTGTAATATATTGAATATTATGTTAGTTGAGGGGATGAGTTTGGACATTGAAGACGAGCTTAAAAAGTTGCCAAATTATTCGGAAGAACTTGGACTAAATCTTTCTGTCGCCGAAGATCGATTTAAATGGTTTTTGGCTTCTCTGCTTTTTGCTAAAAGAATTTCAGCGGACATTGCTAAAAGGACTTTTAGAAGATTCGTTGAGGAAAATTTAACCACACCTGATAGAATTTTGGATGCAGGATGGGATAGGTTGGTGGAGGTGCTTGATTCTGGGGGCTATGTAAGGTATGATTTCTCTACTGCGACAAATATTCTTGAAACCGTTAAGTTGCTTAAAAGTAAGTATGATGGTAGCTTGGAAAAGTTACATGAAGAAGCTTTAGATCCAAGAGATCTTGAGAAAAAGCTTATGGAGTTTAAAGGTTTTGGTCCGACAGCTGTAAATATATTTTTAAGAGAACTTAGAGGCGTATGGCCTAAAGCTCAACCTAAACCATCACCTATTGCCGTTGAAGTTGCTAATCGCTTAGGTCTAAAAGACATTGAAATTTTCGAATCAAAACTTGTAAGAATTTACTTAGAATATTGTAAGAAACATAAATGTGAAAAATGCCCAGTTAAAATTCACTGCAAAGGAGAAAAATAGAGATCTTTATCTGCTTTAGCTTAAAACAGTGAAGATATTTTGTCGTAAGATTAAATATCTATGGTAAGCTTAGTTAATATCACAAAACGCGATGGGTGATAGGGGTTGAAATGGGTTACTAGAAGGTTTGTGCATGTTGATCGTACAGCTAGTGCATGGCTTATTAAAAAATTCATTGACCAAAACGCTGAATTTGTTTTTATAGATTATCCACGGGAAGAACCTAAACCAGAACATGGTATACCTTTTGATATCAGCGGTGTTGAACTAGGGCATAAAAATGGAAAATGTACCTTTGAAGTCATCATGGATAAATATAAGATAAAGGATCCAATTCTTACGAAGGTTGCCCAGATAGTTCATGCAGCTGATATCGAAAAAGAACTTCATAAGGTTCCTGAGGCTTCCGGAATAAAAGCATTGTTTAGCGGATTAAGACTCATTGTTGAAAGCGATTATAAAGCTCTTGAGATAGGTTTTAAAATATGGGATTCGCTCTATGCATATTTTAAAGCTCAGGAAATTGAGAAAAAATTTAAGGATGAACTTAAAGGTATGGATAGAATTGCTCGAATAGAATTTCTTAGATCTAAAATAGAATCTAAGTAGAGGCTGGCACCATGCTGTTATCCATATTTTTACTCTTAAGTATAGTGGGATTTTTTGCCATAATGAGTTCCACTGCCTCTAAATCTCCAACGTTGTCTCTGTACGCCAAACATCTCGGTCTTAACCCATTTGAAATAGGTTTAGTAGCATCTGCATCAACCATCACAGGAATTATTATCAACTTTTCTGCCGGTTACCTCTCCGATATCTATGGGAGAAAAAAACTTCTAATAGTAAGTGCAATAGTTTTCATGACTGCTCCTTTTCTTTATCTTTTTGTGTCAAATGCATGGGAGTTAGCTGCTGTAAGAGTTTATCATGGAATAGCAACAGCGGTCTTTGTACCTGTTACCACAGCTCTAATAGCGGATCTTTACCCGTCGAAGAAAGGGGGTATGATGGGATTATTTTCAACCTCTACACTTATTGGCAGATTAATAGCTCCAACTCTTGCAGGAATAATCATTTACACGTATAGTTTTCATTTCACCTACATAACATGCGGTGCACTAGGAACAATAGTTTTTATACTTGTAACCTTCCTCCCATCAAATTATACATCTTCAGAACCTGAAATATCCAGGAAAGAAACAACGTTAGTAGATAAGCCTCTTACTGGATACGCAATCGGACTACTACTTACAATTGGTCTTATTGAAGCTTCAACCTATTTTGCTATGCAAAGTATTGAAACGTTTTTACCTCTATACAATGTTAATTTTATGAAGGATCCTTGGCTTATAGGCCTAATATTT
>DXJG01000012.1 GCA_019056805.1 Candidatus Baldrarchaeota archaeon | reverse complement strand
CATCAACAATATGTAGAGTCAAAATGTTCTCTATTTCTTCATCTGAAAGCGAGATATATTCACCTTGAAGCGAGGTATATTCACCTTCATATTGTCTATCGCCTTGAGGTTTCAAGAAATTCATTGCAAACAGTATGCTTGGAATCACTAGCACCAATAAAATCATTGCAAGAATCTTCTTTTGCACCTAGTTACACCTCAAGGGTTTCGATCTGCTTAGTATTTGTAAGTGTAAAGTTATATTATATATTACTACTATTTAACTTTTACACCTAAGTATTAAGAGATGAAAAAATAAGAAACAATAAAAATAAAAGTTGGAAGTATTGTTATCAATCCTTGTTTTCTGTTATAATTCTTTAATTTCTATGTTCTATGGATTCTTGAGTTTCTCTTCTTTCTACTCTTATGAGTCTCTGTTTCCTCTTTTTAATGTAATAGGCTGCAAGGCTAGCGGTAGCGATTCCGCCTATTGCCGCCCAGAACCACCATTTAGCCCATATCGGTGCTGGTGGTAATATTTCAAATGTTGCTGTAGCAGTTGAGGATCCTTCTTCGGAATCTGTCATGTTTGCAACAATCATATAACTGCCTGTTTTCCAATCACTTGGTATTGTAAGTTCAAAAGTATAAGCGCCATATGCTTGGTTTAAATTTAGTTCACTGAGCGTTTTAATTATTAGTACATTTCCATCAGGATCTATTATCGATATACTTCCATTAACATATATTCCATCTTCGTAATCCCTAGGGTAGATCAAGATCGTGATATTCTGTTTGAATCGTACTTGTGGTGGGCCCACAAGTATGAGAACCGTTGGTACCATGTTACTAATATTTAGTTTGAACTCTGTAAAGAATAATATGCCGGGATGTACACTACTCCATGCATAAACATAAATCACAGCATCGTAAATGCCACTTGGCCATGTTTGGAGCGGTTCTACCGTAATATTAAATGATGATATTTTTGGCGATGTTATAATGTTCATGTAGGCTCTTTGCTCATTATCTGGGCATAGTAAACTTAGATAGATTATGAACGTGTAATTTTGTGGATCCGTGATCCCTGAAATTTGCATATTGAGAATTAAGGTGCTATTCTTTGCAACATTAAGAATAGTTCCTTCTACAATAGATTGAATTGTCCCATCAATAATAGCTTCCACATTCATAGTTAACGGAGTTTCTGGTGCGACTACTGTAAATTTACCGAGATATGATATAACATAAGATTGTTGAGTTTCGTTATACGCCTTTAGCCATGTGTAATATGTTTTTCCAATTTCCTTTTCACTTGGTATGTAACTTCCAGTGAACGTTATTCCTGTAGCGCTTAATGATATAGTCTTTACTCTGTTAAAGTCCCAGTTTGCCTCTTCCACGATATAGTAGTCGATTATGAAGAGGGAGGTTGCATCTGTATTTGTTGCATTTAGAACAATTTTTGCATAACCGCCAGGAATTACTGATGTGCTGATGTCCGTTCCATTTGTCGTTGTACTCCATTCTAAATTATCATTCTGGTCGTAAATTTCGAGGTAACTTCCTCCCATCAATGTTATATTGAGAAGGTGAATCCTAATACTATTTGCTCCGGTTTCATTGATTTCGAATGTCTGAGTTGTGTTGAACACTGAGACTGTAGCTTTATTGTAGATTATGAATGGGTTTCTTGGAACTTTTACTTTAACACTTGATACTTTGAATCCCCATAACGTTTTCAGATCGCCATCACGACTATCTAACACAATATACAGTTTATTCCCGAGTGCTGTGAAAGTTAGCGACCATTCTGATGTTATATGTATAGGTCCTGTTACACTGTAAACAACATTCCAGTTTTCATCGTAAATAGTAACGTTATCTCCGTTCTCAAGGATAAATCTTGAGAAAGTAATTTCAGTAATACCTGTAATATTTCCTCCAACATCTATTGTGTAAATCTTTATGGTATCTGCAGGATATGGGTGCCCACTTTCTAAATTAATTGACAGTTCCTCTTCGGTAAAGTCTTCAAGTACCTCTGGGATAAGATAGATCATTGCATAATCAGCATTCTCGATCGTAGCGGAAAATTCAACCGAAAGACCCGCTGTAACATTTCCTTCAAAAGTAGATGCATTTAGAATTGCGGTCTTGGAATCTAGTGGTATGAATACTGCTCTAACGTCAACTGTTTGGTTGTCAGCACCAGCATCACTGATATTTAATGAAAGTAAGCCCATGAATGGTGGGATTTTAGAAGTAGTTACTGTAGAAGTTTTCGGCATAAAATCTTTGAAGTTTATTGTAAATGTTGATGAAAAGTTCTCTGTGGAATATTTTATTAGTTGGTCACTGACAAGAGTAGATCCATTTTCTGCTAATATTATTTCATAAATTACCGGATTTTCAGAGTACAGAGTGTAAAATGAACCATCTTGATCGGTGAAATTCATTAATATTCTATAAGTTGCAGGCGAAGATACATAAGGCAAAATTACATACTCCGCCGCGACCCTCACTCCATTTTCATATATCGAGACCGTCGTATTAACACTACCATCGGGGTTCAAACATTGAACCATCAACGTGTGAATGTTAAAGCCGTTTTGCACAGTAAGTAAACCTTGACCACCCACCACATAGAGTTCTCCATCTACAGTTGCAACAGCGTAAACTGCAAAGATAGCCTCGGGGAAGCTAAGTGGAATAGTATAGTCCAGTATCCAAATGTTACTAGTAATGTTGGTGCCAGTTCCCAGATGAATTCCACCATAAGTTATGTTGTATGCATAAAAGTTTACAGAATTTACTGTAACGTTTCCAGGAATATCTAAAAGGCTTGCATTTAGAGTAATGACTTCACCTCTGTATGCAAATATAGAAGTAGTGCCATTGATATATAGAGCTATGCTGAATGGGATGTTTTCTATGACCTGATATGTAGCTGTAGATGCCTTTTCAATTATTCTATTTCTATCTATCATGAAAACTTTTAATTCATAGGTTCCTGTTGCATTCTTTGCGGAATAATTGTCATAATAACCAAAATGATATACATTTTCAACCTTGAAGCTTGCAGAATCCCATCTCCAATATTTAACGTAATCTATTGTGTAACCATAGATATTGGTCGTATTATCTGCAGATGTTAAGAGTGATATTGTTGCTTTAGAGCCAAGGACAGATACTTCGATATTTTGTTGGGAAATTGGCCCAGAAATCTTGATAATGTTGCTTCCGTACTCGTCAAAGATCGTAATGCTATCATTTGCACTAAGTGTAATGTTGGAAAAGTGTATTGTCAACATATATGCATTGGTTTCAATAATTGTTATGTTGTAGGTGAGTGTTTGATTTTGATAAGTGAAGGTTTGTAGAATTTCATCGATAAATGGTGTGGAATTCAGTTGTGCATCTATTCTTCTAACTCTTATTTTGTCGATTTGGAAGCCGTAAGTCGGAATGACACTAGGTTTATTACTAAATTCTATGTAAAAGACACCTGAAGTATCATTAAGCCATATTGGTAACCAGAATTCTTCCATTCCATCATAGTTTCTAAGCGTATCGCTGCTCACTATAGTATTGTTTGAAGAATCAAGAATTCTTATTGTTGAATCTTTTATGCCTAATTTCTTAAAGTGTAGCATAAGACTGTTGTAGTTTCCATATTCTGAGATGTTCACTTTTATGAACGTAGTGTTAATTGGTAACGGATGAGAAGACTCTATTGGAACACTAAGTGTAAATTCATTGTACTCTCCCGTAAAGACTTGAAGCACCGCATATTCAGGTTTGAGCATAAATTCAACCCTATCAATTATATAACCGTAGAGTGCAACATCTTCATCGCTTTTAATCGTAACCCAAAGTCCTTTCGAAGAATTAATCGGTATCCATGGAGTCCATAGATTTACTTGTTCTCCTGTATACTTAACAATAGGCTTAATAGTAGCGGGTACTTCCGTAGGAGGTTGGTAGGTTAATAGATAGGCTTTTCCATCTTGAGGCGTAAATTTAGTGTAGTATCTTCCATCTCCATAACTTATCCCTGCAACTCCATCCTCACTGTAGTCCCAGTAATACATGATAATTTCACCATTTGGATAAAGAACAACTTCGCAAAGGTCTCTCTTACTGGGAGGGAGCTCTCCAGCGAGTCTTCCATACCATCTAATCACAACTCTGTCAGAATTACTGTCAACAGACACGTCTGTAATAAGATCACGGGCATCTACTGCTATCATTTTTCTAGTTAAGAATAATGTGTCAAGGTTCAAGTACTGGGAAGTTCCTGAATCAAGTGTTATGTAGCCGTTTGTACAAACATAAATTTCGCTGTAAGTTTCGTTGTAGAATGGAAAACTAAATGGTAAAGAAACAACAGCATAATCATCGTCACCACTTACCACTTCAATGCCATCAGCTATTGGTGTGAACGTGGTTTCAGAGACAGCATAATTTCCGAGGATAGGAATATTATAAATTTCGACGTAGTCAAAGTTTTCCTCCACTTGTAGATAACTGAAATGAAGCCTTGCCATTGAAACCATTGTCCAGTCTACATTAATGTAATCAAGGATGTTTCTTCTGTCAACTATACCATTTAAGCTGTAAGGATGCGAAGATTCTATTGAAACCTCAAATGTCTCTATCTTAGTTGGCCAACTAGTAGTATACCCTAAAAGTGCTCCAACATCATTTTGAGATTCATTATTCAGAATAACTATAGAACCGTTGTTTTCAATGAGCGGAGTTACAGATACTGCTTCTAGAATACTCAATGGCTTCACTAATGTAATATCGAGAACTTCATAGTCCCACATATCGTCATATTCAATACCTACTTGGACAAGGTATTTTCCTTCTTCCAGGAAGAACGGATCAAAACGCAGTGTTATGTTTATAGTATCAACTCCCTTTTGCACATCAACAATGTAGGCTTCGTCTTGAACCTTAATACCACTAGACCGTAATACGCTACACTCAACGTAAAAGTCTTGAGAATTAGTAACTTCAGGATGTGTTGCATTAATTGTGAGGAATAAGCCTTCCTCCACGTCGCCAGTAAGTGGTGACGTAATTGGTGACATCACAATGGTCTGTGGAATTTCTCCTATTGATACATTCCAGTTTTCTGGGCTATCTTCCATTCCCGCTAAGGAGTAAGTACCATCAAGTTTTGCATCATGAATGATCGTGGCACTAATTGTTTCAATAACGGGATAGGCATCATAAATATTCAGAATTCCGAATGTAGAAGTTGAATGCTCTCCATCGAACACTGTAACATTTACAATATATACTCCTGGATTTTCTTTTATCCACGTATTTGAAATGGAAGTATAGAACACATCTCTGCTACTATCGTAGGTGGCGGGAAATTGCCAGATCGCGCTTTGCATCCAATATCGATAATATGGATATATTGAAACTGTAGTATCGAGTTGATAGGATGACGTTTCATTATCCCGTGCTTTAAACTCTATATAGATAGTTGGTGTTACAGGATTCGCTGTATTCGGCGAAATTATAAGATCTTCAATTATAGGATACCCTAGTTTAATTTTCTGTTGAGAACTCAAAATGTCCGTGTAGGTTTCTCCTGTTACATTAACTTTACCCGTCCATTCTAAGAGGTTTCTAAAGAGACGTTGATTTTCGAACAAATAGTCATAAGTATTGTATAATGGATTAGTTAGAAAGTCAGAGTCTGCAACCACCACTACCCTTGATATTTTTGATGCAACAATGAATGGAGTAAACTCGCAGCCAATTATAGAATTGCCAACTGTACTTGTTGAGAAAGCAACAGGCTCTGCATATTCTTTTATATATTCTATTGCTGCTGAACCTAATGCTTCGATGACATCACCAGCATATACGTTGTACATATCTGTATATCCAGTCCATTCATGAAGGGAAATCAGGCCGCTAGAAATTGGGTGATTCGTATATGCTACCACGTAGGGAGACAACATTGCATAAATGTAGTGTGCAAATTTTTCACTATCATCTATTTTTATTCCATAATTCTTTACTATTTCATTTAACGACCGTGTATTAACTGATCCTTTAATTTCGTAGCCTAAAGTGCCTATTTCAGTTTGTGGAATTTCCGCAAATACTATTAACCCACCGCCCTCTGCAACAAAACTGTTAATTTTCGAAATTTCATTTCCACTGTAGGAAAATTCAGGGTCAGAGATTATTAATACATCAATTTTTGACAGATCATCTTGCTCAATATCTATGTCTATTAGTGAAATATTATCCTTAATACTGTTAATGCGAGTTTGGAAGAACCCTCCGAAAAATACTTTGTCGACACTGAAATAATAATCTAGTCCTAAGAAATTCTTAGATACTTCTACACCAGCAACCACTCTTGGAGATTTCACCACTACAGACACAGTGACATTCATAGAAATTCCAGATGCATCGAGAATTTCTACAGTTCCCGTATAAAGTCCTTCAGAAGCATTTTCCGGGACATTGAAGAAAGCATCTAATAGATGTAGACCAGTACCCGAAACAGTAGACGGATTTATTGAAAGAATTTCAGATGCATTTCCATGTACAAATACTATTGCATTAAGAGAAAAATCACTACCTACTTCAAGCTTAAATGTAACATTCTCTCCTCTGAACAACACAAAATTGTTAAACCCTGGTAATTGCATAGGAGCCACATACATTCTGTTCGAGTAGTTTTCTAAATATTGGAACGATGCGGTGACATTCAACATACCAGCACCCTGATCCCATTCTCCCCAACTATTCAATTTCTTTGCAGAATTCCTTAGTGCTGCTTTTATAGCTTCAGGGCTTAGATCAGGATACATTTGAAGCAATAACGCAACTACACCAGCAACTTGAGGTGCTGCCACACTAGTCCCACTAAAAACATTGTATCCTCCCAGTGTTGCTGCTTTAACATTTTCTCCAACCGCTACTATATCTAAGCCCACTCTTCCATCCAATGTTGGCCCTCTTGAACTCCCCCATCCATCACTAAGTAGCCATGAACGTTCACTACTATTTCCTATCACATTTTGTCCAGAAGCATCAGTAGCACCAACAGTAATTGCTCTAAAGGCATCAGCTGGAGTAGAAAGAGATGCATAAGCAGGCCCTTCGTTTCCCGCAGCAACAATCACTATTTTTCCAGCATCAATTAAAGCATCTACCGCTTGTGAAAGCGGAGAGTAAGGCCCTTGAACTCCAATTCCCAGCGCTAATACCACTACTTTAACTTCAGAAAGTGTACTTAGATATTCAAAAGCATCAAGAATCCAGCTTTCTTGAGAAATTCCATTTTTATCTGCTACTTTAATCGAAACAAGCCTTGCTCCTGGCGCAAATCCTAGGAAATCATTTTCGTAATCAATTCCTGCAGTAATGCTTGCCACCATTGTTCCATGTCCATTTAAGTCTTCAAGAGGATCTAATTCGTAAGGAACAAAACTTTTTGAGAGATTTTCAAGTACTTTTGGCTGCCCCTTTTTCAATCCCTCAAAGTCATCAAGTGTATCATGAGAGGCATTAATTCCTGTATCAACAACAGCGATAGTTATACCTTCTCCTGTTAGTGGTGTATTATCCCAAGACCATGGAATCGAGTACATACTTCTCAAATCTTCGGTTGTGACTGAATCTCCCTTTAATGTCATAGTCTCATCTATAACCTTGCATTTTGTATCTATCCAAACTCCTGTAATTCTAGGGTCTTTCGCAATCCGCAAAACTGCATTACTAGAGATAGAGGTGAAAATTGCTGGTATAAGACTATAAACCCTCTCTATTTTCACAGTCTTTCCTAAGATCTCACCTAATATGCGTTCATAATCGCCTGGCGAAATATCGGAACGAAAAACTATAACAACGGGCACTTCTTCACTGATAGGACTGTTTTTTATTGTTGTAGAAGGAGACGATTCACTAAAAACATTTTTAGAAACTTTTACCTTTCCTTCATGGAACAAAAAGCTAGTAATGTACGGCAACGGCAGTATGAAGGCTACTACAATCATTACGCAGAATACAAGTGCAAGATTCCTTTTCACCTTCTCTCCCCCATATCGAATTTCATATAAAAATATAGCAACCGTTAGATTTAAGATTTTTGACAATTATTTAAGATACAAATTGCAATGATTATAAACTCTATTTCGCCGGATATTAACGAAGAAAATGAAATTAAGACGATTTTAACATTATTAATGAGGAAAACGTATTAAAAGCTCAAAACTATTTCCTAAAACATCGACAAAATTTTAAAGGATTTTGAAGTTAATAGATTCTTTAATAAATTTGCAAAATAGGGAAAAAGTAGATGAGAATTTTATTAATTTTATTCCCTGTATCTTCTTCTGCTAACTTCTTTCAAGTCATGTTTAAGTAACTTTTGAAGTTTTTTTAGTTTTCATCTTTTTTAATGCAATTAATAATCCAGCTGCCACCCCTACTATAAGCACGAATACACCTGCCATAAGTTTGGACGATATTGTTGGTTCCTTTTGCTTCTCCTCAACTCTGTAAGAATAGTACATGCTATAGGCGAGGTTTCCAGCTTTGTCATAAGCCTTAAAGTAGTATGTGACTTCTACATCTGCTTCCTGTCCTGGTATCGTTGCCACCCATTTCCCATCTTCAAAACTCATTTGTAGCTGTATCCAACTACCCCCAGCAACACTATACCATAGTGTTACGTTTTTTACGCCACTCAACTCGTCGCTTACAGCAACACTCACATTGACATCTTCGCCTTCTACGGGTTTCTCTGGGCTCAAAACAGGGTTTCCAATAGTTGGGCCAGTATTATCGACCATAACGATAACGGTTTTGTTAGCCATGTTTCCAAATATGTCTACAGCCACCAGTTCCAAACAGTATAGGCCGTCTTCGTAAATCGGCGTGTACCATTCAAATTCATAGGGAGCATCGTAATCTGAACATATTGGAGTTCCATTAATAACGAGTTCAACTCTATGTATACCAGAAGCGTCGCTAGCATTTACAACAATTATTACAGTGTCTCTGAGGAAAGAGCCTTCAACGATGTTAGTCTCGATCGTAGGAGGAACTGTTTCAGTTACCATAAGGTAGTTTTCCTTAGACTGTACTAGCGGGTAATTATCTGTGTTGTTCTCATCCAAAATATATGGTTCATCTCCGACTCCATTCCAATCTTCATCTGGACCGGTGTAATCACTCCAGTAATTGCCTAGGTAACCGGAGTACTGATACCCGTAATAAGCATATTTTAGCGGTTCCGTAGAACTCCAAACATTTGTTGAATCATACACATAAGAGTTGTTTGTATTATCAAAGTTGTTCAAGTAAATAATGCAATTACTTGAGCGGTAAATGTAGATGCCATACTTTGTGTTGTTTGCTATAATATTGTTTATTATCGTATTGTTATCTGAACCACGTAGCCAAATTCCATATTCGTCATTGTTTGTTATATTATTGCTCATTAACGTGTTGTTAATACTATGATCAAAAAGGTAAATTCCCCATTTGTTGTTCTCTATACCGTTATTTTTTATTGCATTTTTACTTGATTGATCTAGGTAAATTCCATTGTAAGTACAGTTTTTTATGACGTTGTTTATTATCGTATTGTAAGATGAAGCGTAAAGGTCTATTCCTGCTTGTTTAATATCTGTTATATTGTTATTGGTTATCGTATTGTTGTTAGAATGCCAGAGCCTAACTCCATACGTGTTGTTTGTTATAATATTGTTTGCTATCGTGTTGTTGTTTGAATAATTCAGATAAATTCCATGGTATCCGCCCGTTATTGTGAATCCACTTATTTTTACGTTGCTAGCCGATATATTAACCACAGGCACATTATATCCTGTTTGGGAAGGTGTAATGGTTGTTTTTTCGGGACCGTTCTCAGAGATTAACGTCAAAGCTTTATTAACAACAATATTCTCCACGTATACACCATCTTTAACGATTATTGTATCTCCAATGCTTGCATTGTTTATCGCGGACTGTATTGGCGTAGAACTTGGGTTGAATTGTCCTCCCTCAAACCACCAACCCGAACCATTAACATAAATAATATTCCCAGAAAACTTAGCCGCAACACTACGTTTACCTACAATGTTAAAAACCAAGTTTTCACTCGGCTCAGGTGCGTACTTTTCATCTGCTCTATTCTGCAAGGAAAACACGTAGTGAAAGTGTATCTGCGGCATTATGAGCAACGATAAAATTAGGATCGCATATATAAGTTTATATGCGTCCCTCAATTACCCATCACCCAACAATGCCCATATAGACCTACTAAGACGAAAAAATTGTATATAATAATTGCGGTTATTTGAATTTCAACTATTTAACAAAGAAAGGCATTAATGTAAGTATCGAAAATTATTTTTTTTCGAAAACTAAGTACATATAGGTTATTTTGTAGGGTATTGTTGGGGCACTATACTGTTAAAAGCCTAATTACAGTTAGTAATATTTTTGTTAGGTCAAAGTATCCTTTGGCTTCAATGACAGGAGTTAAAGTTTTAATGAACACTGAGAGGATTATTGATGAATCAAAGCTTACATTTACCTATAAAGGTTTTAAACGGATTGTATTTTTTCTTGTACTCTTTTCAAATGTTATTTGATAGTTAATTCATAGATGTAGGTGAGTTATCCATTTTTACCGGATTTTTAGATAAAGTTATAAACCGTTTAGTAATACTTCTCTACAAAAAAGTATTACTTCAGGTGGGCGAGGTATATGGCGACAAATACAGGAAAAATAGCCACCGTGATAATAGTGGCAATAATTATGCTAGCCGTCGGATTTGTTGGCGGCTACTACATGTTTAGAGGACAACAAGTAGAGGAAGTACCAAAAGAAATAGTGTTGATTGACGACCTTGGAAGAGAAGTAACTTTAGATAAACCAGCAGAGAGAGTAGTATCTCTCGCAGCAGCTGCAACACGAACACTATACGATCTCGGAGCCTTCGATAAGGTAGTAGGAGTTGATAAGTACAGTGATGACCCGCCAGAAGCACAAAACAAAACCGTTGTAGGAAGCACAGATATAGAGAGTATTGTAGCACTGGAACCAGATCTCGTTATTGCTTGGTGGTATTATGAACAAAAACTACAACAACTTGAAGAATTAGGCATTCCAGTGATCTATATACATCCAACAACCATTGAGGGAATATACTTCGATATTCTACTGCTAGGAAAAGCAGTGGGCGCTGAAGAAAAGGCAGAAGACCTCGTAAGCAACTTGAAAACTAGAGTCGCATATATAGAAGCACTTGTTAAAAACTTAACAAAAACTACATCGAGACCCAAAGTGTATCTAGAACTTTACTCACCATACAAGACCGTTGGAAGAAACACATTTACACACCAAATGATAGAACTTGCTGGCGGCATTAACATTGCCGGAAACCTTACAGGTTACCCCAAACTTAGCGATGAATACATCATAGAAGCAAATCCAGACGTAATATTATATGAAAGCGATTTGCCCCTTGAAAACTTCACAAACAGAGCTGGCTGGGATCAAATAAACGCCGTAAAGAACGAAAAAATATACCATCTCGATAGACATATTGCAACAGCATCTCCAAGATTTATTGAAGGCCTAGAGTTCATGATATGGGCATTCTTTGAAGTCAATGTATCAGAAACCTCAGGATACATAACAATAGCAGCTACAAGTAAATCTGCTGTACAGACCAGTACAGAAATGACATGCTTACACGAGCTATTCATGTTGCAAGACATGTTAGAAAAGGTGATCACAGAAATACTTTAACACAATTCATACAATTGTGCAGCTAACATTTTATGTTCTAAACAAACAGCATTACACATTTCCATCAAAAACATATAGTAATACTTTTTTATTTTTTAGTAACACTTTTTTACTCATAGTAGTATACTTCCAAGAGTCAACATATAGGTGCTGTAGATGGTCCTTGAAATCTACAAACAAATGATTGCTAGGAAAATCCTTTTCACAATATTCTCAGCAATATTACTTATTCTATCCGTGGTTATAGGGGTAAGTATTGGAGTAGTTCAAATTCCCCCAAGTCTTGTATTAAAAATTTTACTAAGAGGATCATCTTCTGAGTCAAATTATTTGTATGCTATCATCATCTGGAAGGTTAGACTACCTCGTGTACTCATGGCAAGTTTAGTGGGGGCCTCACTTGCAATAGCCGGTTGCTTAGTGCAAGGAGTCTTCAGAAACCCTCTTGCAAGCCCTTATGTTTTAGGAATTTCATCGGGAGCTGCATTTGGCGCAGCTTTTGCAGTTATATTGGAGCTATGGTTCGTAATCCCCATCCCTATTTTTGCTTTTATATTTGCAATGTTTTCCCTTATGATAACTTATGTGGTTGCAGCTGAGGATGGACGACTTCCAGTGACAGGTCTTCTTCTTGCCGGTATAGCAGTAGCGTCCCTATTTTCTGCGTTAACCTCGTTTATGATGTATGTAGCAGGGGAAAAACTCGAGGTTATAGTTTTCTGGCTGATGGGAAATCTTACAGGAATTAGATGGAAGGAAGTTCAAGTAGTTGCTGTGGGATCTGTTCCCTTAATTGTTATATCGTTGTTTTTTGGACGAGAACTTAATATCATGATGCTAGGTGAAGATACGGCGAAAAGTTTGGGAGTTGAAGTTGATAAATCTAGAAAAGTTATTGTGATTTTAGTTGCGCTACTTGTATCTGTTTGTGTATCATATGTTGGTCCCATAGGTTTTGTTGGACTAGTTATACCGCATATGGTGAGACTTGTAATAGGACCTGACAACAGATTTCTTATTCCAGCATCTGCATTCTTTGGTGGAGCATTTCTTGTCTTTGCCGATCTTATCTCTAGAGTTGTAATACAACCTGCTGAAATTCCAATAGGAATCATAACATCGCTCTTTGGCGTTCCCTTCTTCATTTATTTACTAAAAAGAAGAAAAAAGGTGATAACCTATGATATTGAAGGTGCATAACATTACTTTCTCCTACAATAGCGTTAATGTATTAGAAGATATTACATTTGAGGCAGGAGAGGGTGAAATTCTTGGAATTCTTGGTCCTAATGGTGCTGGAAAAACAACATTACTTAGATGTATTTTCCGAGCACTTATTCCAAAACAAGGTGTGATTCTTCTCGATGGAAGAGACATTAAAGCAGTATCAAGAATAGAATTAGCAAAGAAGATTTCTGTAGTCACTCAAGAAAATGTAATTGCACCATTCACGGTTTTAGAAACTATACTTATGGGTCGTTTCCCTCATACAACTACGTTCAAACTTTTTGATTATAATGCAACGAATCTTGTCGAAAATGTAATTGAGAAGTTAGATCTCCGAGAATTTTTAGAAAGAGGATTAAATGAGGTTAGTGGTGGAGAAAGAAGAAGAATACATATAGCAAGAGCACTTATTCAGCAACCTAAAGTTCTTTTGCTCGACGAACCAACTTCGCATCTCGATCCAAATTACAAGCTTCAAATAATGGACGTAATAAAAGAATTCACCATTGAAAATAGTCTTGTTACTATTATGACATTACACGATTTATCTCTAGCTGCACGGTTCTGTGACAAAATTATCTTGTTAAAAGAAGGAAGGATTTTTGCAGCTGGTACACCCAGTGAAGTCCTCACACCCAAAAATATAGGAGAAGTCTATAAGATAGATGTTAGAATCGTTGAGGGAGAAAATGGTGAAATACTGGGAATTTTACCTTTAAAAACAATACGAGATGATAAAAATGAAATGGTGGCGTTGCGAAACCCCCTTCTTTAGAAAAGTCACATACATGGAACATACAAAAACCCTGTTCATTTACAACTTCGGCTGCAACTGGGCATGCTCTGTATGCACATATAGAATCAAAGATCCATGCAATGGAGAAGAATGCAAAAGAATACCAGAAAACAAGATAATAGAATTAATAGAAGAATATTACCGGAATGAAAAAGCTGAAAAGGTAAAGTTTCTAGGCGGAGAACCTCTTATCAACCCTCATTTACCAGCAATAGCTAAGTTTGCAATGAACCTCGGAGCAAGAGTAGGCATTGGTCACACCAACTTATCAATAATGCCTCCCGATGGAGTAGAGAGCGCCGTAGTGAGTATAAAAGCCATTAGTGAAGATACTCACAGAAGATATACAGGAAATTTCTCTAATAAAGAGGTACTCGAAAACTTTGAGAAATGTTATCAAAAGGGAATTACACTAAAAACAAATACCGTTTTAGTTCCCAAATTTGTAGATGTTGGTGAAGTCGAAAAAATAGCGGAGTTTGTAGCAAGTATAGATGATAACATACCTTTCCACATAATAGGATATATGCCAGTTCCTAATTTCCCGTGGAGACGCCCAACAATCGACGAGTTGAAAAAAGCTGCCACCATAGCTAAAAAACACTTAAAAAATGTTACCTGGTCACGTCCATCAATCGAAGAAATCTTATATCCCAGCAAAAGAATTCTCTAACAACTAACTTTTAAAAACAAAATTTTTATTTTATAGATTGTTTAAAATAAACTCCTACAGTTGTTTTATAAGGTGGAATGATATCTATGGTTTTTAAAACTCCCTTTATAGCTTGTAACGGTGTTATTGCTTCTGAGCACCCTCTTGCCTCTATGGCAGGAGTTAAAGTTTTAATGAATGGTGGAAATGCGTTTGATGCCACCATTGCCACTAGTTTCACATTAGCTGTAACTCAGCCGCATTTAGGCGGGCTTGGAGGAGACTTTTTCACACTATTTTATTCTGCCGAGCAAAATAAAATTTATTGTCTTAATTCAAGTGGTTGGGCTCCAAAAAAGTTGTCAATTGAATTTCTGAAGAATTTAGGTTATGGGGAAATGCCAGCCTTTTCTCCTTTCTCCGTAACTGTTCCAGGTCTGGTTGCCGGATTAAAAGAATTACACAGTAAATTTGGTTCTCTTGAGTTTGATAAACTACTTAAGGGTCCAATACAGTTTGCTGAGAATGGTTTCCCAGTTTATTGGAGTCTCTCACGTGCAATAGAGTACGGCGCAGAGAATTTCACTGATGAGGGGTTTCGAGAAAACTATCTTATTAATGGTAGGCCTCCAAAGGTTGGGCAAATATTAAAACAGAAAAATTTAGCTGAAGTTTTAAAATCTATTGCTTATGAGGGGGCAGATGTCTTCTATAAGGGTTGGATAGCTGAGGAGATAGTAAACTACCTAAATAGGGGAGAAGAAGTTTTTTCAGTTTCAGATTTTAGCGACTTCAAACCTGAATGGTGTAAACCAATATCCATAACCTACCACGGTATTCGTGTCTATGAAATACCACCTAATAGTATGGGTGCAACAACTCTACTCATGTTAAACATGTTAGAAGAGTTAAACCTCAAAAATATCGATCCCTTTTCTGAAAAAAGAATAAGATTAGTGACAGAAGTAGCGAAACTTGCCTACAGAGAACGAGATAACCAGCTAAGCGATCCAAGATATATTAACATCGATTTAGCTAAATTCATTTCAAAGAGCTTTGCCCGAGAACTTTTAAAAGAAATACCTCAATCTACTAAAAACTTAAACTTGAGTAGTGGAGATACAACGTATTTTGCGATTGCTGATAAAGAGGGAAATATTGTTTCAGCCATTCAAAGCTTATTTCATCCATTTGGATCCCGTATAGTTGTAAAAAACCTGGGAATTCCATTGAACAATCGTGGATCATACTTTAAATTTGAGGGCCCTAACAAATTAGAACCAAGAAAACGCTCACTTCATACTCTTTCAGCCTTACTTTTAGAGGATGATGAAGGTGTTTTTGCAGCTCTAGGCGCAAGTGGCGGCGACTTCAGGCCACAACAACACGCCTTATTCGTAAGCAATATAGTTGATTATGAAATGCCCGTTTGGGAAGCCTTAGAAGCACCTAGATTCCTATGGAACGGAGAAAAAATACTTGTCGAAGAAGGCTACAAAACTTCAAACGATAAAATGTACATAAAGTTAAAGTATCCTGGAAGGACTGGTGTAGCTCAAGGAGTATATAAATATAAGGATGGAACTTTAATAGGCATTTCTGATGTCCGAGGCGACGGTCTACCATATGGCTACTAACTTTAAACCTGTTAGAGATATTTAATACAAACAAAATTATGTTTATAATTGAAAGGGAGGGATTTTAATGGAGATATGGGATGCACATGTTCATTGTGGTAAATCAGCTCCTTGGACTCCAAAATTTGACCCTTCAGTCAGCGGTGAGGAAATTGTTAAAGCAATGGATAAATATGGAATAAGAAAAGCTGTGATTTTTGCAAACCCATCTGTTGGGCAACAATACGACGAAAGAAATAGGGAAATAGCAAATGAAGTAAAAAAATATAATGATAGATTGATAGGTTTTGCTCGTGTAGATCCACGAATCGAAGACGAGGCCATTAAACAATTAAAAACTGCAATAGAAGATTTAGAGTTAAAGGGGTTAAAACTTCATCCCATAGTTGAGTGTTTTAGACCAGATCACCCTGCTTTCGATCCTCTTTTTAAAGAAGCAGAAAACTTAGGAATTCCCATACTATTTCACAGTGGCATGGGATTTGCTTCACCGTCATATATAGCTTTGGTCGCGGAAAGACATCCTGATTTGACAATAATTTTAGGTCATCTTTCAGAAGCTTGTATCAGCGTGATGGAAAAATATGAAAACATATATGTTGAAACTAGTGCAGTTGTCCTCCCAAGCACAATAGCTAAGGCGATAGAAGTCGATGAGGATCGTGTACTTTTTGGTTCAGATTTTCCATACTTGAATATACGTGTTGAATTAACAAAAATTGAAGAAGCATGTGAAAATGAAAAAACTAAGAGAAAAGTGCTTGGTGAAAATCTGAAAAAACTATTATTCAAATAGCAAAGGAGTTCATTGATAACTAAATTTTCATCTTAGCGAGACGTAAAGTGTTTAAGAGTAGTAATAATGTAACGCCATCATCTCCTGTTGCTACTGCAAACCATAGTGGAATTAATCCCAAGAAACCCAAGGCACCTAAAATAAGCTTGGTTCCAAGCGAAGCAACTATATTTTGTTTTGCAATTTTGACAGCTTTATCACTCAACTTGTATATGTAAGGAATTTGAATTAACTCATCTTTAACAAGCACGATATCAGCTGACTCTAAAGCTACATCAACGCCTCCCCCTCCCATAGCAATACCTACGTCTGAAGCAGCTAATGCAGGTGCATCATTTACTCCATCTCCCACCATAGCAACCAAGCTATCTTTTGCTCTAAGTTTATCCACTATCCTCAACTTGTCTTCCGGGAGAAGATCACCATAAAACTCATTAATACCCAATTTTTTAGCAATTTCCTCAGCAACTTCAGTTTTGTCTCCGGTGAGCATTACTGTACGAACACCATATGCCTTAAGAGTTTTAACCGCCTCTATGGCATCTTCTCTAACAACATCCTTAACACAGAAAGTAGCAATTATCGAGTTATTTATTGAAACAATTATTCTAGCGTGCCTTTCAGATATTTTATTCAAAACTTCGAGATCAAAACCATATTCCTTCAATAACTCCTTGTTACCTACAATTACTTGGGTTCCATTTACTAAACCAAGGATACCTTTTCCAGGTATTTCCCTTACTTCTTTTACTTCGAGTTCTCTGAATTCTAGCCCATCTTCTAATGCTTTATTTACAATAGCTTCTGCAACTGGATGATTAGAATATTGTTCCAGTGCCGCTGCATACAAAAGTGCTTGTTTTCCATCATGTCCATTAAATGTGTGAATTTCACTTAACTTCAATTTACCCAGAGTTAAGGTTCCTGTTTTGTCAAAAACCATAGTTTTCACTCTAGCCATCTTCTCTATATACACTCCGCCCTTGATTATTACACCTTTTCGAGCTGCTGCAGTTATAGCAGTAAACATGGTTGCAGGTACAGATACTACGAAAGCACTTGGACAAGAGACAACAAGAAGTATTAGAGATCTATAGAACCATATTTCAAATGAACCAGTAATTCTAGGCATAACTATCGCCGTAAACGCTGCTAGTGAAACTACGATAGGCACATATACTCGGGCAAATTTATCAATTAATCTTTCAATAGATGCCTTTCTCTCCCTAGATTCTAAAACCAGGTTCACAATTCTTGATACAAGAGTTTCTTCAGCCTTTTTAGTCACATTTATTTTAAGAACTCCATCAGTGTTTAATGTTCCTGCGTAAACAGTGTCTCCCATTTTCTTAAAGACGGGAACTGATTCACCTGTTACAAGAGATTGATCAACATAGGAAGATCCATCAATCACAACGCCGTCTAAAGGTATTCTTTCACCGGGCTTCACTAATATTGTCATTCCAGGTTTTACATCTTTTACATGTATAGTTTTTTCTGATCCATTTTCTAATACTATAGCTTGATCAGGCATATATTTTGAAAGTCTCTCTACTGTTTTTCTAGCCCTATCCTCAATATAGTCTTCAAAATATTCGGATAATGAATATAATAGTAGTACTGTAGCACCTTCAAACAGGAAATCTAAATATAATGCACCTAGTGCAGCCACGGACATTAAAAATTCAACTGAAAAACGTTTTTCAACAACAAGTTCTTTTAATCCCATATATCCAACATAAATTCCTACTACAAATACAACTATATGATAAAGTATTGAAGTAACGGTTGCTGGCTCATTGAGTACGGGAATTATAAAGCCTAATGGTATTCCTTCAAACAAGCGATCCAATAATATTGATAAAAATATTGTGAAACCTAGACCAATAGCTATAAAAATCCAAATTTCCCTTTCCTCTTCACCATGTCTTTCTCTTATTTCTAAGGTCTCATGTTTCTCTACGTTCTTATTCATTTTTATCTCCCAAGAATATGTCTCATGTAAATTTCCAAAAGTCAAATATTAACTTAGTGCTGAAAAAGGAGGAAAAAATATTAGTGTAGTATTAGTATATAGGTACTAAGTTAATATGTGGTGAGAATATGCCAGTTGTAAGTATTACTTTACCAAGTGAACTTCTAAAGAAATTTGATGAATTTATAAAATCAAGAGGATATTATAGTAGATCTGAAGCTTTTCGAGACGCTCTAAGAAGTTTAATGGCAGAAGCAGAAATTGCTAAGATCGAAAACGAAAATGTGGTCACAGTAATTATGGTTACACGTGAATATGCAAGAAGGGACATAGAGTTAAGATTAAGCGAGGTAAGACACGAGTTTGACGACGTAGTTGTAGAAAACATACATAGACACATAGGTAAACAATATTGCCTTGATATTTTCATCGCTGAGGGAGAACACAAAAGAATACTTGACCTCGTAAGCAGAATTAGAGGAATGAGAGGAGTACAACAAATAAAAACAATGTTCATACCACTATAAACATAGTAACACAAAATTAACGATTGAAAAATGAATTGTAAAAATCTCTAGATTTTTTCTATACTGTTATTTCAACTATTAATAATATTGATTTATTTTCTCCCGCTAATTGAACATAGAAGACGTCATATCTTTCTCTTTAGCTATCTCCATATCTTTCTTGACAGATGTAGAAGAAAGAGAGCAAGTTAAATTCAATTCTTAGAGGATTGTGATAGCATTAGAAGTATCTGTCTGTGGTAGGTAAAGAATTCTTTGACGGGAAAGCCGTCAAATAAATTGTAAACGTTTTCGCTCAAAAACTTGTAATGCAGTGAAATCTATCTTCTACGTCGAATTATAATTACTATTATTGTCCCCACCACAACCACACTTACCACTCCTCCAATTATGTACTCTACGGGAATTTCTACACTTGGCGGAACCACAGCTTTAACCTCGTACGAATAAACATTGCTTTCAGCTAGATTTCCATAGATATCCTCAGCAATGACCTGATATTCTACGCGTTTTCCTGCTTGCAAAGCAGGTATTTTAGCAACATATAGTCCGCTTCGGTGATCATAATTCATGACCACCTCTTTGAAAGAGCTTCCATCATAATACCTTAAGGTGACGTTTGCAATTCTGCTCCAATCGAAAACTGCGGCCTCTATTGTGACTTCATCGGCCTCGTAGACAACGTCGGGATCCCTTCTAACAACCGTTACATGAGGCTTAATACTGTCGTTTCGAGCCCAGTTACAATACATATCACTTACATATATCGCTATGCTCATATTTTCCAGCCAGGACTCATTTACTTCTGCCACCCAAGACCCAATTACATAGCTTAAAACATCTTCAGGAGACCTTCCACTAAGTTCTGGAGCCAATATCTCCCCGCTTACTCCAATCCAGTTATGCTCCATTTCTATATTTGGACTCCAAAACGAGCCAAAAGCGAAGTAGCAGTAAAGATCAGGTGTCGGTGCACCGCTGAGAAGAGTATCATCCCAAGTCTCAAAATATAGTTTTACCTTAACCATTCCATTAGAAGAAGAAACAATACTTACATTTAAAATTTTAACTATAGGTTCATTTACATCCCCGGTAAAGGAAGTTGCCGCAGGTTCTCTGAGGGGATAAATATCTTCGTACTCTGAAGTCACCGTATAATTACCCGACCCACTATAGTCATCCCAATAGTTCCCAATAGTCTTTAAGGCTATTCTTTCTCCCGCTAAAATCCAATCATAGTAGAACTCCACAGGTCCACTTACTTGACCAACATGTTTTTCATTCCCTATAAAGTTGTTAGCATATATTTTTGCGACAGAGTTTGAAATCGATATTCCAACCTGATTTCCGCTAATGGTATTGTTAGCTATACGTATAAATTCATTAAAGTAGTATTCTTTGTTCTCAACTAAAATCCCAATACCATTTTCAGTAATTTCATTGTTGATAATACATCCTTCACATAGTAGAGATGGAAGTTTCAAGTTATACCAGAACCATGGGTAATTTCCTAGTGAAACTATCTGATTAAACCATATGCCAATGTTAGTATTATTATACACCTTATTTCCTAACAGTATAGCTAAAGGAGAGCCGTCGACAAATATACCAACCTCATTAGACTCCACTATTGACTCACATATTTTAATCGTTCCCGAATTGACATAAATGCCGTGGTGCAACGAGTCCTTAACTGTAGTGTTAAATATCTCGAAATTGCCTCTCTTCAGAGCCATACCTAGGAATCCATTATTCAAAAATAGGCTATCCGATATTTTAAGTCTAATAATGTCAGTTGCATATAGACCTATACTGTTGTTTACATACTTATTTCCCATAGCGTTGACCATTCCTGCAATTACTATTGAAAGACCTATCCTATTATCACGGAATGTATTATTCGAGACTACCGCATAAGTAACGTTATAAAGTAGGAGACCAGCGTCGAAGCTATTGTGAAAGCTGCAGCCCGTTACTACGACGTCGTCAGCAAACACTACAAATCCACTTCGATCTAGAGTTCCCCATACTCCAGCTCCACTAACCTCAGAGTTTCTCATGTAAAGTTTAGCACCTTTCTCTACGACTACAAAATAGTTTCCCGCTTCTTTGTCTATGACAGAATTAATCATCGTAAGAGAACCGCCCGGAAGAACTCTAATAGAGATAGGTTCCCAACTTGAAGCATTCACAACGATCCTTGAATCCCTTAAAACTAGATCTGAAGAGATTACTAGATCTCCAGACAAAATTAATGTTTCACTTTCAAGAGTAGTTGGTTCAGATATCACGGTCGTTTCATCTTTTGGTTTATAGGGTCTTACTTCAACAATTGTCAACACAGGAACTTCTGACAATGAAATATGAATCCAATCGCCATCTTTTTCAAAATTAACAAGTTCGCCATCCGTGTTCTCTTCTGAATATACTTTCACTTGAATTTCTCTTTCAGCTAAGAAGCTCGGTAGCTTAAAGGAAAAACTAACATTATATTGCTTAATTAACTCCCTTTTCTCAAAATCAAACTCATAATTGACTATGTAAAATACGAGGTTTTCAACCTCTTTACCCCTATACCGTATAATATGAGTTCGATCTGTTAAGTTGGTCTCGATTTCACTAGGCAATACAGATGTCAAAATAGACTTGAACCCATTTAAAATATTCTTCGAATCTGGATCATAGTAAAGTCTATACATGAAGTAATCCCAAGCTAGGTTTTCCGGGATGTGAATAACAGTTCCACTACCATAACTATGTATGGAGACATTTATACCGTGCATCGTGCTATATGTGCCTTCTAGTAAAGATGAAAGCTCAGGTCTACTAACCTTAGCTCCAGTTTCATTATAAACCCCCAGTTCTCCTATAGCAATAAGAATTCCGCCGCTCTCTACATAGTCTATTATAAGCTCAACTTGATCATCTGTTAAATGAGTTGCATTAGCTAACACTATAGCCTTATACTTTAACAATTCACCTAAGGAGGGGGTCCTATTAAACCATATGTTATCGCCAAAAACCACGACGTCTATTGGATAATGTGCATCAGCTAAGAGATAATAAGCTCCCTCATAACTAATATAACGATCAACAGGTATCACGGCTGTAGGAGGTTCTTCCGAGTACCAGGCAGAGGCCATAGGATATATTAAAGCTATTTGTCCATAATCTTCTTGATCGTAAAGTTGCGGGTTCTTCTGAATTAGAAAGCTGAAATCTTCTAAACGTTTTAGGTCATCTATATCAATCAATACTGGAAGTTGCGGGTTTGTTTCCTTAGCACTGACAGCTATGAGTTCAGCTGCTGCAATAAAATCTAATGGAATACATTTTAATGCCCATTCAGGTGATAATCCTGAAGTTGGAAGAGTCCAACTTCTTATCATCTTGCTTAAGCTGGTTACTATCCTAAAATCAGGAGCCAAAGTCATATTTGGATAAGCATTTCCCTCACTTCTCCAATCCACTTCGTAGCTAAGCCCATCTACGTATTGAAGAACAGCTAAGATATTTATTGGCAAACCCCAGCAGGTTTTATAGTGAAGTGTAGGCGCATTAATCAACACTATAAAATCTCTTCCACTTTTATTCTCCCAAGCATCTATGTTTTCTCTGATTTTTTTGTAGAAATCAACCAAGCATGTTAAATGGTATAATGCCAGTTCTCTCCAAAGAGCCCTAGCTTTGGGATCTGTAATTTCACTCCCATCAGGACTAATAGTTGAATCATCATAATATCCAAGATTATTTAGATATTCCCTAAAGTTGAATGTCTCGATATTTTCTATGCCAAAAAGCGTTCTTAATTCCTCTTCAGAATATTTAGAAGCTAAATATTCATTGAAACCTTCCATGGTTTCGTTGTCAAATGTAAAGAAGCCCCCACTCGCTGAATACGCTCCGATACCTCCATCAAACTCTACCCCAGCCATTCCAGAATCAAACATCATCTTCAAGATTTCTATAAGCACATTTTGCCAGTGTTTCCTAGCGAAATGCACTTCTAGAAGATTTCTTTCATAGAACTCATGGTATATGGGTTCTCCAGCAAGATTTATTCTGCCATCTTTATCGGCAGTTATGTTAAAGTATTTCATGAACTCTTCAAACCTAGTCAGTTCTGCTTCCCATCCTATTCCATCTATACCATTCCAATAATCTAAATGTTCAATACCCATACTGTTTAGATATCCAACCCTGATACTCGTTTTATTCAATTCATCGGGAAGCTCTACTTTATAAACGTCAACGACGTAGACTTGGCGAATGGGGTAAAGTACATATGCAACTAGTCTGTTATCTTCATAGATTGGACCTATATCTACTGAAAACGGATATCTAACACTTGATGGAGATAATGTTTCATGAGAATTGCTAAGAGCACTGAATGGGAGCATAACATCACATACACATAATGTAGCAATAAGCGAGAAGATAAAAACAAACCTTAATAGTTTCGCGCCCACACGCAACTTGCGAACCTCCAATATTATGGAGGATACGCAACTTCTAGGCGCTTTTGGAAAAAACTATTAATTGTAATATATGCTACAACTTTTTAAGTCTTTTGTTTGGAATAAATTGCCAAAGAAAATATAAATGAAGTTAATAGAAAAATTGTCAAACCTTGTTCTAGAAAAATATACAAATTTAGCATCGACGTATAGAAACTCAGAAGAAGACTAAAGATTTTGCTAGGGACAGGATGAAATGTAGATGTTTACTTATTTAAATAGTTTTAACAACCATTTTAATCCTAATGCTTCAATTGAGGACCTCATTATTTTTCTAATAGCTTTCTTTACCTTATCTGGAGCTATTTGGTAGTCTGAAACACCTTCTTCGTTCCTCCGATATTTATACCCTCTAATTATAACTACTGGAATACCTTCTGCTGTTTGACCCATTAAAAGAGCTGCTGCACAAGCAATTTCATGCACAATATAATCTACTCCACCAAACTTAGGTTTACCATACAAATCTAACTCCCCAAAATCTCTTGAAACAACTTCAATACCTGAAGAACCTCTAGCAAAATCTAAGGAACCAAGTGAAAACCAAACCTCAGTATCAGATATAACAACAGCTACATCCTTCCCAGTCAATTCCATTATTTTTCTCCTAATCTCCCTAGCAATTTTATCCAAGTTTCTAGGCAAAGCACTAAGTATACCTTCAGGATTATTTGAAAAATCTAAACCCGCATCTGTATAAATTTGATGATCCCTTCTCACAACCAGCATATATGGAATTCTCTTTAAAGCCTCATATGCCCCACTAAGGTCCTTTGACACTTTCTCTATACTAATTATCCCTTCTCTAACCAATTCATAAAACGGAAATACGAAAAGTATTTCATCGCTCTGATCAAGTACGGCTTGAATAAACCTTGGATCCATATTAAGCTTCCTAGCCATTTTTAAAGCCTTTTTTGAGGGTTTAACTTCATCCAATTTAATTAAAAAGTTATATGCCTTAGAGATAACCTTACTCGTTATAACTACAACATCTCCATCCTTTACGCCATCGGCTACCCGTAAAGCTTCATCCAATATTAGTTTAACCAAATCATCTCCTGGCTTGATCTTAGGCAGTTTTAAACCAAACATTTCAATTTTCACAGACACAACAATTCCCCTCTTTTTAGAATATTAAACTATTATATTATTTTTCAAACGAGTACTTTATGAAATCTTTTAAGAACAATATACTTTTCCTATTTATCATACTGTAACCAGACATCTTAATTATTATTTGGATTATTTACATATTTTAGAGCATTTCACTTACCTTTTCTGAAAGAATAATATTTTCTTTTAGTAAGTTTTCATTTTTAAACAGCTAGATATTGGTAGAATAAATTAAGTTTCCATAATCAAAGTAAATATATTAGTTGAAGTATAATTTAACAACTGAGGTTGATAACTTGTGTATTTTCCTAGCGAGCATAGAATAAGACAAATTAAACAAGATATCGAAAGAATGAAGAAATTAAAAGAAAATCCGCTTAAAATAGCGGGAGAACTGATAGATTTTGTCATCAAAACTAAATTGGAACATCTAAGAAAAATGTATCCTAATGTCGTTGAAGAGGAACTTTTCAAATTGTTAAGGAAAAACATGATGGAGCTTAAAGAAAAATGGAAAGCAGATTTGAAAGATTTGTAAAACGAGTAATTTCAGCATTAAATGAGTCTAAAATTGATTATGTGATTGTTGGGGGAGTAGCAGCTATTATTTATGGAAGACCAAGAACTACCATGGATATCGACATAATTGCTGACTTAAATTTATTAGAAGAAGAGAGCATCAAAAGATTGACATCTATTTTAACAAGATATGACCTAGATGTAACAGAGAAGGAAATCATTACCGCACTAAAAAATAAATCTCATTTTTCTATATTTGACAAGATAACTCCATTTAGAGTTGATATGAAAAGCATTTATACAAAACTTGATCAAATTGTGATCAAAAATAGACGTAAAATTACGTTATTGAATTTAGAAACATGGATAGAAGCCCCTGAAGACCTCATAATTGCTAAACTTATTTATGGCTCACCACAAGACATAGAAGACGTTTTTTCTGTAATTGTAAATATAAGAGACCATTTAGACATGAACTATTTAACAAAACGTGCAAAAGAGGAGAATGTTTACGACATGCTAATGGAAATATTTAGAAAAATCTAAGTCACCTTTTTCTACCTATGTAGAGTATGTGTTCGCTTACTCCAATTATTGTTGGATCATTACATGTTTGAAGAATAATTTGCACCCATCTTTTCCATTTCTCCTTATTCTCATATATTTTGTTAGTTTCTTCTTGAAGATGAGCCGATAAACCTTCGCATGCCACCATATCTACAGTTTCAACTCCCTTGTTTTCAAAAAGCTGTTTTAACTCATTTGGATGAAAGAAATAAGCATCCATAAAACCTTTATCCTCTGGAAGATCTTTGTGCCATTCTGCACGATGTATACCCTTTTCAAACATCTCTCGATGGGTGGGTTCAGTAAGATTATATGGATACCTTTGAAGAACAGTTCTGAAAACTCCATACCTATTAATTACAGAAACAAAGAGGTGAGTTCTAGGTTTAGCAACCCTTATAAGTTCATTTGCAGCTTTTTCCCTGTCCTTTTCTTCAATTAGATGTGAAAGAGGACCTAAACATAATATAGCATCAAAAAGATTATCTTCAAACATAGATAAATCTGTAACAGGTCCCTCGACAATTTTCTTAACTTTACTTTCAACACCTGCTTCCTTAATTTTCTTTCTCGCCAATTTTAAACATTCAGGTGAAAGATCTAACAATACAACATCGTAGCCCTTTTTAGCTAGTTCTATGGTATATCTCCCAGGTCCGCCACCAGCATCAAGAATCAACCTGCTTTCTGGAAGATATTTATCGAGAAAATGCATTGTAACAATAAACTCAAGTTGATGATACGCATCTTTGAAAAGTCTTTTCCACTCTCGTTCAGCACATAAATCATAATACCTCTTTACTACATCGCTCATAAGAACAATTTATACAATATGACTTTTAAAATTAAAGATAAAACTTAGATAAGTTTCAACTATGGGAGAAAACAGCTGGCTGGTGTCAATAAGTATCTTCTTATCGGTGGTTTCATTTAATAAAGGCATCCGAAGCGGAAATCTCATCTATTATTGAATAGCTTAAAGATTTAGGTGCAAAAAGGTTGTTCCATGTAATTTGTAGTGGAGACCTTGTAAGAAATATTATGAAGAATGCGTTGAAACAGGGCTGTAAAATTGTAGAAATTTAAAATATGGTTATCTTCATGATTTTCTATGTTTTTAGTTTTCCCTAAATCCATTATATAGGTCGATGCATCGAAAAATATATTTTGTGCTATTGCACAATATATTTGAGAACACGAAAACAGGTGAAGTGAATTGCCGTTTGGAATGGGACCATTTGGATGGTTCCTACTTCCATACATAATGAGTTGGTTCAGATACACATACAGATATTGGCCCTGGCCTTGGTTCTATCCATGGATGCCTTGGTGGATGAGAATCTACGCACCAGTAACACCTTATACCATGGGATATGCAGTTCCTCCAGTATTTTCAAAGGAAGAAGAGATAAGAATGTTAGAAGAACAAGCGAAATTTCTGGAGCAGCAATTAAATGAGATTAGAAAGCGTATGGAGGAGCTGAAAAAGTAAGCTAATAGTTGGCTCACATATGTTGTAATCTCAAAGGGATTTGCGTATTGAAATTTGTTAGGAGAGATGTAAGTGTTTTTTGTAGCTTATGTTAACAAAAATAGATGTGTTGGCTGCAAAACTTGTGAGAGATATTGTCCAACTGGAGCTATAAAAGTAATAAGGGGGAAAGCAATAGTTAACTGGATGATTTGCATAGGATGCGGGCTATGTGTCCGCTCATGCCCACAACAAGCAATACGCTTAGTTCCAAGATACATGCTAACTCCATTCCCTTGGTATTTCCCACGAAGAACTCGATAAGAAATATCATTACTTATATTCACTGATAACTATTGCTACAAAACAACTAATCAAAGCCTCCCTCTTATCGACATGATTTTTGAACTATCTACTTCTATTTTATTCAAGGAACTCGAAGTTTTAGAAGAGATTTAATTGATGAAAATTTGACCTCATATCGAAAGAATAAACAATACAAAATATGTATTTCAAATAAAATTAATTTTTGGCACCCTTTGAAACCTAAGTGAATTATGATCATCGCTGTATTTTTGATTCACTTGAGTTCATAAGCTCAAAATGAAAACGTCAGCCAAAGAAAATATAAAAAAGTTCTTAAATAATCCTTTCCAAATGTTTTGGGGGAAGATGACATGTCAAAGTGGAAAGAAGCTTACAATCTATTAATACAATACTTAAGATTAAGAACACATCCAATCGCCATAAGGCTTTTTGAGAAGAGAAAAGATGCGCCAAAAGGATATTTCATAGATAATAATGCAAACATTTGTCAATTGGTTGCAAAAGCCAGATACCATCATTTAATCTCTTGTATATCGCGTGAGCAACATGTCTGCGTACTAGGTTCATCGTGCTTAGGATTCATAAAAACTCCTGAGAGATTAAAAAGCGGAAAACTAAGCGTAAAATTTTACGCTAAAACACTAGAGGCAGCACGTCGATTTCAAGAATCAGTGATAAGATTAGGAGATGATGGACATAAATACGATGCAGCAATGACAGCCCCATTAGACATCTCTCCCAGAGAACCTCAAATCATTATAATCTATTGTACACCTGCACAAGCTGTCAGATTAATTCATGCCTATGCTTATCAAGATGGAAAACCAGTAGAGATAAAAACTGCGGCAGAAGCAGCATTATGTTCAGCCATTGCCAACATAGCACTTGGTAGAGATTTCGTGGTCGACTTTCCATGTGCCGGAGATCGTAGATACGGTTTTGTTCAAGATAGCGAATTAATAGTTGCTTTTCACCCAAATATTATAGATGAATTATTAAATGGACTAATAGAAACACATAAGGCAGGAGCTTCACGCTATCCATTTGCACCATACCTTGAATGGACTCCTAAACCTAGATCCGGCTTCGAAACAACAAAAGAAGACTTAGAAGCTTAACAATGATTCCCCAGAAACTTAACACCATAACACAGCTAATACTTTTTAATTTCAGTTTAAGCCTTAATCAACGTCCAAATTATTTTATTAAATTCAATTTTAAAGGTGATCAGTCCATCTCGTTTAAGCCAAGACAAATACCCCTTTAACAACGATTCATAAAGAAAATAGAGAGCTGCGTCTCTTATCTTAACATTTAGTTGAGATAGAACCCTTGAAATAACTTGACACGTACTTAAATCATCCTTCAAAGCTTTAAGCAATGTTTCTTTTGTTCTTTTAATAGCTGATATATTAGCCTCTATCTCCTCCTCAGGCTCTTCACTCGGCTCACCGTGAAAAGGTACGTAAAGCAGACCTTTAGTATCTAATATGAACTCTAAAGTTTTTAGTGCCGATTCAGTATCATAAGCATACGGTATAACATGTTTACTCAAAATATTGATACCCGTGTAAGCATCTGCAACAAAAAACACTTGATCAGTTTGAATTCCAATCATTCCAGGTGAATGACCACGAAGATCAACTAACTTCACCGGTAACTTTACATTCTCTATCGGCTTCGCATTACTAGGTTTAGCCATGAAAAATTTTGAAAGCAGTTCCGGAACAGGGCTTCCACCGTAAAGCATAACAGGCTCCAACTTAGGATTTCTAATATATGGAATCTCCTCCAAAGGCCCAAAAATATCTACACCACTACGTTTTTCTATAAAATTGTTCCCTCCTATATGGTCAGCATGAGAATGAGTATTTAAAACAGCCTTTAACTTACAATTTAAAGATTTCACCACATTTAATGCTCGGCGCCCTTGATCATCATCTAAACCCGTATCAATCACATAACATTCTTTATCTATACAAATTAAACCAACAATAGTTCTTCCAGGAATTCTGTATGCTCCATTTCCTAATTCTTCAACTTTAACCAACCTAAGCACCTCAAATTACAATGTTTTTCAATCTATAATAACGTTTGTACTTTGTTACATTCGGGATGCTTGGTTTTTAACTTCACCTTTTACAGCATCTTCAACTTCCACTCTTAGTCTCAGCTCAGATAAATAGCTGATCAGCTTTGAAACATTATCGGATTTGTTAAAGAATTCTTCGCCAAGAATTTCACGTAAAGTTGAATATGTAAGAACGTTTTTCTCAGTGAAAAAGGAATCTAAAAACTGCATCCATCCCTTACGTAAATCACTATATGCTTTGAACACTATAGCGAATTGAAGAACTATCAAAACGTAAGGCAACGGGTTAACCAGACAAAAAACATAGAGGGGAGGTAGAAAGCCGCTAACGAAACTCCCCAGCTTTCCTCCAAATCTATTACTAACATGATATATTATGAAAACCGTGCAAATAGTAACTAGCACCGTAACTGGAAAAAGCACGAAGGAAAGTGAGCTATACAATTTTTCAATAAAAATCGAAGGAAGAAACAGAGCAAAAGAAAAACCAATGGAAAAACTAAACGCGACAGGTATCATGAAAAGCATAGATGAAGCAAGACCCATTTCCCCGGTCATTGGTACAGGGCTATTTGAACGCAACAGCACAATTAAAGTCACAGAAACCAGCATTAACAATCCAGCTAACATTCTTACAATCCACAGTATTTCAGTCATCATTTCTGGGGTGAAATGTAGAGGTATAATCAAAGTAAATTTTATACACGTGATTATCAGCAAAACAATTGCCGAAGCCCCAAATACTATTGAAAGCAGGTAACGAGTCCTATTTTCAAGAAATTTTTCAATAGTTTCTTTAAGATTCTCCACCCCAATCATCACCAATTAGTTAACAAGCTCAAGTTCATCAATCAAAGATATACTACGATCCCCATAATTAAAATAGCATAAAAATCTACTAATAATCTTCTGTCCAAATTACATGTTTATTTTAAAACTCTTGTCATTTCATCATATTCTCAATAAAATACTTCGTTACAAGAAAAATGACTAAAAATAAGGTAAAAGAAAAATGTGTGATAGGTCATAACCTTGGTTTTATCAGAATATCTTCCTGTACTAACTTAAGCATGTTCTATAAGTCCACTTCCTGTTATGCAATCGCAGTAGCTTGGAAACAGATAGCAATATTTTTGTTTCCTATCACGATACCCTCGACTAGACCCATATATCTCTGGAAAATTTCAAAGCGCCTGTTAAGATCTTCTGCCACTCTTTTAAACAATGTCTTAGGGAATTCCAGCAGCGTCTTTCAAAACTCTAGAAGATTCTCCATAAAGCTAATATATGCTTTTTCCAACTTTTCTACCATTATCTTCTTCTAAATTCTTGTTTAGCTATTCTTGGATTTGGGCTCCACAGTTCGGACAGAATACATAGGTGCTGTGAACCTCCCTGCCACAGGAGGGACATCTAACTATAATTCTCCTCTCTGTTGGCACTGCTGGTGCAGAAACATGAGGCACAGTTGGTTTAGTTACGGGTTCGCGAGCAGGCTTCTTCATTATGAGAATTACTCCTAGCGACATGAGGCCTGCTGAATAAACAGTAAAAACTATAACTGCCATTTGAATAATAAGTGGTCCCATTGCATATTCAGATAGATGTGCTAGGATCTCAATCAGGAGAAAAGAACCTAGGATCGTATCGATAACTCCGAGAGTTCTGTTTGATCCTTTGTTTGAGAAATGAAGCATGGTTAGAAACAGCCATATGATTGTAACAAATATAGTTGCCTCGAAAGCCCCATGTGGAAGCGACATTACTGTTAAAACAATGACAAAAAGGATGACGCCGATGAATATATAAAAGCTGACCAACCTTCTAAATGAAGATGACATTTTAATTCAACTCCTTAAAACCACATTTATCGTTAGAACATATTTAAAATATTTTTCATTTTCCACTTGTATCACCCCTTTCATCATAGCTGAATGACGTAAATAGTTCAATTTCTTCGTAATTTTCTCTGCACTTAGACTTCACTGTAAAATCCTCCGAAAAATCATTAAAAGCTCCATCGCCTCAATCTCGACCTCAACGATATCTAATGTCTCTTTCGCTATCAAGGAACTTGAAGAGTTATAAGAAGCTGAATATTCCTTTACATATAATTGTGATGCTGTTATAGTTCCTGGTATCCTCCACATAAAAAGTGAATAAGAGCGAGATAAAAGAAAAAGGGGAGAATATATAGGGTGATCTAATGTCGCTCTCTGAAGTAAAATATTGCACCGATAACAGCGACTGTAACTACTGCTGCACCAATGATATGAATAGTTTTGAGTCCTCCTGTACTAGGAGCAGTGGAGGGTACTGTAATGGTTATTTCATCGTATGCGGAGTTACCTGCATGGTCAATAGCGACAACACGAATAGTATGAGAGCCTGTACCAAAAGCTAAAGTAATAGAACTAGCGCTGCCATCTAAGGTAGCAATTAATGAGTCATCAGCATAAATTTGAAATTCTCTGATACCAAAATTATCGCTAGCACTCCAAGAAACGACAACACTCTCACCAGATAGCGTAGCTCCATCTTCTGGATTCGTGATCTGTATAGTTGGGGCTGTTAAGTCTACCGTTACCGTGACCACATCCTCAGCTACGTTTCCCGCCTTATCATACGCTTTAACTTTAATTTCATGCCTTCCCTCTGCTAAGGTTAACAGATACGATGTCTGATCTGGTTGAAACGTAGCGTTTAGTGATCCATCCACATAGATTTCTATCTTATCTAACCCTGATATTTCATCCGACGCAGACCAAGCAACACTAATTAACGTGGTGTTTACATATAACCCGTCTTCTGGACTTATTATCTGTACTGTGGGAGGCTCAGTTTCTGTCACAGTATAACTATATATTTTTGTTTCTTGTTTATCACCGTCAGCTTCTTCTGCAACAATTTTAAACTTTACTTGAGTGAAAAGTGGTTGAGGAGGAATACTCGTTTCGTAATAAGCTCCCCCCTGAATCTGTGCCATCTCTTGAATATACCAAGTTGTATCATCTATCGTCCAGTGTAATTGCACAGAAACTGTAATGTTTAATAAACTGGCAACAGCTGCTTTAACGGTTACTTCGTCGGTAGGCAGAGGAATTTTGGGAATATACGATATATCAGATATAATAGGCTTTCTAAAGTCGTAATTTTCACCGAATACTAAAACAACAAGTTGAACTCCTATTGTTATGTTATAGGAGCCGCTTAAACCTTTATTTATTAGTCCTATAAATGCGGTTCCATTCATAGGAGATGCATATTTTATTGTTCTCGTCCCAACGTAAATATTTGTCCTATTGCATGCCTTTACTAAACCCCTCTGATCAAGCCCCTCAATCCATATAACTGCTCCCGAATCTTCGTCCATTTTTGCTGATATTATTGCTCCTAAAGGTGCATGAAAAGCATAAGCCCTTAAAGAAGACGTACTAGAACTAGACCCTATAGATCCAGAATATGCTCCCGGAAAAACCTCATAGTTACTTGTTCCCTCGAAGATTAGTGTATAGTTTGCTAAATAACCAGTTTTCGACGATATTAATATAATGTAATCTCCGTCCATAACAGTATTAAACGATACTTCAGCTGGATAATTAGCCAACGATCTATGCACTAATAGGTGTGAACCATATGGATCATACACATTAATGATAAGATCGGATGTTGTTGTGGAATTCAAAGTAAGATGAACAAAATGATATCCATCAGATGGAAACTTATATCCAGCAAACCCAACATAGCCCGCTAGTTCCTCCGAAAGCGATGTCTCAGGTTCTAATAAAACTGGTACTGCTTCCTTAGCATACGTAACCGTAAATGAACCATTCCCCAATATGCTACGAACTTTAACAAAATATAATCCAGATCGAACAGCAGCGAAAATAACTCTGTCCGGATACGACGTAGATTTAGTTCTAGCTAATATCTCCCCTTCATAGTATACATATATATTAGCATCTGTTCCAGCAGGACCCGTTAAAGTTAACCTAATTTGTTCCCCAACACTCGCATTCATGTAAAAACCGTAATCAGCACCCTCTATAGTAATTGTACGTGCGTAGGTACCAGGAGATACGAAAGAAACTTCTGAAGGTGTGAAAACCCGGATATAATCAGAACTTGGGCTATATAATTTTAGTAATATGTACGTATCTTTATGTACTGTGATATTATTAATATCCATTTCTCCGTATCCTGCGGTTACAAGAAGATTCAGATCTTCGTCGTAAATATAAATTTTAGTATAATGCTTCTTGTATATCTTTGTTGTGGTTTCCTTAGGCATTTTTAGTGCAAACCACTTCCAATAGCCATAATCGCACCAGTAGAATCCTTTTTCTCTTATTTCTACTTCCACAGGAATCGTTACTGTTAATGTGTAGCTTGTTGCATTTGTTACTGAAAATAACAAGTAATATGTTTCATTTGCTGGTGATACGAAGCGTTTTATATAACTCGTAAGTGAGGCGCTAGAATATTCGTTATCTACTGTGTACTTTAATGCTAGTGTAGCATTATATATTTTCATTATTGTTGTTCCATAGGTCATTATTGCACATATATCATCTATTTTCCAGTAACTGGTTGATGAACTTCCATTATATCTGAATCGTAATTGTATTCGCTCCCCAATGTAATTTGATATATCGATTTCCTTTTTCTCCCACGTAGAAGAGTTATAACTTATTGTTAGGATCGTGTTCCAAGTTACCTTACCATCAGAGGACACATCCACATAGTAGCTACCGTCATATATTTCTTGTTTCTGCCAAAATACTAGTTTTGCTGTTCCCTTTTTTGCTGCTGTTAAATCGATTACTGGTGTAATTAGCATTGATTGCCCGGTTTCATTAACATTCCAACAATATGTTGCGCTATGGTAATCCGAATCAATCAGTGTCCAGTTTCCATCTATCTCCCATTCTGATACATCGCCTTCCAGATCATCATCGATTACTGTCTTGTTTATGTAGCTGTCCGGCGTTGTTAGATTTATCTTGTATATTGAATCATTTGTTGTAGTTATCTTATATATTATGGTTGATGTTGGGTTTGTTATTTGCTCTGTTGCTGTTGTACCGATTTCAAGTAGGTATGGGTCTGTTGCTATTATGTTTAGTCCCATGGTTCCATCGTCACCGCTTCTTTTTGCGTACACTACGATGTAGTATAGTTCTGGGTATAGTATGGCGAAGTCTACCTCGTCTGGGTACTCTGTTCTTTCACTATATGCGTGTAGGTTTCCGTTTGAATCGAATATATATAGGTTGTAGTCTGTTCCTACTGTTCCCGTTAGTGACGTTGATGCTTGGCTTGTTCCGTTGAAATTTACATAGTATCCCGTGTATTCCCCTGGTGATAATGTTTGGCTTACTGTTCCTGTTGTTGTTTCTATTGCAGTTAATTTGTAAACTGTTGCGTTGAATATTGCTGTTGTTGGTTCCGGGTTTGATACTTGTAACACGTATCTACCAGTTGTCCATGCTACGAATATTATTGTGTTATAATCCACATATGCGTGTCTCAACTCGTTTCCTAATGGATCTATTACTTTGAATTTTAATTCTATTAGTGTTTCAGAAAAGTTTGCTTGTATTACATCGCACTGCTGTAAATCGAAAGCATATGCCCTAATGTCTCTCCCAGAAATTTCATCGTATATGGTGAGAGATTCTAAGTTACTTATTTGACTAGTTTTTAGGGAAATACTGTTTCCTTGATGGATGTAGTTATTGGTTGTATGCTTTTCCGGCAGGTTCTTTATAGAAGTAGCTGTGGTTATTGTTGATTCTTGCCATGTGATAGGCAAATTAATAGTCACTACCATGAAAATGCATAATAAGATCAAAGCTTTTAAAAAAACTTTTTTACGCATCTTAATTCTATCCTATCCGTTTATTTAATGTTATATTTATGGTATTATAACCTAGTGCTCAGAATGAGTCTCGTTTGTTTAATTTCGCAATTTAGGATTTCATATCCACTTTATCAACATATTTTTCCCATTCTTCATTACTCTAGGTTATAATACCACAAATATACAGACTAAAGGTTTCTTTTTCCTTTTATTTAAATTTTACTGTTCAATATGTCCAGTCGTTATTTTCCGATGTTTCATAGCATTGAGCAATAGATCATTTTCTTCTATTTGTAGGTTGGAGTTTAACCAACACTTCTTCGTTTCCAGCCTTTCTGTTAATCATCTAAAATTGAAAACCAAATAATCTAAGGTAGATAACAGTTTGATGGGGAGACTATATGGTGAGGTTAATATATTTGTAAGCTATAATTTAATACACTTATCATAATCAGTTTTAGGGATGGGGGTTTCTTTTGATTAAAACACCTGAACAGTATAAGGAAAGTTTAAGGAAAATGCGTCCAAATATCTACAAGTTCGGTGAACTAATTGAGGATGTAACTACGCACCCTGCGACAAAAAGATGCGTTACCTCTCATGCAAAGGCTTTTGAAGCAGCACAAGACCCAAAATATCAAGACTTAGTAACAGTGGAATCTAAATTAACGGGCGAAAAGGTAATGCGATGGCTAACAGTCATGGAAACACCGGAAGATGTAATAAAAAACTGTAATTTCAAACGATTAATGTATAATTTAACAGGAACATGCACCGGAGCATTATGCGTAGGTTGGAATTGTTTACAATCTATGTGGGCAGCTACCTACGAAATAGATAAGAACGAAGGAACAGACTATCATAAAAGACTCAAAAAATGGCTAGAATACGCGCAGCAAAACGCTATAACGGTTGCAGGCGCCTTAACAGATCCAAAAGGAGACAGAACTTTACCGCCATCAAAACAAAAAGACCCAGACTTATATCTACACATAGTAGAGGAGAGAGATGATGGTATAGTTGTACGTGGAGCAAAAGTAATGATAGCAGGAGTAGCTGCTGCAAATGAAATTTTTGTAATGCCTACAACTAGCTTAAGGGAAGAAGACAAAGACTATGCAGTGTCCTTTGTAGTGCCTAGAGATGCTGAGGGAATAACAATTGTAGAAGCAAGACATCCAGATGATGCAAGAGAACTAGAAGGCAATGGATACGAATTACCAGCAGCAGGAACAGGAATAACACAGGCATGGATACTTTTCGAAGACGTATTCATACCGAAGGAAAGAGTTTTCATGTGTGGAGAATGGAAATACGCACTTAAAGCAATAATATACTTTACATCAGCCTATAGAGCTCTAATAGGATCATGTGTAGCAGGACAAGGAGACATAATGGTAGGATCTGCAGTCTTAATAGCGAGAGCCAACGGTTTATCAGAAAAAGTGTTTCGAGAACAATTAATCAAAATGATCATTAACAATGAAACAACCTACGGAATGGGCATAGCAGCAGCAACTTTAGGCGAAAAACATCCATCTGGCGCATGGATACCAAACGCACTACTAGCAAATGTAAACAAAGTACACGTCGCAACACTACCCTATGAAACAAAGGTTCTATGCGAAGAAATCGCCGGAGGAATAGGAGAAACAGGCTGCATGCCTTCATGGAAAGACCTCAAAAACACAAAATACGGAAAACTACTAGAAAAATACCTTACAGCAGCAGCACCCGGAGAAGCAAGAGCAAGAATTGCATACTTAATCCAATGGTTAACTTGTGGCGCAGGAATACCAGGCTGCATGCACGGAGGAGGATCCCCAGCTGCAGCAAAACTCATGATTCGTGCAACAGCAAAATGGGACCAATACATAGAACAAGCAGCAAAACTCGCAGGAATCAAAAAGGAAGACATCCCAGAAAAAAGATAGATAAACCCAAACAAAATAGTTCTATTCCAACCTTTTTTCCATTTTAATTAATACTAAAATAGCAATTGTAAATGATAACTTGTAAAAATAAAGAGACAAAAACTTATCAAAAATTTATTTTATTTGACTATTATATTTTTATCAAAATAAAAACAAAGACAGCAGTCCATGAACAATTTCACATCCTAAAAGGTGAAAGATAAAATGGAAATAAAAAATAAAGTTGCCCTTATCACCGGTTCTAGTAGAGGGATAGGAAAAGCAATAGCATTACGGCTAGCGAAAGAAGGAGCGAACATTGCAATCAATTATCTAAAAAACAAGGAACAAGCCGAAAATGTCGCCAAAGAAGCTGAGAAACACAGAGTAAAAGCCAAAACATATCAAGCAGACGTTTCTAATTATCCGGAAGTTAAAGAGATGATTCAAAAAATAGTTAATGACTTTGGCACTATACACATTCTCATAAATAATGCAGGTATAATTCCACAACACTTCTCCATACTCGATATTCCTGTGGAAGAATGGGAGAAAATCCTGACCGTAAATCTTACTGGAGCTTTTAACTGTACAAAAGCAGCGGTTCCAATCATGATAAAAAATGAGGAAGGAAAAATAATTAACATATCTTCGGTTGCAGGAAAAATGGGTGGCACAGTAGGCCCACATTATGCAGCATCTAAAGCGGGAATAATAGGAATGACATTTTCTCTCGCCCAAGAACTACTAAAATACAATATAACAGTTAACGCGATAGCTCCAGGGCCAATAGAAACAGAAATGATAAAAAATCTCCCAGAGGAAAGGAAAAAGAAAATACTGAGTAGGGTACCTATGGGAAGATTTGGAAAGCCAGAAGAAGTTGCAGAAACAGTAGTATTCCTAATAAAATGCGACTACATAACAGGAGAAGTCATAGACATAAATGGTGGATACTACATGGACTAAACACTAACTACGATCAACAAATCTTCCGATATTAGCCTGACTAATAAAATAAAAGGTTATAGTATTAATATGGCAACTTATAGTGCTTTACCACGATGTCTGCTATACCAAGTTCCTCAAGTACGCTAATTGGAACCTGCATACTTACTTGAACTATTCCCGGCAATCTTCCAATCTCAACAGCCCCAGTAACCGTAACTCTGTTACGAACTTCCTCAACACTCATGTTAAATAGTTTTGCTGCTCTTTGAAATCCGTTAGCTGCCGCATCATTGATTGTTGGACCAGAACCAATAATTTGCACAGGCGCCACTGGTTCAGGTTCAATACCATATTTTTTAGCTAAATTAGCTATTTGATCCCATTCATCTTTACGCCACGGCTTAGCCAAAGGTGGCAAATCCTCCTCCAATGGCAGCAAAATAGGTCCTTCAAGACTTAAACCTTTAATCACCTCAACCTTAACTCCAACTTCAGCAGTAATATCGGTGGTGTGCCCTGCAACTTCACCATCACCTTGCATAGCATGAGCATCACCAGCATAAACCCCAGCACCCTTAACCTTAACAGGAGCAATCACAATTGTTCCAGCTCTAACCGAATTTACATCCAAATGTCCATCAGTCAAATCCCGTTCATATTGTTCCTGCGTAATTCTATATGGATGCGGAGCATTGATCAAAAAGTATCCAAAGTCTCCAGCATTATGCGAATCAGGAATATCCACCGCTGGAACTGTTCCAAGCTGTCCCATAAATGGCCTAACCCTCGAAGCTAACCCAACAATATCGGCCTTACCGAAAACCAAAATCGGAACTTGCATTAATTTTTCAGGTAAAGCTGAATATTCATGCGCCTTCTTAGCTATTTCTCTAGCCAATTTTTCATCAACTGTCAATCCGTATTTTTTATTTTCATCAAAAACCATGGTGTAGCCGTGAACCATTTTAAACGGTGATGCAGAAACACCACAAATTTTACACTTTATAGCTTCTTGTCCAATGCCCTCAACCTTAAATTCAGGCCAAGGTTCTCTACACTCTGGACATCTCTTAGCAACATAAGGATCACCAATAAATGCCCCTTCCACAGACTCGTCTATACCAGATGACGCTGCCTTAGATTTAACTTCAATTTTCTCAATGTGAATTGCGACAGCATCACCAATATCAGCATTTTCAACAATAACTGGAGTACAAACCTCATGTCCCCCTCTCAATGTTGGCGTAATCATCGGACCCCAACAACCAGGGGCAGTTAAAAACGTTATTCTTCCACCGTCAGCAATGGGTCCAAGCATCTTCACATGAGGTCCAATAATTCCATTCGTATAATCGTCAACATACAATTCTGAACTCATTTTACATCCCTCACACAACAATAAAAGAGATGTGAATAAAAACTTTACATTTCAAATAAAATCAAACATCAAACAAAAGTCTGAAGTTTTAGAATAGAACTAGACTACTAAAGATATTCTAAGTAATTTTATGTCGTGTAAGTTGTTTTGTTTTAGAAATAAAGATTAAAATACTGTTACTGTTATTGTTACAATATCGCTACAGTAGTAGATGTCACAGTCTTCTGCATATTCGTAAACCCTTGGCAGTATTCAAATACACAGAAATTAAAAACCTGCAAAGTTAAAAATAAAGCGCTTTTTATTCTAATTTTAATTTCACTTAGCTTAGGGGGAATGGAACAATTTATTAATGTCGTCAAGACTTGTACTTTTATAAAACGCGTGTAACAGCAAAAGATATAAAACCTAAATAAATAATGATATCATAACTATTACAACAAATGTTGCAAGTTGTTTTAATTTTATGACTAGTTTAAGAGGGTAGAAAACGATGAAAAAAGGCATCGTTACTATCCTTAAATTATTTACCCTATTGTTTATCATAACACTTTCTCTACCAGCAATTTCATACTCTCTCTACGTCAATACTCCTTACATTCAAAAAATTTTTTTAAACGACGTTTCACCGTGGCATTACCAGCATTTTTTAACAAAGAATTCGTTGATCCTCGACGTAAGCGTCGAGCGAAATTATCTTTACAGCTCAAGATTTTACCCAATTGAATTCATCGGAGCCGGATATTTCGCTTCTTATCCATTTAGAGTCACTTGTGTAGGTGATGTATACCATCTTGACTTCCCATATGAACTCGATCAAGTTGAAACAAGGATTGCAGAACTACATGCAAAGGGCATAAAAATCGTAATATATAAGCCTTTTAGCAGCTTAAGCGAATACGAAAACTTCATGGAATACTACAATTTATCTAAGGAAGACATAGCTCCCATGGATCTTAACGGAACGTACTTCGTAAGTTTACCCGGACGCATTGGCTACGAAGGACGAGAAGCATGGCGCAACTTCTTCATAAACTATATGAAGTTTCTTTTCGACGCTGGCATCGATGGCGTAGAATTTGACGGTGGAGATGGATTCAAAAACATAGGGAGCTTCGATCCAGAAACAATGCAAAAATTCAATGAATATCTCGCCTCAAAATATAATGCCACCGAATTACAAGAAAAGTTCAACATAACAGACATAAGCTCGTTTAACTTTACACAGTATCTCATAGATCTAGGCTATCAAAACCATACAATGATTTTTGAAGAATCAGTAATTGCGCATCCTGGAATTGAGGGTCCACAGGACAATGAATATGTTAAAGCACTCTGGAAAGAGTTTGAAGAATTCAGATTGAAAATGGTTCTAGAACTTTACAAATTGCTATGGGAAAGTGTTAAAGAATGGGAAGAAGAAACTGGAAGAGACTTCTACATTTCCACGAGATTTGGACATCAACATTTCAATCCAGGACTTGGCACAGAGGAAAACGATATTTTCGTTCTCCAATACGTTGATGGAATGAACTGGGAATATTGCTGGGTTAACTATCCTAATCGAACTGCAAGTAAAGATTTTAGAATAGTTCAAAGTTTAAACAAAACTTTTAATCCGTGGATTTATCCATGGAGCTCATTGGAATCCACAGGATTTACTGAATGGTTCATTAACGGGTGGAATAAAAGTGCAGATCCAGAAGAACAATACTTAGGTCTCGCAGAAATAATTGTTTGTAGTGGCCGTATTCCATTAAGTGGAGGCACCAATCAAACCCACTTTGCACAGTTTATCAGACTGGTTCAAGAAAATCCACATTTATTTGGGCAAAGCCAATTCGGTGAAATCGCATTAATCTATCCTGTTGCGACCGCCATCAACATAAAGAAACTAAACCTTACCTCGGTTTTCGGGGACAGTTTCGATGCTTACGAGGGCGCATACTACTTACTGGCCGATTCCCATAGAACTTTCGACATTGTTGTGCTTGGAGACAACATTTGGGTAAATATGACTCCTCCCCTATCTAGGTTACTAAAATACAAGGCAATTGTCCTATCTAATGCAGTGTGTCTTACAGATGACCAAGTAGAACTGCTTAAAAACTATCTTGAAAACGGTGGAATAATCATTGGAATAGGGGAAATCGCTACGCATAACGAGTATGGAGAACCAGTAAGTAGAGACTTTGCAGCTCTATTTGATGGCGATGTTCACGAGTACGGTAATGGTTTAATTGTATCAATCAAAAATGTTTCACCAAGTGACTACTTGCTTTTAAGAACACTCTACGATGATACTGCTAACTCCATTTTGGAAACCTTCAAAAACATTATAGACACTTATGTGCCTCGAGAAGTTCAAACCGACCTATCAACGAGAGCTCACATTTACAGATTCTTCAACTACGATGAAAACTGTCTGATTTTCCAAATTATAAACTTTAACTATGACTTCGAAGCAGATAAAGTCATCAGAGCCTACAATGTCAGCTTTAGCCTCAAACTACCTCCGCAACTTAAAGATAAGCAACTGTCCGTGTGGGTGTATAGTGAGGATTATCCGGAGGGAGTAGAAGTCCCATACACCGTAAACGGAGATACCGTATCGATCACAATTCCCAAGGTTTCAATTTTAACAGTTATTGAGGTCAGACCACACTTTGAATATTACGAACCCTTAATAATAAACGAACCTACGATTTTCCGCGATGAAACTATGATCTTAAATAGAAGCATAATTGTAAATTCAAGCCTGGAAATCATAAATTCACAAATCGTAATTCGCGGCGAAGTAAAACCAATTAAAATAGAAGTTTTACCAGGTGGTTCATTAACTATAATAAACTCTAAAATATCAAAGGAAACTGGGAGCTATTACATTGTGGCGAGACGAGGATCGCACATCTACATAGATAATTCTGAAATTTCCGGTGCCGGTTTATTTGGACCATTAGATAGAGGTGGAATATGTATAGAAGCACAGGACGCTGTAATATTAAACAGTAAGATTCACGATAACTACGATTATGGGATTCTATTGATTGAAGCACCTTACGCAGTTATAGCAAATAACATTTTTAGCAGTAATAGTATAGGTGTTGCTCTTGCAAACTCGTCGTACATAGTTTTCTACAACAATACTGTTGAGAATAACAGTATAGGTGTATGTGTAGAAGGATCTACAGCACTAGATTTCTACGATTTCGGCGAACTTATAAAAACATTACCCAAAATATATTTCGGCAAAGGCAAAGTGCCGGATCGAGGCGCAACAAAAATCGATATCTGCAACAGTTACATATCTAATAACAAATTCTTTAACATAATAGTTATAGATACCAGTTTTGTAACAATTACTGGAGTTACATGTAGCGGTGCGGCAGTTGCTAACATATTTGCTTATCGAAGCATGATAAAGATACATAACAGCATCATACATTCAAGTCGAATAGGAGTTTACATAGAAGATTGTCCACTAGTAACTTTGCTCAGCAACGAGGTGTACAATAATACGTACATTGGAATAAAGCTATATCACATCATATACATGGGCATTTTGAGATGGCTACACCTAGAACCTATAGCGGAGAGAATGGAGTTTCCAGGAGTAGTTCTGGGGAACAAAATTTACAACAACACATATGGTTTACACATAGACACACATGCAGACTGGAACGAATACTTCAGAATTGCAAATAACACCATAGAATACAATGATGTCGGCATGTACATAGACAATACTAAAGCATACATTTATCAAAATAACTTCATAAACAATACCGTTCATGTAAAATGCGGCAAAAACCCACCTAGATTTTACCTAATCTCATATGCATCAAAGTTTAAAGGCAATCAAACAGGTAACTATTGGAGCGACTACGATGGTAGCGGTAGCTACCTTGTGGTAAACTCCTCTGGCAATCTTATTTATGATCTTTACCCGTTAGAAGAACCTGCTGAAATATCTTTAATCCAGGATATCAGCGGCCCTCTTGTTCAGATAACTAATATAACAATAATAAGAAATGAAACATCTGGCACAGCACAAGTATGCGTTGAATTTTTTGCTTGGGATGAAAACTATTTGGCGTCCACTAACTGGAAAGAAAATTTAGGGCTCTTAGCTATAGTCAGCATACTAGGCCCAAAAATAAGTATTGAAAACGGAGAATACGGTTGGAATGGTTATTCAGAAGGATGTATAGGACCAGATGAAGTTGATTACGGCCCTCCAATTGGTTGGGATGCATGGATAAACAATTCTATCACTTGGGAACACTGGTTTAGCCCACTTCCCTCCGAATGGTTAGATGGTGCTTCTTTTACAGTCTATTGCTCCGATATGTACGGAAACTGGAACAAAAATGATACTGTTCCACCCCACATAGCAATTGTTTTAAGGACACCGCTAATACGGCTTAAAGGGGAAGCAATTAACATATATGCTTTAGTCTCAGATTGGAGCCAAATTTCAAAGATTCAATTAATGTACTCAAACGGTTCCTCATGGAATATAGTAAATATGACGTACGACGATTCAACACACCTATATCATGCAACAATTCCACCACAACCAGAAGGAGCAACAATTTGCTACAAAGTCTATGCTGAGGACATCTATGGAAATAGTTTCTTGAGCAAAGAGCAGTATTTAGACATGGGAGGCCCAACAATAACGGACGTTTCTCACAGTCCACAAGAGCCAACTAGTGATGACACAGTTAAAGTTACAGCAAATATAACTGATCCAAGTGGCGTTGATTCCGCAATCTTAAGCTATTCAACCGATCTATCAACATGGTACAATATTTCTATGAACTATAACGCTACAAGCGGCTTATATGAAGCTACAATACCAGCTATGCCCGTGGACACAACTGTTTACTACAAGATATATGCAAACGACACCCTTGGAAACTTGGCTAACAGTACATTGTACAGCTACACAGTATCAGCCCCAACGAGGCCTTTGACTGAAAATCTAATATTTTACCTCGTTGGTGCTTCCGTCTCCATAGTGGCAATTGCAGCAATAATATTCATCATCAAAAGGCGAAAAACACTGTGAATTTCAAAACTTTATTCTTTTTATTGTAAAAAATCTGTTAACATGGATTTATAAAGATTAAATGTTAAGAGGAGGTCAATAGCATGAATAAACCAAATTTAATAAAACTTCTATTAATATTGTTTATCTTAACGTTTTTGACAGTAAATATAGGGTTGGAAAACAACATAATTAAGATAGAGGAAGCACATGGAATACAAGTCCTAGATTTCACGGCTACATTGAATAGTAAGGAAACTTTAACTAACAAGGTTACAGTTAATCCTGGAGAAACCTTTGAACGTAATAATACTGTAATTCAATACGATTCATTAGACTCTCCTATGTTCGAAGTGTATGGAATACTTAAACTAATGAATTGCAAAATAATGCTTTCCAACCCGGTTGATTTCATATATATCGAGGGCGGAACAGTTTACATAAAAAATGTAACGGTCGAAGGTCCAGAAGGATCAGTTGCAGGATTGCTTTTTAAGGGAAGTAGCGGAAAACTTTATGTTGAAGGGTTTCAAGCAGGTGTTTTCTCGGGTGCTGATATTGGAGACTTAGATCTGCAGAGCGGTATTGACGATCTATACCTGTCTAATTTAAATATCACAGTGTCAAATAACTTTCGAATATCTTGTTCCAAAAACATTACAATAGTAGACAGCGAAATAAACTTCTTTTATCAGTCTGAATCTGGAAGTGGACCTACTCAGACACGTATATTAGAGATAACGAGTTGTGTGGACATTAAAATCGTAAATAACAAAATTAGTATTCCAGTTGAGGCACTTGAGTTTTATAACTGTTTTCTAGAGGCCATTTGCCTAATGGGTACCGGAAGCGTTATTGTGAAGGGTAATGAGATTGTGAATGCTGGTAAAATTTTAGCAATGTATGAGAATAGTGGTAATATTATGATTGTTGACAATATCTTCCATAATACGGAAATTTTAGAGGGCACAGAGCTTCAAGCGGCAGCCTATACGTACAACATTACAATTGTTAATAATAGTTTCATTGGGCTATGGGAAGCTGTAGAAATATATTCTAACTCAGTTGTTGTGAGAAATAACACTTTCAAGGACTGTTTCATAGGTGTAAAAGTTGAAACTGGAGGTCAAACTGCAAATGTGGTTGTTGAAGGAAACAGTTTCATTTATACGGGCGTTCCGATGTTTGATGCAAATGGCGTTTCACGCGTAGATCAGGCAGGTGTTTTATTGCTTTCTACTGACGGGGTAACAGTTGAAAACAACTATTTTGAAAACCTTGAATTACCAGTTATGCAAAGTAAAAACATCGTAATTAGAGCAAACATTCTGAAAAACTGCACTATTTATCTTGGTGTGGACCCCAATGTGGGAGGATACACCGAAAACATAACAATAATAGATAACACGATCTACGTTGAAACTGGAAGAGAATGGATAAAAATAGAAAAAGATAACGTCAAAAACATCGTCGTTGAGAACAACACTATAATAGAAATAGAAGGATCTTCTGGGGAAACAGGAGGCCAAGAATCTCCAAGCTCAGGAGAAGAGACTGGAGGCGAGGAACAAACTGGCACGGAGGAAACATTTGATCACGGAGGGCAGGAACCACCCATATTTATGAAAATAGCCCCAATAGTCATTGTCGTAGCAATAGCAGTAGCATTAATCAGTATAAAACTTAAAAAGCACTAAACTTTCAAGCAAAAATTAAAAGTAGTAATATCTAATATAACTTTAAATTCGTCACCTAGTAAATTAATACTCCCGGGGCGCAGACTAAGATGCAAAAAGATTCTTGCATTGATTATATTGGCAGTAGTGATCCCGGGTGTACTTTTGGGAATAGGTTTCATTAAACATCTAGGCAAACCTCCAAGGAACAACAAACATTACAATTAACAGAAGAGGAATTAGAAAATATTTTGACTCTACATATTGTTGATG
>DXJG01000011.1 GCA_019056805.1 Candidatus Baldrarchaeota archaeon | reverse complement strand
TCTTGCTTATCCCATGCTTCTCCTCCACCTTGACTTCAGTCGGCAATCCATGGCAATCCCATCCCTGCGGGAACATCACCTCATATCCACGCATTCGTTTGTATCTGGCTATGAAATCGATGTAACACCAGTTCAGCGTGTTGCCAATGTGGAAGGAGCCGGTTGGGTAGGGAGGAGGAGTGTCGATTATGTAGCGGGGTTTTTCAGAATCCCAGTCGAAGCGGTAGAGATCCATCCCCTCCCATGCCTCGATCCATTTCATTTCGTTTTCAATGGCCTTGTATTCTTTATCCAGCGGTATATCCTTACCCAGTAGCTTACCCTCATCCGGTGATATATCCTCCTTTTCCATCCCAATCACCCTGAAAGTTGAGGTCAGGTTCAGATTAACGCTTCAATCACTCCGTTTCAGAACTTTCTCAGAAGTTCCATCGAACGGGTGGCTATTAAAAATTTCTGAAGTGATTTCTATCGCATTGTCTCCATACCTCCACCTAAAAGCTTCCTGTGATCTCAGGATTTGCCTTCCAGGGATCTGACTTCCAAGACCTCACGGGATTTCTCAGACCGCCGATTCCCTCTATTCTCACCTCGACCACGTCACCATGCTTCAACGCTCCCACGCCAGAGGGTGTGCCGGTGGCTATCACGTCACCCCTTTTCAGCGTCATGATCGATGAGATGAATTCCACAAGCCTGAACGCATTGAAGGCCATGTTCGAAGTGTTAGATGCCTGCACGATTTTTCCGTTCAGAAACGTTTCGATTTTCAGATTTTCAGGATCCAAGTCGTGAACTACGTAGGGGCCGAGGGGTGCGAAGGTGTCGAAGGACTTTCCTCTTGTCCACTGACCGTCTTTAAATTGCAGATCTCTCGCCGTTACATCGTTGAAACACGTGTAACCAAGGATAAAATCCTTTGCCTCCTCGTATCCGACATTTCTACACCTCTTTGCGATTACGACTGCAAGCTCTCCCTCGTAGTCAACCCTCCCGGATTGGGGAGGAAGAATTATTGGGTCCGAATCTCCTATAACCGCGGATTCGGGCTTCATGAAAATTATCGGTTCTTCAGGGACCTCTTTCCCGAATTCTTCAGCATGATCCCTGTAATTCACCCCTACGCACACGATTTTCTTCGGCTTAACGGGGGGTAGGAACTTCAAGGCATCGGTATGGAACTCAAGACCCTCAAAATTCAGTTTATCGCCATCAATCTTAAAATATCCCTCGAATACCTCTCCGTTCGCATAAAATCTGCCATATGCTTCCATGGTTCCAAATAAAATCGGCGGTATATTAGCGTTGTGTTGTGCGGTAGGGATTACCAAAAAGCATAAATTCAGGTGAGGTGACGTTGGCTTAGGGGCCCGTAGCTTAGCCAGGTTAGAGCGTCCGGCTCATAACCGGGCGGTCGAGGGTTCAAATCCCTCCGGGCCCACCATTTTCTACTTTTAAACGTCTCTGGTAACTTAGGTAGAATTTTATATTTAGATAAGGATAATTTTTAGGTGTTTAAGTGGTGATTGTAAGTTATGTTGATTTCATAAAATTGAGGTTGTGAATTTAGTTTGTCGGTGGTTATGATATATAATATATTTTAAGTGCTTGTGAATGAATGGTGGTTATTCTGTTTACACCATAATTTGAATAATATAGAAAGAAAATTATTGTATGGGTGTTTGTGGAGGAATCTTGCTTGAAAGTAAGAGGTATCATTGAGATTATGCGTGTTATTAATTGTGTTATGATTGGTTTTGCTGTAATTATAGGCGAAATTTTTGCGTTTCAAGATTATTTGAAAATAAAGGAGGTTATTCTTGGCTTTTTTACAGGGTTTTTTCTTCAAGCTGCTGCAGATGTCATTAATGATTATTTTGACCGAGAAATAGATGCCATTAATAATCCTAATAGACCAATTCCACGCGGAGATATCACACCAAAAGAAGCAGTACTCCTTTTCATATTATTTACAATTATAGGATTATCTTCAGCTATACCACTTGGATTAGAATGCTTCATTTTTGCAAGTATCTTTCTAGGTCTTTCCTTTGCCTATAATGCTAAACTTAAAGCTACAGGATTCTTGGGAAATATAATTGTAAGTTTATGTGTAGCAGCGCCTTTCTTATTCGGAGGACTAGTGGTTACAAAAAGCTTCCCACCTATTCTCATAATATTTTCTCTTCTAGCTTTTCTTGCGAACACTGGAAGAGAAATCAATAAGGGAATAGTAGACATAGAAGGAGATAAAACTAAAAACATAAAGACAATAGCTATATCTTTCGGACCGAGAACAGCTGCACGTATTGCAGCATTGTTTTATCTCTCAGCAGTTGTTTTAAGTCCTTTACCATATCTATTAGGCCTACTTGGAATTTCCTACCTCATTCTCATAATTCTCGTGACAGATTCACTGTTCATAATATTTTCAATCTCTCTACTTAGAGACTACTCGTCAGAAAACGCTAAGAAAATAAAAAATCTTGTCTTAATTGCGATGTTGACAGCGCTTATAATATTTGTTGGTTCTCCGTTTATCAAACTATAAATAACGTTGAAAATAAAATTCATGAATATCCGATATAAACACCATGGAAATGAGTTATGACGGCAAAATATCTTAGATTTTCTTTTCTTGCTTCTCATTGCGAATTTCTCAAAAACTACCGAAAACAAGTCTTATATTCTTAAGAACGATATAATAATTATTGTAGTTATTACTGATACTACATATATAACTGCAAAAATAGGGCAAGATATTGGGAGGTACCCAGTTGTTAAAGAGTTCCCGAAGAACTAGGCAAATTTTCATACTATTAATTTTACCATTAATATTCAGCGTCCTCTGGGTAACTTCTCCTCCCTCCAGATGCTTAGAAAATGATAATATTATTGAAACAGACTCGATAGAAACATTTCAACCATATATTAAGGGAAATGGATCAAGAATTTTGACAATTCTTTATGGACAACAAAATAGATCGCTTGGTAATGCTTCCACGAATCATTTTTTTATCGATACAAATAGAAGATTTGACAAGTTTGCCAATATTACTCAAGTAAAGACTTATGGATATAGTACGAGTAATATAAGGCTTAAATTTGAAAAAATAACACCGCAAAATTTCTCAAAAATAATAGAAGAGGATAGTCCAGATGGTTACGTAAAATTCTTTGAAAATAGTAATGACCAGAATCTAACCGTATACGCTTCTTTTACCCTACCTATGTCATGCCACCTAGATACGGTACAAATCTTGGTTTACGTTGACGGTAGTTTTACTTTGAGGTGGGCTATCTTAAACTCTACGTGGAATTCTCTCTCTAATACTTCGTATCCTGACAAAATAATTAAAAGTGGAGAAACCCTGTTTGAAACCGCATCCTCTTTAGACCAGTTTTTTCTATCACTAAATATCAATGTTACACTTCTCACCAACGAAACGGATAATAACACATTTTTCATACGGTTAGAAGCCGAAGCAGGACCTCCCGCGCCAAAAGCATACGATTTTTGGTGGTATTGTGTTAACGACGCTACGGATGGAGAAAACGAAGAAGATGTCTGGATATCAAACACGTACAACATCTCAAATATCGATATGGTCATGGATTTAAATCTTCAACCACTCGACCTATCCCTCTCACCTTCAGAAATAAATCTTCAAGTTAACGGAACACAAGTACCGAATAGTGGAATCATAGAACTAGAGGGCGTACTCAACAATAGCGAAAGTATAACGTTTAACATAACTTCTCTTTGGAACATAACCTTTGATCTAAATTACCTTATGAAACACGACAAAGACAGTCGGTGTCTGACAAGATTTTTAGCAGATGCTGATACTACTACAGTTTTCTGGAACGTTTCACCCTCTGAAACCTTTCCGTCAACCTTTACAAATTGTAGTGTTACATTCAAAGTTCCAAAAGATTGGAATGTCTCCAGATGCTGGAATATAACAGACATAGAGGAAACACCAATTACTGCAGCAAACTGGAAAAACATTACTTTATATGTTTACGATAACTGGCGCATAGAGTTCACTAGTCCCAACTACGTTAAAAAAATCGATTCTCCCTCACCCGTTATTATAGACGAAGAAAATTCCTTTTTAATTCTTCTAATACCAGGAGCTCATGATTGGAACGGGACCCTCACCTTCTTAGTATACAACTCCTCAGATAATATTCTCTATTACAATACTTCGCAACCAACCAACAATAAGTCATCACTAGGAATCTACTGGACACCAGATAAGTCATTTACAAATGGAACATACATTATTGCAACACTTTTTCTTACAGGATTCGAAGCTGGTTACCTGTACATTGGTAATGTTTTATTTGTGTATTCCGCATTTCTTGAAAGCCATACTGCTCCCTATTATTGTATAGGTGAAAATGCAACAGTAAAGGTAAAATATGTTGATAAAGTTCACGATACCGGAATAGAAGGTGCAACGGTCTGGACAACGTGGAACAACCAAGTTACTTACTTCAAAGATGAAGGAGAAGGTATATATGCCGCCAACCTCACCACAAAGGGATATTCTTCTGGGAATCATTCCTTGACCGTATACGCTCAAAAAACGGGATATGAAGATGCAATCCTCAGCTTTAACATCACATTTGTGTATTCAACAAATGTAAGCATGCCAAATGAAACCATAATTGGAAACTATGAAACCCCATTAACAATAACCATCTATTACACAGATATTAATGGCACACATCTTGAAAATGCAACCGTTATAGGATACATTGGGACATCAAAATACATTTTCGAATATAATGGCACGGCATACATAAATATAACAACTTTTCATGAACTAGGAACGTACAATATGACAATTCAATGTTCAAAAGAGAGCTATGAACCCAAAGAAATAAACATCACAATTCGCATAATGCCCAAGAAAACGAATCTTGATGTATTATGCCCCAAAGAAATAGAAGCCGGACAACAGTTTACAATATCAATAAACTATACAGATCAATGGGGAAACCCAATAACCCACTTTAATGGCACAATTTATCTCAACGAATCAGTACTTACAATCTTTAGCAACTCATCAACCATCTACTTTAACATAACACAATATGTCGGCAACTACTCCATCTCCATCATGGTAAACTGCCCAAATCATGAAACCAAAACATGGAAAGGATACCTAACAATTTATGGAAAAATGAAAATAACATATCAACCCCAAGTCCTTAAACAATATGAAAACGAAACAATAACAATACACTTTAACATCATAGATTCTTTCCGAAACACTCCATTAGAAAACTGCAGCATCACATTAACCGTAAACAACCATAAATGGCTTGCAACATTTAACTATCAAAACTATAGCTGCACTTTAAACCTAACAGGACTCCAACCCGGCAACTATTCAATAAACGTAGTAATAGAGGCACCATACTATCTTCCACAAACACTTGAAATTCCACTTTACATTCTACCAAAAACACGCACAATACTTACAGTTAATGTCCCACAAGAAGTAACTGCTGGCAACACCATATTAATATCAGGAACTCTAACCACAGAAAACAAAGATCCAATAGGCATGGCAACCATCAAAATAATAGTCTTAGTGACTTACAAAAATGGAACAAAGAAACAATTTGAATACGAAACCGTAACAAACACGAAAGGAGAATTCTCATACACCATACCAACAAATAACGAAATGTCCAAAATACAAATAACAGTAGTTTACGAAGGAATGACCGATAAAACCTCCGCACACACCACCTACAACATCACAATCAAACCCTCTATTTCAACTTCGAAATCCCTACTTCCACGCTGGCTTACCACAATAATATTAATCACATCTATCATCTTTATAGGAACCTTCGGATACATATCAAAAAGAAAACACAAAATAAAAACAGAAAACAAAAAACTTCTACGAGAATACGAACTCATATTAGAACTCAACAGCCTAGAATCTCTCCTAGTCGTCGACAAAGAAAGCGGACGCTGCATATTCGAATACTCCTTCAAAAAGACACCTACAGACCCAAACATCGTAGCAGGATTTGTCCAAGCAGTAAGAGGATTCTACTCCGAAATCGGAGGCACAGGAGAAGGAGAAATTGGAGAAATATACTACGAAACCCCAGAACCCAAAGTACTAACATTCCACTCAGGAAAATACGCCTACTCAATACTCATAGCACCCGGAAAACTACTCCCAGAAATAAAAGAATCCCTAAGAAACTTCCTAGACAAATTTGAAGACAAATTCGAAAAAAACCTTAAAACCAACACCTTCGAAATATCAATTTTTGACAAAGCCAAAAACATAGTAAAAGAAAGCTTCCCAAAACACATCTTCACAAAATACGAAGTCACAGAAATCCCTCCAAGAATTAGAGGAATCAAAAGAAAAATATTAAAAGTAGCGAAAGAAATCACAGAAATAGAAGGATCATTCACCATAGCAAAACTACTAACAGAAGTAACCAAAAAAGAAAAAATAAACCCACTAAAAACCCTAAAAACCCTAAAAATCCTCATCAACCAAAAAATCATACACCCCACCGAAGAACAAAACTAGCATTTTCCTCTCCAATCCTTCTTCTAATCAAATTTATTTTTAAGATTTTTATGGTGTTTTGAACCATATTAGGGAAATTTGAAACTAAATTGTGTATTTTAAAGATATTAGCGGTATAAACCATGTTTTTCGCTATAAACTATTTCAGTTAAAATATCTAAGGCTACCTTAATTACCTTATCATAAGTTTCCACCATTGCTTTCTCTACTTCAGGTTTCATCCAGTACATTTCTTTCTTCACAACATTATCACTTACAGTAAGTATTGCTGCCACTGGTATATTATTCAAGTATGATAGAAGATATAGGACCGACGTTTCACACTTAACCGCCAATACACCATAACTACTCCATTTCCTAACCCATTCTACATCCTCACTAAACGGTGATGACGTCGTAACTATAGATCCAACATGAACTTTCAATTTATACCTTCTAGCCACCTCAATTAACTTCGAAATTAATTCAAAATCTGCTACAGCAGGCACCTTCTTATCCACATAATGATCAGTTGTATCTTCATCCCTTGCAGCCGCAACAGGTATCACCACATCACCAATACCAATATCTTCCCTCAAAACCCCACAAAAACCAACACCCACAATAGCTTTAACATTTCTAGCAACCTCCCAAAATCACCACAGGCTCCGTATGAACCATACCACCAGGAGTCGCAATAGCAGATACCTTAACCCCTTCATAGTAACCCGTATACACCTCAATATCACGAGCCTTACCTTCAACCCTAACTACATCTTCAAGATACTTATGGAAAGGACTATAACCACAACCCAGACCAACAATAAAGAAATCACCCAATCTATTAAGATCAAGATCCCTAACAAACCAAGAAATACATTCCCTAACCCAATAATCAGAAACCCTAAAAACACCACGCCTAAAAACCATACCACCACTACCTCCGCCACTCCACGTGAAATGCACTACCTTCCACTCGGTGCTGGCATCGAAGACATATAAAGTGTCAGCGTACCATGTATCTACATTAACCAGTATTGATGGAGGATAGAGAGCTTCACCTCTCTCTATTTCATACCATAACTCTACAGTCAGGGAGACCACACCATAAGACACCTCGAAGGATACGCTTATACCTGATCTCTCAATCTCGCTGATGCCTGGACCTAGGCTCATTTCGATAGGCATTCCAGTGCCCCTAGGATAGCTCTGTACAAAGCCTGTAGGAGTTCCTTCACAGTAAGTGCATGATATAGACTCACCCCAGTCATATCCTCCAAAACTCACTGGCGTCACTATTTCCCTCCACCATTGGACCCAATCCACCCCGTAAAACCATCGCTCATATCTATAATCTACGTTTACGTAGATCCACTTTTTACTGCCACCCGAAATTGATCCCGTTGTGAGTTTATTGTTAGATTTTGTGGCCTTATCGCCAGATGTCTGCCAAGGACCCCACTCACCCGGTAGATCTGCTTCTCTATACTTTTGAGAATAGAATAAGTAGTTGCCTATTTCAAAGTGGACGCTAACGGAAATTCCTCCTATTGAATGAAGTTGTAAAGCAGGCATCAATTCTGACGTATATACAACTTCTTCGAGTTCCTCATAGCAATAACCTTTTACTGGTTCTGACGACGAGTTAAGTAGGGGTGGTACGACTTTTCTTAGAGGTGAATGTGAGTTTTCAGATACCCTATATACACGTATTCTGATGGAAAGTTCAATACGGTACTCCCTAGGCTCTATACGAACCAGCTTTCCACCCGAGTGCGTACCATTATACAGGAAGATGGCATATTCATGGATAAGCAATCTTCCTCCAATAAGTAGTTCTCTATGCACATTCAATGTCACCGTTCTTTTGGTTCCTAGATATACTACTTCGCTATGCGGCTTAGCCCAGTACTCGGTAAAATTATGTATTGCTGTGCAGAAGTTCCACCGGACCTCTTTTCCTTTCTCATCCACCGGGATTATATGCATTTTCACCTTTGCTGTGCACGGTTTCTCCGACTCGTTGAGCAATAATTCGTAACATCCATAGACCGTTAATGAAAGTAGCACCACAATAATTGCCGCACCTACCAACTTAGTCAACTTAGTATTCATTTATCACACCCATCTAGGACTCAACTTATAAACTAAAGTTAAAATAAATGTCATCAGAGCCGATGATAACCAGCTTAGAAAGCTTTACTCATCACCTTCACATGATGAAATGACTTGTCTAAGCTAGGCTGAGACCCCCTCAAGATATCTGGAAACGTTTCCAGATATATCTTATCGATAAATCAATGATTAAAAATTAAAATACTTTCGTCGACTCTCTTTATCTCCACGTATAATTTTTCCGATAAAATTTTAAAACGTTTTTTCACGTTTAAATCGGTGACAAAAAACTGACCCTTGCCCAACTAATCAATCTCCAAGGAGGACTCGTAATATTCACATCTGAACTGGAGAGATATTTTGCAAAAATAGTTGAAGAACCAATTTCATTTAGAAAACTGTTCAAAGACTGGTTCTTTCAAAAACACGAGAAAGATTTCGCCCAATTTATCATCGAAAGATATTCCGACAAAATAAAGAGAGGTTCTAATTATGAGAAAACTTAACGAATTATTTAAGCAAATAAAACTCAAAAAAATCGCCACGAAAACCCACAAAAAACCACCAAAAAAGGTAAAGGTATATGGTAGCGGGGGGAGGATTTGAACCTCCGATCTCGGGGTTTCTTAACCCGAGAGGATGTATCTGTCGGGCTTATGAGCCCCGCGGGATCTCCTGGCTACCCCATTGCGGCTACCCAATTTTGTATTGGGGTAGTCCCCGCTGTGTTTTGCCCCGCTATGTTAGTGTGTGATATTTTTGTTTTTTAAATTTATCGTTGGTTTTTGTTTGCTTTTTGGTTTTTGGGCGGGTTTATTGTCTTGTAGTGTTTTGGTTAGGGGTAATGCCATTTTTCTATGAGTTTTTTTGGTTTGTTTTTCTTTTCCCTGCCGTATCTTTGAAGGGGTTTAGTAAGGTGTCTGTGTGCTCTTGGTGTCGGTAGGTATATTCCTGGCTTTATTTCTCTTGGTATTTGTATTTTTTCTTTTTCTATGTTTTTTGCATGGGTTTTGCATTTTTTGCAGCGGTATCCTTGGTTTTTTCCTGCTGATTTCATTCTTTTACCGCATTTCGAGCATTTGGGGTTTTTGTATATTATTTTTGGTGCTAAGTTTAGTATTTCTATTTTTTCCAGGTTTAATGTTAGAGGTTTGTTTTCTTGGGGTTTTACTCCTCCGTACGCGATTATGGTGTCTCCTGGGATTAGTTTTTGGATGATTTTTCTGAAGTTTCCTGTTGGTTCGTATGCAGCGAGATCGATGGTTGCTGTGTTGTCTGCCGCTTTTACTATTACATGTCCTCCTGGTATGATTTTAGGTGGTTCTATTATTTTTACGAGGGTTTTTGCTGGTTGATATAGTTTTATTTCTTTTATTTTTCTTAGTTTTGTTAGGTGTTCATCTGTTCCCTGGTTTGTTCTATATATTACCCATCTTTCTATTGGCTCGTATGATACTACGATTTTTGATGCTAGTTTAACTATTTCTGGGGTTTCTCCTCTTATTCCATATAGTACTGGGTCGGGTCCGTGGGGAGTAATTAATATTCTTTTGGTTTCCTTGTCTATGTTGTTGAAGGTTTCTGGGTTTGTTAGCTTGTCCATTAGATAAACTGAGTCTTCATCTATGGTTCTGGGGGTTCCCCAATGTTCTGGGGACCTGTAGGATAACAGTTCATATGTGTGGTCTTTTTCTAAAGTGTTTCCGATGGCTGCCAGGGCCCCTATGATGCCTCTTCCCTTTTTGTAGGTTTTTATTTTTGCACCGGTTTTGTTTACTATTTTTAGAGCTTCGTCGAGCATTATGACATCAGTTACAGCTTTCTTTGCGAATTTTTTAAGTTCAGGTGGGACGTTTCCTTTGAAGAAAACGATTCCGGGATGTGTTTCTTCGCATTTTAGGTCGGAGTTTTCTTCTACTTCTTCGATAACAATGTTTTCTACATCTTCTATCATATTTTCTTCTATGTTTATTCTTAGACATACAGCTCCGTTTCCTCTTGTTTTGTATGGGATGTTTGGGTTTAATCTTATAAGGTTTGGATAATCGATGAATTTGGCTTTTGTTTCTTTTTCTAGTCGATGAACTAGCCTAGCACCTATGTAAGTGGTACAACCGCCAATAAGTGAGTCCGTATCATCGATTCCGATATGAAGTAATGTCATTGTTGATTCGACCTAGTTTCTGAGTTTCATTTATTTAGGGATTAAAACGATTTGATGTTATTCGAGAGCGTGAAAATTTAAACTTTCATATGTCACCCTATTCATGTTAATTTAGGTGTATTAAAATGATTATTTTAGGTATTTGTGACGGTCATGATGCTGGCGCTGCGATAGTTAAAGATGGAGTTGTGATTGCAGCGGCTAGTGAAGAGAGATTTACACGTGTTAAACATCAAAGAGGGATTCCTAAAAACGCAATAAATGAGCTTCTCCGTTGCACTGGATTAAGTTTTGGTGATGTAGATTATATTGCTATTGGCGGAGTTTTTAGGAGGTTTACAAGAGCTTCTCAATTAGAAAAATATCTTTTAAAGCTTTTTCCAGGTATTCCTCAAATATATGTTGATCATCATTTAGCCCATGCTGCTTCCGCTTATAGAACGTGTGGTTGGAGTGATGCACTTGTAGTGACGATTGACGCGGCGGGTGACGGCTTATCTGCTACAGTAAGTCTAGGAAGGAGAGGTGAAATTATCCCACTTTATCAATCTAACGCCTATAACTCCGTAGGCGATTTCTTTGCTAATATTACTGAGCTGCTTGGTTTCAGACCGATGGCTGATGAAGCTAAAGTAGCATGTATGGCGGCTCATGGAGATCCTTCCAAATGTTATGGCATTGTAAGTGAGTTTATAGATTTAGACGTTAAAAGTTTAAGTTTTAGAAATAAATTAGGTGCAGTAGGGGCAGAGGCTGTTAAGCTAATGAAAGAAAAGTTAAAGGAGGTTTCTTCATTTGATATAGCTGCTGCGGCTCAAAAAAGACTTGAAGAGTTAGTTTTAAACCTTTTAAAAAAGGTGCTTGAGGAAGTTGATGTAAAGAAAATCGTTTTCGCAGGTGGAATAGCTGCAAATGTACATTTAAACATGAGGATAAGAGAGGAAATTTCAAAAGATTTGTACGTGTTTCCTCATATGGGTGATGGAGGATTATGTGTTGGTGCAGCGCTCGAGGTTTGGGCTAGGATGAGACTTATAGATGGCAAGGATACTAAGCCAAGACCTCTTGAACATGTTTATCTTGGTCCGGAATACGATGATGAGGGTATAAAGGAGGCTTTAAGAAAATATAGGATGGAAGATAAAGCGGAATATTATGATGACATTAATGAAGCTATTGCAGATTTACTTTTAAAAGGATATATTGTTGGGAGATTTTCTGGCAGAATGGAATTTGGCCCGAGGGCTCTTGGAAATAGAAGTGTCCTATCATTGCCTAGTGAAAAGAAGCTTGTAGGTGAGCTTAACAAGAGGAAGAGACGTCCATGGTGGCAGCCTTTTGCTCCAACCATCTTATATGAGAGGGTTAATGAGTACTTGGTGGATGCATGTTATGCTCCTTTTATGACTATAGCTTTTAGAGTTACTGAAAAAGCGTTGGAGGAGATCCCAGCTGTGGTTCATGTGGATAGGACAACAAGACCTCAAACTATTAAAAGAGGCGAGTGCCAAGAATATAGGCGCATTATAGAAATTATTGAGAAAGAAACTGGTATGGGCGCAATCTTGAATACGTCGATGAATATTCATGGAGAACCTATTGTATGTTCCCCTTTAGATGCAATTAAAACTTTTAAAGAAGGTTTAATGGATTGTTTGGCTATTGGAAAATATCTACTGAGAAAGTGAATATGAGCATGTTAATCTTTTGAAGCTCCTTCTATAACAAGCATAGTCATGGTTTCTTCTATTTCTTCTATTTCTCCCCTCACTTTTTGACGAATAATTTCTTGTAGTTTTTCTAAACGTTCAACAGATACTTTAGCAATGATATCGTATACACCTAGCACAATATAGGCTTCTCTTACCCCTTCGATTTCTAAAACCTTCTTAAGAACTTTTTCTTCTAAACCAGCCTTAGTTTTAATAAGGATAAAAGCTATCGGCAAATCTTTCCCTCCTTATCTTCATAATTTAATCGATGCAATTTTAAATTAATCTTTCTTTACTATATCGAGAAAAATGGAGAAAGCAAAAAAGACCATTAAATTGTATGTATATCATGAAAGACAGTGCGATCCCAAGAAGTGTACAGCATTAAAATTAAATAGGCATGGCAAAGCTAAAGTAGTTTATAATTTAAGATATATTCCGAAGAAGACATTAATACTTAATCCTCTAGTTTCTCAAGTCTTTTCTCCCCTAGATAGAGAGTTAGCAGTAAAACATGGTATTGTAGCTATTGACTGTTCATGGAAAAAAATCGAGGAGGGAATTCCTAACCTACTTCGAGGAAGAGGAAGGATTTTACCTGCTTTAGTAGCAGTAAACCCTATAAATTACGGCAAAATAGGAATGTTGAGCACAGCAGAAGCTTTAGCTGCAGCCCTTTACATAATAGGTTTTGAAAATCAAGCAAAAGATATACTTTCGATTTTTAAGTGGGGATTGCATTTCCTAGAATTAAACGAAGATTTTCTTGAAGCTTACCGAAATGCTAAAACACCTGAAGAAGTTGTGGAAAAGCAAAATAAATTATTGAAGGAAAAATACAAATTAGACATTTAAAATTTACATAAATTCCAATTTCGAGTTGTAACATTGCTTTCAACACGTCTTGATATGAAAGGTCTTATAGAACACTGAGAACTGTGGAGGAAGCATTAATGTTTAACAGTTCGTTTAAAATAAGGGTTTCTCTTGGAACAGCAGCAGTACTAAATTTAACACACATTAAATTGCTAGCTTACCCAACAACCGCATATTTTATGACCTATACATCGAGGCGATGTACAGCGAACTGCGCATTTTGCCCCCAAGCAAGAGAAAGTAAATCGAACCTGAAAATGTTATCGAGAATCTCGTGGCCTACTTATCCTTTCAACCAAGTTTGCAAAGCATTAAAGAACAAAAAAGTGAAAAAGGAAATAAAAAGAATATGTATTCAAACCCTGAATTATCTCAGCCTTTTTGAAGATCTCCAAGCTATTATTACCCAAATATACAAATTAGCACCTGAAATTCCTATTTCTCTACCAGTTCACCCAATAGACGAAAACAAAATGAAAATTTTGAAAGAATTGGGGGTAGAACGATTAGGTATACCTTTTGACGCTGCAACGCCTGAAATTTTTGACAAAATTAAAGGTAAACAGGTAGGGGGACCGTATACTTGGGAAAAACATATGGACGCCTTGAAAAGGGCAATTAAAATATTTGGAGAAGGTAAGGTATCAACCCATCTCATTATTGGGTTAGGCGAGACCGAGAAGGAGGCTGTTAACTTTATACAAGAGTTTTCCGACTTGAAAATTATCATTGGACTTTTCGCTTTCACACCCATTACGGGAACAAAACTGGAAAAACATCCTTCACCTCCAATAGACAAATATAGAAGAATACAAATTGCAAGATATCTTATTCAAAACAAAATAACAAGAAAAGAAAATATGGGCTTTAGTGAAGAAGGTAAAATAATAGATTTCGGGATAACTCGAGAAGAATTAAATAAAATAATTGAAAGCGGACAACCTTTTAGAACAAGTGGCTGCCCAGGTTGTAATAGACCATTTTACAACGAATCTCCAAGAGGCCCAATCTACAATTTTCCATGGAATCCTTCAAAGGAAGAAATAAAAAGAATTAGAAAGGAACTACAATTTCTATAAAAATGATCGAATAGTCTTAAAGGGATTGAAACATGAAACCCCTTCAATACAATTTAAACGACTTCAGCAACATAGATAGTCTTTTCAAGGAATTAGGTAAAATAGAAGTATTTGAGCAACTTGTAAGAAGAGCCGAGGAGATAACATATAAAAACTTCCAGAAAACTATACACTGCTATTATCCTGGCAAAAATTTTCCACCTATATCGGTGACAGGTACTTGGTGTGCTTTAAACTGCAAACATTGCGAAAAACACTATTTAAAACATATGATATCAGCACCAACACCATCTAAACTATTCGAAATCTGTTTAAAATTATATGAGAAAGGAGCTAAAGGAGTTTTAATAAGCGGCGGAAACACAAAAAACGGATACGTACTCCTCGAAAACTTCATAGATGTATTAAAAAGAGTAAAACACGAAACAAACTTAATAATAAATGTTCACACCGGATTAATACCTCTAAAACTAGCAAAACAACTAGCAAAAACAGAAATAGACTACGCATCCATAGACATCGTTGGAGACACATCAACAATAAAAGAAATTTACCAAATAGAAAAAACCCCTAAAGACTATCAAACAGCACTTAAAACCCTAGAAGAAGCAGGTGTAAAAGGAATATCCCCCCACATATGTATAGGACTACACTATGGAAAAATAAAACACGAACTAAACGCACTAAAAATAATATCAACGATAACACCTTCCACAATAGTTCTTATTGCTCTAAAACCAACACCAAAAACTTCTATGCAAAATATATCACCACCATCACCTCAAACAATAGCAACAATAACAGCCATAACACGTATACTATTCCCAAAAACACCAATAGCCCTCGGATGTATGATACCAGGAGGAAAACAAAAAACAGAAACAGAACTATTGGCAGTAAAAGCTGGAATCAACAAACTAACAACACCAACACGTCTAACACAAAAACAACTCCAAAAACAAAAATACACATTAAAGTACCACGAAACATGTTGCGTAATACAACCTTAACAACATAAAAGTAAAATTGGAGCCGGGTGGGGCGAGTAGGCCCCCTTTTGTTTCGGCACCTCCGTCACCGGAAGTGCCCAGACGGCATTAAACTAAGCACCCAACCCGCCGGTCATCCGGCTCGAAGCAAACCTCCCGGCCTACTCGGGCTTGCTCCACGGCGTCGGGCCGTTTCACCGATCCCACATGGCTCCTCAACGGGTTAACTCGGAACCTGTCACCAGGTTCCTTCTCGAATCACCAAACCGGTGATTCTCAACCGCCTCATCGTCATCTGCACATGTGGACGTGTCGTTTCTGTTCCCGGAGCAAGCCTCTCGGCTTGTGGTTTACACCACGCCGTAGCTTCGAAGGAGGGGGGACCTTCCTCAGCACCCCGGTTAAACCAGGGCACCGGCGGCCGTCCTGCCCCTCCCGGCTCCATGTATAATATAATAATCCTTCGACTATATTTAATCTTCGCTCAATATATCTCTAAAATTCTAAAAATTAGGTGTTCCAAGAGTCGTGCATAGGTAAGTTGCTAGCTAGCTGGAATTTCACCTAGGTAAACCTCCTTTTCGGACCCAGCACGCTCGGGCGATTGGGACCCGCGGGCTGAACCGGTCGGTCGAAACCTTCCGGC